>JAXDII010000096.1:0-43242 GCA_034664085.1 Thermoleophilaceae bacterium
GTGTGCGACAAGGGCGGCGAGTGCCCGCTGCAGGACATCTCCTACGGCTGGGGCGCCGGCCGCTCGCGCTACATCGAGCCCAAGCGTCACTTCAAGAAGCCGCTCGAGCTGTCGCCGCTGGTGGCGATCGACCGCGAGCGCTGCATCCTCTGCTACCGCTGCGTGCGCTTCTCGCAGGAGGTCTCCGAGGACCACCAGCTCGTCTTCCTCGAGCGCGGCGACCACACCTTCGTCGGCACCCACCACGGCGCCCCCTACGTCGCGCCGTTCACCGGCAACATCATCGAGCTCTGCCCGGTGGGCGCGCTCACGTCCACGGCCTACCGCTTCCGCGCGCGCCCGTGGGACATCGAGGGCTCCGGCACGATCTGCACGATGTGCCCGTCGCAGTGCAACGTCGAGCTGACGGTGCGCGACGACGCCAAGGTCGTGCGCGTGCTCGCGCGCGACAACGAGGAGGTCGACGACGGCTGGCTCTGCGACAAGGGCCGCTTCGGCTACCAGGCCTTCGCCTCGCGCGAGCGCATCACCGCGCCGCTGGTGCGCGACGGCGGCTTCCTGCGCGAGGTCTCGTGGGAGCGCGCGCTCTCGGAGGCCGCGCGAGCGCTCGAGCGTTCGGGCGAGCGCACCGCCGCGCTGGTCGGCGGCCCGGCCACCAACGAGGAGGGCTTCCTCGTCCAGCACTTGCTGCGCAAGGGGCTCGGCTCGCCGCACGTCGACTCGGGTGAGGCGGGCGGCCTGTCCGGCACGCACGCCCGCGCGCTGGCGCGGCCCGCGCTGTCGGCCCGGGTGTCGGACATCGACCACGCCGACGCGATCCTCGTGCTCGACACCGAGCTCGTGGACGAGGCGCCGATCCTCGACCTGCGCGTGCGCAAGGCCGTGCGGCGCAACCGCGCCCGCCTGGTGGTCGCCTCCTCGCGCCCCTCGACGCTCGATCCCAACGCCCGCGCGACGCTGCGGTTCGCGCCCGGCGCCGCCGAGGCGGCCGTGGCCGCGCTGGGCGCCGCCCTCGGCGGCCCGCGCAGCTCCGGCCAGGACGTGGCCGAGCTCTCGCGCTCGGCGCGCGCCGACAGCGCCGCCGTGGGCGCCGCGGCCGACGTGCTGCGCGACGCAGGCGACGTAGTCGTGATCTGGGGCGAGCAGGTGGCCGCGGGCGAGCGCGGCGCGCAGGCGGTCGAGGCGCTGCTGGCGCTGGCCGGCGCGCTCGGCGTGGACGGCAAGGAAGAGTCGGGGCTGATCGAGGTCCCCACCGGCACCAACGGCCGCGGACTGCGCGAGGTGGGCTGCGCGCCGACGCTCGAGCCCGGCCTCAGGGACGCGCCGGCGCAGGGCATGACCGCAGCGGAGATCGCAGACGCCGATCAGCTCGGCGCCCTGCTGCTGGTCGAGCACGCGCCCCCCGCGTCGGTGCTCGCGCGCGCCAGCTCCGTGATCGCGTTCGCCCAGTTCGGCAGCGAGGCGCTCGACGAGCACGCCGGCGTCGTCTTCCCGGCCGCGGTCTACGCGGAGAAGGAGGGCACCGTCACGCACCCGGACGGCCGCCTGCAGCGCGTGCGCCAGGCGCTCGGGCATCCGAACCAGTCGCGCGCCGGCTGGTGGGTGCTGGCCGAGCTGTGCGAGCGGCTCGGCGCGGGCACCGGCGCGCTCAGCGCCCCGATGGTGACCGCGGCGCTGACCGAGGCCGTGCCCTTCTACGCCGGCATCACCCTCGACGAGATCGGCGGCCGCGGCGTGCGCTGGCAGGAGCGCGACGCCGCCTCCGCGCTGGAGGGCGAGCAGCCCTCCGCGGAGCAGCTCGTGGCACCGCCGAGCGCGCCCGAGGGCGTGCTCGCGGGCGTCGCGCGCAGCCTCTGGGAGGGACACGAGACCGAGCACGCCCCGTCGCTCCGCTTCCTGGCAGCCGCCGCGCGCGTGGAGCTGTCGGTCGAGGACGCCCGCCGCGCCGGCCTCGAGACCGGCGACGAGGCGCGTCTGTCCGTGGGCGCGGAGTTCGTGGTGGCCGTCGTGACCGTGCGCACCGGAGTGCCGGCCGGCAGCATCTTCCTCGGCGGCGCCGCCCTGCCCGCGGGGCCCGTCGAGATCGTCGCGGCGCGCGCCGCCGTGGCAGTCGGTTCGGTGAGCGCCTGATGCTCGAGGGAACCGTGATCCTGATCGTCAAGGCGATCGTGATCTTCGCCGTCTTCCTGCAGATCGTGCCGCTGGTGCTGCTCGGCGAGCGCAAGCTGCTCGGCCGCTTCCAGTCGCGCATCGGGCCCAACCGCGTGGGCCCGCGCGGCCTGCTGCAGCCGCTCGCCGACGTGCTCAAGCTGCTCTCCAAGGAGCAGTTCACGCCCGCCACGGCAGTGCCCTGGATGATGGCCATCGCGCCGGTGATCTCGGTAGCCACCGCGGTCGCGACGATGGCGATCATCCCGTTCGGCCCCTACGACGTCTGGGGCGGCGGCTTCGGCCTGTACGGCATCGACGTGTCGATCGGCCTTCTCTACTTCCTCGCCTTCGGCTCGCTCGCCTTCTACGGGCTGATGCTGGGCGGCTGGTCCTCCGGCTCGAAGTACTCCTTCCTCGGCGCCATGCGCGCCGCGGCACAGCTGATCTCGTACGAGGTCGCGATGGGCATGTCGCTGCTCGGCGTGGCCATGACCGCCGGCTCGCTGTCGCTGGTCGACATCGTCGCGTCCCAGGACGGCATCTGGTACGTCGTGCCGCAGTTCGTCGGCTTCTGCATCTTCCTCGTCGCGGGCTTCGCGGAGACGGCGCGCGCGCCCTTCGACCTGCCCGAGGGCGACGCCGAGATCGTCGGCGGCTACAACACCGAGTTCGGCGGCATGCGCTTCGGCTCGTTCTTCATGGCCGAGTACATGGAGGTGCTGATCATCTCCGGCATCGGCGCCGCCTGCTTCCTCGGCGGCTGGCACGGCCCCGGCCCGGAAGAGCTGGCGCCGCTCTGGATGCTGCTCAAGATCATCCTCGGGGCCGTCTTCTTCATCTGGGTGCGAGCCTCCCTGCCGCGCCTCCGCTACGACCAGCTGATGTCGTTCGGCTGGAAGGTGTTGCTGCCGCTGGCGACCCTGAACGTCCTAGTGACCGCAATCGTGCTGGTGGTGACCTGATGGCAACTGACTGGAAAGAGGCCGCGAAGCCGATCGATCGCGGCCCGGAGCCGGGGGGGCTGGGCGCGGTCTATCGCGTGTTCGGCGAGACCCTGCGCGGGCTGAAGACGACGCTCGGACGCGTGGTCGAGGGCCACCACACGATCCAGTACCCCGAGGAGAAGACGCCCGTATACCCGCGCTTCCGCGGCCGGCACAAGCTGCAGCGCTTCGAGGACACCGGGCTCGAGAAGTGCGTCGGGTGCTCCCTGTGCGCAGCCGCGTGCCCGGCCAAGTGCATCCGCGTGGTGGCTGCCGAGAACACGCCGGAGCTCCAGGTCTCCGCCGGCGAGCGCTATGCCGCCGTCTATGAGATCAACATGGCGCGCTGCATCTTCTGCGGCTACTGCGAGGTGGCCTGCCCGTTCGACGCGATCACCATGGGCAACGACTACGAGCTCTCCGACTACAGCCGCTCCGACCTGATCTTCACCAAGGAGATGCTGCTGGCCGATCCCCCCGAGCACACGCCGCTGCGGCGCGAAGGCGAGTAGCGGGACCAGCCCATGTGGTTCGAGCAGGTCCTCTTCTTCATCGCCGGCATCGGCGCGCTCGCGGGCGCGCTCGGCGTGGTCTTCCTGCGCAACCCGTTCTACTCGGTGCTCGCCCTCGTGGCGCACCTGATCGGGCTGGCCGTGCTGTTCCTGCTCCTCCATGCCGAGTTCCTGGCCGCCGCGCAGATCGTCGTCTACGCGGGCGCCGTGATGGTGCTCTACATCTTCGTGGTGGCCTACATCGGCGGGTCCGACGAGCCGCTGCGCCCCGAGGGCGGCGCGGTGAACGCCTTCGGCCCGCTGTTCGCCGCTGCCATCGCCATCGAGCTGACGATCGCCTTCGTCGCCAGCGGCCTGCAGGCGCTCGACTCGCGCGGCGCCGACGTCGGGGCCGGCTTCGGCTCCCCCGAGCAGATCGGCCAGCTGCTGCTGACGCGCTTCCTGGTGCCGTTCGAGGCCGCCTCCTACCTGCTGCTGATCGCCGCGGTCGGCGCCGTCGTCCTGGCGCGCCGCCGGCGCGGCCTGGAAGAGGTGGGCGCGGCGCCCGGCCCGCGCGACCCAGATCCCACCGAGACGCTCGAGGTCCGCGTCAGCTGATGAACATCACCTGGTTCCTGGTCCTCTCGGCGTTCATCTTCGCGATCGGCGCCGCCGGCGTGCTGACGCGGCGCAACCCGCTCGTGGTGCTGCTCTGCCTCGAGCTGATGCTCAACGCCGGCAACCTGGCGCTGGTCGCCTTCGCCCGCATGCACGGCGGCCAGGCGGGCCAGGTGTTCGCGCTGATCGTGATGGTGATCGCCGCCTGTGAGGTCGTGATCGGCCTCGGGATCATCGTCGCGATGTACCGCAACCGGCTGCCGATCGACGTCGACGAGATGTCGGAGCTGCGCGGATGAGCGCCACCTCCTACGGCTGGCTGGTGCTCGCGTTCCCGCTGGCCGGGACGCTGATCGTCGCGTTCGGCGGGCTGCGGCCGGGCGGGCTGCCCGGGCGCACGGCGGGCTGGATCGCCAGCGCGGCGATCCTCGGCTCCTTCCTGTCGGCGATCGGCGCCCTGCTCGACCTGCTCGACCACCCCGAGGAGGAGCGCTCGCTGGTCGACTCCGCGTGGAGCTACGCGGTCACCGCGGACTTCAACGCCGACCTCTCGATCCTGATCGACCCGCTGTCGGTGTTCATGTGCCTCGTGGTCAGCGGCGTGTCGTTCCTGATCCACGTCTACTCGGTCGCGTACATGCGCGGCGACCGCGGCTACGTCCGCTACTTCGCCTACCTCAACTTCTTCGTCTTCTCGATGCTGCTGCTGGTCCTGGCGGCCAACCTGGTGATCCTGATCGTCGGCTGGGCGTTCGTCGGCGCCGCGTCGTACCTGCTGATCTCCTTCTGGTTCCGGCGCGAGACCGCGGTGCGGGCGGGCATCAAGGCGTTCGTCATCAACGTGATCGGCGACGTCGGCCTCGTGGTCGCGGCCTTCCTGCTCTTCAACGAGACCGGGGCGCTCGACTACGCCGGCGTGTTCGCGGGCGCCCAGGAGTCGTTTCACGTCAACGACGGCACGCTGGTCGCCGCCTGCCTGCTGATCCTGGTCGGCGCCTTCGCCAAGTCGGCCCAGCTGCCGCTCCACACCTGGCTCCCGGACGCCATGGAAGGCCCGACCCCGGTCTCGGCCCTGATCCACGCCGCAACCATGGTCACCGCGGGCGTCTACCTGATCGCGCGCATGCACCCGCTCTTCGAGCTGGCGCCGACCGCCGCCGACGTCGGCGCGGTGATCGGGACCGCCACGCTCGTGTTCGCAGCCAGCGTGGCGCTGGTGGTGACCGACCTCAAGCGCGTGATCGCGTACTCCACGATCTCGCAGATCGGCTACATGGTGCTCGGCGTGTCGGTGGCGGCCTACGGCGCCGGGCTCTTCCACCTGATGACGCACGCCTTCTTCAAGGCCCTGCTGTTCATGGGCGCGGGCTCGGTGATCGGCGCCATGGCGGGCGTCCAGGACCTCGACCGCATGGGCGGCTTCCGGCGCGCGATGCCGTTCACGTACATCACCTTCACGGTCGGCGCGCTGGCGCTGGCCGGCTTCCCGCTGATGTCGGGGTTCTTCTCGAAGGACGAGATCCTCGCCTTCACGCTCAACCGCGGCGGCGGCTACGTGGTGCTGGCGATCGCCGGCTACCTGGCCGCCGGGCTGACCGCCTTCTACGCGTTCCGCATGGTGTTCCGCGTGTTCTGGGGCGAGCCCGTCCCCGAGGCGCGCGAGCTCGAGCACGGGCACATCGCCCACGGGGACCCGGTCAACCCGATGACCGGCGAGCCCGAGGACACCGAGGTCGGCTTCCCCGGTCCCGAGCACCACGTGGCAGAGCGCGAGTGGCCGATGAAGGCCGCCATGGGGCCGCTGGCGCTGCTGGCCGTGATCGGCGGCGTCGTGGGGATCCCCGGCGTGACCGACACGCTGGAGCACTTCCTCGAGCCGACCTTCGCGGACTCGCGCTTCCACGACACCCACCCGAGCGAGGGCGCCGAGTGGCTCGGCCTGGCGCTCGGCGGCATCATCGCCATCGCGTCGATCGGCGTCGCCTACGTGATGTACGTGCGCCGCCGCGGGGTCACGCTGCAGCTGCGCGACCGCTTCGCCGCGCTCCACGGCTTCCTTGCCCACAAGTGGTACTTCGACGAGCTCTTCGAGGCGCTCTTCGTGCGGCCGCTCGCCACCGCCGGCGCGTTCGGCCAGGCCGTGATCGAGACCCGCTTCGTGCAGGGCTTCATCGTCGGCGGCGCCACCGGCGTCGTGCGCGCGGGCACCTCGTTCGCGCGCGCCATCCAGACCGGCTACCTGCGCGCCTACGCCCTGACGCTGATGCTGGGCGTGACACTGCTCGCCCTCTACTTCCTGCTCTCCAGCTCATGACCATCCACCTCTCCATCGTGCTGTTCTGGCCACTGGCCGCCGGGATCGTCGGCGCGCTGCTGCCGCGCGGCATGGCGCGCTGGGCGGTGCTCGCCGGCTCGATCGGCGTGCTCGCGTACACGGTCGCGATGCTGGTCGACTTCGACTCCGCTGCGGACGGGCTCCAGTACGTCACCGACGACGAGTGGATCGCCGAGCTCGGCGTCCGCTACCAGCTCGGCATCGACGGTCTCAACCTGTTCATGGTCGTGCTGACCGCCGTGGCCTGGGTGCCGTGCACGCTCGTCGCGGCCTTCCGCGAGCACGACCGGCCGAAGCTCTTCTTCTTCAACCTCGCGCTCGGCCAGACCGCCGTGCTGGGCGCGTTCCTGGCCCAGGACCTGGCGCTCTTCATCGTCTTCTTCGACCTGATGCTGGTGCCCTTCTACTTCATGATCGGCGGCTGGGGCACGGGCGACCGCGTGCGCGCGACCACCAAGTTCGTGATCTACACGCTGGCCGGCTCGCTGCTGATGCTGGCGGCGGCGATCGCGCTGGGAGTGCTGTCCACGCCCGAGGGCGGGACGGTCTCGTTCTCGCTGGCCGAGCTGCAGCAGCGCTCGGTGTCGGAGGGCACGCAGCACTGGATCGTGCTGCTGTTCGCGCTCGCCTTCTTCGTCAAGGCGCCGCTGTTCCCGCTGCACGGCTGGGTGCCCGAGACCTACCGCTCCGCCCCGATCGTCACGATCGCGCTGCTCGGCGGCGTGCTGTCGAAGGTGGGTGTCTACGGCTTCCTGAAGATCGTGCTGCCGATCATGCCCGAGGGCGCCGTGTACTGGCAGGAGCTGTTCGTCGGGGTGGCGGTCTTCTCGATCCTCTACGGATCGATCCTGGCTTTCACCCAGGACAACGTGCGGCTGGTGGTGGCCTACTCCTCGATCGCGCAGATGGGCTTCATCGTGCTGGGCATCTTCGCCCTGGAGGACAAGGGCGCACAGGGCGCGATCTTCCAGATGTTCAACCACGGCCTGGTGGTCGTGCCGCTGTTCCTGATCATCGGCGTGATCGCCGCGCGGGCGCGCGGCAGCGAGTCGCTGTCCGAGCTGGGCGGCATGGCCTTCCGGGCGCCCGTGCTGGCGGTGCTGTTTTTGATCGTCACGTTCGCCACGCTCGCCATGCCGGGCTCGGCGAACTTCGTGGGCGAGCTGCTGGTGCTGTTCGGCGCCTTCGAGGAGAAGTTCGTCTACGGCCTGGTCGCGAGCATCGGCGTGGTGCTGGCCGCCGTATACATGATCCGGCTGTTCCAGCGCACCATGCACGGCCGCGTGGGACCCGCCGTGGAGTCGCGTGACATCGACGGGCTCAACCTCGCCGCGGTCGCACCGCTGGTGGCCGTGATCGTGGCGCTCGGCGTGTACCCGCACTTCGTGGTCGAGCGCACCGAGCGGGCGACCGTCGCCGCCGTCGCCGAGGCCCAGGACGCCGGCCAGGAGGTGGCGAAGCGATGATGCTGCCGCTCGCCGAGATCCAGGCGCCGGAGATCGACTACAAGGCGCTCTCGCCGCTGATGGCGGTGGTCGGCGGCTCGATCATCGTCCTGATCGCGGGCCTGTTCCGCGGCCCCTTCGTGCAGCGCGTGCTGGTGCAGACGCTGACCGTGGCCTCGCTGCTGACGGCGATCGGGCTCACCATCTGGACCTGGGAGCCTGGTCGGCAGCAGCCGATCCTCGAGGGCTCGCTCACGATGGACACGCTCGCGCTGGGCGCGTCGATGCTCTTCTACGTGGCCGGGCTGGTGTGCGTCGCGCTGTCGGTGCGCGCCCGCGCGGCGGCCGAGGCCGGCCACGGCGAGTACCACTCGATGCTCCTCGGCTCGATCAGCGGCATGGTCGTGCTCGCGGCCTCCTCCGACCTGATCACGCTGTTCGTCGGCCTGGAACTGCTCTCGATCCCGCTCTACGTGCTCTGCGCCGCCGAGATGCGCCGGGGCACCTCGCTCGAGGCCGGGCTCAAGTACCTGGTGATCGGCTCGGTCGGCTCCGCGACGCTCCTCTACGGCCTGGCGCTCGTGTACGGCGCCACCGGCGCGGTGCAGTTCGAC
The DNA here is from genome assembly GCA_034664085.1 of Thermoleophilaceae bacterium. Lineage (GTDB taxonomy): Bacteria > Actinomycetota > Thermoleophilia > Solirubrobacterales > Thermoleophilaceae > JACVRW01. The sequence continues at coordinate 8,638 of JAXDII010000096.1, forward strand.
GCGATCTCGTCGGCGATCGGCTCCGATGCCCTCAGCAGCACCGATCCGCTGCTGCTCACCGGCATCGCGCTCGTAGCCACCGGGCTTGCCTTCAAGGCCTCCGTCGCGCCGTTCCACCAGTGGACACCCGACGTCTACCAGGGCGCACCCACCCCGATCACCACGTTCATGGCGGTCGCGACCAAGGCGGCGGCCTTCGCCGTCTTCCTGCGGCTGTTCGACCACGCGTTCGGCCTGGCCCAGCTCGAATGGGCTCCGGCGCTCGCCGCGCTCGCCGCCGTCACGATCGTGATCGGCAACGTCGGCGCACTCGCGCAGCGCTCGATGAAGCGGCTGCTCGCCTGGTCCAGCGTCGCCCAGGCCGGCTACCTGCTGGCGGGCGTCGTGGTCGGCTCGAGGCTGGGGCTGCAGGCCACCGTCTTCTACCTCGCCGTCTACCTGGTGATGAACGTCGCGGCGTTTGCGGTGGTCGTCGCGCGCGAGCGGGTGTCCGAGCGCGGAGACGACATGTCGGCGCTGGAGGACCTCGGCCGAGCCCAGCCCTGGCTCGCCTGGCCGATGACGATCGCGATGCTGTCGCTGGCCGGCGTGCCGGCGACGGCCGGGTTCATCGGGAAGTTCTATTTGATCGACGCCACCGTGGCGGGCGACTACGCGTGGCTCGGCATCGTGATCGTGGTCGGGTCGGTGGTGTCGCTCGCCTACTACCTGCGCGTGATCGCGGTGATGTGGATGGGCGGCTACGAGGTCGAGATGCCGACGCTGCCGCCCCGGCGCGTGAGGACGGTCACCGGCTGGTCGCCCGAGGCCGACCTGCGCGCCCAGCCCGAGGTGGCAGCGGTCGCGATCCTGTTCGCCGCCGCGACGATCCTGTTCGGCATCTGGCCCGAGCCGCTGTTCGACGCCGCGCGCGACATCGGCACGGCGCTCTCCGGCCTGCGGTAGCCCTCGCCTCGCTTCCGCGGGCGCGTTACGCTGCTGGCGGCAACGGAATGGAGCGAGGGATGAGCGAGAATCTGGCCCGAGTCCTGACTGACACCGCCAGCCGGCACGGAAGCCGTACGGCGTTCAAGCTCGACGACGTCGAGCTGACCTACGCCGCGCTGGACGAGTCGAGCGCCCGCATCGCGGCGCTGCTGAAGGCGAAGGGAGTCGTGCCGGGCGACCGGGTCGGGCTGATGCTCCCGAACGTGCCGTACTTCCCGGCGATCTACTACGGCATCCTGCGCGCCGGGGCGGTCGTCGTGCCGATGAACGTCCTGCTCAAGGGCCGCGAGGTGACGTTCTACCTGCAGGATCCGGGCGCGCGGCTGGTGTTCGCCTGGCACGGCTTCGCCGAGGCGGCCGAGGAGGGCGCCCAGCAGGCGGGCGCCGAGTGCCTGCTGGTCACGCCGGGTGAGTTCGAGCAGCTGGTCATGCAGTACCAGCCCGACACCGAGGTGGCCGACCGCGCCGACGGCGACACCGCGGTGATCCTCTACACGAGTGGCACCACCGGGCAGCCCAAGGGCGCCGAGCTGACTCACTCGAACCTGTTGCGCAACTGCCGCACGGTCGCGGGCTTCGCGGGCCTCGACGAGAACGAGATCCTGCTGGGGGCGCTGCCGCTGTTCCACTCGTTCGGCCAGACCTGCACGATGAACGGCGCGGTCAGCTCGGGCGCGACGGTCACGATGCTGCCGCGCTTCGACCCGGACAAGGCGCTGGAGATCCTCGAGCGCGACCGCGTGACGATCTTCCAGGGCGTGCCGACGATGTACAACGCGATGCTGCACGCCGACGGCGCGGACTCCACCGACGTGTCCAGCCTGCGCCTCTGCATGTCGGGCGGCGCCGCCATCCCCGTCGAGCTGATCCGCGCGTTCGAGGACAAGTTCGGCTGCATCATCCTCGAGGGCTACGGCCTGTCTGAGACCTCGCCGGTTGCCTCGTTCAACCACCCGGACAAGGAGCGCAAGGCCGGCTCGATCGGCACCCCGATCGAGGGCGTCGAGATGCAGGCGTGGGACGACGACGGCAACGAGGTGCCGCAGGGCGAGGTGGGCGAGATCGTGATCCGCGGCCACAACGTGATGAGCGGCTACTGGAACCGCCCCGACGCCACCGCGGAGTCGATCGACGCCGACGGCTGGTTCCGCAGCGGCGACATGGCCAAGGTCGACGAGGACGGCTACTTCTTCATCGTCGACCGCAAGAAGGACCTGATCATCCGCGGGGGCTACAACGTCTACCCGCGCGAAGTGGAGGAGGTGCTCTACGAGCACCCCGCGATCCAGGAGGCGGCCGTGGTCGGCGTGCCCGACGACGCGCTCGGCGAGGAGATCGGCGCGGCCGTGGTGCTGGTGAAGGGCGAGTCGCTCGACGCCGACGAGGTCAGCGCCTACGTCAAGGAGCAGCTGGCCGCCTACAAGTACCCGCGCAAGGTCTGGTTCGTCGACGAGCTGCCGAAGGGCCCGACCGGCAAGATCCTCAAGCGCGAGATCGAGGTACCCGAGCAGGTGGCGGCCTCGAGCGCCTAGCGGCGCCCCGGCCGCTGACCCGCCGGGGCCCCTGGCCCGGCTGACCCAGCCACTAGGCTTCCGCGCCCGTGGCCCTGTCTCGCAGAGGATTCTTCGGCTCCGGCGCGGCCGGAGCAGCCGCCCTGGGCCTCGGCGCCTGTGGCGACGACTACTTCGAGCCCGCCACCAGTCACGCGAAGGACGCACCCAACGCGGTGCTGATCTTCACGGACTCCACGCGCGCCGACTACATCCACCACTACAACCCGGTCAGCCGCAACAAGACGCCGAACCTGGACGCGCTGGCGCGCGACTCGCTCACGTTCTCGCTGGCCGTTCCGGAGGCGATGCCGACCGGCCCCGCCCGCCGCGCGCTGCTGACCGGGGTGCGCTCCTTCCCGTTCCGCAACTACGTGCCGACGGAGGGCCTGCCGGTCGGGCCGGGCTGGATCCCGATCCCCGACCACTACCCGATCGTCACCGAGGTGATGGGCGACGCCGGCATCGAGACCGCCTACTGCACCGACAACCCGTTCCTGATCGGGCCGCGCTTCGGCAACTTCCGGCGCACCGTCGACTGGGTCAAGCCGAGCTACTCGCAGGGCGCCTACCGCTTCCTCAACAAGCCGTTCAAGCGCCCCGCCACGCGCAGCACGATCGAGCGCTACCTGCTGCCCGAGCTGTCGGACTCGGTGGAGGTCGGCCGCCTGCGCGCGATGGCGGGCTGGAACTCGATCTACCGCGACAACGAGCGCCAGTACCCGACGGCGCGCGTGGTGCGCAGCGGCATCAACCTGGTCGACGACCTGAAGAAGAAGCGCCCCTTCTTCCTCGGCGTGGACGCCTTCGACCCGCACGAGCCGTTCGACGCCCCGCGCGTCTACCAGCTCGCCGCCGGCAGCCCGAAGGGCATCGAGACGCGCGACGGGATCACCCCGATCCAGCCGTTCGAGACGCCCTACTCGTGGATCGTGCACGTGGACCTCGACGACGAGAGCATCCAGCGCGTGCGCGAGCTCTACGCCGCCGAGCTCACGTTCGTCGACGAGTGGATCGGGCGGCTGATGAACAAGCTGGCCGACGAGAACCTGCTCGACGAGACCGTCGTCTACTTCATGTCCGACCACGGGCTGACGCTCGGCGAGAACGGGATCATGGGCAAGCACGGCGCCCGGGCCCAGTGGCACGTCTACCACGTGCCGGCGCTGATCCGGCACCCGGAGGGAAAGCGCGCCGGCGAGACCAGCGACTACTTCGCGTCGACCCACGACGTCGCCCCCACGCTGCTCTCCATGATGGGCGTGCGGGCGCCCGGGATGATGAACGGCGAGGACCTCTCGGTCCTGTTCGACGGCGGCGATCCGCCGCCGCGCGAGCACTTCACCTCCTGCTACGACGACCACGTCCTGGCCGGCGACCGCGACTGGTTCATGCTCGGCGACAGCGAGGGGCGGCTCAAGCGCCTCTACGACAAGCGCGCCGATCCCGAGGAGCTGCACAACGTCGCGCGCGAGCACCCGGAGATCGTCGACCGGCTCTGGAAGGTGCTCGAGGACGAGGCCGGCGGCACGCTCCCGCAGTTCGGCTCCTCCGGCGCGAAGGGCGTGATCGGCGGGTGACGCCCGGCGGCGGCCTCACGCGGCGTGGCCTGCTGCGCCGCGGCGGCGCCACCGCCGCGAGCGGGGGGCTGCTGGGAGCGCTCGCCCTGCCCGCAGGGGCGGCCGCTCAGAAGCAGGATCCGAGCGGCTCCAGCGCCCTGGTGGTGGTGCTGCCGCTGGTCCGGGCCGACTACGTCAACGCATTCGAGGGCGGCTCGGGCACCGACACGCCCAACCTCGACGAGCTGACCGGCCAGTCGCTGCGCTTCGACCGCGCGATCCCGGAGAGCATGCCCGCCCTGCCGGTCCGGCGCGCCCTCGTCACGGGCACGCGCTCCTTCCCGTTTCGCGACTGGAAGCGCACCGAGGGCCTGTCGCCGGTGCCGGGCTACAGCCCGATCTGGGACTGGCAGCCGGTGGTCACCGAGACGGTCAGGTCCGCCGGCGTCACGACCGCCTACGTCACCGACAACCCGATTCTCGCGGGCCCGCGCTTCCCCGACGTGCGCCGCCCGGGCGGCACGCCCGCGACCGGCATGGGCGGTACCGGCCTGAAGGCCGAGATCGCGGCCATCGAGCGCCAGTCCGTCGCCGCGGAGCGCACCTTCCGCGCCGGCATCGGGGCGCTGCGTGAGCTCGAGGGCGGCGATCCCTTCTTCCTCGCCATCGACCCGTTCGACCCGATCGACGCCGCCGAGGCGCCGCCGGTCTACGTCAAGCCCGGCGAGGTGGACAAGGAGGGCGTGGGCCCGATGAACGGGCGCCTGGTCGAGCTGAGGTTCGGCGGTGGCGCCGTCGGCGAGCTGCGCGAGGCCTACCGCGCTCACGTGGAGGCGGTCGACCGCTGGGTCGGCCGGCTGATGGACGCGGTGCCCGACGACGTGCTCGTGTTCGCGCTCGGCGACATCGGCATCGCGCTCGGCGAGCACGACTACATCGGGCGCGGGACGCCCACCTCGCACCGCGCGTCGTACGAGATCCCGTACCTGATCCGCCACCCCGACGGCAAGGAGGCCGGCGGCGACGTCGACTGGTACGCCTCCACGCACGACGTCGCCCCCACCGTCCTGTCCTTCATGGGCCTCACGATCCCCGGCAAGATGCGCGGGGAGGACCTGACCCAGCTCTTCGACGGCGTGGACGAGGAGGACCTGCCCGAGCGGCCTTTCTCGATCACGGCCACCGGCTCGCTGATCGTCGTGCGCGACAAACGCTGGCTGATGGTGGCCGACCGCGAGGAGATCGAGCGCCGCCTCTACGACGACGACGAGGAGGCCGACGACGACGACAAGCGCTACGACGACGTCGCCAACGACGAGCCGGGCGTACTGACCGACATGTCATTCGCGGCGCTCACCGTGGCCGGCGGCACGCTGCCCGAGTTCGGGCCGGACGCGGCCCTGCGCCCGCCGCCACAGCGCGGCGACGACGACAGCGACGACGACGGCATCCCCAATGACTGGGACGCGGTCGACGACGACGAGCCGGACGACAGCGACGAGGCCGCCGACCTGCGCTTCGACGGCCGCGACCCCGAGGACCAGGACACTCCCCCGCGCCCGCCCGATGGCTGACCCGGCGCCCGCCCCCGAGACGCGGAGCAACCCCTCCGCCGAGTTCCTCTACGCCCACAAGTGGCGGATCTTCGGCGTGATGATGATCGGCTGGGCGATGTCCCTGCTCGACGTCTCGATCGTGAACATCTCGATCCCGGAGCTCCAGGACGAGATGTCGACGGACGTGGCGACGGTGACCTGGATCATCAACGCCTACAACATCACCTTCGCCGTCCTGCTCGTTTCGATGGGCCGGCTGGCGGACCAGTTCGGGCGCAAGCGCTTCTTCGTGATCGGGCTGACGATCTTCACGATCGGCTCGGCGCTCTGCGCCGCCGCGTGGTCGATCGAGTGGCTGATCATCTTCCGTCTCGTCCAGGGGATCGGCGCCGGCATCCTGGCGCCGCTCGGCTTCGCGATCACGGTGCTCGTGTTCCCGCCCGAGCACCGCGGGCGCGGGCTGGCGCTGATCGCAGTCGTGGCGCTGGTGTCCTCGGCGCTCGGCCCGGTGCTCGGCGGCGTGCTGATCGAGCTCGCGAGCTGGCACTGGATCTTCCTGATCAACATCCCGTTCGGGATCCTCGGCGTGGTGCTGTGCCTGCGGTGGTGGCCGGAGACGTGGGACCTGAGCGCGGGCCGGCAGGTGGACGTGCGCGGGATGCTGCTGCTGGGGGCCGCGGTGCTCTGCCTCACGGTCGCGCTCGTGGAGGCCAACCCGTTCGGGGGCGACCTGGCGCTCTGGCTGAGCCTGATGCAGGCCGCGATCCTGCTCGGCGCGGCGTTCGTCTGGTGGGAGCGCCGGGCGCCCAGCCCGATGATCACGCCCGCGCTGATCGCCAACAAGCAGTTCCGCAACGCGAACATCGGGATGCTGCTGTTCGGGGCGGGGGCGATCGGCAGCCTGCTGCTGCTCTCGCTCGTCTTCACGAACCTGTGGGGCTACGAGCCGATCGAAGCGGCGCTCGCGCTCGCCCCGGTACCGCTGATGGGCTTGCTCGTGTGGCCGATCGTCGGCCGCACCGCGGACACCAAGGCGCCCGGAGAGATCGCCAAGCCCGCGCTGATCATCATGGCGGTCGGGATGCTGTGGGTCTCGTTCCTGCCCTCCACGGCGGGTGACGTCTGGGACTACCTGCGCATCCTGCCCGGCCTGCTGATGATCGGCGTGGGGATGGGAATCGGCTTCCCCGCGCTGAACGTCGGCGCCATGGGCGCCGTGGCCGGCCCCGAGGTGGGGCTCGCGTCGGGGATCCTCAACACCGCCCGGCAGCTCGGCGCGGCGATCGGCGTGGCGATCCTGATCGCGACGTTCGGCGGGGTGCTGCACGCGCACATGTCTTGGTTCGCTGACGACGAGATCGAGGACATCGTCGGCGAATGGGAGATCCCGGCCCCGCTGGCGGGCATGGTGATCCAGTCGACGCTGCACGACTACACCGGCGGAACCGAGGACCGCTTCGAGCCCAAGCCCGGCTTCGACGAGGAGATCATCCGCGAGACAGCCGGCTCGGCGCGCGAGGGCTTCGCCTGGGCCTTCCGCCACGCCGGCCTGCTGGTGCTGAGCGTGATCCCGCTGCTTGGGGCGCTGCGCCGCACGCCGGCTCAGGCGCGGGCGGAGTTCATGTCGCAGATGCAGGCGCGGCAGCAGGGCGCGGACGGTTCGGACGGCGCTCCGCGCCCCTCACCTGCCGAGCGCCCCGCAACCTGAGCGGGCATGCCCGCTTAGGCCGGCGTGACCACCGGCTCGGCTCGGGCCAGCCGCTCCTCGACCAGCTCGACCAGCTTCGCCGCCGACTCCTCGACCGACTCCTGCTCGGTGTCGAGCACCACGTCGGGCGTGAGCGGCTCCTCGTAGGGATCGGAGACGCCGGTGAAGCCCTGGATCTCGCCGGCGCGGGCGCGCTCGTAGAGGCCCTTGACGTCGCGGCGCTCGCACTCCTCCACCGAGGCGCGCACGTAGACCTCCACGAAGCGGCTGCCCATGCGCGCGCGGGCCGCGTCGCGCGGCTCGCGGAACGGGGACACGGCCGCGATGAAGGTGACGATGCCGTTGCGGCTGAGCAGGTCGGACACCCAGGCGAGCCGATGCACGTTCTCGTCGCGGTCCTCGCGCGAGAAGCCGAGGTCGGAGCAGAGGTTCTGGCGCACGTCGTCGCCGTCCAGCACCTCCACGCGGTGCCCGAGGTCGCGCAGCTGCCCGGCGGCGAGCCTGCCGACGGTGGACTTGCCCGACCCGGACAGCCCGGTCAGCCAGATACAGAGGCCGTCCATGCCGCGCTCCGGGGCGGCCAGCGTGCCGTAGGCGATCGGGCCGAGGTTCGGCTCGCGCCCGTGCAGCTCGAAGGCGCGGAAGCGGCTGAACAGGCGGTGGTCGGGGCCGTGGTAGTCCGAGGACCCGGTGCTGAGCAGGCCCAGCTCGGCGCAGCGGTCGGCCAGCAGCGCCACCTGCTGCTCCGTGTGGCTGGTGTAGAAGACCTCCACGCCATCGAGGCCCGCCTCGCGGTAGCGGTCGATCGCCGCGAGCACCGCCTGCTCGTCCTTGATGTCCCAGAACGGGTGGGCCCACACGGCCACGCCCGCCGCCTCGTGGATCCAGCCGATCGCCTGCTCCACCGTGGGGTGCGTGCGGGCGACGTAGCCGTCCTTGCCCTGGATCAGGTAGGCCGGGATGAACGACGACACGTCGGCGTGCCCCTCGGCGGCGAGCCGCTCGGCGTTGGCCGGGTGGGCGAGGACCGCGGCGGCCAGGTGCGGGCGCCCGACCGGCTTGCCCGCGGCCTTGCGCGCTTCGATCGGCGCCGGGTCGACCTCGAAGCCGAGCTCGCGCAGCCGCGCCGCCATCGCGTCGGCGCGGCGCTCGCGGTCGCCCCGGGCGTCCAGGAGGCGCTCGTTGAGCAGCCCGCTGCGGTGATCGATCCCGTAGCCGAGCACGTGCAGGTCTTCGTACTGGCCGTCGACGGCGGAGATCTCGGTGGCCGGCACGACGCGCACGCCGTGCAGCGCCCCGGCGGCCAGCGCCTCGTCGACCCCGTCAACGGTGTCGTGGTCCGACAGGGCCAGCAGCTGGACGCCCGCCTCGGACGCGTTCTCCACGACCTGCGCCGCCGCGAGGTCGCCGTCCGAGTGGAGCGAGTGGGATTGCAGATCGAAGGCCGGCGCGGTCATGGCCGGGCAAGGGTACAAACTTGCCCGGCCGCCTCCGCCGGATTAGACGGGTATGCCCTGGCGCATGGTGTTCTCCGTGACTACACGCGGCTCGACGAACTGCAACAGGTAGTCGGGTCCGCCCGCCTTGGCGCCGATCCCGGAGCGACGGTTGCCGCCGAACGGCTGGCGCCCCACCATCGCCCCGGTGATGCCGCGGTTGACGTAGAGGTTGCCGACGGGAAGGCGCGCGACCACGCGCTCCACGGTCGTCGGATTGCGCGAGAACAGGCCCCCGGTGAGGGCGAACGGGAGCGAGTCGACGACCTCGCATGCCTCGTCGACGCCGGCCACCCGAGTGACGGACAGCAGCGGACCGAAGACCTCCTCGCGGTTGACGGCCGAGTCGGCGGCCAGGTCGACGGCGAGCGTCGGCGGGCAGAACCAGCCCTCGCCCGGGACGTCGGCGGCGCGCGCCGCGATCCGGCCCTCGCGCTCGGCGAGCGCGGCGTAGCGCTGCACGCGCTCCTGCGCCTCGCGGTCGATCACCGGGGGGACCTCGGTGGCGAAGTGCTCCGCCTGACCCACGCTCAGCACGTCGATCGCCCCGGCGAGGCGCTCCACCAGCGTGTCCGCGATCGCCTCGTGCACGAGCACGCGCGCGGCGGCGGAGCACTTCTGGCCCGCGAACCCGAACGCCGAGTGCACGATCGCCGGGACGGCCTCGTCGAGGTCCGCGTCGGCGTCCACGATCACGCAGTTCTTGCCGCCCATCTCCGACACCACCCGCTTGACGTGGCCCTGGCCGTCCGGGGTCTCGGCGGCCCCGCGCAGGATGTCGAGGCCGACCGCCCCCGAGCCGGTGAACGCGATCACGTGCACGCGCGGGTCGCGCACGAGCGCCGCCCCGGCCTCGCCGTAGCCCGGCAGCAGCGACAGCGCATCGCGCGGCACGCCGCCGGCGTGCAGGGCGTCCACGAGCGCCCCCGCGCTGCCCGGCGACTGCTCGGCCGGCTTGAGCACCGCCGCGTTGCCGGCCGCCAGCGCCGCCGCGGTCATGCCGCAGGGAATCGCGAGCGGGAAGTTCCAGGGGGCGATCACCGCCACCACCCCGCGCGGGGCGTAGCGCATGGTGTTGCGCTCCCCGGCCACCTGGAGCAGCTCCCGGCCGCGCTCCAGCTCGATCGCCTCCAGCGCGTAGTACTCGAGGAAGTCGATCGCCTCGCACACGTCCGCGTCTGCCTCGGGCCACGGCTTCGCGCACTCGCGCACCTGGAGGGCGGCGAGCTCCGTCCTGCGCTCGCGCAGCCGTGCGGCGGCGCCGCGCAGCGCCTGCGCACGCTCGGCCGCGGAGCGCGCTCCCCACTCCCGAAAGCCGCGCTCGGCCGCATCCACCGCCGCCGCCGCGTCGGCCTCGGTCGCGCGGCCGGCCTGCGCCACCAGGCGCCCGGGCGTCCCCGGATCGGTGGAGTCGAGTCCCTCCGCCGCGCCGCGCTCGCCGCCGACCAGCACCGGCACGGACAGCGGCAGCCGGGCGTCGAGCTCGCGCAGCGCCTCCAGCAGCCGCTCGCGGGCGGGCGCGCGCCGCAGCTCGAGGATCGGCTCGTTGCGGAAGCTCACGGAACCGCCAGCAGCCGCTCGACGCCCACGCCGCGCTGCTGGTCGCTCAAGAAGGAGTCGTTGGCGGTGTTCTCCAGCAGCCGCCGGACCAGGTACGCCATGCCCGCCACGAGGTCGCCGACGGGGCAGTAGATGCGCACCCGCATGCCCTCGTCCGCGAGGGCGGCCGCCAGGTCGTCGCCCAGGCCGCGCAGCACCTGGATCTCGAGATCGCCGTCCGCGCGCCCCGCCGCCCGGTTGGCCGCCACCGCGTGGGCGACCGAGCGCAGGTTGTGCGAGGCGATCGCCGGCCGCACGTGCGGCCAGCCCTCCAGCAGCCGGCGCGTGAGCGCCTCGAAGTTGCGGTCCGACTCGGCCTTCTCCTCGAAGACAGGCGGCGTCCAGCCGTGCTGGCGCGCCGCCACCACCTCGTGGTCCCAGTACGCGCCCTTCACGAGCCGCACCACCAGGGGCGACTCCCGGCGCGTGGCCTGCGCCCAGGCGAGCACCTGCTCGAGCTGCTCGGGCGACTCGCGCAGGTAGGCCTGCAGCACGATCCCGGCCGAGGGGCCGTCGCGCAGCTCGGGGTCGTCCAGCAGGTCGAACACCAGCTCCGTCGTCGCCTCCAGCGTGTCGACCGACTCCATGTCGATGTGCAGGTGCGCGCCCAGCTCCTTCGCTCGCAGGAGCAGCGGGCGCATGCGCCGGGCGGCGTCCTCGCGGCCCACGTCGGGGGCCTCCGGCCGCAGCAGCGGGCTGAGCGCCGACACCTTCACCGACACGTTCACGCGCGGGACCGCACCGAGCGAATCCGCCTCCAGCAGCGGACGGTCGGCCCAGCCCGGGGTGGCGGCCGCCATCGTCTCCAGCGCGTCGAGGCAGCGCGCCGCGTAGCGGTCGGCCTCCGCCTGCGTCACCGTCGCCTCGCCGAGCAGGTCGAGCGAGACGCCGGCGCCGTGCTCCCACAGGTGGCGCAGCGAGCGCAGCGCCGCGCTGGGCGTCTCGCCGACTATGAAGCGGTGGGCCATGTGGCGCACGCCCGCCGCGGCGGCGGCCCCGAGGGCCGTGCGGCCCGGCTTAGTCTGGGACATCCGCATTGCGGCGGCGATCGGCGGCGGCCTGCCGTCCACCTCGTCCAGGTACGCGGTCAGGTGGCGGGCGAGGTCGTCGAGGCTGGTGCAGGCCGGCGTCACGTCGACGAAGCGGAACAGCGCGGCGCGCAGCTCCTGGTCCGCGGCAGCCATCTCCATCGCCTTCAGGTCGAGGGCGCGCAGCGGGTGCCGGGTTCTCGTGGGAAAGGCCGCATGGATCGAGCGGCCTACCCTCTGCAGCTCTTCCTCCACGAGCTCAAACCATATGCTGCCTCGGTGCCCGGACTGGTGCTCGGCCCCCTTCTGCGTTACGTGGGCGAGACCGAAGCGATGGTCTGGGTCGAGACAGACGACGCGTGCGAGGTCGAGGTGCTCGGGACGCGCGAGCGCACCTTCACCGTGAGCGGCCACCACTACGCGGTGGTGCGCTGCGGCGGCCTGGCGCCGTCCACCTGGCACGAGTACGAGGTGCGCCTGGACGGCGAGCTCGTCTGGCCGGTGGCGGACGGCTTCCCGGCGAGCGCCTTCCACACGTATCCGAAGGAGAAGCCGCTGCAGGTCGTGTTCGGCTCCTGCCGCGTTGCGGCGCCGCACGAGCCGCCGTACTCGCTGCGCAAGGACGAGGACCCGCGCGGCCGCGAGGTCGACGCGCTGCACACGCTCGCTCAGCGCATGCGCAACCTGCCGCGCGAGGAGTGGCCCGACGTCCTGCTGATGATCGGGGACCAGGTCTACGCCGACGAGGTCTCGCCCGGCACGCGGTCGTTCGTCGAGACGCGGCGCGACACCGACAAGCCGCCGGGCGAGCGCGTCCTCGACTTCGAGGAGTACACGCAGCTCTACCGCGAAAGCTGGGGCGACCCGACGATCCGCTGGCTGCTGTCGACGGTCTCGACGGCGATGATCTTCGACGACCACGACGTCCACGACGACTGGAACATCTCGGAGGCCTGGCTCGAGAAGATGCGGGCCAAGGACTGGTGGAACCGGCACATCGTGGGCGCGCTCGCCTCCTACTGGGTCTACCAGCACATCGGCAACCTGGCTCCCGGCCACCACGCCGACAACGAGCTGCTGCGGCGCGTGAAGGAGGCCGACGACGCCTGGCCGATCCTCGAGGAGTTCGCCCGCAGGGCAGACCGTGAGACGTCCGGCACGCTCTGGAGCTACTGCCGCGACCTCGGCCGCACCCGCCTGGTGGTCATCGACTCGCGCGCCGGCCGGGTGCTGGAGGAGGGCAGCCGCTCGATGCTCGACGACCACGAGTGGGAGTGGGTCGCCGAGCACCTGGCCGGCGACTTCGACCACCTGCTGGTAGCCACCTCGCTGCCGTGGCTGCTCGGGCCCGGCATGCACTACGCGGAGGCCTGGAGCGAAGCGGTGGCGGGAGGCGCATGGGGACCGCTGTTCGCGCCGCTGGCCGAGCGCGTGCGCCAGAGCGGCGACCTCGAGCACTGGGCCGCCTTCCAGGAGTCGTTCGCGCGGCTGGCCGAGCTGCTGCGCTCCGTGGGCGCGGGCGAGCGCGGCCCGGCGCCGGCCTCGATCGTGGTGCTGTCGGGAGACGTGCACCACGCCTACCTCGCCGAGGTCGCCTTCAGGCGCGGGTCGGGCGTCAGGTCGAACGTGTTCCAGGCGGTCTGCTCGCCCTACCGCAACCCGCTCCAGAAGCGCGAGCGGCGCATCATCGGGGTCGGCATGTCGCGCCCGTTCGAGGTTGCCGCGCGAGCGCTCGCGCGCTCCGCCGGCGTGGCCGACCCGGACGTGCGCTGGCGCCTGGTGGGCGACGGGCCGTGGTTCGACAACCAGGTCGCCACGCTGCAAATCGAGGGGCGCAAGATCGAGCTGAGCCTCGAGCGCGCCGTGCCGGTCGACACCGCCTCCGCGCGGCTCGAGCGGGTGCTGGACCACAGGCTCGCCTGAGGCCGCAACTATGGGCCCTCCCGGCTGTTCTGAGCGGTTGCACCCACCATCAAGGGAGGCAGGAATGGATTTCGCTTTTTCACGTAGCCGCATCATGCTCGCCGCTCTGGCCGGCGCTGCTGTGCTGATGCTCGTCGGCGCCGCCGGCGCCCAGGCCAAGCTGCTCGAGCTGACCGGCAGCACGACGGTCACGCCGTCCGAGCAGGCCACGCAGTTCCTGGCCGACCACGGTGTCTCGGTCGCCCCCGTCGGCCAGGCCGTGGCCGAGGAGGGGAGCTTCGTCTTCCCGATCGCCGCGGGCTTCGGGAACTCTGGCAACTTCAACGGACTGCTCGCGCACTCGGGCGGCCTGAAGTTCACCAAGGGCGACCGCTCCGCGGTGCTGCGCCGATTCGTCGCGGTGCGAGCAGGACGGACCGCGGTGCTGCTAGCGCAGATCCCGGGCCTGCGCGGCGGCTGCGGGCACGTCCGGCAGGCGCTGCGGCAGTTCGCAGCCACGCATCCGCGCGCCGGAAAGGCCGCGCGCAAGCACCCGAAGGCGACCCGCCACCTGCTCAAGACGCTGGGCCGCTACTGCAACGGGGGGCGCGTGATCGTGCTCGCAAGGCTCACCAACCTCGGCAAGGACGTGGGCTACAACAGCGCCCTGCTGACCGCCGATCTCGAGCTCAGCCGTCAGGCAGCGCGTCTGCTCAACCGGCTGGCCGGCGGGCAGGGCATCACCGCGGGGGCCCCGCTGGGCACCGCCGAATCCAGGGTCACGGTCGTCACCAACTGATCCGTCGCAGCACCTGAGGGGATGGAACGGGCGGCCCGGCGGCCGCCCGTTCCGCCTCCAAGCTGGGTAGCCTGACCCGCCCGCATGGACTACCCCCTCGAGAGCTTCACCGAGGCCGAGCGCGCGGCGCTCCGCCCCCACTTCAGCAACCTGGACCGCCCCGTCTTCGCGCTGGTCGGGCTGCCCGAGACGGTCAAGGGAGCGCTGTTCGCGCGCTACTCGCGGTACCAGGGCACGCTGCGCCGGCTCTACCTCGACGAGTTCGCCGCCGAGAGCGCCGGCGGGGCCACCTTCGACGGCGAGGAGGGCGAGCGCGCCCGCAAGCTCTACGAGCGCATCTTCATCGGCTACGGAGACGACTCGGTCGCCCAACTCGGCGGCGCGCACATCGCCTGCGAGTGGGTCTCCAACGTGATGACCAAGCTGCTCCAGCGTGGGCGGTTGGCGGCCTACCTCGAGCAGTCGACGCGCTACATCCCCTACGACGCGCCGGTCGCCGAGGGGCTCGGCTACCGCTACTGGCGCCACCCCGCTCTCGGTCCCGCGTACGAGAGCACGATGGACTTCCTGTTCGACACCTATTCGCAGGCGCTGCCGCGCGTGGAGGCCTGGGCCGCGGAGCGCTTCCCGCGCCCGGAGGGCGAGCCGGAGGCGGCACACGCGCGCGCCATCCGCGCCAAGGCGCTCGACCTGCTGCGCGGGCTGCTGCCGGCGGCCTCGCTGTCGCACGTCGGCATCTTCGCCTCGGGCCAGGCCTACGAGCAGCTGCTGCTGCGCCTGTACGCCTCGCCGCTGCCGGAGGCGCGCAACTACGCCGACATGATCCTGGCCGAGCTGAAGGCGGTCATGCCGAGCTTCGTGGCGCGCGTCGAGCGGCCCGAGCGCGGCGGCGAGTGGATCTCGTATTTGTCCGAGCGCTCCCACGCGGCGGACCGCTGGGCGCAGCGGCTCGGCCTCGACCGCTCGCGGCGCGACGAGCCCGGCGGGCCGGCGGTGCGGCTGCTCTCCGTCGAGGGCGACGAGGACGGCCTGCTGGCGGCGCTCCTGTTCGAGGCGGCGTCGGTCTCCGAGGAGGAGGCGCGCAGCGCCGTGCGGGCGCTGCCGCCGGACGAGCGCGCCGTGATGCTGGCCGAGCTGGTCGGCGAGCGGGCCAACCGCCGCCACCGGCCCGGCCGCGGCTTCGAGGCGCTCAGCTACCGCTTCGAGGTGGTCTCCGACTACGGCGCCTTCCGCGACCTCCAGCGCCACCGCATGCTCACGGTGCAGTGGCAGACGCTCGGCCCTGAGCTGGGCGCCGGGGTGCCCGAGGAGCTCGATCAGGCCGGCGTGGGCGACCTCTACCGCGAGGGGCTCGAGCGTTCCCGCGCCGAGCACGCGCGCATCGTGGAGCTCGGCCACCCGGAGCTGGCCCCGTACGCGCTCTGCCTGGGCTACCGGATCCGCTACGTGCTCGACATGAACGCGCGCGAGGCGATGCACCTGATCGAGCTGCGCTCGGGCCGCGAGGGCCATCCCGCCTACCGCGCGATCGCCCACGCACTGCACGCGGAGATCGCAGGGGTGCACCCCGCCGTCGCCTCCGCGATGACGTTCGTGGACCGCGACACCGAGCCGCGCCTCGAGCGGATCCTGTCCGAGATCCGCGCGCACGCCAAGCAGGCTTCGCGCACCTGAGCCGCCGCCCCCGGGAACGCTGGAGGGGCACCCACCACCACAGGAGGATGCCCCTGCGGCCAGCGTAGCGCTAGCGTGCCGCTTCGTGCCACACCCGCTGATGCAGGAGATTCGCGTGGCGCCGTCGATCCTGGCCGCCGACTTCGCCCGCCTGGGCACGCAGGTCGAGCAGGTGATGGACGCGGGCGCGCGCGTCATCCACGTGGACGTGATGGACGGCCACTTCGTGCCGCCGATCTCGATCGGCCCGCTGATCGTGAGCTCGCTGCGCGATCTGGTGCACGACCGCGGCGGGGTGCTCGACGTGCATCTCATGGTGGAGCGGCCCGAGCGCCGCGTGGCGGAGTTCGCGGAGGCCGGCGCTGACACCCTGATCGTCCACGCCGAAGCGACCCCGCACGTGCACTATGCGCTGATGGCCGTGCGCCAGGCCGGGCTGCACGCGGGCCTGGCGATCAACCCGGGCACCCCGCCCGAGTCGGTCATTGACCTCGCCGAGGCGTTCGATCACCTGCTCTGCATGACCGTCGACCCGGGCTGGGGCGGGCAGGCCTACATCGACACGTCGACCGCCAAGGTGGCACGTCTGCGCGAGCTGCTCGGCCCCGACGTGCCGATCGAGGTGGACGGCGGCATCGACCCGGCCACCGCCGGCTTGGCGGCCGGCGCCGGCGCGACGCTGTTCGTGGCCGGCTCGTCGATCTTCGGCTCGCCGGACCCGGCGCTGGCCTACCGCGAGATCGCCGCCATCGCCGGCGCGGTCTAGGGCAGCTTCCCCTCGAGCAGCGGCTCGGTCCCGGCCAGCCGGCAGCGATCGACCGCCGCCATTCCGGTCGAGTCGAGCGCCACGTGCGCGTGCGGGTCGACCGTGTTCTGGTCGGTGTCGGCGAACGGCCAGGCCTCGTCCTGGGCGCCGATCAGGCGGCCGCCGGCGTCGACGCACTCGAGCGTCACGCTGCGCCGGCCGCGGGCACGCGCGGAGCGGTTCGCCGCCGGGTCCACGTAGACGACCACCTCCGGCAGATTCAGCGAGCGCTCCACGCGCAGGCCGGGCGCGGCCTGCGCCTCCTCCTGCTCGCCGCCCCCCGACAGGGCGATGATCGCGAGGGGCACCGCCACCGCGAGCACCACCACGATCGCGACGAGCCCGGTCCGCGCGCGTCCGTCCATGAGACCCGGGCATGCTAGCCACCGGGGTTAGGATCGGCACGTGACCGAGCCAACGAAGTTCATTCTGACCGAGGACCGGATCCCGACCCACTGGGTCAACCTCCTTCCGGACCTCCCCGGCGACCCGCTGCCGCCGCTCAACCCCGGCACGCTGGAGCCCGCGGGGCCGGACGACCTCACGCCGATCTTCCCGATGTCGCTGATCGGCCAGGAGGTATCGGCCGAGCCGGAGATCGAGATCCCCGAGCAGGTCCGCGAGATCTACAAGCTCTGGCGGCCGACGCCGATGTTCCGCGCCCACCGGCTCGAGCGCGAGCTCGATACCCCGGCGCACATCTACTACAAGTACGAGGGCGTGTCCCCCGCCGGCTCGCACAAGCCGAACAGCGCGGTCGCGCAGGCCTACGCCAACAAGGAGGCGGGCATCGAGCGGCTGGTGACGGAGACGGGCGCCGGCCAGTGGGGCTCGGCACTGGCGCTCGCGACGAGCCTGTTCGGGATGGAGTGCGTCGTCTACATGGTCGGCGCGAGCTACGACCAGAAGCCCTACCGCCGCGCGCTGATGGAGAGCTGGGGCGCGACGGTGATCCGCTCGCCCAGCGACACCACCGACTCCGGCCGGGCCCAGGCCGAGCACCCCACCGGCTCGCTCGGCATCGCGATCTCGGAGGCGGTGGAGGTGGCGGCGAAGGACCCGGGCGCAAACTACGCGCTCGGCTCGGTGCTGAACCACGTCTGCCTGCACCAGACGGTGATCGGCCAGGAGGCCGCTGCCCAGATGGAGATGGCCGGCGAGGAGCCCGACGTGGTGGTCGGGTGCGTCGGCGGCGGCTCCAACTTCGCCGGCATGGCGTTCCCGTTCATCCGGCGCGTGCTGCGCGGCGAGGCGCGCACCCGCTTCCTCGCCGCCGAGCCCGCCGCGTGCCCGACGCTCACCCGCGGCGCCTACCGCTACGACTTCGGCGACACGGTCGGGCTCACGCCGCTGATGCCGATGTACACGCTCGGCCACGACTTCGTGCCGCCGCCGGTGCACGCCGGCGGCCTGCGCTACCACGGCGACGCGCCGATGGTGTGCGCGCTGGTCAAGCACGGCCTGGTCGAAGCGCGCGCCTACAGGCAGAACGAGACGTTCGAGGCGGCGCTGCGCTTCGCGCGCACGGAGGCGATCCTGCCCGCCCCCGAGGCCTCGCACGCGATCCGCGCCGTGATCGAGGAGGCCGAGGCGGCCAAGCAGGCCGGCGAGAAGCGGGTGATCCTGCTGAACCTGTCCGGCCACGGGCACTTCGACATGTCCGCCTACGACGCCTACCTCGCCGGCGATCTCCAGGACCCGGAGTTCTCCGAGGCGGACATGGAGGCGGCGCTCGAGCGGCTGCCGGACGCGCCGGCGATCGCCTAGCCCAGCAGGCGGGGCCGCGCGGCCTCGATGACCGCCGGCGCGAGGCGGTGGCCCTCGACGCCGCGCGCCGACAGCTTCAGGCGCAGGATCCCGGTGCTCGCGGTGTGCGCCGACGAAGCTCCGAAGACGAAGTTGCCGAGGCTGTAGGCGACGAGCCTGTGCGTCCCAACACGGCGGATCGGCTGGAGCACGTGGGGGTGGGCGCCGATCACGGCGTCGGCGCCCGCGCCGAGGGCGATCTGGGCGAAGGCGCGCTGGCGGGCGTCCTCGGTGCCGGCCCGCTCGACGCCCCAGTGGAAGGTGGCGATCACCACGTCGGCGCGCTGCTTGGCGCGCTTCACGCCGGCGGCGATCAGCTCAGGGGTGGCGGGCTGGGTGCCCGCGCGGTCCGGCCCGGCGAAGAACTCGGCGGGAAGGATGTTGGAGAAGCCGACGAACGCGATCCTCAGGCCGAGGCGCTCGACGACCCGCGGCTCCGCCGCCGAGGCCAGGCTGCCGCCCGCCCCGACCGCGCGCATCCCGAGGCGGCGCACGTGGTTCACGGTGTCCAGCAGCGCCGGGGTGCCGTAGTCGCCGACGTGGTTGTTGGCCAGGTTGAGGACGTCGAAGCCGGCGTAGCGGGCCATCACCTGCAGCGCCGCCGGTCGCCCGCGGAAGGTGTACTGCTTCGGAACGGGGGCGCCGCGGGTGGAGACCGCGCATTCGAGGTTGCCGAAGGCGACGTCCGCGCTCCGCAGGGCCGACGCCGTTCCGGTCCACGGGTAGCGCGGCCCGAAGCTGTCGATCAGGGCGCCGGGGCCGTTGCCGAGGTTGATGTCGCCCACCGCGGCGAGCAGCACCGCCCGGGAGCGCACGGTGACGCGCTTCGACTGCGCGCCGGCCGCCGCGGTGGCACGCAGGATGTAGCGCCCGCGCACCAGGCCCGGGCGCACGCGCAGCCGGAAGCGGCCCCGGCCGTTCGCCCGAGCGGCGGCGAGGCGGCGCCACCGGCTCTCCCTTTTCACCTCGATGCGCACGCGCGTGCCCGGGGCGGCACCCGTGCCCTCGAGCGGGATGGCAACGCCGCTCGCCACGAGCCGCGGGGCGCTCAGCTCGAGCGCGGCCGGAGGGTCCGCAGCGCGGGCCGGGGCCGCCGAGAGCGCCAACGCCACTGCCAGCGCCAGGCCCGCCGCACCCCGAGTGTGGGCGCCAATAGGTGTCATATGCGCGCGCCTGGGCGCCCACACCCGGCGGACACGCACGCGACGGCTACGACTTAGCCCCTTTTGCGCTTCTTCTTGCGCGAGCTGGGCCGCGTAGGGACGGCCTCGGCGTCGGCGGGGTCGCCCGGCTCGGCGGGGTCGGCGGGATCGCCGAGCTCGCCCGACCCGTTGCGCCCGCTCGGCTCGTCCGCCGCGCCGCGTCCGGCCCGCCCACCTGCCGCGCCGCCCAGCCGCCCGCGCCGCTGAGCGGGCGCCGGCCAGGGCAGCGGCTCGCCGGTCTCCCAGGCGGGGCCGCGGCCGCCGGGCCAGTTGCCCAGGAAGAGCGCGCCGAGCGCTCCCAGCCAGAAGGCCTCGATGATCACCGGCACGAGCGGCACCAGCTGGAGCACGAGCAGGGCACCCGTGATCACGCCGAGGATGCTCATGAACGGACTCAGCAGTCCCACGCGACGGGCCCGCAGGGGCAGCATCACGAACATGAAGGCCACCGCCACCGAGCCGGCCAGGCTGAGCGCGATGGCGACCGGGTTGGGGTCGTCGCGGAGCAGGTCCTCGGCGCGTTTGTCGCCGGCGTTGCCGAAGATCGGCTGGCCCTCGGCGAACTGCTCGGCGACGTCGATGCGGTCGATCGCCCCGAGCACCTGCGAGATCGCGTAGAAGGCGGGCCCCGCGAATACCAGGTAGACGAACCAGCGCGGGATCTGCCCGTCGCGGTGGATGATCGCCTGGAACAGGTAGTAGAAGACGCCGATCAGACAGAGCGCGGAGAGCGCCTGGAGCGCGGCGGCGCCGATCAGCGCGCCGGGCGAGTCGTTCACCGACAGCAGGAAGTCCGGCAGCGCCTGCACGCGCGGACGGTCCTTCAGGATCGACTGGAACAGCACCGTGCCGCCGAGCAGCAGGAAGCCGGCGGCGAAGGCCGCGGCGGCGGCGGGGCGGCTCCATCGAGCCTCCCACTGAAGCTTGTCCTGGCTGCTCACCTGGGTCGCGGAGCGTTCTCTGCCTGGCGCGTCACGCGCGGAGGGTAGTACTCGGGGTCGTCACGCTCGACGATCCGCGAGATGCGGTCGCCGGCGGCGAGCACGAGATCCAGGGCGGGAGCCATCACGCGGATGACGGTCTCGACCCTGCCGCGGGTGCGGAGCTGGCTTGGAGTGAGCTGCGCCATCGCGGTCAGCCGCCCCGCTGGTGGAAGTAGAACTCGGGCAGCGCCGCCTTGGCCACCTCGGCGGTGATCTGCTGCGCGGCGTGGAGGTCCCCGGCGCGCACGGCCAGGTCGTCGATCGTCACGATGCCGACCAGCGCCTCGCCCTCGGTGACCGGCAAACGGCGTATGTGGTGCTGGATCATCAGGGCCACCGCCTCCTCGAGGTCCATCTCGACCTCGCCGGTCACCAGCGGCCGGGAGGCGTACGAGCCGGCCTCGTCGGCCGCGTCCACCTCGTCCGCGACGACCGCCAGCGCGAGGTCGCGGTCCGTGATCACGCCGACCGGGCGGCCGTCGTCGCAGACGACGACCGAGCCGACGTTGCGGTCGCGCATCAGCTCGCCGACGCGCCGCAGGCTGTCGCCCGTGGCGGCGGTCACGACACCCTCCGTCATCACCTCCGAGATGCGCACGGGGGCGACTGTATCGTGCCGCCGGTGACGATCGTTCTCTACGGGGCGACCGGCTACACGGGCCGCCTCGTCGCAGACGAACTGGCGCGGCGCGGACTCGATCACGTGCTGAGCGGCCGCGACGCCGCCAAGCTGTCCCGCCTCGGCGAGGAGCGCGGCGTGCTGGCCCGCGCGGCGGCGCTCGACGACGACGGCGCACTGCGCCAGCTGCTCCAGGGCGCCGACGCCGTCATCAACTGCGCCGGGCCCTTCACGCTCGCGGGCGACTCGCTCGTGCGCGCGGCGATCGCCACCGGGACCCACTACGCCGACTCGACCGCCGAGCAGACGTTCATCCGGATGGTGTTCGAGCGCCACGGGCGGGCCGCCGAGCGCGCCGGGGTGGCGCTCGTGCCCGCGCTCGGGTTCGACTACGCCCCCGGCGACTGCATCGCGCGCCTGGCCGCGCGCGGCCTCGAGCCGCTCGCCGAGCTGGTGATGGCCTACTCGGTCGAGGGCTTCGGGATGAGCCGCGGCACGCTGCGCGGCGGCCTGGAGGTGATGAAGGGCGGCGACGTCGTTTACGAGGACGAACGCTGGCGCCCCGCCCCCGGAGGGATCTTCCGGGCCGGCTTCGACTTCCCGGAGCCGATCGGCCACCAGCGCATGACCCGCTTCCCGTCGGGCGAGGTGATCACGGTCCCCCACCACACGCGCACCCGCAAGGTGACCTCCCTGCTGAGCGCCCGCGCCGCCGCGGGCATCCCCGCGCTCGCACCGGTCGTGCCCTACACGATGCCGGCGCTGTCGCTGGCGCTGCGCACGCCGCTGCGCGGGCTGCTCCGCCGGGCGATCGGCCTGCTCCCCGAGGGTCCCGGCGAGGACTCCCGGCGCGCCGCCGAGTTCACCGTCGTGGCCGTGGCACGGGCCGAGGACGGCACCACGCGGCGCGGCGTCGTGCGCGGCGCGGACGTCTACGGGCTGACCGCCGTGACGCTCGCGCACGGCGCCGAGCTGATGAGCGCGCCGGGCTTCGGCCGCGCGGGCGCCCTCGGCGCCGCGGCGGCGTTCGACCCCGCGGCCTTCCTCAACCACCTGGGTGGCCACCGGCTGTCCTGGCAGCTCGACTAGGTCGAGGTCCCGAAGCCCTCGCGCGCCTCGCGCACGAGGATGACGGCCTCGGGGAACATCAGGCGCATCGCCTGGAGCAGGTCGCGTGACTGCTGCTCCGCGTTGCCCTGGAGGTTCATTCGCTGGAGTCCGGCAACGGTCATGTCGACCGCCAGCTTGATCGCGTTGTCGGCCCAGGCGACCTTCTGAGCGCCCTGCATCTGCTCGGCGAACTCGGTCATGCGCCGGCGCAGCTCGTCCGGGTCGCCGAAGAGGCCGCCAAAGGGATCTTCCGAGGACATGCTCCGAGTCTAGACCCCGGGACTCGGCTTTCCGGGCTGCCTGCGCCGCGCTGCCTCGTCCGCGCGGTCCTCGCGCCCGCGTGCGACCACCTCCTTGAAGCTGCGCACGCGGAAGATGAAGACCAGGGCGGCGAACCCGATGCCGAAGGTGAGCGCCCCGATCGCGATCTGCTGGCCCACCGAGTAGGCCGCCACGGTGGAGCCGGCGACCGCCCCGCCGCCGAAGACCTTCGCCAGCAGCGCCTGCTGGACGCCCGCGCCCTGGGGCGTGAACGGCACCGCCGCCGAGACCGCGTTGACGCCCAGCACCAGCAGCACGTTCTTCACCGAACCGCCCACGTTGAACGCCTCGAGCAGCGCCCAGAAGGCGGCGAAGCGGAACAGCCAGCCCGCGAACTGGACGGCGAACACCTCACGGAAGTAGCGGCGCCGGTCGCGCAGGATCGTGAAGCCCTGCCGGACGCGCTCCCAGAATGCCTTCACGCGCACGCTCAGCAGCGCGAACGCCACGAACACCCCGACGGCCACCACGGTCAGCAGGAACAGCGTGAAGCGCGGATGCTGCGCCAGGTACGACAGGTCGAACGCGTTCAGCTTCGCGAAGTCCGGCGGCTTCGGGAACACGCCCTGCGTGAAGGCGAAGATCAGGATCAGCGAGCCCATGGCGAGGTCGAAGCCCAGCTCCACGACGAACGTCGCCGCCACGGCGGGGTAGCTCGAGTGCGGCACCGAGGTCTTGGTGAGGAAGGCGCGGACGACGTCGCCGCCGCGCGCCGGGATCACCGCGTTGAAGCCGTAGCCGGCGAAGTAGGCGCCCCAGATCTCGCGGAACTGGAAGCGCTCGTCTGGGTACGCGGCCCTCAGGATGTTGAAGCTGGCGCGCGCCCGCAGCGTCAGGTAGACGGTGAACAGCAGCAGCGCCAGCACCAGCGGCCCCAGGCGCACCGAGGCGAGGTTGGAGACGAAGTCGTCGACGGCGTCGAAGAACGACCGGAACGACTCGCCGATGGTCGCGGGCGCCACGGCACGAAAGGTACGGTGCCGGAGTGGACCGCGCCGCCGTCTCGCGCATAGCCCACGGCGACCACGCCCTCTACAGCCCCCTCGCGGAGGCCGACCTGGACGAGGCGATCGGGCTGCTGGACCTCGAGCCGGGCGCGCGCGTCCTGGACGTGGGCTGCGGCGCCGGGGAGGCGCTGCGCCGGATAGCCGCGCGCTGGGACGTGCGGGCAACCGGCTACGACACCGACGGCGAGCTGGTGGAGCGCGCCCGGCGTGCCGTCCCGTCAGCGGAGCTGCTCGTAGCCGGCGAGCCGCCGCCCGGCCCCTTCGACCTCGCCGTCTGCATCGCGTCGAGCCACGCGCTCGGCGGCTTCCCGGCCGCACTCGAGCGGCTCGAAGGCCTGGTGCGGCCCGGCGGCCAGGTGCTGCTCGGCGAGGGCTACTGGCGCGCCGAGCCGTCGGCCGAGTACCTCCAGGCACTCGGCGCGACCGCCGACGAGCTCCCGGACTACGGCGGGCTGCTCCGCGCCGCGGAGGCGGCCGGCCTGACGCCGCTGTGGTCGTGCGCAGCGAGCGAGCGCGACTGGGACCGCTACGAGTGGACCCTGGTGCTGAACGCGGAGCGCCACGGCGGGGAGGCGCTGCGCGAGCGGGCGGCGGAGGCGCGGCGGCGGCTGGCGCTCCCCGGCGGGCGCGAGACGCTGGGCTTCGCTCTCGTGCTGCTGCGGCGCGCGTGACCGAACCATCACGCGCCGCTGTGCGTATAGCGTGGGCGCATGGCCCCGAGCGATGCAACGCTCGTGGAGCGATTGCCGAACGACGACAGTGGTGACGAGCTCCGGGAGCTGTACCGCCGCTATTCGGGCGAGCTGTTCGGCTTCGCCTGCAATGCACTCGGCGACCGTGAGGTGGCGGAAGAGGTCGTCCAGGACGTGTTCGCGCGGGCCTGGCGGCACGCGGGCGACTACGACTCCCGCCGCGCGAGCGTGCGCACGTGGCTCTACACGATCGCCCGCAACCGCATCGTGGACGCGCGCCGCAGGGCCTCGGTGCGTCCCGGGCTCGCTCCGGGGACGGCCCCCGAGAGCCCGGCGGAGATCGATCGAGAGCTCGACCAGGCGGTGCTGCGCTGGCAGGTGGCCGCTGCCCTCGCCCGGCTCTCCCCCGAGCACCGCGAGGTGATCCGGCTCGCCCATTTCGGCGGCCTCAGCCTGCGCGAGATCTCCGAGCGCAAGGGCATTCCGCTGGGAACGGTCAAGAGCCGAACCTCCTACGCGCTGCGCAGCCTGCGACTGATCCTGGACGAGATGGAGGTGCGCGCGTGAGCGGGTGCGCCAGCCACGGCGAGCTGCTCGGCGGCTACGCGCTGGGCGCGCTCGAGCCCGCGGAGATGGAGGACATGCGCCGCCACGTCGCCGACTGCCCGCACTGCGGCCCGGAGGCGCGTGACCTGGGAGCGCTTCCGCTCCTGCTGAACCGGATCGAGCCGGGCGACGTTCCGCCGCCCGCGCTCCCCGCGACGGTGGAGGAGGCGGTCCTCGACCGCTTCGTGCGCGAGCGTGCGAGCGCACGGCGCAGGCGGCGCCCGTTCAGCGAGCGAGCCCGCCTGACCGGCCCGCGCATCGCCGTGCTCGCGGGCGCGGCGGCGGTGGCGGCCCTCGCCGTCGCGCTGGTGTGGCCGGGCACCGGCGAGGACGCGAGCGGGGCCTACGCCAGCGCCAAGCTCGCCCCGCTGGCCGCGGGCTCGGATGCCGAAGCGACGGCTTGGGTGTCCGAGGTGCCGGCCGGCACGCGGGTCAGGCTGCGCGCGCGCGACCTGCCGGTGCGCGACGGCGCCATGTACGAGCTCTGGTGCGTGCGCCCGGACGGCCGCTGGGTGAGCGGCGGCACGTTCCGAGCGGCCCGCAACGGCCGGGCCGAGGCGATGCTGACCGCCGCGGTGCGCCCGGGCGACTACCACGTGGTGGTCGTGGCCCGCCACGCGGGCGAGGACGGCGGGGCCAAGCACGGGCCGGCGCTGCTGCGCGGCCGGCTGCGCTACTGAGCCGGACCGAACCGGTCGTCCAGGCGCTGCGTACAACCGCGCGATGCCTACCCCGGAGGTCCCGATGCGCACACCACTCCTGTTCCTCGCCGCCGTGCTCGCCGCGCTTGCGCTGGCCGCCGCCGGATGCGGGGGCGACGACGACGAAGACAGCGGCACCTCCGGCAACTCCAATCAGCCGGCGCAGGCCACGGAGACGAGTCCCGAGGCATCCGCCGGCGGCGGCAAGGCCACCGAGCTGAAGCTGATCGCCGACCCGGGCGGGGCGCTCAAGTTCGACAAGACCAAGCTGACCGCCAAGCCGGGCAAGGTCGTGGTCGTGATGGACAACCCGTCGGACATCCCCCACGCCGTGGAGGTCGAGGGCAACGGCGTCGAGAAGGCGAGCGAGGTCGTCACGGGCGCCACGTCGCAGGTCGAGGTCGACCTCAAGCCGGGCGACTACGAGTTCTACTGCCCGGTCGGCAACCACAGGCAGGCCGGCATGGAGGGCACCCTGACGGTGAAGTGAGACCGGCTCGGTAGCAGCTGATCAGCTATTTCAGGAGGCGCGACAGGCGTCGATCCTTCAGCACCCGCCCGCCCGTCTGCTCCTCCGGGCAGTAACACATGACGTAGTCCTTGAAGTGGATCGCCTGGATCGTCGCGCCGCAGCGGGGGCACGCCTCGCCGGCGCGGCGGTGCACCTGCAGCGGCATCGGCAGCTTGTCGGGGATCGTGTCCCCGATGACCTCCTCGTAGTGCTCGAGCGCGCCGCCGAGCACCTCGTCGCACGCCACCCGCAGCCGCTCGCGCTCCTGGGCGTCGAGGTCGGACGCCTTCTGGAACGGCGACAGGCGCGCTGTCCAGAGCAGCTCGTCGACCCACGAGCGCCCGATCCCGGCGATCGTCCGCTGGTCCCGGAGCAGCGGGTGGAGGTGGCGTGGCTGATCGAGCAGGCGGTCGAAGTCGTCCGCCGGCGGCGCCGGGTAGGCGTCTGGCCCGAGCCGCTCGACCGCTTCGTCCCCGGCAAGCGCGTCGGCGGGCAGCAGCTTGGCCCAGGCGCGCTGCTGGGTGCCGAACTCGCGCAGCCGCAGCTCCCTGCCGTCCTGGAGCCTGATCAGCAGCCGCGAGGTGCGGTCGCGCAGCGACGAGCGCGTGTCCCACAGCTGCAGGCGCCCTGCGGACATCAGGTGGACGAGCACGGCCAGCTCGCCGGCCTCGACCGCCAGCATCTTGCCCACCCGCCGCACGCCGCCGATGGTGGTGCCGGCCAACGCGTCCAGCGGCGGGTCGAACGTCTTCATCGTGACCATGCCGGGAGCGAGCGCCGACTCGATCGTGGCGCCGGCGGCGGCGCGCGATAGGCGGCGCGCCGCGATCTCCACTTCGGGCAGCTCCGGCATGGGACCCAAGAGTAGGCTGCTTTCGGTGAGGATTTCCGTGGCCGCCGACGAGCTGACCGGCGTGGCGGACGCCGTCGTCGACGAGCTGCGCCGGCGCGGGCACGAGCCGCTCGTGCACGGCGCGCTCAACTCAGACGAGCGCAACGGCTGGGCCTGGAGCTCCGAGGCCGCCGCGCGCGACGTCGCCGAGGGCCGCGCTGACCAGGCCGTGGTCTGCTGCTGGACCGGCACCGGCGCCTCGATCGCGGCCAACAAGGTGGCCGGCATCCGGGCGGCGCTGTGCACCGACGCGGAGACGGCGCGCGGCGCCCGCAGGTGGAACGACGCCAACGTACTGGCCCTGTCCCTGCGCACGACGAGCCAGGCGGAGCTCGGCGAGATCCTCGATGGCTGGTTCGAGGCGCAGCCGAGCACGGACGCCGACGACCGCGCCAACGTCGCGCACGTCGAGGAGATCGGCTAGGCCGGTAGCGGCCGCCGCTCCGGATCTCGCAGGCCGGGCACGAACAGGAACAGGAACGAAGCCGCGCCCAGCAGGCCCGCCACGCCGAGCGTCGTGCGCGCGCCGAGCAGCCCCGCCACGGGCCCCGTGATGGCGAACGACAGGGGCGTGAGCCCGATCGAGACGAACCAGTCGAGGCTGGACACGCGCCCGAGCAGCTCCGGCGGGACGAGCGTGTTCATGAGCGTGTTCCACACCACCATGCCCGCCGTGCCGAGGCCGAACGACAGGAACGCGATCAGGCACATCTGCCAGGACGCCCCGGCAGCCGCCAGGCCGACGAACAGCAGGTCGCCGAGGCACCACGCGACCCACATGAAGGTGACGTGGCGCCGCGGCAGGCCGGTGCGCCCGAGCAGCAGGGCGCCCACGATCGACCCGGCCCCGCCCGCGGCGAGCACGGTGCCGAACGTGGCCGCGTCGCCGCCCAGCTCGTTCTTGATGATGTAGGGCAGCAGCACCTCGAAGGGCCCGTAGGTGCACAGCAGAAACAGCGCGGCGCCCGTGAGCGTCCCCCAGAGCCACGCGTGGGCGCGGACGTAGGCGAAGCCCTCAGCGAGGTCTCGCCTCAGCGAGCCCCGTTCGGCACGCGGCGGCGGCCGCGGGGCGATGCGCGCGACCGCCAGCGCCGACACCAGGAACGTCGCGGCGTCGACGAGGAAGGCCGTGGCCACGCCGAACAGCGCGATCAGCGCGCCGCCCAGCGCCGGCCCGACGAAGCGCATGCCGATCGGCTCCAGCAGCTCGCGCAGGGCGTTGGCCTGCAGCAGCTCGGCGCGCGGCACGACCTCGGGGACGATCGCCGTGAACGCCGGCTGGAAGAGCGCCTGCCCGAAGCCGTAGACGACCACTAGCGCGACGAGATGCCAGAGCTCGGTGGCGTCGGCGAAGGCCAGCGCCGCGATCGCGCCGATCGCCACGCAGCGGAACAGGTCCGCGATCACGAGCAGGCGGCGCCGCTCGAAGCGGTCGCTGAGCACGCCGGCGAGCAGCAGCCCGGCCACCTGCGGGAGCGTCCAGGCGAAGCCGACGACCGCCAGCGCGCCGGGCTCGTTCGAGATGTCGTAGACGAGCCAGGCGATCGCCACCAGGTAGATGCCGTCGCCCACCAGCGACACCGCCTGCCCGGTCCAGAGCAGCCGAAAGTCGCGGTGGCGCAGAGCGCGCAGCACCTTGCTCAGATTACTTTGAGTACTGCTCGGCGGCGAGCCGGAACCGCGTCAGCGGATCCTGAAGGACTTCTTCTGGGTGACCCTCTTGTCGAAGTCGTCCACGAGCGTCAGCGTGCCCGTGTAACGGCCCTTCTTGAGGCGCTTCAGCGTGAGAGTCCGGTCGCCCTCCGCCAGCCGCCTGCGGGTGACGGTCCTGCTGCTTGGTCCCTTCAGCGCGTAGGTCGCCTTGGCGGCCTCGTTGAGCGTGAAGCTGACCGTCGCCTTGTTGCCGCTGCGCGACGTCCTGAAGGCGTCCACCGTGTCTCGCACGGCGTCCTCGCCGACCTGGATCACGCCGCGCATGAAGCCCTCGTGGGGTGTGCAGACGTACTGGAAGCGGCCCGGCTTGGTGAACGTCTTGTCGAACGTCGCACCCGCATCGAGGATGTCCGAGTCCCACGACTCCGCCTGGCCACGGACGGACGTGGCGCTGTGGCCGCCGTTGCTGAAGTTCCAGACGACCCGGTCCCCCACGGCGATCTTGTACGCGGGCGGGGTGAACTCGAAGTCGGCGACTCCCACGGACCAGTCCGCCGCCATCGCCGGGGCGGCGGTCGCGAGGACCACGACGAGGGTGAGCGGGGCTAGCAGGAGTCGGTTGAGTCGCATTCGCCGGAACCCTAGACACACGATGCAGCGCATAGGTGCGGTTCTACGCACGCGCAGGTTGCGCGGTTCGATGGCCCGGGCCGTAGCATGCGGCCCGCATGGGCTCGCCGGACGTCGTGGACACCGCGCAGGAAGCCGCGGGGCTCGAGCACGCCCCGCTGGTCGTGCGCGAGCCGCTCCGGGCCTTCCTCGACGGGCACGGCATCGGGTCCGGCGCGCTCGAGGTGGAGCGCATCGGCGAGGGCCACTCGAACTTCACCTTCCTCGTCACGCGCGGCGACGCGCGGGTGGTCCTGCGCCGCCCGCCGCGGCCTCCGCTGCCGCCGTCGGCTCACGACGTGCTGCGCGAGGCGCGCCTGCTGCGGGCGCTGGAGGGCACGCCGGTGCGCGTGCCGCGCGTGCTCGCGGCCACCGACGACGAGTCGGTGCTCGGCGTCCCCTTCTACGTCATGGAGGAGATGCGCGGGACCGTGGTGACGACGGCGATCCCGGACGCGCTCGACAACGAGGGCGAGCGCCGCCGCATCGCGGAGGAGCTCGTGGACGCCCTGGCGGAGGTCCACTCCGTGGACTGGCGCGCCTGCGGACTAGAGGGATACGGCAAGCCGACCGGCTACCTCGAGCGCCAGCTGCGCCGCTTCACCGGCCTCTGGGAGTTCAACAAGACGCGCGATCTTCCGGTGGTGGAGGAGGTCGGCGACTGGCTGGCGCGCAACCTGCCCGACTCGCCGGCGTCGACGATCGTCCACGGCGACTACCGGCTCGGCAACGTCATGGTGGCCGACGACGCGCCCGCCCGGCTGGTGGCGATCTTCGACTGGGAGCTGTCCACGATTGGCGACCCGCTGGCCGACGTGGGTTACCTCACCGTGACCTGGGCGGAGCCGGACGACCCGGCCGACATGTCCTTCTCGAGCCTGTCCGCCGCGACCCGCCAGCCGGGCTTCCTCAGCCGCGGCGAGCTGACCGCGCGCTACGAGGAGCGCAGCGGCCGCTCCGTCTCGGCACTCAACTGGTACCAGGCGCTGGCCCTGTGGAAGGCCGCCGTGTTCATGGAGGGCAACTACAAGCGCTTCACGATGGGCGCCTCCGACGACCAGTACCTCGCGCTCTTCGACGAGGGCGTGCCCGCGCTGGCCGAAAAGGCGCGGGAGGTCGCGCTGTCTCGATGAAGGGCCTCCTGCTGGACTTCGGGGGCGTCCTCACCACCAACGTCTTCGCCTCGTTTCGCGACTTCTGCATCGCCGAGCGGCTCGATCCGGATGCCGTCAAGCGGCTGTTCCGCGAGGAGCCGCGGGCGCTCGAGCTGGTGCGGTCGCTCGAGACGGGCGGGCTGTCCGAGGAGGACTTCGGCGAGCGCTTCGGCGAGCTGCTCGGCATCGAGGATCGCGCCGGGCTGGTCGAGCGGATGTTCGGCGGGCTGCGACCGGACGAGCAGATGCTCGCCGCGGTGCGCGGGGCCCGCGCCGCGGGGATCCGCACGGGCCTGGTGTCCAACTCGATGGGCGCGGGCCGCTACGACCGCGCGGCCTTCCCCGAGCTGTTCGACGGCGTTGTGATCTCCGGCGAGGTGGGGCTGCACAAGCCGCAGCCCGAGATCTTCCTGCTGGGCGCCGAGCGCGCTGGCGTGGCGCCCGAGCAGTGCGTCTTCGTCGACGACCTGCGCGAGAACTGCGACGGCGCCCGGGCCGTCGGAATGACGCCCGTGCTGCACCGCGGCGCCGACACCACGGTGCCCGAGCTGGAGCGGCTGCTGGGCGTGGAGCTCGGCTGAGGCGCCCGTGCTGCTCGTGCTCTGGGACATCGACGGGACGCTGGTTCGCTCCGCCGGCCACGGCCGCTTCGCGTTCGAGCAGGCGTTCATGACCGTGGTCGGGCGCGAGCCCGAGTGGGTCGACTACGCGGGCCGCACGGACCGGCAGATCGCGCTCTCCATGCTGGCGGGCGACCACGAGCACCTGCCGCGCGTGCTGGAGGAGCTGGCCGGGGAGCTGGAGCTGCGCAAGGAGGCGCTGCGCGTGGACGGCTACGCCTACGAGGGCGTGGCCGAGCTGCTCGAGGCGCTCGACGGCCGCGACGACGTCGTCCAGTCGCTGCTGACCGGCAACATCCAGAGCAACGCCGTGATCAAGGTGAGCGCCTTCGGGCTCGAGCGCTGGCTCGACTTCGAGGTCGGCGCGTACGGGTCGGACCCGCACGAGGAGCGCTCGGACCTGGTTGCGGTGGCACGCGAGCGCGCCACTGCCAAGTACGGCGAGCCGACCGGCGTGGTGCTGGTGGGCGACACCCCGCTCGACGTGCGCGCCGCGCACGAGGCCGGGGCCCGCGCCGTGGCCGTGGCGATCGGGTTCGCCGATCCCGAGGAGCTGCGCGCCTCGGGGCCGGACGCCTACCTCGAGGACTTCACGGACACCGCGGCCGCCGTGGCCGCGATCACCTCCACTTGACGCTGCACCCGACCGGCTCCGTCTCCGGCCGGCCGACCTGCTCGCCGCTCAGCACGGCGTCGAGCGCCTCGCGCAGCCAAATGGCCCCCTGCCCCGGATCCCTGTGATCCGAATCCGGCGCGCCGCGGTAGCGCAAGCGGCCGTGGGCATCGAGGAGGAACACGTCCGGGGTCGTCTTCGCGCCGTATGCGCGCGCCACCTCTTGACTCTCATCACGCAGATACGGATGCGGCCAGCCGCCGTCCGCCGCCACCCGCTCCTTCATGGCCTCGTACGAATCCGCCGGATAGCGCTCGGGGTCGTTGGGGTTCACCGCCAGGAAGGTCACCTGGGGATAGTCGCCGGCCACTTCGATCAGCCGGCCGTGCCAGCCGAGCGCATAGGGGCAGTGGTTGCAGGTGAACACCACGACGGTCACACCGTCGGGCCGGTGCTCCCGACCGTCGGTATCGGGCAGTGAGAACGTCGGCGCCGGGTCACCGATCTGCATGAGATCTCACGGCCTCGCGCAGGTCCTCGGCATCCGGGGTCGCCGAGATGCGGCCGTCGCGCAGGCGGTAGACGCGGCAGGTGAGCGAGAACGGCTCGCCCGCGGGCGGGGCGACGGCGTCCTCGCCGTCGATGCGGATCGTCGGCGAGCCGGGAAAGCGCTGTGCGTGCGCCTCCTCGTCACTCTCCACCTCCACCAGCTCCACCTGCGTGTCGACCTGCTCCTCGGCGAGTATCCGCTCGAGGTCCGCGAGCGCCTCAGGGTGGGAGGGGCAGCCCTCCCACCACAAGAGCTCAACCCTCATGTACCTCCACGCGCTCGATCAGAGCGTCCTTGACCGGGCGGTCCTGGGGGCCGGTCTCGGCACCCTCGATCGAGTCGACCGCCTCCATGCCGGAGGCCACCCGCCCGAAGACGGTGTGCTTGCCGTCGAGCCACGGGGCCGCCTCGGTGGTGACGATGAAGAACTGGCTGCCGTTGGTGTCGGGGCCGCGGTTGGCCATCGCGAGCGCGCCGCGCACGATCTTGTTCTCGTTGATCTCGTCCTCGAACTCGTAGCCCGGGCCGCCGGTGCCCGTGCCCTCGGGGCAGCCACCCTGGATCATGAAGTCCGGGATCACGCGGTGGAAGACGAGGCCGTCGTAGTAGCCGTCGCGCGACAGCTTCAGGAAGTTCTCGACGGTCTTGGGAGCAGCCTCGTCGAACAGCTCGAGCTCGATCGGCCCGTGGTTGGTGTGCATCGTGGCCTGGCTCATCGTCTTGTCGTCTCCTCCAGCCGGAGTTCAACTCCCCGGACTTGCTTGCCTGAAACGGATTCGACCACCTGGCCCGCGCGCTCGGCGGGCACCTCCACGAAGCTGAACCGCTCGAGCACGCGCACGTTGCGCACGTCGGCGTTCTCCAGGTGGGTGTTGTCGACGACCGCGCGCACGACGTCGGCCGGCTCGAGTCCGGCCTGGCGCCCGGCGCCCACCACCAGCTTGGTGTAGGGCACCCCGTCGCGGGCGTGCGGCTTGGTGTGACGGGGGCGGCGGGTCTCGCGCTCACGCGGCTTGCGCTCGCGCGGCTTGCGCTCCTGCTTGCCGTCGCCGGCCGCGCCCGGCTCCCACTGCTCGATCTCGGTCTTGGCGTGGCGCTCGATCGCCTCCAGGTCGCCCCGCTGCTTGGGCGTGATCAGGGTGATCGCGCGGCCGCTCTCGCCGGCCCGGCCGGTGCGCCCGATGCGGTGCACGTAGATGTCGGGCGAGTTGGGGATGTCGTAGTTCACGACGTGGCTGACGCCCGTGATGTCGAGCCCGCGGGCGGCGACGTCGGTGGCCACCAGCAGCCGCTCGCGCCCGCCCTTGAAGGCGATCATCACGCCATCGCGCTGGCCCTGCGACATGTCGCCGTGCAGCGCCTTCACGCGGACGCCGGCGTCGCCTAGGCGGCGCGCCAGGCGGTCCACGCCGATCTTGGTGCGCGCGAAGACGATCGCCTGCTCGGGGCGCTCCTCCTTGAGCACGCGGGCGAGCGCCTCGGGCTT
Source organism: Thermoleophilaceae bacterium (assembly GCA_034664085.1). Lineage (GTDB taxonomy): Bacteria > Actinomycetota > Thermoleophilia > Solirubrobacterales > Thermoleophilaceae > JACVRW01. The sequence continues at coordinate 42,496 of JAXDII010000096.1, forward strand.
CTCCTTGTCGGGCACCTCGAGGTAGAAGTGTTCGACGGTGTCGATCGTGAGCGTCGCGGCGCGCACCTTGATCTCGACCGGGTCGTGCATGAACTGCTCGGCGAGGCGGCGAATCTCGCCGGGGACGGTTGCGCTGAAGAGGGCCGTCTGGCGGCCCATGGGCGCGCGCCGCATGATCGACTCGACGTCCTCGAGGAAGCCCAGGTCGAGCATCTCGTCGGCCTCGTCGAGCACGATGTAGCGGGCGTCGCCGAGGAACAGGTGGTGGCGGTCGATCATGTCCATCACCCGGCCCACGGTGCCGACGGCGACGTGCGCCTCCTTGAGCCTGGTGGCCTGGTCGCGGATCGGCGCACCGCCGAAGACGGCAACGACCTCGATCCCCTTGCGCTCCCCGTAGGCACGCAGCGCCTGCGTCACCTGGATGCAGAGCTCGCGCGTGGGAGTGAGCACGAGCGCCTGCACGGCGCGGTGCTCGGGATCGACGTGCTCGACCATCGGCAGGCCGAAGGCGGCCGTCTTGCCGGTACCCGTCTGCGCCTGTCCGATCACGTCCTTGCCCTGCAGCAGCGGCGGGATCGCCTGCTCCTGAATCGGGGTGGGTTGCTCGTAGCCGAGGTGGACGAGCGACTCGAGTGTGGACTCGGAGAGCCCCAGATCACGGAACTTGGGCATGCGGCCGTTGAGGGTACTCGGTGGGCGCGCATAGCCGACCGGGCGGGGGCGAAGCGCGGTGCGTGTCGAGTT
>JAXDII010000098.1:0-66505 GCA_034664085.1 Thermoleophilaceae bacterium
CCCCCCCCCCCCCCCGCCACCTCGTCGGCCTCCTCGTCCAGCAGTCCGGACACGATCAGCGCCTCCGGGTGCTGCTCCATCTGCTCCGCCACCCTCAGCAACAGCGGGCGCATCAGGTTCGCGGCCACCGTGTCGGCGACGGGCGGCGGCAGCTCACGCAGGTTGCGGCGCTCGACCCGGCCGAGCTCGACGCCGTTGGCGGCCGCGTTCTCCTTGGTCGCCTCGAGCGCCGCGAGCTCGTGGTCGTACGCGCTGACGGGCCCGAACCCGAGCCGGGCGGCCGCGATCGCCAGCACGCCCGAGCCGCAGCCGAGGTCCGCGAAGGAGCCGCTCGGCGGGCGCTCCAGCATCAGCTCGAGCGACAGGCGCGTGGTCGGGTGCGCGCCCGTCCCGAACGCCTGGCCAGGGTCGACGACCAGGTCGAGCGTCCCGGCCCGCGCTTCCGCCCAGGGGGGCCTCACCCACACGCGCTCGCCGACCAGCACCGGCTGGTGGAACTGCCGCCAGCGCTCCTGCCAGTCGTCCGCCACCTGGTCGCCGCGGACCGTGACCCGCACGCCGCCGACCTCGGCATCGCCCGGCGGAAACGACGGCAGCTCGCCCGGGGCGCCGTAGACGGCGTACTCCACGAACCCCTCGCCGTCGACCTGCTCCACACCCGACGGGGCGAGCTCGAGCAGCGCGGCGAGCACCTGCTCCGCCGCCTCCGGAGCGGCCCGGAAAGCGAGCCGAATCAGCGGAACGCGCGGCGCAGCTTGCCGACGATCGACTCGTCGGCCGGCTCGCGCAGGTTGTCCTCGCCCAGCGAATCGTGCAGCTCGCTCAGGAGCTCGCGCTGGCGCGCCGTCAGGTTGCGCGGAACGACGACGTTCAGCACCACCTGCTGGTCGCCGCGTCCGCGCCGTCCGATCGCCGGCATCCCGCGGCCGCGCAGAGTGACAACGGTCCCCGGCTGCGTGCCGGCCGGGACCTCCACCTCGTGGTCGCCGTCGAGCGTGGGCACGCTCACGCTCGTGCCGAGCGCCGCGGCGGGCGCCGGCACGTCGACCACGCTCACCAGGTCGCTGCCGTCGCGCACGAAGCGCTCGTCCTCGGCCACCCGCACGATCACGTAGAGGTCGCCGGGCGGGCCGGCGCGCTCGCCCGCGTGGCCGCGTGACGTCAGGCGGATGCGCTGCTCGTCGGCGATGCCGGCCGGGATATCCACGTCGAGTGTCTTGCGCACGGCCCGCAGGCCGCGGCCGCCGCACTCGGTGCAGGGCTCCGACGGCACGCGTCCCTCGCCGGCGCATACGTCGCACACCTGCTCGCGCACGAGCTGGCCGAAGGCGGTGCGGCTCACGGCGCGCACGCGGCCGGCGCCTCCGCACTGTGCGCAGGTCTTGACCTCGGTGCCGGGCTCGGCCCGGCTGCCACCGCAGTGCTGGCAGGTGTCCACCATGTCGTAGGCGACCTGCACGGTGGTGCCGCTCGCCGCATCGGCGAGTGCGATCTCCACCTCCACCGCAACGTCGCCGCCCTGCACCCGGCCCGGGCCGCCCCTGCCCCCGAACGAACCGAACGGGTCGCCCCCGAAGAAGGCGTCGAAGATGTCGGCGAACGAGCCGAAGCCGTGCGCCGCGGAGTCGAAGCCGCGCGAGTCGAGCCCCTCGAAGCCGTAGCGGTCGTAGGTGGCGCGCCGCTCGGCGTCCGACAGGATCTCGTAGGCCTCGGCCGCCTCCTTGAACTTCTCCTCCGCCTCGGGATCGTGGCTGTTCACGTCCGGATGCAGCTCGCGGGCGAGCCGGCGGAAGGCCTTCTTGACGTCGGCCTCGCCGGCGCCGCGCGCGACACCGAGGACTTCGTAGGGATCGCGCCTCACTGGTCGTACACCTCGGTCACGAAGCGCGACAGCTCACGCGCTGCCCCGCGCACGGCCCCGATCACCTGCGGGTAGTCCATCCGCACCGGGCCGATCACCGAGACCGCGCCGAGGTTGCGGCGAGCCAGGCCGTAGTTGGCCGCGACGATCGACACCGTCTGCAGCTCGGGCGTGGGGTTCTCCTCGCCGATGCGCAGGTAGACGCTCGGCTCGGTCAGCGATGCGCGCAGCACGCCGAGCAGGGCGCGGCGGTGCTCGAGCACCTCCATCAGCCCGGCGATCTGGGACAGCTCCTGGAAGCGGTGCTCGGAGAGCAGCCGCGCCGCGCCCTCCATGAAGAGGTTGTTCTCGGCGGTCTGCTCCAGCTCGGTGAAGGCCGGCGCCAGCGTGGCGAGGAACTCCCGCTCCCCACCGGACAGGCCCGGGTCGGTCAGCCTGGCGAGCAGCATGCGCGAGCCGACGTCCATGTTCCCGAGCGCCTCGTTGAGGTAGCTGCCCGCCCAGGCGACCAGGCCGCTGTCGACCGGCCGCTCGTAGGAGATCACGCGCTTGGTCACGCCCCCGGTGGAGGTGATCACGACGACCATCGCAACCTGCGGCTGCAGCAGCAGCACCTCGACGCGGTGGATCGTGGCCGTCTCGATCGGCGGAGCGGTGACGAGCGCGAGCAGGTTGGTGACCTGCGAGAGCTGCTCCGTGGTGGCGCGCATCGCCTCGTCGACCTCGCGGCGCATCGCGCTCAGCTCCACGCGCTGGGCGGGCACCGGCAGCGGGCCGCCGGCCATCAGCTCGTCGACGTAGGCACGGTAGCCACGGTCGGTCGGGACCCGCCCCGCGGAGGTGTGCGGGTGCTCGAGCAGCCCCGCCTCCTCGAGCCGGGCCAGCTCGGCGCGGACCGTCGACGGCCCCCAGGGCACGTCGTCCTGCTCAGCGATCACCTTGGACGCGACGGGCTGGTCGAGGTGAACGTGCGCCTCGACGACCTTGCGCAGGATGAAGCTCTGCCGGGGAGAGATCTCCACGGCGCTAAATCTAGGCGGTCTAGCGCGCTTCGAGCTCGGCTTCGGCGTTGCGGATGATGCGGTTGTCGCCCTGCGCGGCCTCGAGGCCTACCACGGTGCGCCCGTCGCGCTCCTCGGTCTGCGCGCCGGTGACGACGATCTCCTGCTCTGGCACGCCCATTCCGCGGAACTGGACGGACAGGCGCCGCAGCGAGCGCGGATCCCCGCCGGCGGCCTGCGTGCAGGCGCGCGCCACCTGGGCCATCGAGTAGAGCCCGTGCAGGATGTTCGACGGCAGGCCGACCTGCTTGGCGAACTCCGGGTCGATGTGGATCGGGTTGAAGTCCCCCGATGCGCCCGCGTACCGGTGCGGCAGGTACTTGTCGGGCGTGACCTTCAGCTCCACCTGCATGGTCAGACCCCCCTCACGATGTTGGTCCAGGTGCCGCGCACGACCTCCTGGCCGTCCTGGTTGTGCGACACCGACTCGAAGACGTAGAAGCCCATCCCGCCCCGCTCGTAGACGTCCTTGACGGTCGTGTCGGTGGTGATCGTGTCCCCGGCGCAGACGGGCTCACCCCAGGTGAACTCCTGCCCGCCGTGGACCATCATCGCGAAGTTGATGCCGACCTCCGGATCGAGCACCGCCGGGCCGACCGCTCCGGCGGAGTAGACGACCGCGAACATCGGCGGCGCCGGGATGTCGCGGAACCCGGCGGCCTTGGCCTGCTCGCGGTCGAAGTGGACGGGGTTGTCCTCCCCCACCGCCCATGCGTACTCGCGGATCTTCTCCTTCCCGACCTCGTACTCGTAGGGCGGGTAGGCCTTTCCCTTGGCGTCTTCGTTGACTGGCACGGCGCGGCAGCCTACCCCCTGGCGCGCAGGAGCCCCGCAGGTTCGGCGGACGCCGGCACCGCCACCCTGGTCGGCTCGGCGCGGCCGCGCAGGACGACCGACTCGACCAGCTCCCAGCCGCGCGCCTCCCGCGGCGTGGCCCTCAGCAGCACGGCCTCGGAGGCGAGCAGCCGCTCGGGACGCCGCTTGGCCAGCTCGCAGAGGCGCGCCGCCTCGTTCACCGGGTCGCCGATGACCGTGTACTCGAAGCGCTCCTCGGCGCCGACGTTGCCCGCCACCACTGGCCCCGCCGAGACGCCGATGCCGGCCGTGGCTCCATCCAGCTCGCTCAGGAGACGGTCGCGCAGGCAGCGGGCCGCCCGCAGCGCGTCGCCGGCGGCGTCCGGGCGCGGCGCGGGGGCGCCGAACACGCACAGAGCGCCGTCGCCCTCGAACTTGTTCACCCAGCCGCAGTGCTCCTCGACCACCTCGACGACCAGCCCGAAGAAGAGGTTCAGCAGGGCGACCACGTCGGCGGGCGCCCGGCGCGCCGCCAGCCGGGTGGAGCCGGCGACGTCCACGAAGAAGACCGCCAGCTCGCGCACCTCGCCGCCCAGCCGGACCTCGCCGTCGCGCTCCAGGGCCGCCTGGGCCACCTCGCGGCCCACGTGGCGCCCGAACAGGTCGCGCAGGCGCTCGCGCTCGCGCAGCCCGGCGGCCATCGAGTTGAAGCCGGCCTCGAGCATGCCGACCTCGCTGCCGTCGTCCACCGGCACGGAAACGTCGAGGTCGCCCTCCTCGATGCGCGCGATCGCCTGCCGCACCGCACCGATCGGCTCCGACACCGAGCGCGCGGCGATCGTGATCGCCAGCAGCCCGACCGACATCCCGATCGCCGCCAGGAACCCGATCGTGGCCGCGAGCAGGGCCGGATCCTCGTTCGGGTCGACGAGGCCCGCTGCCGCGAGCACGAAGATCCCCAGCAGCGGGACGCCCGTGCCGAGCGACCAGGCCGTCAGCAGGCGGCCTGCGACGCCCGGGCCCGACCGCCCAGGCGGGGCACCTCCGGCGAGGGCTCGCACCGTGACCGGGCGGATGATGCGCTCGGCCAGCAGGTACCCGACGGCGCAGGTCGTCTCGCCGCCGAGCAGGATGGCGCCGCCGACGATCAGCGCCGACCACCCCGAGGACGGCAGGTTGACGAGCGTCATCAGGACCGCCCCGATCGCCCAGAAGAGGCCCGAGATCCGCACCAGCTTCATCGGCTGCCCAAGGACCAGCCTCTGCTCCTGCGCGGTCGGCGGCCGCTCCTCGATGAGCCAGCGCTCGGCCGGGGCGGACTTGCGCCTGGCCCAGACCGTGCCGATCACCAGCGTGATCGCGAGGTAGCTGCCGCCGACCACGGCGTTCAGCACGACGTTGCGGTCAGGGCCCTCCGGCGCGAAGGGGATCAGGAAGCCGAGCAGCAGGAAGAGCACGAGCCCGCCGAGCGCGTTCGACCCCACGCCGACCCACGTCAGCCGGCGGACGCTGGTCCGCCACAGCTCGGCGCCGTCGGCGCCGTCCTGCTCGGCTCGCTCGGCCACGATCGCTCAACCCAAGTGTCCCCCACGGCGCCGTCGGCAACGCCATGGCCAGTGTGAGATCGATCACACTTAGGTCATCAAGGTATGTATAATGTCTGCATGCCTGCAAACGACCGCAATAACCCCGTCCGGCAAGCCTCGTCCGACTCCGAGATTTCGCTGGTCGAGTTCATGCGGGCCTATCCCGATGACGCTGCCTGTCTAGACAAGCTTTGGCGCGACCGCTTCGCCCCTGACGGCCATCACGCCCACTGCCCTCGCTGCGACCGGGAGCGGAAGTTCCACCGCACCAAGACGCGGGCCTCGTACACCTGCGATTCCTGCGGCCTGCACGTCCATCCGATGAAGGGGACGATCTTCGAGAAGTCCACAACCTCGCTGGTTCTGTGGTTCTACGCCATGTATCTGATGGCGAGCACTCGCTGCGGCATCTCCGCGAAGCAGATGGAGCGCGAGCTAGGCGTGACGTACAAGACGGCTCATCGGATGATGAAGCGCATCCGTACCGAGTTGATGCACGACATGGACGACGAGCCGCTTTCGGGCGACGTTGAAGTGGATGAGACTTCGGTACGCGGCAAGCCGCGTGGTCGGAAGATGACTCAGTCCGAGGCCGCGCTGTGGCGCGAGCGTCAGCCGAAGGTATTGGGCATGGTCGAGCGCGGCGGGCGGGTTCGTGCCCGAGTCATCCAGTCGCGTCGTGGCCCCGCCCTTAGTCGAGCCGTGCGGGCGAATGTGAACCCCATGTCGATCCTGTTCACCGACGACTGGCAGGCGTACAAGCCCCTGCGCCGCGAGTATCTGGACCACCGGATCATCAACCACTCCGCTGGCCTCTACGTCGACGGAGACACGCACACGAACACCATCGAAGGGTTCTTCGGGAACCTCAAGACCGGGATGCGCGGCGCTTACAAGCACGTCTCGCCGCGCTACCTGCAGTCGTACTTGGACGAGTACACCTTCCGCTACAACCACCGCCGCGACGGTGGGCTGTTCGACGCGCTGCTGGCCCGAGCTACCGTCGCCGACTAGGCTGGCGTGCCATGGATGTCGAGCGGATCAAGCGAGCTCTCGCCACCCTCGACCAGCACCCATGCCCCATGTGCGGACACACAGACTGGATAATTTCCGGCGATCAGGCCCTGCTCCAGTCCATTGGGGGTGACGGCGGCATCACTCTCGGTCGCGGAGTTCCCGTCGTGATCGTGGCGTGCACCACGTGCGGCTACATCAACCTGCATTGGGCCCCCACGCTTGAACGTTTTGGTGCCGAAGGCGAACAGGGGACCGGCCACGACCAGCAGGCCCAGAAAGAATCCGGCTAGGGCGTACACAACACCCGAGGCGATCTCGAGATTGCGCTCGGCGACCACGACCACCGCCGCCAAAAGCACCGCCGCCGCGAAGGGCGCGTACTTTCTATTCGATCCAGCCGCTCTAGACACGGCTAAATAAGACTAGCGCCACTCCGAATACTCCGGCGTAGTTTGCCGCCCATCGCGCCCAGTCGTTCGGATCGCCCCTGACGAACGGCCCCAATAGCGACCCGACGACAAACCCCGCGATGCCTCCGAGGAAGAAGCACCCCGCGCCCACGAAGAAGAGGTCGGGGAGGATCGGCCCCCGGAAGATCTCGGGATCGCGGGGATCGTCCACCGCACGAGCGTATATCAGCGGTTGCCACGCCCGCTCACGCTGTCATTCCGTGGCTTCGCGGCGCGATCTAGCAGCCGGTCGATCTTGGCACGCTTCGGCACCGGGATGTCGACGGGCGGGTACGGCTTGCCCGTGTCCGGGTCGATGCCCTTCGGCTGCGTCTTCTGCGTACGCTGGCGCTTGTCCGCCATGGGTCGAGCGTAACGGGTGAATCACCCGACTCCATACCCGCGCTGCATCTTCTGCGGAGCGAAAGCCAACAGCCGCGAACACGCCATCCCCCACTGGATCAGCAAGCGATTGGGAGTGAAGGACTTTTTGCCAGCCGACACGGCCTTTGTCGGGGGGCGGCTTCAACGGCGCAAGCAGCCAATCTCATTCGCGAGCTACAGGGCGCACACCCTCTGCCGCCCCTGCAACAAGCACTTCAAGCACCTAGAGGACGACGTGATCGACCTCCTCGTTCCGATGGCACGGGGACGAGTCGTCAGCCTCGGCTATGACAGCCAAGCACTACTGGCGCTCTGGGCGAGCAAGACTGCCGCCACCGTCATCGCCACCACTGCGCCTGAGCTGCGTGAGGTCATGCCGATGGACCATCGACGTTCCATCCGAGTAGACGGTCGTCCGAGTGAGGAAATCTTCGTCGGCTACTTCCCATGGCGGGGCAGCCCCATCGTGAGCGCCGGGCAGGGGGTCCTCATGCGCAATATGGACCCAGCGACGCGGCACGAAATGTATGGCGCGATCCTGACCTTCAAGCAGCTTGGCTTTTACGTGCTCGGCTTCATCGACGAATTGCGGGCGGGGACCACCATCGACGGCAACCGACCGCCGATGATCCAGTTCTGGCCCAACAGCCAAGGCCTCGTCCACTGGCCCCCTGAAGGGCCTGCGGTCACGAACACCAACACTCGTGATCTGCTGGCCTTCGTCCCCCTGAAACGGGCCTAGAAACCAGCGCCAAATGCGGCGGTAGAGCGCCCCCTTGCCATGCTGCTCAGATGCTACATACCTTGGTGACACAAGTGTGAGATCGATCACACAAACAGAAAAGGCGGCGCGCCCCACCCCCCGTGGGACGCGCCGCCTGCCCGCCCAGAGGAGCTCTAAGCGACGTCGCGCAGGCCCTGCGCCTCGGCGAGCGTGGAGAGCTTGCGCAGCGCGGCCTCCTCGACCTGGCGCGTCCGCTCGCGGGTGAGGCCGAACAGCTTGGCCACCTGGTCCAGCGTCCGCGGCTGCTCGCCGCCGAGGCCGTAGCGCAGCTCGACGATGCGGCGGTCGCGGTAGGAGAGGTGCTCGAGCACCTCGGACAGGCGCTCGTGCATGAGCGACTCGACGGCGGCGTCGTAAGGGCTCTGAGTCGACTCGTCCGGGATCAGGTCGCCGAACTGGGCCGAATCGCCGTCATCGCCGACCGGCTTGTCGAGCGAGACGAGCTGCTGGGCGGCGCGCATGATCACGTCGGCCTCGACCGGGTCGACCCCGGCCAGCTCGGCGATCTCCTCGATCGTGGGATCGCGGTCGCCCTGGGCCTCGAGCTTGCGCTGGGCGCCGTCGAGCTTCTTCAGCACGTTGTCGATGTGGATCGGGATGCGGATGGTGCGGCCCTTGTCGGCGATCGCGCGCGAGATCGCCTGGCGGATCCACCAGGTGGCGTAGGTGGAGAACTTCCAGCCCTTGCGCCAGTCGAACTTCTCGACGGCGCGCACCAGGCCGATCGTGCCCTCCTGGATCAGGTCCAGGAACGGCAGGCCCTGGTTGCGGTAGCGCTTGGCGATCGAGACCACGAGGCGCAGGTTCGCGCGCATCATGTGGTCCTTGGCCCCCATGTCGCCGCGCTCGATGCGCTTTGACAGCTCGACCTCCTCCTCGCGGGTCAGCAGCGGGGTTGCCGCGATGCCGTCGAGGAACTGCTGCAGGGAATCGAGCGTCGGATCTGGTGCAGGCTGGGGGGTCAGCGTTTCCGTTGTCACGGCCGCCAAGCTACGACGGTGTCCTAAGGACCAGCTAAATCCTCAGAAAAACCCGTATGACCGAACCAGCACGAGGCGCCCTGGGTGCGGGTCAGCCGTTGCCGTCCCCCGACAGCTCGAGGACGGCCAGGAATGCCTCCTGGGGCACCTCTACGCGGCCGACCTGCTTCATGCGCTTCTTGCCCGCCTTCTGCTTCTCCAGCAGCTTGCGCTTGCGCGAGATGTCGCCGCCGTAGCACTTGGCGATCACGTCCTTGCGCATCGGCTTGACGGACTCGCGGGCGATGATCTTCGCGCCGATCGCGGCCTGGATCGCCACCTCGAACTGCTGGCGCGGGATCTGCTTGCGCAGGCGCTCCGCGAGCGTGCGGCCCGCGTCGTAGGCCTTGTCGCGGTGCACGACCATCGAGAGGGCGTCGACCTTGTCGCCGGCCAGCATGATGTCGAGCTTCACGAGGTCCGACTCGCGCATGCCGAGCACCTCGTAGTCAAGCGACGCGTAGCCCTTGGTGCGCGACTTGAGCTGGTCGAAGAAGTCGAGCACGATCTCGGCGAGCGGCAGGTCGTAGTGGAGCTGCACGCGCTCGCGCGAGAGGAAGGTCATGTCCACGTGCGTGCCGCGGCGCTCCTGGCACAGCTCCATCACGGAGCCCACGTGCTCCTTCGGGGTGAGGATCGTGGCGCGGATGTAGGGCTCGCGGATCGCGTCGATGGTGACCCGGTCGGGCATCTCCGAGGGCGAGTGGACGACCAGCTCGGTGCCGTCCGTCAGCGACACCTCGTACTCCACGTTCGGCGTCGTGGCCAGCAGCTCCAGGCCGTACTCGCGCTCGAGGCGCTCGCGCACGATGTCCATGTGGAGCAGGCCGAGGAAGCCGCAGCGGAAGCCGAAGCCGAGCGCCTGGCTGGTCTCGGGCTCCCAGGACAGGGCGGCGTCGTTGAGCTCGAGCTTCTCGAGCGCGTCGCGCAGGTCGGGGAACTGGTCGGTGTCGACCGGGAAGAGGCCGCAGAACACCATCGGCTTGACCTCGCGGTAGCCGGGCAGCGGCTCCTCTGCCGGCCTGGCCTTGGAGGTCAGCGTGTCGCCCACGCGCAGCAACGAGACGTCCTTGATGCCGGTGATCAGGTAGCCGACCTCGCCGGCGTGGAGGGTGTCCACCGGGGTCATCTCCGGGCCGAAGAAGCCGATCTCGTCGGCGTCCGCCTCGGTTCCGGTCTGCATGGCGAGGAGCCGGTCGCCCTTGTGGAGGGCGCCGTCGACGACCCGCAGGTAGCCCACGACGCCGCGGTAGGGATCGAAGTCGGAGTCGAAGATGAGCGCGCGAGCGGGGGCCTCGGTGTCGCCATCCGGCGGCGGGACCTGCGCGACGATCGCCTCCAGCAGCTCCTCCACGCCGGCGCCGGACTTGGCCGACACGCTCAGCACCTGTTCCTCGCCGAGCAGCTCGTGGATCTCGCCCGCCACGCGCTCGGGCTCGGCGCCGGGCAGGTCGATCTTGTTCAGCGCCGGGATCAGCTCGATCCCCGCATCCACGGCCAGGTAGGTGTTGGCGACGGTCTGCGCCTCCACTCCCTGGCTCGCGTCCACCAGCAGCAGCGCGCCGTCGCACGCGGCCAGCGAGCGCGAGACCTCGTAGGTGAAGTCCACGTGGCCGGGCGTGTCGATCAGATGCAGGCGGTAGAGCTTGCCGTCGCGGGCCGTGTACTCCACCCGCACGGCCTGCGCCTTGATCGTGATGCCGCGCTCGCGCTCGAGGTCCATCGAGTCGAGCATCTGCGGCCGATGGTCGCGCGCGTCGACCGCCCCGGTGATCTCGAGGATGCGATCGGCCAGCGTCGACTTCCCATGGTCGATGTGGGCGATGATCGAGAAATTCCGGATGTTGGTGGCGGGAGCGGCCATTGGGATCGACCATCTGAGTATGGCGATCGGTCAGACTGCTGAACGGACTCGTGGTGAGCAGTGACATCGACGTGGTGAAGGCGATCTTCGCGGCCTTCGGCGAGCGCGACGTGGAGGGGGTGCTTGCGCACGCCGGGCCCGACATCGTCTTCAACCCGGTGACCGGCAACTACGCCGGCCGCACCGAGCCGTACATCGGGCACGACGGCCTCCGCCAGTACTTCCGCGACGTCGCGGCCGTCTGGGACGAGCTGCGGCTGGTGCCGATGGACTTCCGCCAGAGCGGCGAGACGATCCTCGTGACCGGCAAGGTCAGCGCCCGCTCCCCCGCCCGCATCGTGGCCGGCTCGACCGGCTGGGTCTGGCGCGTGCAGGGCGGCAAGGTCGTCTACATCGGCGTCTACGAGTCCGCGGCCGACGCGATGGCGGCCTTCGAGGGCCGCGGCGCGTAGTTCGCGTAGTCGTTACACAAGTCGCACACAGGGCGCATTTCCCGCGGCACCATCGGGGGGTGGTCGCCCAACCGCGCGCATATGACACCTCTGGGCGCCCACCCTCCCCTGATGCCGCCGTTGCGCGGCTGGCTGGCCGCCAGCATGGCGTGGTTTCGAGGGCGCAGCTCGCCGCGCTCGGCATCACGAAGGATTCCGTGCGGCGCCGGGTGGAGCGCGGGCGGCTGGTCCGGCTCCACGAAGGCGTCTTTGCCGTCGGGCACGCCGCGCTGACGCTCGACGCGCGCCGCCTCGCGGCCGTGCTGGCGTACGGCCGCGAGGCGCTCCTGAGCCACCGGGCCGCGGCGGAGCTCTGGGGACTGCTGCCGTCTTCGCCGCAGTTCGAGGTGACCGTGCCGCACGCGCGGAGGTCGCGCGAAGGCATCGTGGCGCACCGCTCCCGCACCATCGGCGGCCCCGACCGCGCCGTCGTCCGCGCGATCCCGGTGACGAGCGTCGCCCGCACGCTGGTCGACCTCGCCGACGTCCTAGACGAACGGCGGCTGGCCAAGGCGGTGCACCAGGCGGAGGTGCTGCGGATCTTCGACCTGCGGGCGCTAGAAGAGGCGCTCGTCCGCGTGCCGGGCCGGAGAGGGCGGCATCGGCTGGGCCAGGCCCTGGCCGCCTACAAGCCCGAGCCGCGCTTCACCCGCAGCCGCGCGGAGCGCCGGCTGCTCTCGGTGTGCAGGCGCCATGGCCTCCCCGCGCCGCAAACGAACCTGTGGATCGGCGAGCACGAGGTCGACGCCTACTGGGCCGACGCGCGGGTTGCGCTGGAGGTCGACGGCGCCGAGACGCACGACACGCGCCGCGCCTTCCACGAGGACCGTCGCCGTGACCGGTTCCTGGCGACCGAGGGGATCCAGGTCGTTCGCGTGACCTGGCGCGATCTGGATGACGGGGCAGGCCTGGCGCGCGACCTGGAAGCGATCCTTCAGGGCCGGCGCCGCGCCCGCAGCAGGTAGTCCACCTGCTCCTGCTTGCGCATGATCATGTGCTCCAGCCGGTGCTCGACCGCCTCGGAAGCCGCCTCGCGGCCGGTCGGCTCGATCGCCGCCTGGAGCGCCTCGAGCGCCTCGCCCTCGTCGTCGATCAGGCGGTCGAGCGCCTTGGCGGGGTCCGCGTTGAAGCTGATCGGCGCGACGTCCGTGGTCGGCTCGCCGCCGAGCGCGGCGATCTTCTCGATCAGCCGCGTGGCGTCCTCCAGCTCGGAGATCGCGTGCTTTCGCATCTTGTCCGCGTGGGCCTGGTACTCCAGCCCGATCACGCTGCCGGCCACCAGCGAGTACTGGAGCACCGAGCGGTGCTGCAGCTGGAGCGCTCGGTTGAGGCACTCGATCTGCTCCTCGACATCCATCGTCTCCTCGGGCATGGGGACGCTCTTACCCGTCAGAACGGCCGCGACTAACGAGCAGGCGCCAGATCTGCCGCGCCTCCGGGACCCGCAGGACCCAGACCGCCGCCGCGTAGGCGGCGAAGCCGGCGGCGATCGCGCCCAGCACCGACACGATCTGGCCGACCAGGCCGCGACCGAACGCGTCGTCGAGGCCGTGCCAGGCCGCGTAGGAGACGGCGCCCAGCAGCGCGGCCGCGGCCAGCATGCGCACCGCCGCGGACGCCATGCGCGCGCCCTCGATCCCGCCCAGGTCCTTGCGCAGGATCCAGCCCTGCGCCACGCACATCGCGACCGTGCCGACCACGGTGCCGATCACGATTCCCGCGATCTCGAAGGGCCCGTACAGAGCCGCCGCCAGCGCCGCGTTCACGACCAGGTTGAGCCCCGCCAGGGCGGTCGTGGCCCACGGCCGCTGCAGGCTGAAGAACGTGCGCGAGAACAGCAGGCTGACGCCCTGGAACGGCAGCGAGATCGACCACCACAGCATCGCCGTGGAGGTCAGCTCGGTGGCCTGTGCGTCGAAGACGCCACGCTCGTAGACAAGCCGCGTGATCGGCTCCGCCAGCACCGCCATGATCACCGCGCTCGGGATCAGCAGCAGGCAGACCTGGCGCACCCCGTTGGCCATCGTGCGGCGCAGATCGTCGCGAGCGCCGCGCGCCGCGAAGCGCGACAGCGTCGGGAACAGGATCGTGGCTATCGAGATCGAGAAGAGGCCCTGCGGGAGCTGGTAGATGCGGAACGCCTTGTCGATCGCCGCCGGCGCCTCGTCGGAGACGAGCGTGCCGAACACCGAGTTGATCAGCAGGCTGAGGTTGATCAGGCCGAGCGCGATCGTCACCGGCAGCATCAGCTTGAGCACGCGCCGGACGCGCTTGTCGCGCCAGTCGAGCCGCAGGGTCAGGGTGCCGCCGCGCCCCCGCAGCCACGGCAGCGGCAGCACGAACTGCACCACCGTGCCCGCCAGGATGCCGATTGCATAGGCGTAGATCTCGTCGCCGTCGGGCAGCACCGGCACCAGGCCGACGAGCGCGGCGATGATCACCAGGTTCCACGCCACCGGGGCGAGCGCGGGGACGGCGAAGTGCTCGAACGAGTTGAGCATCCCGACCACAAGGCCCGACAGCGCGAGCAGGACCACGATCGGGAACATCAGGCGCGAGAGCTGGACCGTGAGCTCCTTGAGCGCGGGCTGGTCGTCGAAGCCGGGAGCGAACAGGCCCATCAGCGGCTCGGCGAACAGGATGAACAGGGCCGTGACGGCCCCTAGCACCAGGCAGATCAGGAAGAACAGGCTCGAGGCGACCCGGAACGCCTCCTTGCGCTCCCCCTTCTCCAGCAGCTCGGTGAAGATGGGCACGAACGCGCCCTGCAGGGCCGAATCAGCGAATAGTGCGCGGATCAGGTTGGGGACCTGGAAGGCGATCGTGAACGCCGACATCGCCCCGGTCACGCCGAAGTAGCGCGCGGCGACGACCTCCCTGGCCAGCCCGAGCAGGCGGGACAGGCCGGTGGCGAACGAGAAGAAGGCGGTGTTGCGGGCGAGCCGGCCAGCGTGGCCGCGCCGGTCCGGGGCGTCGGTCGCCACGCGCTACACTTGGCCTCCGCCGCGCCGGGATTTCGGGCGCGGCGTCGGTGCGTATATGGCCAACATCCCTTCACAAGAAAAGCGGATCCACCGGGCGGAGCGCGAGCGGCTCGAAAACCGCAGCCGCACTTCGCAGGTCAAGACGTGGTTCCGCCGCCTCGAGACCGCGGTCGAGGGGAACGACGCCTCGACCGCCGATCAGGAGTACCGCAGCCTGATCTCGCGCATCGACAGGGCCGTGAAGTCGGGCGCGCTGCACCGCAACAACGGTGCGCGCAAGAAGGCCCGCGCCGCCCGCATCCGCTCGCGCATCTCGTAGCTAGAGCAGGCGCTCTACCACCAGCACGTCGCGCCAGTGGCCGTCGAGGCTGCCGTGACGCCGATGCAGCCCGACGTCGCGCCAGCCGCAGCTGCGCATCAGCGCGGCGCTCGCAACGTTGTCGGTGAACAGCTTGCCGACCAGCTTCCAGTAGCCCAGTTCGCGGGCTCGTTCCTGGGCCGCCTCCAGCAGGCGGCGGCCGATCCCGCGCCCGCGCGCGGCGCCGTCGACGTAGACCGAGACCTCCCCCACGCCGGCGTAGGCAGCGCGGTGGCTGTAGGCGAGAATGCGCGCCCAGCCCAGCACGCGCCCATCCTCCTCGGCGACCAGCAGCGGCAGGCGCTCGCCCGCGGCCAGCCACACAGCGATGTCGTCGCGCGTACGCAGCGCGGTCTCGAACGTGGCGTTGCGCTCGCGGATGCCCTGGTTGTAGACGTCGGCGACGGCATCGGCGTCGTCCGCCGTTGCGAGGCGAATGGCGAGCACGGCCGGCTCAGCCCGCGGCGCGCGCGAGCGCGAGCGAGAAGGCGGTGTCCTCGTCGAGCTGGACGTCGCCGCCGCCGCGCATCTCGATCTCGAGATCGGCGAAGACGCAGATCGCCCGCTCCAGGGCGGCGCGGTCGGCCTTGCGCGCACGCGCGACGGTCTTCTTCACCAGCCACGGGGGCGCCCTGAGCGCCTCGCCGACCTTGCCCTCGGGCACGCCGTCGTCGAGCAGCGCCGCGACCCGGTGCACCTCGCGCAGCCGGCGCACCACCGGGAAGATCAGCCGCCCCGGCCGCTCGCCGTGCGACTCGAGCTGCTCGGCCAGCGCCAGCGTGGCGCGCAGGTCGCCCGCCACGAGGGCGTCGGCCAGGTCGTATGCCTGCGGCGAGGTGTCGCGCGCCGCCATCTGCTCGACGTCGGCCGTGGTCGCGCTCGTCCTTGGGTGCAGCGCGACGGCCAGCTTCTCCAGCTCGCGCGAGAGGCGCTGCTGGCTCGTCCCCACCAGGCCGACGAGTTCCTTGGCAGCCTCCTGGTCGACCTGCAGGCCGAGCTCCCGACCGCGCTCGACCACCCACTTGGGCAGCTCCCAGGGCTTCGGCGCCGGGTAGTCCCGCACCTCGCCGCCGGCCTTCTCGATCGCCTTCGACAGTTGCTTGAGCGCCTTGCCGCGGGCGATCGCCACCAGCACCGTGTCAGGCGGCATGTCGCCCAGGATCGACTCCAGCGGCTCCAGCTGCGCGGCCTTCCAAGCCCCGACGTCGTCGACAAGCACGTAGCGGGTGCCGGGGTCGAACGTGAGCGCCGCCAGCGCGGCGACCACCTCCCCCGGGTCGCTCGTGCGCGCGTCGAAGCGCTCGAGGCCACCGGGTCCGCGCTCCTCCTCGGCGCGGTGGCGCACGCGGGCGCGCCAGGCGTCGATCTTGGCGTCGTCGTCGCCGCAGATGAGGTAGGCGGGCTTCAGGGCGGCCACGGCTGGGCAGTCTAGGCGCGCGGGCGGCTCGTCCGAGGGTCATCGCTCTGTGCCGACCTCCATCCGCGCTCCGTGCGGGGTGAGCGTGACTGTGCCGTCGCGGTCGGTGCGGAAGGTGCGGACGCCGGCCCGCTCCAGCGCGGCCAATGTGGACGGCGCCGGGTGGCCGTAGGTGTTGGCGCCGACCTCGATCGCGGCGACCTCGGGGTCGAGCCGATCGAGCGCCTCGGGCAGGCCGGGGTCCGAGCTGCCGTGGTGGGGCACCTTCATGGCCTCCACCTCGGGCAGGGCGAGCGCCAGCAGCGTGCCGCTCTCGGCGTCGGCCGACAGCAGCAGGTCGAAGTCGCCGGCGGTCACGACCGCGACCACCGCGCGGGGGTTCGGGTCTTCGGGCGCGGGCCCTGGCGGCCGCGGCGGGGGCGAAAGGACGCGGATGCGCAGCCGGTTTGCGGCCAGGCTCAGCGCGAGCGGCGCGGTTGCGGGAACTCGCCGGACGCCGCGTTCGGCAGCGGTGCGCAGCACATCGCGGTAGGCGGGATCTGGGGTGCCGTCGCCGCCGTCGAGCAGCAGGCCGACGTCGAAGCGGCGCAGCACCTCGGCCAGCCCCCCGTGGTGGTCGCGCGAGGCGTGGGTGGCGACCACCACCGCCAGCCGTCTGACGCCCGCCTTGCGCACGAGGCGGGCGACGCCGGCCTCCGGGGGGCCGCCGTCGAACAGGACCGCGGTGCCGTCGGGGTGCTGGATCAGGGTGGCGTCGCCCTGGCCCACGTCGAGGAAACGGACGGTGAGGACGGCGGGCGTTCGGGGCGTCCCGGGGACCCAGGCGGCGGCTGCGATCAATACGGCCGCGACGCCCGCGGCCAGTGCGCGGCGCCGGCCGCGCGACGCGCCCCGCCAGGCGGCGACCCAGCCGGTCATTCGCGGCCCGAGCGGCTTGGCCGCGCGGCGGGCCGCCAGCACGCCGGCGGCCATCGCGGCATACGCGCCCGCCACGGCCTGGGGCGACCCGAGCGGGACGGCGAGCTGTCCGCCGGGCATGTCGGCGGCGCGGGCGGCGAGGCCGCCGAGGTACGAGACCGGCGCGGAGGCGAGGGCGCCGACCGCCTCGGCGGCGGCAAGGCCCGGGGCTGACAGCTGGCCGAGCGCGATCTTGACCATGCCGAGCCACATGGCCGGGGCGACCGCCGGCAGCGAGAGCAGGTTGGCCGGCAGTCCCGCGAGCGGCACGGATCCGAAGTGGTGGGCGAGCAGCGGCGCGGTCGCGAGCGTGGCGGCCACGGTGATGGCGATACCGTCGGCGAGGCCGTGGAGGAGCGCGGCACGCACGCGCCCGGGCGGCGCGGCGATCAGCTCGTCCGCCGCGGTGCGCAGCAGGCGCTGGAGCGGCAGGCCGAGCGTCAGGATGCCGGCCACGGCGGCGAAGGACAGCTGCCAGCCGGGGTCCGCCCAAGCGCGCGGGTTCCAGGCCAGCGTGACCGTGGCGGCAAGCAGCAAGGCGTACCCGCGCGAGGCCGGGCGCGACGCCGCCATCGCGGCGATCCCGGCGAGCCCCATCACCCCGGCCCGCTGGAGCGAGGGCCCGGCCCCGGCGAGCGGCACGTAGACGGCGATCAAAGCGGCGAGAGCGACGAAGCGGGTGCGCAGCCCGAGCCGAGCCAGCATCAGCAGCGGAAGCGCGAGCGCCGCGAGCAGCATCACGTTCTGGCCGCTCACGGCGAGCAGGTGCGCGAGCCCCGCATCGCGCCAGTCCGCACGGCTGGCCGCGTCGATCTGCTCGTCCTGGCCGAGCACCATCCCGCGCAGCAGCGCCGCCTCGCCGGGCGCCATGCCGGCACCCACCGCGCGCTCGGCGCGCTCGCGCATGCCGTCGAGGCTGCCGGCCAGCCCGCCGCGCCTGTTGCCGGTCGGGTGCGCCCGCTCGAGCAGGAGCTCGGCGGCGACCCCGCGCCGGCGCAGGTGCGCGTCGAAGTCGAAACCGGACGGCGGAGCGCGGGAGCCGGGTCTCAGGGTGCCGAGGCGACCCTCGAGCTCGACCTCTTCCCCGACGCTCAGCGAGCGGGGCAGTGGCGCCCAGCGCGCGGCGCGCACGAGCAGCCGGGCCCCGCGGAGCGGCCCGCCGGTGACCCCGGCCTCGGCGGTCGCCCCGAACGCGTTCGGTCGCGCGGGCGTGAGCAGCTCGGCATGGAGCTCGACCCGCGCGCCATCGCGGATCCGCTGGGCGGGCGCGTCGAGCGCTTCGAGGCGCATGCCGCCCGCGGCCGCGCCGGCCAGGACCAGCGCCGCGGCCAGGGCGCCGAGCGGCGCGGCGCGCACGGCGGCTAGGCCGCCCGCGAGCAGCCAGGCAACGGCGATGGCCATGGCCGGCTCGGAGTCCGCCAGGGCTAGGCCGCCCGCCAGTGCGGCCATGCCGACGTGCCAGGGGCGCGCGCGGAGGAGGGCGAGTGTGGCGGGTGGCCCGCTCACGGTCCCAGCGCCTCGCGCAGCGTCTCGAAGCGCTTCTCTCCGATCCCCTCCACCTCTCTCAGCTCCTGGAGCGACCGGAAGCCGCCGTGCTCGGTGCGGTATTCGACGATGCGCCCCGCGAGCGTCGGTCCGATCCCGTCCACCTCGTCCAGCTGGTCGGGCGTTGCGGTGCCCAGGCTCGGCTTGGGCGCGCCGGCCGTTCCCGGTGGCGTGGCGGCGCCGGCGGCGGCAGCGGCTGCCCCGCGCAGGGGGACCACGACCTGCTGTCCGTCCTCCAGGCGGGCGGCCAAGTTCACACCGCTGAGGTCCGCCCTGCGCCCCGGTCCGCCCGCCCGTTCCACCGCGAACGCCACGCGCGCGCCGTCCGGCACGCGCACCAGGCCGGGGTGGTGCACGGCTCCGGCGACGTGGACGTAGATGCCCGGGGCGTCGGCGCCCTCGGGGCGGCGTTCGCCGCCCGCGGCAGCGGCCGGTGAGCGGTCGATCTGCACGGGAGCGGCGGGGCCGCCGTCGCCGCCCGAGCCGGTCAGGCGCAGCACCGCCAGCGTCGCCAATACGGCGGCCACGATCCAGATCAGAACAGTCCCGCGTGATCCGTCCGAGATGGGCACGCGGCGAAGCTAGAGGGCGGCGACCGACACGTGGGTCACGTGTGTGACAAGGGAGCTACATGAAGCTCACAACCGGCCGACCGCCTTGTCGAGTGGCGTATTCGACATCTATTTGATGTTCAAAATGCACCTCGGCGAGGTGGGCGGAGCGCAGCGGAGCGGCGGCGCGGCGGCAAAGCGGAGCGGGGGCAAGGCGGCGCGGCGGGCCGGGCGAGGGCGGGGCAAGCGCGGCGCCAACGCAAGCGGAGCGCCCCCCTACCGCACCTCGAACCCGGTGAGCCCCTCCGGCGGCTCCTTCCACGTCTCCACCCGCTCCACGGACGCTCCGCTCGGCCCGCGGGAGCAGAAGCCGATCAGGGCATCGACCGCGTCGCCGGGGCCCTCGAAGACGGCCTCGACCGCCCCGTCGGGGCGGTTGCTCACCCACCCGGACACGCCGCGGGAGTCCGCCTGGCGGCGCGTGCTGTCGCGGAAGAAGACCCCCTGCACGCGTCCGTGGATCGCCACGCGGCGACGTACGGGCTGGCTCATACTCTCTCGAGGCCGTTCACGACGAAAGGCGATTACCCACGATGGAAGCGACGACGCGCGCCGAACCTGCCTGGGGCGTCGACTCCGAGTATGGACGCCTGCTCGACGTCCTGCTCTGTCCCCCGGACCACTTCCGCTGGCTCCCCACGAGCGCCATCTCGCGCGCCACGCTCGACTCCGGCCTCGTCTTCGACCACGGCCAGGCGATGCGCCAGCACGCCGAGATGGTCTCGGTCTACGAGGCGGAGGGCGTCACGGTGCACTTCCTCGAGCCCGAGCCGGCGTTGCCCTACCAGGTGTTCGCCCGCGACTCGAGCATCAACGTCCCCGCCGGCCCGATCGTCACGCAGTGCGCCCAGTGGTGGCGCCGCGGCGAGTACGCGCCCGTGATCCGCTTCTATCAGGAGCAGGGGATCCCGATCAGCGACATGGTCACCGCCGGCTCGCTCGAGGGCGGCGACTTCATGATCGTCGAGCCCGGCGTGGCGGCGATCGGCACCGGTGAGGAGCGCACCCAGGAGCAGGCGGCCCGGCAGCTCGCACAATGGCTCGAGCGGGACGGCTGGGAGGTCCGCGTCGAGCGCATCCCGCCCCACTTCCTGCACATCGACGTGCTCGCCTGCATGCTCGGCGAGAAGCTCGCGGCCGTGTGCGTGGAGCAGGCCTCGAACGGCTTCGTCGCCTGGCTGAAGGAGAAGGGCGTGGAGATCGTCCCGGTGACGCTCGAGGCCGCGCTCAAGCTGGGCGTGAACGGCGTCTGCCTCGGCGGCGACCGCGTCCTCTCCACGGCGGAGTCCAGCGACCTGAACGCGCGCCTGCGCGCGCTCGGCCTGACCGTCCACGACCCCGAGCTGTCCGCCTTCACGCTCGGCGGCGGCGGGGCCCACTGCCTGATGCAGGCGATCCGTCGCGAGCGCGTCGCCTAGATGCCGGTCGACGCGCGCCGCGCGATCGCCGACCTGCGCGAGCTGGACCGCCTGACCGGCGGCCCGGACGGCGCCCGCCGCGTCTGCTGGACCAGCGAGTGGGAGCAGGCGCGCGCCTTCCTGCGCGAGCGGATCGACAACATCGAAGGCGTCACCGCCGACCAGGACGAGGCGGGAAACCTGTGGGCCACCCTGCCGGGTGACCGGCCCGGGACGGTCGCGGTCGGCTCGCACATCGACTCGGTGCCGAACGGGGGCTGGCTGGACGGCGCGCTCGGGGTGATGGCCGGCCTGGAGGTGCTGCGCGCGGCGGCCGGGGAGAGCGACCGCCACACGCTCGCGCTGGTGGACTTCGCCGACGAGGAGGGCGCCCGCTTCGGCCGCAGCCTGTTCGGCAGCTCCGCCGTCTCGGGCACGCTCGACCCAGACGAGCTGGGGAGCCTCACCGACGCCGACGGCCGGCCGATCGGCGAGGTGCTGGCCGCCTGCGGAATCGACCTGGCCACAGCCCCGAACGCGGCCCGCCGGCGCGAGGGCCTGCTCGCCTACCTCGAGCTGCACATCGAGCAGGGGCCCGTGCTCGAGCGCGAGAATGTGCCCGCCGCCGCCGTGAGCGGCACGTTCGGCGTCGAGCGCCTGCGGCTGGACTTCACGGGCCAGGCCTCGCATGCGGGAACCACCCCGATGGACATGCGGCGCGACGCCGGCCTGGCCGCCGCGCGCACCGCGATCGCGGTGGAGCAGATCGCCTGCCGCCACGGCGGCGTCGGCACCACCGGGGCGCTGCGCCTGGAGCCCGGCATCCCCACGGCGGTCCCCGGCCGGGCAGAGCTGACGGTCGACCTGCGCCACGCCGAGGCGGCCCCGCTGGCCGCGATGGCGACGGAAACCCGGTCCGCGGCGGCCGACTCGGGCTGCGCCGTCACCGAAAGCCCGATCTGGCGGATCGAGCCGATCGCCTTCGACGAGCGCCTGGTCGCGGCTGCCGCAGAGGAGGCCGGCACCGGGCGGGTGCTCGCCAGCGGCGCGCTGCACGACGCCGCCGAGATGGCCCGCCACGTGCCAGCCGCGATGGTCTTCGCGCCGTCGAAGAACGGCATCAGCCACGCCAAGGAGGAGGACACGGCCGAGCCGGACCTCGAACGGGCGATCGACGCCTTCGGGCGGCTGGCCCTGCGCGTGGCGAGCGGCGGCTAGCGCTCGACGGCCACGCGCAGCGTGCGCAGCGCGCGGTCGCTCGCCCCGCGCAGCGAGCCGCCGTGGTCGAGCGCCTGCTGGATGTAGTCCAGCGTCTCCGTGGTCAGCCGCTCGCCGGGCAGCACGTTGGGGATGCCCGGCGGGTACGCGGCGAGCGACTCCGCGGCCACCCGCCCCACCGCCTCGCGCACGGGCACGACCTCCTGCGGGCCGAGGAACGCGTCGCGCGGGCTCATGGCGAGCTCGCCCCAGGGCGGCGGCGGCGCGAACTCCTCGGCTCGGGGATCGCGCTCGCCGGCACTCAGGAACTCGACGGCGCGCCGCAGCGAGCCGACCAGCCGCTCGCCGGCCGCGCTCACCTCCTCCCCCATCCCGAACACCGCGACCATCACGTTCTCGCCGGCAAGCTCCACGTGCACGTCGTCGCGCTCGCGCAGCAGGCGCGCCAGCTCGTAGCCGCTGGTCTGCGTGCCGCGGACGTCGATGGCCATGCGCAGCGGGTCGTAGGCGAACACGCCCGCTGCGCCGACGAGCCGCTCGTCGAGCACGTCCAGCCCGGGCACGGCGCGCACTGCCGCGCGCGTCTCCGCGAGCCCGCGCAGCGTCTCGGCGAGCAGCGCCTGGCCATCGACCGCGGCGGCGCGCCGCGCCGTGTCGAGCGACGCCGACAGCAGCGCGTTGGGGCTGGTGGACTCGACCAGCGTCACGCAGCGGTCGACGACGTCGGCGTCGATCAGGCCGCCGTGGCCGAGGTGCACCATCGCCGACTGGGTCAGGCTGCCCACGATCTTGTGGATGCTCGAGATGACGAGGTCGGCGCCGAGCGACAGCGCGTGGGCCGGCAGGTCGTCGTTGAACGCGAGGTGGGCGCCCCACGCCTCGTCGACGATCAGCGGCACCCCGCGGCCGTGGGCCACCTCCGCCAGGGCGGCGACGTCGGCCACCGCGCCGAAGTAGGTGGGCGACACGATCGCCGCGCCGACCGCGTCCGGTGTGGCGGCCAGCGCGCCGTCGAGCGTCTCGGGCGTGAGGCAGTGGGCGATGTGCAGGTCGGGGTCCAGCTCGGGCGCGGCGAAGGTGGGCCGCAGCCCCGACAGGACGAGGGCGTCGATCGTGCTCGAGTGGGCGTTGCGCTGCAGCACCACCTCTTCGCCCGCGTGGGCGAGCGCCAGCAGGGCGACGTGGTTGCCCTGCGAGGCGCCGTTCACGAGGAACCAGGTGCGCTGCGCGCCCCACGCCTCGGCGGCCAGCCGCTGGGCCTCCTCGAAGGGGCTCGGGTCGAGGCCGACGTCGATGCCCCACATCAGCGCCGGGATGTCGAGCGCGAGCGCCTGCTCGCCGAGCGCGTCCAGCAGACGCGGGTCGGCCCCCGCCCCGCCCTTGTGCCCCGGCACGTGCAGCCGCCCCGGGTTGCGCTCGGCGAAGGCGCGCAGCGCGTCCAGATAGGGGGTGTCGGACTGTGAGGCGATGCGCGGGCGAGTCTAGGACAGGGCCGCCGCGACGGCCGCTTCGGGCGTGTCCGCCGGCTCCACTCCCTCTATGCCCCAGGTGCCGA
The DNA here is from genome assembly GCA_034664085.1 of Thermoleophilaceae bacterium. Classification (GTDB taxonomy): domain Bacteria; phylum Actinomycetota; class Thermoleophilia; order Solirubrobacterales; family Thermoleophilaceae; genus JACVRW01. The sequence goes on from JAXDII010000098.1 coordinate 23,354, forward strand.
GCCCGATCACGCGCTTGTCCCCCTTCAGCGCGAGCGCGATCTCGGACAGCGTGCCGTAGCCGCCGCCGACGGCGATCAGAACGTCCGCCGCCCGCACGACGAGCGCGTTGCGGGCCTCCCCGAGTCCGGTGGCAAGGGCGACGTCGACGTACGGGTTGGCGTCCGCTCGGTCGTGTCCCGGCAGGATCCCGACCGTGGTGCCCCCGGCCTGCTTCGCACCACGGCACGCGGCCTCCATCACCCCGCCGAGCCCGCCGCACACCACCACTGCGCCGCGCGCGGCGGCCAGGCGCCCGACCTCTTCGGCGACCGCCGCCTGTTCCTGCGAGCCCTCGCCGGGGCCGACAATCGCTACGTAGGTCAGGGGCCCTCGGGCCGCCGCCGGGCCTCGACCGCGAGCGAGATCCGGGCGTAGCCCAGTACGGCGCCGGCCACCATCAGCGCGGCACCCGCCAGCGCCAGCCAGATGCCGATCTCCTTGCCGGGCCCGCCGACACCGGCGGCCGCGGGCGGATGGTTGAGGATCTGGGTGACCACCACCACGACCGTGAAGATCGCCACCGCGAGGGACCGCGCCGGCGAGATCGCCGGGCGGATCAGGCCGAGGCCGCCGACCAGCGAGGCGATCGCGATCAGCGCCATCACGACGAGCAACAGGTCGATGAACTCGAACACGGTGAAGCCCGTGAGCCCCTCGTACCAGTCGAGGAACAGGCTCACGATCAGGAGGACCGCGCCGACCGAGGCAACCAGGGGCCCGACAGGCACCTGTCCGGGTCTCGGCTCGACGCTCACTTCACCACGAAGTTGACCAGCTTGCCGGGCACCACCACCGCCTTGACGATCTGCTTGCCGTTCAGGCGCGCCGCGAGCTTGCCAGAGCCGCGGGCGATCTCCTCGAGCTGCTCGCGAGAGGCCTCGGCGGGCGCCGGGATGCGGTCGACGAGCTTGCCGTTGAGCTGGACGACGAGCTGGATCTCGTCGGTCGTCAGCATCGCCGGGTCGGCTTCGGGCCAGGGCTGCTCCCACACTCGGTCCCCGGTCATCAGCTCGTAGACCTCGGCGCCGAGGTGCGGCGCGAAGGGGAAGATCAGGGACCCCGCGGTGGCGATGGCGAAGCGCACGTCCGCCTGCGGCGCCGACTCGCGCTCGCGGTAGACGTCGTTGACCAGCTCCATGACGGCGGCGATCGCCGTGTTGAAGGCGAAGCGGCCCTCCATGTCGCGCGTGACCTTGTCGATCGCCCAGTGCGCCTTGCGCAGCAGGGCGCTCGGCTGCCCGTCCGGCGGCGCCCCGGCGCTCTCGTCGGCGGCCGCCTGCGTGGCGGCGGTCCAGAGCCGCGACAGGAAGCGGTGCACCCCGCCCGCGCCCTCCTCCGACCAGTCGGCGTCCTGGTTCGGCGGCCCGAGGAAAAGCACGTAGGAGCGCGCCGTGTCGGCGCCATAGCGCTCCACCACCGACTGCGGCGACACCACGTTGCCCTTCGACTTGGACATCTTGTCGCCGTCGCGCAGGATCATCCCCTGGGTGAAGAGCCGCGCGAACGGCTCCTGGACGCCCAGGTAGCCCATGTCGGCGAGCGCCTTCACGAAGAAGCGCGCGTAGAGCAGGTGCAGGATCGCGTGCTCGACGCCGCCGATGTACTGGTCGACCGGCATCCAGTAGTCCGCGACCTCGCGGTCGAACGGCGCCTGGTCGTTGTGCGGGTCGCAGTAGCGCAGGAAGTACCAGGAGGAGTCGACGAACGTGTCCATCGTGTCGGTCTCGCGCCGCGCCGGCTTGCCGCACACCGGGCAGGTGGTGCTGACCCAGTCCTCGGCCGCCGCCAGCGGCGACTTGCCCTTGGGCGCGTAGTCCTCGACGTCGGGCAGCGCGACCGGCAGCTGGTCGTCGGGCACGGGCACGATGCCGTGCTCGTCGCAGTACACGACCGGGATCGGGCAGCCCCAGTAGCGCTGGCGCGAGAGCAGCCAGTCGCGCAGGCGGTAGTTGATCGACCGCTTGCCGAGGCCGTCCGACTCCAGCCACTCGATGATCTGCGGGTAGGCCTCGCGGTTGTGGATGCCGTCGAAGCGCCCCGAGTTGACCAGCGGGCCGTCACCGGTGCAGGGCAGCTCGCCGCACTCGACCACGCGCCGGATCGGCACATCGAAGGCCTTGGCGAACTCGAAGTCGCGCTCGTCGTGCGCGGGCACCGCCATGATCGCGCCGGTGCCGTACTCCATCAGCACGTAGTCGGCGACGAACATCGGGATCTGCTCGCCGGTCACCGGGTTCGTGACCGTGCGGCCGAGCGCGACGCCGGTCTTCGGCTTGTGCTCCGACCCGCGCTCCTCGACCGACTCGTTCAACGCCCGGTTCACGTACTCGTGGACCTCGGGTGAGTCGTTCAGCCTGAACACGTCCGGGTGCTCGGGCGCCATCACGAAGAACGTGGCGCCGAAGAGCGTGTCCGGCCGCGTGGTGAAGACCGGGTAGTCGACGCCCAGCTCCTCGCACCGGAAGGTCACCTCGGCGCCCTCGGAGCGGCCGATCCAGTTCTGCTGCATGCGCACCACGTGCGGCGGCCACTCGATCGTCTCGAGGTCGTCGAGCAGGCGGTCGGCGTAGTCGGTGATGCGGAAGAACCACTGCTCGAGCTGGCGGACCTCTACCTCGGCGCCGCAGCGCTCGCAGCGGCCGTCGACCACCTGCTCGTTGGCGAGCACGGTGGCGTCGTTGGGGCACCACTTGACCGCCGCCTCCTTGCGGTAGGCGAGTCCGCGCTCGAGCAGGCGCAGGAAGATCCACTGCGTCCAGCGGTAGTACTCGGGCTGGTGGGTGCCGAACTCGCGCGTCCAGTCGATCGAGATGCCCCAGCGCCGGAACTGGCGCTGGAACTCGGCGATGGAGGCCTCAGTCGACTCGCGCGGATGCTGGCCCGTCCTGATCGCATGGTTCTCCGCGGGCAGGCCGAAGGCGTCGTAGCCCATCGGGTGCAGCACGCGCTGGCCCCGGCGGCGCTGGAAGTGCGCAACCGCGTCGCCGACCGCGTACGTCTTCAGGTGCCCGATGTGGGGCTCGCCGGACGGGTACGGCAGCATCTCGAGCACGTAGGCCTTGGGGCGCTCGTCGGCCTCGTTCGAGACCTCCCAGGTGTGCTCCTCGGCCCAGACGCGCTGCCACTTGGGCTCGATGGTCGTGGGGTCGTAGCGGTCCGCCATGCGGACGCTGAGGTTACCGGTGCACTTGGCGGCCCACCCGGACGCGCAGCGGCGCGGTGCCGTCGGCCTGCACACCGGGACCGCCGCGCCACTGGGCCACGAAGACCGCGCCGCGGCGCAGCGTCCAGGCCGTGCGGAAGCGACCGCCCGACACGGGGGCGAACTTGCGCACCCACCTGCCGCCGATGTAGGCCGTCACCGAGACTCCGGCGCCGGCGGGCGCCGGCCTGAGCCGCCCGCCCAGCGTCACGCGCGTCCCTCGGGGCGTCGCCCGCCTCGACACCAGCCGCAGACTGAGCCTCGACCGCGCTCCGGCGTCGCCCCCGCTGGCGGTGGCGAACAGTTCTGCCGACCGGCTCGCCAGGCCGACGCCGCCGCCGCTGCCGAGCGCCAGCACGTCGCCGAGCGGGCGCCGGCCGATCACCTGCGGCCGCCACGTGCGGCCCCCGTCGGAGGTGCGCAGCACACCCCCGAGGCCGGCCCGGCGCGACAGGGTCAAGAAGCCGCGGCTCGCATCCCCGAAGGACACCCCGGCGACGTCGTCCCGGCCGACCCCGGCCAGCAGCCGCCACGAGCGGGCGGCGTCGCGCGTGGCGAGCACCTCGCCGTCGTCGCGCACGACGTAGCCGATCCGCGCGCTGACGAAGTCGGCCGCGGCGATCGTGCCGCCTGGCGGCCGGCCCAGCGCGCGCCAGCGGGCTCCCCCGTCGCCCGAGGCCAGCAACGCCTTCGCCCCGAATGCGATCAACGCCGTCCCGGCGCGGTCGATGGCGCGCACGGCACGCCGGGGTCCCGCGGCTCGCCTCAGAGTGGCCCCCGCGTCCGTGGAGCGCAGCAAGCCGCCCGTCGTGGCCACCAGCAGGCCGGCGGATCCGGTGGCGAGCAGGCCGCGGCCTCCCGCCGCGCGCGCGCCCCGGACGGCCCAGCTCAGCCCGCCGTCGTCGGTGTGCTGGAGCGCCCCGGCCCCGGTCAGGGCGTAGCCGAACGTGTCGTCGGTGAACGAGACGTCCATCACCCGGCCGAGGGGCGCGGCGTCGAGCCGCTGCCAGGTGAGTCCAGCGTCGAGGCTGCGCGCGAGCGCGCCGCTGGAGGCGAACGCGAAGACCGTGTGCCCACTGGCCCTACGCAGCCCCGTGAACGGGCCCGGGATGGCGGTCCCGACACCGGCGAAGCTGCGCCCGCCGTCGTCGCTTGCCAACGTGACGCCGCCGGCGCCGATGCCGACGATCCGCGTCGGGGAGCTGTAGGCGACGTCGGACAGCGCCGTTCCGAGCGCGATCGTCGTGGCGGTCTGGCCGCCGTCGGCCGTCCAGGTGAGCAGGTTGTCCGGCGCGTCCGGGGGCGCGCCGCCCAGCGTCACGCAGGCGGTGGGGTCGGAGCACCGGATCTTGTGCGGTACGGCGTTCGCTCCAGCGAATGGCAGCGGCGCCCACGTCCTGCCGCCGTCCACCGTCTGTGACCCCGCGAACCCGCCGCCGCGGCCGACGACGTAGCCGAACGAGGGGCTGAAGAACCGCATGCTGCTGATCGAGAATGGTCGCTGCAGGCCCTCCCAGGTCTGGCCGCCGTCCTCCGTCCTGAACGCCGAAGGGAAGCTGCCCGCGATGCTGACGTAGCCGGTGGTATCGGTCAGGAAGACGGCGTCCGCGCTGCCGCCCGGCGGCACCACGCTGTTGCCGATCGGCAGGCTGGTGCGCCGCGTGAAGCTGCGGCCGCCGTTGGCCGTACGGAGCACGGTCCCGTCCATCAGCACCAGGTAGCCCTGCGACGGCGTGACGAACGCGATCTGGGCGACATCGGAATTGCAGTCGGACTCGCTGGGAGAGAACGACACGCGCTGGAACGTCGCGCCGCCGTCGTCGCTGCGACGCAGCACACAGCCCCCGCCCGCGTAGACGGTGTTCGCGTCGAGCATGGCCACCTCGACTAGGCCCGTCTCGGTCCCGGAGACCGCCGACGACCAGGTGGCGCCCCCGTCCTCTGTGCGCAGGATCAAGCCGTCGGCCCCAACGGCAACGCCACGCGGTCCCGCGAAGGCGATTGCGTGGAGGTCCCCGCCCTGGGGCAGCGGGTTGCTCCAGGTCCATCCGGTGTGGCCCGCGTTGACGGCGGCGGGCGCGGCGTCCGGCCAGGCGAGCGCCACGGCAAGGCAGACGGCGAGGACAACGGGGCGCATCCGACGACCTCCTCAAGGTTGCCAGCGAGGCTGACCCTAACCCGCGCGCCGGCTGTAGGTTGCGCAAGTGCCTTTGAGTGGTGGCCCTACCGCGCCACCAGCCGCGTGGCCGCTGCCTTCCAGCTGGCCGTCACCTGCATCCCCGCGCGCAGCCCCAGCGCCTCGGCCGATGCCAGCGTGATCTCGGCGGCCAGCGCCTGGGGCGCCGCGAGGCCCAGCCGCACGCGGTTGCCCACCGTGGTCACCGAGAGCACCTCGGCGGCCAGGCGGTTCTGGGTCGAGCCGTGCCTTGCCTCGCCTGCCGGCTCGATCGCGATCTCCCACGGGTAGACGCTGATCGCGACCGGGCCCTCCGCGCGGTCGGTGCTCGTCACCGAGCCGCCGCCGTCCAGGTCGACGCGGGTGAGGCCGGCGGCGGCGGCGTGGGCCGTGCCGGTCAGCACCACTGCTCCGGTGAAGTCGGCGACGAACGCAGAGCGCGGCGCGGCCGCCAGCTCGCTAGGCGTGCCCTCCTGCACCACACGCCCGGCGTCGATCACTCCGACGCGGTGGCCGAGCTGCGCCGCCTCGGCGAAGTCGTGCGTCACCAGCAGCGCCGGCACCTCGGTATCGCGCAGCACCGCCGTCAACTCACGCGCCGCGACCGCACGCGTCCGCGCGTCCAGGGCTGACAGCGGCTCGTCCAGCAGCAGCACATCGGGCCGCCGAGCCAGGGCCCGTGCGAGCGCCACGCGCTGGCGCTCGCCGCCGGACAGCGTGCCCGGCCGGGCGTCGGCCAGCTCTCCCATGCCGAAGCGCCCGAGCAGCTCCACGGCCCGCTCGCGCCGCTCCCTGCGCGGCACCTCGCGCAGCGGGTAGGCCACGTTCTGCCAGGCCGTCAGGTGCGGGAAGAGCGCGTACTCCTGGAACAGGTAGCCGCACCGGCGCCGCTCGGGCGGCCGATCGATGCCGCGCTCGGTGTCGAGCCACGTCTCCAGGCCCGCCTCCACGAGGCCCCGGCGCGGCCGCAGCAGGCCGGCGGCCACCCGCAGCACGCTGGTCTTGCCCGCGCCGGACGGCCCGGCCAGGGCCAGGCACTCGCCGGGGGCGACCTCGAGCTCCACGCCGAGGTCGAGCGCCCCGACGCGGGTGTGAGCCTCAACGCGCAGCACCACCAAGCGCCTCACTGCCCTGCACGAGCTTCACGGACAGCAGGATCGCCGCCGACACCGCCACCAGGACCGCCGAGAGTGCGAGCGCCGCCTCGAAGTCCGTGCCCAGGCGCGCGTAGATCGCGAGCGGCACCGTCTGGGTGATGCCCTCGAACGACCCGGCGAACATCAGCGTCGCCCCGAACTCCCCCAGCGCCCGGCCGAGCGCCAGCGCGGCGCCCGCGGCCAGGCCGGGCATCGCGGCGGGGATCATCACGCGCACGAACCCGCGCGCCTCCGACGCCCCGAGCGTGCGCGACGCGTCGAGCAGCGTGCGGTCGACCGAGGCGAACGCCGCCATCGCCTGGCGCACGTAGAAGGGCGAGGCCACGAACGTGAGCGCCACGACGACGCCCGCTGTCGCGAGCGTCAGCTCCACCCCCGCCGCCTCCACGGCGCCGCCCAGCAGGCCCTCGGGCCCGAGCGCCGCCAGCAGCGCGATCCCGGCGGCCGCGGGGGGCAGCACGAGCGGCAGCTCGATCAGCGTCACAACGATTGCCTTGCCGCGAAACGAGCGCGTCGCCAGCAGGTAGGCCGCGGGCGTGCCGACCACGAGGATGATCGCCAGTGCCGTCGCGGTGGTGCGCAGGCTCAGCCAGAGCGCGTCGAGCGCGCCCGGATCGCCCAGGCTCTCGATCAGCTGCGCCGGGGTCGAGTCGACGAAGATCGCCACCACCGGCAGCGTCAGGAAGGTGATCGCCGCGGCCAGCGCCACGGCGAGGGCCACCGGAAACCAGCGCATCAGGGCGCGGGGCCGAAACCCGCTTCGCCCAGGGCGTCGGCGCAGCCGCCCTCGACCAGGCCGTCGAGGTACGCCTGCGCCTGCTGGGGCTGCTCGGCGCCCTCGACGACACCCGCCGCGTAGGTGACCTCGGGCTCGAGCCCGCGCGGGAGCTCGATCGCCTCGAGCTCGCCGTTCGCGGCCTTGACGTCGGTCACGTAGACGAACGCGGCGTCGACGGCGCCCTGCGTGAGCTTGCCGACGATGCCCTTCACGTCCGGCTCGTTGGAGCGGACCCCGTCCAGGATCGCCCGCTCCTGGGCGGCCGGCAGCTTGGCCAGCGTCTCACGCGTGTAGGCGCCGATCGGGACCGAGTCCGCGCCGATCGCGATCTTCACGCCGCCTTCGGCCAGGTCGGCGAGCGATGCGATGCTCGAGCCCGTGGGGACCGCCAGCACCAGCTGGTTCGTCGCGAACTCGACCGGCTTCCCGAGCCGCCCCTCGTCGCTGAGCTCCTCGGGCAGCCTGGTGTTCGCCGCCGCGTAGACGTCCGGCTTGACCCCCTGGCGGATCTGCGCCGCGAGCTCGTCAGAGCCCGCGAACGACAGCCGCACGGTGGCGTCGGCGAAGTCCGGGCTGCACGCGCCGAGCGCCTCGGTCATCGACGAGGCGGCCGACACGACCAGCCGCGGCTTGGCCGCCACCGCGCCGTCCTGCTCGTCGTCTCCGCAGGCCGCGAGCACCAGAGTCACCAGGGCGGCAAGGGCGGCAGCGCGCCTCAACTCCGCTCAACCATCACCGAAGTGGCCTTGACCGCAGCCGTGGCGGGCACCCCCGGCGCCAGGCCGAGCTCCTCGACCGCGTCGCGCGTGACCGCCGCGGTGATGCGGTGGGGCCCCGCCTCGATCTCCACGAGCGCCATCACGCCGTCGATCTCGACCGAGCGCACGACACCGGGGAAGCGGTTGCGCGCCGACAGGTTGTCGCCCGCCGTATGCCGAGCGGGGCGGCCGGCCAGCCGCTCGATCTCGCGCTCCGGCACGCGGCGCCGGTTGGCGGAGTCGCGGGTCGTGCGCAGCTTGCCCGCCCGCTCCCAGCGGCGCAGGGTGTCCGGGCTCACCGAGAGAGCACGGGCGGCGTCGCCGAGCAGCAGCCCTTGGTCGCGCGCAGCCATGGTGCCTAAGCATTGCATAGGCAGAGGCAGATTCACCGATTCGTTACGAGAGCAGGGACTTTCGGGCGTATGGTCGCCGGCATGGCCAGCTCGATCGCGAAGCTCGTCGGCCGCGCTCCCGACTACGCGGAACTGAACCGGATGCTGGCGCGCGCGGGGCGCAACGTCGAGCGCGCCACAGCGCTGCTCCGCGAGCTGATGCGAGCCTGGCCCGACGGGGCCGAGAAGCGGCACGCGCGCCCGGCGGTGCCCTTCGAGCGCAGCGACGTGCTCGCCCTCGCCTCGGGCCTCGACGACGTCGTGGATTACGCCGAGGAGGCCGCGGACTTCCTCGGGCTGTACCGCGTCGACGCGCCGATGGACCAGGCCATCGCGCTGGCGGACACGCTGGCGGCGGCTGGCCACGAGGTCTCGATCGCGCTCGGCTCGCTCGCCGACCTGGGCGGCGCCACGCCGCACCTGCTCGAGATCAAGCGGCTCGAGAACGACGGCGACCGCCTGCTGCGCGAGGGCCTGACCGCGCTCTTCGAGGGCGGGGTCGACCCGATGGTCGTGATCCGCTGGAAGGACATCTTCGAGCGCGTCGAGGAGGGCATCGACGCCTGCGACCGCGTTGCGCACGTGCTGCGCGGCATCGCCGTCAAGCGGACCTAGCGGGCTGCCAGGGCGTGCTCCGGAGCGGCGGCCTCGCGCTCCGCAAACGACTCGGCGTGCAGCTCGCGGGCGATCGGCATGAACGCGTCGACGAGCTGCGGGTCGAACTGGATGCCGCGCAGGCGCACGATCTCGGCGATCGCGTCGTCGATCGGCCAGGCGTCCTTGTAGGGCCGCGTGGAGAGCAGCGCGTCGAACACGTCGCAGATCGCGCAAATGCGCCCGGCGAGAGGTATCTGCTCGCCGCTCAGCCCTTTCGGGTATCCGGCCCCGTTCCAGTGCTCGTGGTGGGTCAGCGCGATCGCCTGGGACAGCTGCACCAACTCCGACCCCGAGCCGGCCAGGATGCTCCCGCCGATCGTGGTGTGGGTCTTCATCGTGGCCCACTCGCCGGGGTCGAGCGGCCCGGGCTTGGAGAGGATCTCGTCGGGGATGCCGACCTTCCCCACGTCGTGGAGGGCGCTCGCGTGGCGCAGCAGCTCGGCGTCGGCGGGGCTCATCCCGAACTCCAGCGCCAGGCGCTCGCAGAAGCGGCCGATGCGATCGATGTGGTGGCCCGTCTCGGCGTCGCGCCACTCGACCGCCACGCCGAGGCGCTGGAGCACCTCGATCTGGGTGTCCCACAGCTCGCGCGTGCGCGCGCGCACGCGCGCCTCGAGCACCTCGTTGTCGCGCGCCACCGCGCGCCGGGCGCGGCTCTCCGCCAGCTGGCTCCAGGCGATCGTGCCGACGCCGCCGACCACCAGCGCGGCGAGCGGCCCGACCAGGTCGACGATCAGGCCGTCGTCGAAGGCGACCTGTGCGCCCACCACGAACAGCGCCGCCGCCGCGGGCATGGCGAGCCCCGCGGCCAGGGCCGGGAAGCGCAGGCCGACCAGCGGCGCCACGAGGGCGAGCAGCGCCACCAGCAGCAGGCCCACGGCGGGCGAGGCGCCGCGCAGAGGAGCTCCGTGCAGGGCAGTCCAGATCGCGTTCGCCTGCACCTCGGCGCCGGCCATCAGCTGGTCGCCGCCGACGGGCGTGGCGTGGACGTCGCGCAGGGTGGGCGCCGAGGCGCCGACAACCGCCACGCGCCCGCGCACCGCCTCCGGCGCGAAGCGGCCGCGCACGACGTCGGAGAAGGAGATCGTGGGGATCGTGCCTGGCGGGCCGCGGTAGTCGATCCAGGCGCCGTCGCCCTCGAACGAGCTCGGCGGAAGCTCGGACGCCCCCAGCCGCTCCGCCGCGGCCACCGCCATCGTCTCGAGCCCGCGCACGCTGCGCGGGAGGTGCGTGACCACCCCGGCGCCGTCGTTGTGGAGGTCCGAGGCCGCCGCGCGGGCGTTCACGCGGCGCAGGTTCTCGTTGCCGCCGAGCACGTTCGTCCCGCCGCGGCCGTCGCTCTCGCTCGTGGCAAGCACAGCGCCGCCGGCGGCGCCAATGGCGTCGTAGAGCGCGAGGTCCTCGCGCGGGACGGTCTGCTCGGTGAACTGGACGTCGTAGACGATCTCGCGCACGCCGGCCGCGTGGAGACGGCGGATCGCGCGTGCGTGCAGCGAGCGCGGGAACGGCCACTGCTCCTGGAGCACGCCGAAGCTCTTGGCGTCCACCGCCACCACGACGACGTCGTCCGGCGGCTCGGCGCCGCGGAGGTCGAAGCGGGCCTTGAGCGTCTCGCGCTCGAGACCGCCGAGAACCCCGGTCGAGAGCACTGCGGCGCCCACCGCGAAGGCTACCAGGGCCACGCACGCGAGCGGACGGACTCGATCCGAGAGCGGCCGCCGGGGACGGACGGCGAGGCGCACGCCGGATTCCCTAGCGGTGCGGCCGTGCGAGGTAGTGCTCGCCAGCCTTCAGGACCACGCGCTTGTGGCGCACCGTGTCCCGCACGACGACCGCGCCGTTGGTGACACGGGTCAGCGTGCCGTCGCAGCGATCCTCGACGAGCCAGCGCGTGCCGCGCACGGTCGCGTGGCTGTTCTTGCCGTGGGTGCGGAAGCGGCCGCCGTCGTCCTTGCCCCACAGCCGCCGCCCCGAGCGAGGCTTGCGGGCGGCGCTCGCGACTACCGAGGACTTCGCGTGCTTGGAGCGGGCCACGGGGCGTGGGCAGGCGTCGCCGCGGAGGTGCAGGTCGACGTAGCCGCGCGAGCCCTGGCGGATGACGAAGCGTCCGCCGCCGAAGCGGCCGGTCTGGGTCTTGCCGGACGGCAGCGCCGAAGTCAGGGCCAGCGTTCCGTCGCGGGCGTCGACCTCGGTGCCGACCGGGAGCTCCGAGCCAAAGGCAAGCGCGACGAAGGTCGAGCGTCCGGGCCGGCGCACCAGCAGCGTGCCCTCGCCCGGCGCGACCACGACGCTCGATCCGAGCTCCGGCTCGTCTGCCGTCTCGGCCTCTTCCTCGCCGCTGATCAGCCCGCGGCTGTCCTCGGAGTCGTCGCCGCCGCTATCCGGGTCGGACTGCTCATCCGAGCCCGGGTCGGTACCAGGATCCGGATCCGGATCCGGCTCGGGATCGGGCGCCGGGTCCGGATCGGGAGTGCCCGGCGGAGGCGGCGGGAGCGTGGTGAACGAGCGGTCCGAGCTGCGGGTCGTGCCCTTCGAGTTGGTGGCACTGATGCGGAAGTGGTAGGTCGTGCCCGGCTGGAGGCCCGTGATCGTCTTGGCGACGTTCTTCGCGGAGTCGCCGCCGCCCACCGACGTGCTCGAGGTCTTGGCGCCGTACGCCGCGGTGGGGCCGTACTCGAAGACGTAGTCGGTGCCGCGGCCGTTGGGATCGACCGATCCCTTGAGCAGCGCACTCGAGGAGGTCACGGACTCCGCCGGCGACGTGGAGACGCTCGGCTTGTCGTCGCCGCCGCCGAGCAGCGGAAGCGCCGATGCGCTGCCGCCGAAGGCCAGCAGGACGATCGCGATGAGGGCGGTGAGGTGGCCGAGCCGGTTCATGCCCCCCTGATCGGCTCAGGCGGGGGGTCCCTTAACAGAAGCGGCTACAACATTCGTCCGCTTTCGCACAAGGTGGGGGAAAAGAGTGGAGCTGAGGGGACTCGAACCCCTGACCTACGCGCTGCCAGCGCGTCGCTCTTCCAGCTGAGCTACAGCCCCGCGAGGGGCCATTCTAGACGTAGCTCAGCCGACGGAGCGGGCCGGGGCCTCGCCCCAGAGCTGCTCCAGGCGGTAGTACTCGCGCGCCTCGGGCGTGAAGATGTGCGCCACGACGTCGAGGTAGTCGAGCAGGATCCAGCGCGCCTCGCCGCCGCCCTCGGTGCGGCGCGGCAGCAGGCGGTCGTCGGCGTGCTTGAGCTCCTCGTAGATCGCGTCATGGATCGCCTTGGTCTGGCGCTCGGTGTTGCCGGAGCAGATCACGAAGAAGTCGGTGTAGGAGACGATCCCGCGCAGGTCGACCACGCGGATGTCCATCGCCTTGCGGTCCGATGCGATCGCCGCGATGCGCTCGGCGAGGGCGGCGGAGTCGAGCGGCGTGTCGTTCATGCCGTTGCCTGTCCCGCCAGCGCCGCGGCGGCGCCGTAGAGCCCGTTCGCCTCGATGTAGGCGACCACCCTGTCGGGCACCAGATAGCGAATCGGGCGCCCCTCGGCCACCCGGCGCCGGACGGCGCTCGACGACACCTGAATCACGGGCATCTCCAGGTAGCGGATCCCCTGCTCGCCCTTGAGGCGGCCGAGCTTGATGCCGATCGCGTTGCGCGACCAGTTCGTGCGCTCGACCACCGCGACGGTCGCCAGCTCGAGCACCGCCTCGGGCTCGCGCCACGTGGTCAGCGCGGCGGCCTGGTCGCCGCCCAGGATCAGGAACAGCTCGTCCTCGGGGGACTGCTTGCGCAGGTCGCGCAGGGTGTCCACCGTGTAGGACGGGCCCTCCCGGTCGAGCTCGGCGCGCGAGACCTCGAAGCGCTCGTCGTCGGAGATCGCCAGCTCGACCAGCTCGAGGCGCACCTCCGGGCCGGGGTCGCTCTCCAACTCGCGATGGGGCGGATGCCCGACGGGCATGAACACGACCTTGTCCAGCTCGAGCTGGACCAAGGCCTCCTGCGCGCTCACCAGGTGACCGAGGTGCGGCGGGTTGAAGGCTCCTCCGAGGATTCCTACACGCAATGAGCTACTCGCGGACCTGCCCAGATCCCTCGGCTACGAACTTGTAGGTGGTCAGCTCACGCAGCCCGATGGGGCCCCGGGCGTGGAGCTTTTGGGTGGAGTTGCCGATCTCGGCGCCCATGCCGAACACGGCGCCGTCGGTGAAGCGGGTGGAGGCGTTGACGTAGACGCAGGCGGCGTCGACCGCGGCGGTGAACTCCTGCGCCGACTCGTTCGAGCCGGTCACGATCGCCTCGGAGTGACCGGAGCCGTAGCGGTTGACGTGGTCAATCGCCTCGGCGGCCGAGTCGACGACCTTCACGGCCAGGATCAGCGCGTGGTACTCGGTCTCCCAGTCCTCCTCGGTGGCGTCCGCGAGCGAGTCGGCGAGCTGGCCCGCCATCGCCCGCGTGCGGCCGTCCACGCGCAGCTCCACCCCGCGCTCGCGCAGCTCGCCCAGCGCGCGCGGCAGGAACTCCGCGGCGGCATCGGCGTGCACGAGCAGCGTCTCCGCCGCGTTGCAGACGGAGGGCCGCTGGACCTTCGCGTTGAGCGTGATCGCAAGGGCGTCGTCGAGGTTGGCGCTCGCATCGACGAAGACATGGCAGTTGCCGGCGGCGGCGTACATGACCGGCACGGTCGCGTGCTCCTTGAGCGCCGCCTTCAGGCCCTCTCCCCCGCGCGGGATGATCAGGTCGACGATGCCGTCCTGGGTGGCGAGCTCGCGCAGCTCGTCGCGATCCCCGCCCGTGAGGATCGAGATCGCCCCCTCGGGGATCCCCGCGCCGCTGGCCGCCTCGGAGGCGACCTGGGCCAGCACGGTGTTCGAGTGCGCTGCGGTGGAGGAGCCGCGCAGCACGATCGCGTTGCCCGACTTGAGGCAGAGCGCCGAGCAGTCGATCGTCACGTTCGGGCGCGCCTCGTAGACGACCGCGACTACTCCGAGCGGCACGCGCACGCGGCGCACGTCGAGGCCGTTGGCCAGCCGTGAGCCCTCGATCGTCGCTCCGACCGGGTCCGGCAGCGCGGCGATCGCGCGCACGTCGCCGGCGACCCCCGCGAGCCGCTCGGCGGTCAGCTCGAGGCGGTCGAGCAGGCCCGAATCCAGTCCGGCCTCGCGGCCCGCATCCATGTCGAGCGCGTTGGCCTCCAGGATCTCCGGCGTCCTCTGCTCCAGCGCGTCGGCCATCGCGATGAGCGCGGCGTTCTTGGTGCGGGTGTCGAGCCGGGCCAGCGGGCGTGACGCGCGCCGGGCACCGGCACACACCTCAGCGACCGACTGGACGGTGGTGGCCATCGAGGCAAGGGTACCGGCCCCCCGCCATTGCGTTGTTGATGGCATGCTTGCTGCGCGGTGGATGCGCCCAGCGGACACCCGGCCATCTTGGAGCTGCGCGACGCACTGGCGGAGCACGTGCGCGACGGCATGACCGTGGCGCTGGAGGGGTTCACGCACCTGATCCCGTTCGCTGCGGGACACGAGCTGATCCGCCAGGGCCGGCGCGACCTGACGCTCGTGCGCATGACGCCGGACCTGATCTACGACCAGCTGATCGGCATGGGCTGCGCGAGCAAGCTGATCTTCTCGTATGGCGGCAATCCGGGGGTGGGCTCGCTGCACCGCTTCCGCGACGCGGTCGAGAACGGCTGGCCGCAGCCGCTGGAGCTGGTGGAGCACTCGCACGCCGGTCTCGCCAACGCCTACACCGCCGGCGCGTCCGGGCTGCCCTTCGCGGTGCTGCGCGGCTACGCGGGAACCGACCTGGCCACCCATAACGGCCAGGTGGCCTTCGTGGACTGCCCGTTCACCGGCGAGCGCGTCAGCGCCGTCCGCGCGGTGACGCCCGACGTGTCGATCATCCACGCCCAGCAAGCCGACCGCCACGGCAACGTGCAGCTCTGGGGCCTCGCCGGCGTCCAGAAGGAAGCCGTGCTGGCCGCCAAGGCCGCGATCGCAACGGTCGAGGAGGCCGTGGACGAACTCGAGCCGCGCCCGCAGTCGGTGGTGCTCCCGGCCTGGACGCTGAGCGCCGTCTGCCACGTCCCGGGCGGCGCCCACCCCTCCTACGCGGCGGGCTACTCCACCCGCGACAACGACTTCTACTCTGCGTGGGACGAGATCGCGCGCGACCGCGACCGCTTCCTGGAGTGGATGCGCGAGCGCGTGCTGGCCGGCGCGGAGGTGCCGGCATGAGCGTGGACCAGGCCGCCGCCGCCACGGAGGTCACGCCCGAGGAGCTGATGACGATCAACGCGGCGCGCGGGCTGCGCAACGGCCAGGTCTGCCTCGTGGGCGTCGGCCCTCCCAACGCCGCGGCCAACCTCGCCCGCCGCCTCCAGGCGCCGGACTGCGTGCTGGTCTACGAGTCCGGGGCGATCGGGGCGCAGCCGATGCGCCTGCCGCTCTCGATCGGGGACGACGACCTGGCCGCCACCGCGCTCGAGCTTGTCTCGGTGCCCGAGATGTTCAACTTCTGGATCGGCGGCGGCCGGATCGACGTGGGGTTCCTGGGCGCCGCCCAGATCGACTCGCACGCGAACCTCAACACCACGGTGATCGGCGGCTACGCGGAGCCCAAGGTGCGCCTGCCCGGCGCGGGCGGCGCTCCCGAGATCGCGGCGTGCGCACGCTCCGTGCTGGTGATCGTGCGCCACTCCCCGCGCACCTTCGTCGAGCGTCTGGACTTCGTCACCTCGCTCGCGCAGGCGCGCGGCCAGACGGTCGTCATCACCGACCTGGGCGTGCTGCGCCCGGCGGCCGGCGGCGAGCTCGAGCTGGTGGCCGTCCACCCCGGCGTCGAGCCCGACGACGTGCAGCAGGCCACCGGCTGGGAGCTCAGGATCGCCGATCAGCTCGAGCACACCGAGCCGCCCACCCAGCGCGAGGTGGACGAGCTGCGCGACCTGCGCGCGTCGGCGCGGCGGCCGGCCTAGGCCGCGGCGCGCTGCGCGCCGACGACTGCCCAGCGCCGCCCGGTGAAGCGCCACCCGCAGGTGGAGAGGCGCACGGCGATCAGGCCGAGCAGGCCGGCCCACACGCCGACGATGCCGAGCCCGAGAGCCAGCGAGCCCAGCGCCACGGGCACGAACACCGCCAGTGACGCGGCGAGCATCCCCCACATCAGGAATCGCGTGTCGCCGGCGCCGATCAGGATGCCGTCGAGCGCGAACACCGCGCCGTTGGCGGGCTGCATCAGTGCGAACAGAGGCCAGATCTTCTGGGCCTGCTCGATGACCGCCGGGTCCGAGGTGAACGCGTGCGGCAGCACGTCGGTGAGGGCGAGCATGATCACGGCGAAGACCACCCCGGTCGCCACCGACAGCTCGATCATGCGCCGGGCGGCGCGGTAGGCCTCCTCGGCGTCGCCGGCGCCCAGCGAGCGTCCCACGATCACCTGACCGGCGATGGCGATCGCGTCGAGCAGCAGCGCCAGGAAGACGAACAGCTGGAACGCGATCTGGTGGGCGGCCAAGGCGTCGTCGCCGACCCGCGCCAGCACGGCGCCCGCCACCAGGAACGAGCCATACAGCGCCGCCGTGCGCACGAAGATCTCGCCGCCGATGCGGGCCAGCGGCCGCATCGACGCCAGCGAGGGCCGGCGCGAGTCCGCCGGCGTGCGCAGCAGGACGGCGACGAAGGCGGCGCCCATGCCGGCCTGGGCCAGCACCGTCGCCCACGCCGAGCCGGCCAGGCCCCAGCCGAAGCCGTAGATGAACAGCAGGTTCAGGGCCACGTTCACCGCGTTGGCCACCACCACGATCACGAGCGGGGTGCGCATGTCCGAGACGCCGCGCAGGAAGCCCTGGCCCGCCAGCGCGATCAGCGCGAACGGCAGCCCCAGCGAGCCGATGCGCAGATACAGCACCGCCAGCTCGCCCGTGTTCCCGTCGCCGCCCATCAGGTCGACCAGCGGCACGGCGAACAGGGCGAGCGTGGCGGTCAGCACCACGCCGATCGCGGAGGCCAGCCACAGCGCCTGGGCCGCGAGCCGGCCGGCGGTGGCGTGCTCGGCCGCCCCGGACAGCCGCGCTACCTGCGCCGTGGTCGCGTAGGTGAGGAAGTTGAACAGCGTGAACGCGCCCGTGAGCAGCGTGGCGGCGATCGCCAGCGCCGCAAGCTGCTCGGTGCCGAGGTGCCCGACCATCGCCGTGTCGGCCAGCAGGTAGAGCGGCTCGGCGGCGAGCGCTCCCAGCGCCGGCAGGGCGAGCTTGAGGATCTCCCCGTCGTATGGGGAGCGCAGCGCCACTAGTCGAGGACGAAGTAATCCCGGTGCACGGCTTCCTCGGTCGCTCGCGGCAGCACCTCGCGCACCTGGTCCGTCTTCATGCCCTTGATCCGGCGCAGCTCGGCGGCCGAGTAGCCGACGATCCCCTTCCCCACCGGGCGGCCGTCGCAGCGCACCTCCACGGCGTCGCCCGCCTGGAAGTCGCCCTCGACCTCGATCACCCCGACTGGCAGCAGGCTGGTGCCGCGCTCGCGCAGCGCGCGCTCGGCGCCCTCGTCGACGGTCACCCTGCCGCGGGCCGGCTTCGCGTAGCGCAGCCAGAGCTTGAAGCTCGACACGCGCCCGCGCTGCGGCTGGAAGCGCGTCCCCGTGGGCTCACCGGCCAGCGCGCGGGCCACCTCTTCGGGCTCGACCCCGTTCGCGATCGTCACCGGGATGCCGGCCGCCGTGGCCATCTCGGCCGCAACCACCTTCGAGCGCATCCCGCCGGAGCCCAGCGGCGACGTGGACACGCCGATGTCGAAGCCCTCGAGCGCCTCGAGGTCGTCCACCTCCTCGACCAGCCGGGCGGCCGGGTCGTGGCGCGGGTCCGCCGAGTAGAGGCCTCCGATGTCGGTGAGCAGCACGAGCCGGTCCGCGCCGATCAGGATCGCCACCTGGGCGGCGAGGAAGTCGTTGTCGCCGAACGAGATCTCGTCGGTCGTGGTGGTGTCGTTCTCGTTGATGACCGGCACCACGCGCCAGTCCAGCAGCTTGCGCAGCGTGTGCCGGGCGTTCAGGTAGTGCGTGCGCGCCGACATGTCGAAGAACGTCAGCAGCACCTGCGCCGACCTCACGCCGCGCGCGTGGAGCAGCTCGTCGTAGTGGCGGTAGAGCTCGCCCTGGCCGACCGCCGACGCCGCCTGCAGCTCCTCCATCGCGCTCGGCCGAACGGGCAGGTCCATCAGGCGCATGCCGCGCGCGATCGCCCCCGACGTGACGATCACGACGTGGTCCCCGGCAGCATGGCGCGCAGCGACCTCGTCGCAGAGCGTGCCCAGCACCTGCGTGCGCACCTCGCCGACATCGTCGGCGACGATGCTCGAGCCCAGCTTGATGATGACCGTGGCCATGCGCCCGCAAGACTAAGAGAGCCGGCCAGGAATCAGCGGGGGGCCGGGGGCGCGAGCCCCCGGATGGCTACTCGGAGGTCCCCCCGACGAGCTTCCAGCTGCCGTCCTCCTTGGCGAGCTCGAACACGCGCGGGGTGCGCTGGCCGCCGGTCGCGATCGTCGCCCTCACGGTGGCGTGGTCGCCGTCGACCTTCGTCTTCCCGATCGAGACGAGGCGCAGCTTCAGGCCGGTCACGAGGCCGAGCTGCTGCTTGCACGCCTCCTCCGCCTGGTCGCCCGTCGCGCCCGTGGCCTGCTCGAGGTACTCCTGGGTCAGGAGGTCGCCGCAGAGCCGGTCGCCGTCGCGCTCGTTGGTGGCCTGGACGAAGTCGCGCACCGCCTGGCTCGCGTCCCCGTCGTCGCCGCCGCCGCAGGCCGCCGGCGCCGCCATGAGCGCGAGCATGGCGACGAGGGCGAGCTTGCGAGGCACGGCGCGGACTTGTATCACCCGAGCGGGGCCCCGGGGTCGAGCTCGAAGACGATGCCCGAGATCTCCACGTCGTCGCCCGGCTCGAACCCCGCCGCCTCCAGCGCCCGGATCACACCGAGTGCCCGCAGGCGCTCCTCGACGTAGCGCAGCGCCTCGGCGTTGGCGACGTCGTGGCGGGCGATCAGCCGGTCGATCTTGCCGCCGTCGACGCGGAACGCGCCCGGCCCGACCCGTTCGACGTTGAACGAGTCGCCGGCCCCGGGGCGGTAGACGCGGTGAGTGGCGGGCAGCTCGCCCGCCTGCGGCTCGACGGTCTCCTCGGGCACGTGCTCGAAGATGGCGTCGCGCAGCTCGGGGACGCCCGCGCCGGTGGCCGCCGACGTGGCAAACACCGGGAAGTCGACGCGCTCCTGCCAGTCGCGCACCGCGGCCTCCACCTCGGCCGGCGGCACGAGATCCGCCTTGGAGAGGCACAGGATGCGCGGCAGCTCGGCCAAGCCGTGGCCGTGCTCGCGCAGCTCGGCCTCGACGGTGGCGTAGTTCTCGACCGGGTCCGAGCCGTCGAGCGGCGCGAGGTCGAGCACGTGCACGAGCAGCCGGCAGCGCTCCACGTGGGCGAGGAACTCGTGGCCGAGCCCGGCGCCGGCGCTGGCGCCCTCGATCAGGCCGGGGATGTCCGCGAGGACCAGCTGGCGGTCGTCGCGCTCCAGCGTTCCGAGCACCGGCTCCAGCGTCGTGAACGGGTAGTCCGCCACCTTCGGCCGGGCGCGCGTCAGGCGCGTGAGCAGCGAGGACTTGCCGGCGTTCGGCAGGCCGACCAGCCCGGCGTCGGCCAGCAGCTTGAGCTCCAGCGTGAGCCAGCGCTCCTGGCCGGGCAGCCCCTGCTCGGCGAAGCGCGGTGCCTGGCGCGTGGCCGTGGCGAAGTGCCTGTTGCCCCGCCCGCCGCCACCGCCGCGGGCGACGAGCGCGTGCTGGCCGGCGATGGTCAGGTCCCAGCGGTCACCCACCTTCGGGTCGACGACGACCGTCCCCGGCGGCACCCGCACCTCCAGCTGCTCCGGCGTGGCGCCGTGCTTGTTGGCGCCCTGGCCGTGGCCGCCGCGGTCCGCCTTGAAGTGCGAGCCGCGCCGGAACGAGGCGAGGTCGCGCAGCGACGGGTCCGTGACGATCACGACGTCGCCGCCGCGACCGCCGTCGCCGCCGTCCGGGCCGCCCTTCGGCACGTGTGCCTCACGGCGGAACGAGACGATCCCGTTCCCCCCGGAGCCGGCGCGAACGTAGATCTTGGCGCGGTCGTGGAACATGGCTACAGCGAGCCGACCCCTCGATCGTAGCCCTGCCGGCGCCCGCGGGCGCGGCGGCTACTCGCCCGTCTGAGACTCGACCGAGATGATCCGGCCGCGCCGGCCGGTGGCGAACTGCACGACGCCGGGACGTGTGGCGAAGATGGTGTCGTCGCGGCCGATGCCGACGCCGTCACCGGGCTTGAAGCGGGTTCCGCGCTGGCGCACGATGATCTCGCCGCCGGTAACGGCCTGCCCTGCGAAGACCTTCACGCCGAGGCGCTTGGCGTTCGAGTCGCGACCGTTGCGGCTGGACCCGAGACCCTTCTTATGAGCCATCCTCGTCCTCCTGCTTCGCGGCGCGCCGAGCGCCCACCTTGATGTCGGCGATCTCGATGCGGGTGAGGTCCTGGCGGTGGCCGTAGCGGCGCTTGTAGCCGCGCTTGGGCTTGAACTTCAGCCCGTGGATCTTCTTGCCCCGCTCGTGGCCCGTGACCGTGGCCTGGACCTTGATCTTGCCGAGCTCGCCGGGCTCGAGCACCGACTTGTCACCGTCGGCGTAGAGCAGCGGCTCCAGGTCGAGCTTGTCGCCCTCGTCTGCGGACAGGCGATCGACGACGAGAGAGTCGCCCTTCTCGACGCGGTACTGCTTGTTGCCGACTCTTACGATCGCGTAGCTCATGGCAAAGGAATGGCGCCACGGACTCCGGCGGCGCCGCAGGCGAGTCTAGCGGGTGGCGAGCTCTCGGTCCGGGCTGCGCCGGCCCGTCTGGGCGATCAGCAGCCCGGCCGCCACCAGCGCCGCGCCGCCGACCGCGCGACCGGTGATCTCCTCGGAGTAGAACGCCGCTCCAAACAGGAGCGCGCCGAAGGGCAGCAGCATCGCCAGGAACGACATCGCCTGCGCGCTGATGTGGCGCAGCAGCACGGTCAGGCCCACGAACGGGACCGCCGATCCGACCAGCGCCAGGTAGGCGATCGAGCCCACCGCATCGGCGCTCCAGGCGGCTTTCCCCCAGCTCTCGCCGAGCGCCGACGCCGCCAGGAGCAGCAGGCCGCCGAAGAGCATGGCCCAGCCGTTGAGAACGATCGCGTCGAGTTCCCCGGCGCGCAGCTTGATGGCGATGTTCCCGACCGCGGCCCCGAGTGGCGCGAGCGCAAGCGCGGCGGCGCCGGCCACCGCCAGCTCGGTGTGGCCCACGTCGGCGCTTTCCGCGAACGCCAGCGCGAGCCCGCCGATTGCGATCAGCACGCCGGCGATCAGCCGGCCGCCCAGCGGCTGGTCCGGCAGCAGCACCGCACCCAGGAGCGCCACGTAGAGCGGCAGCACGCCGAAGAGCACGGCGGCCAGCCCGGACGGGATGTACTGCTCGCCCCAGTAGACCAGCCCGTACGCGAGCGCGAACGGAAACAGGCCGAGCACGGCCGCGAGCCGCAGGTTGGTTCGCAGCGGGCGCCGCAGGGCGACGGCACAGGCGAGCAGGACCAGCCCGGCGGCGGCGAAGCGGATGCCTGCCCCGAGGAGCGGCGGGCAGTCCTCCAGTCCGATCTTGATGGCGACCCAGGTGCTCGACCAGATCAGCACGAGCAGTCCGTACAGGCCCCAAACTGCTGAGCGGCTCACGCACGCCGACGTTATCGATGCCCGGCCTGCGGCCAGATTCGAGGCGCTCGCCTAAGCCCCGCGCCGGCAGCGGCCGACAACTCATCCATGTCCGTACGCGCCGATCGGGGGTCGAGGGCCGCCAGCGCGCCCGACGACGCCCTGGCGCTGCTCGACACCGTGCACGAGGCGCTTTGCGGGCTCGTGGCGGGGATGATGGGAGCCGCCTGCGGCTACGCGCCGCCGCGCCCCCACCTCAGCTTCCTGGCGATCGGCGGCACTGACTCCCAGGCCGCCGAGCTGAGCCAGATGGTCAACGCCGTATTCGGGCTCGACCTGCCACCGGACATCATCCTGCGCTCGCCGACGCCCGACGCCCTCGCCCGCACGATCGCGGTCGCGTGGTTCGACGCCGACGGGACGGCCGTCGACCTGATGGACCTGATCGCCGCGATCGCGGACGCCGAGTAGGGCCTCGGCCCGGGGCCTCGGCTCACTGCACCGCGAGGCAGACGGCCGTGGCGTCGTCCGTGAGCTCACCGCCCACGGCCGCGAGGACGGCACGGTGCACCTCGCGAACCGTGTCGGCGGCCGTTCCCGCCTCTGAACGGAGCGCCGCCCGGACGAGACCCTCCACCCCCAGCCCGGCCTGGCCCTCGCCGGAGTTGATGACCCCGTCGGACACCAGCACCAGGCGGTCGCCGGGCACGAGCGACGTCTTCAGCCCGACGGGCTTTGGACTCCCCCGTCCACCCAGGCCGTGCGTCGAGGGACCGTTCACGTGCTCGACCGTGCCGTCGCCGCGGAGGATGACCGGCGCCACGTGGCCGCAGTTGGCGATGTCCAGCTGGTTCGTGGCGGGGTCCCAGTGCGCGACGACCGCGGTCATCTCGGCGCGCGGGCCGGGCAGCTCCCGCAGCGTCTGGTGCATCACCACCAGCGCCTCGCTGATGCCCGCGCCGCTGCGCCGGCTCGCACGCAGGCCGCCGAGCGCCACCGCGCTGCCGGCGGCGGCCCGCGTCGACCCTCCCAGGCCGTCGGCGAGGGTGATCCAGACGCCGTCGGCGTTCTCGATCACGTCGAACCAGTCCCCGGCGACCTCGTAGCTCGGGAGGACGTTGCCGGCCACCTCCCCGCCGGTGATGCGCGTGATCCGGGCCGGCAGGAGGCTCTGCTGGATCTCCGCTGCGGCCTTCGGCTGCTTGCGACGCTGGGCGCGCGCGAAGACGTCGGTGTAGCGATCGGCGAGCGTGATGGCCGCAGCGGCCTGGCGTGCGAGCTCGCTGAGCGGCTCGGCAGGTCGGCCGAACGCGACCATGACCCCGTTCGCCCGTCCGCGCAGCCACAGGGCGTACACGTGCACGCCCGGGAACGCCGCCAGACGCTCGCGCAGCTCGGACAGGCCGTCGGCGTCCAGCTCCGGCCCGATCGCCAGCGAGGTCTCCAACTTCTCACCGAGGCGCTTCGGCCCGGCCATGTGCAGGAGGTAGGTGCCGTCTATGTCGACGACGTACAGCGCGACCGGGACCTTCGCGATCCGCTGAGCCTCCGCAACGAGCTGCTCGGGAAGCACCGCCGGCGGCACGACGTCGAACACATGGATCGCGTCGAGGCTGACCGGACGGCCGCGCCCGAGCCGCCCGGCCGGCAGCGCGCTGCCGCCGGGGTCCAGGCTGGTGTCTTGCGGCCGATCCCGCAGTGCCGCCAGCAACGCATCGCGGTTGGAGAAGCGGCGGTGGAGCGTCGAGCGGGCAACGCCTGCGGCAGCGGCGATGTCCGCGAGCGTGGCCGACGGCGCATGCTCCAGCATCCGCTCTGCCGCATCGAGGATGCGCTCCCGGTTTCGGAGCGCGTCGGCGCGTCGCGCGTCGGTCTGATCCTTGGGGGTCACGGACGCACATGATGGCCGCCTCGCCGTCCAAGTGGGACAGCTCGTTGCACAAGCTCGTCCCATTTGCGTCACGACGGCCACCGATGCTGATTCGCCTCCGGGGTCCGGGGCAGCAGCACCCGACCGCAAGAACCAACGGCAGGCGGGTGTACCCCGCCGAAAGGAGAGGCGAATGACGCAGGTCACCGAGGCCTATGAGTGGCGCGGACGTGAGGTCGTCAACGGAGCCGGCGAAAAGATCGGTCGGCTCGAGGACATCTACCTCGACACGGATAGCGGCCAGCCCGAGTGGGCCACCGTCAACACCGGGATGTTCGGGATGAGGCAGAGCTTCGTCCCGCTGACCGAGTCGAGCTCCAAGCGCGGCCAGGTCGTCGTGCCCTACAGCAAGGACCAGGTCAAGGACGCCCCAACGGTCGACCCCGACGGCGAGCTGTCGGCCGAGGAGGAGCAGAGCCTCCGCCGCCACTACGGGGTCGGAGAGGGCGGCGCCCCGGTCGGCGAGGACGTCAGCGGCCCCACCACCGACGACGCCATGACGCGCTCCGAGGAGGAGCTGCGGGTGGGGACTTCCCAGCGGGAGCGCGGGCGTGCGCGCCTGCGCAAGTACGTCGTGACCGAGGAGGTGCAGCAGACCGTCCCGGTGCAGCGCGAGGAGGTTCGGGTCGAGCGCGAGCCGATCACCGAAGGCAACGTGGACCAGGCGACTGCCGGGCCGGAGATCTCCGAGGAGGAGCACGAGGTCACGCTCCACGAGGAGGAGGTGGTGACCGAGAAGCGCGTCGTCCCCAAGGAGCGGGTGCGGATGACCAAGGACACGGTCACCGACGAGCAGACGGTCTCGGAGGAGGTCCGCCAGGAGCGAATCGACGTCGAGGGCGACCGGTAGAGGCCCGTCGATGAGCACACAAGGAACACAGCCGGCGGCACGGGCCGCCGGGGCGGAGCGTGAGGCGGCGGAGCGGGATGGTGCGGGCCGCTCGCCGGAAGTCGTCGACACCAAGCGCCAGCGCGAGGAGTTCGGTGGCTTCAACTGGGGAGCCGCGTTCTTCGGCTGGCTCGTGGCGGTCGGAATCACCGCGCTGCTCACCGCGCTGCTGAGTGCGACCGGCGCCGCGATCGGGCTGACCGAGCTGAGCGGGTCGGAGGCACGCTCGAGTGCCGAGACCGTCAGCATCGTCGGCGGGATCCTGCTGATCGCGGTCCTGGCGATCGGCTACTACGCCGGCGGCTACGTCGCCGGGCGCATGTCGCGCTTCGACGGCGGCCGGCAGGGCCTCGGCGTCTGGCTGATCGGCCTGGCGGTGACCCTGATCCTGGCGGCGGTCGGTGCGATCGCCGGGTCGGAGTACAACCTGCTCGGCCAGCTCAACCTCCCGCGCATCCCGATCGACGAGGGCTCGCTTGCGACCGGGGCGGCCATCGCCCTGGTGATCCTGGTGGTCGCAACCCTGGTCGCGGCCATGGCCGGCGGCAAGGTCGGCCAGCGGTACCACCGCAAGGTGGACCGCGTCGGCAGCCGCCAGGGCTGAGCGGGGCTCAGCCGGAGGCCGTCTCGCTGCTCTTCCGCCGCCCGCGGCCGCCCCTGCGGCCGCGGCGGCGGCGGGGCCGGTCGTCTCCGGTGCCCTCGCCGTCCGGCACGCCTGCGCCGACGCCCTCCGGCGGGTTCACGAGGGAGGCCTGGGCGGCAGAGCGTCCGACCTTCTCGATCCGTACCAGCGTGCGCTCGCCCACGAGCGTGGCCGCGTTGACCACCGAGATGACGTAGCCGTCCAGCTTGGCGACCGCGTCGTCCTCGTTGTACATGTGCGGCTCCTCGATCAGGACGAGCACCTCCTCGCCCTCGCGGAACGGCAGCGCGCGCTCCTCGACCTGCTCGCGGCTGCCCTCGAGCACCACCTCGAAGTGGTCGATCGGGAGCGCCTCGGTCCCCTCGAAGTGGAAGTGGCGCCCCGTCTCCTGCTCGATCTCCACGATCGGCCCGGGCACGCCCTGGCCGCCGACCAGGATGGTCGCCACCTTCGGGTGGACGCGAATCAGGAAGGCGGGCGAGTCCGGCCGCTCGGCGGTGACGTCGCGAAGCCAGCGGTCGACCTCGATCGAGACCGTCTCCTCCGACAGCACCACGCCCTCGCCGGCGCAGGTCGGGCACGGCTTGGTCATGATCTCGCGCACCCCGTCGGTGACGTTCTGACGCGTCATCTCGACCAGCCCGAGCGGCGAGATCTCGACCACGTAGGTCTTCGTGCGGTCCTCGTCGAGCGACTTGCGCAGGGTCTTCAGGACCGTGTCGCGGTTGCGCCCGCGCGCCATGTCGATGAAGTCGATGACGATGATGCCGCCGATGTCGCGCAGCCTCAGCTGGCGCACGACCTCGTCGGCCGCCTCGAGGTTGGTCTTGGTGATGGTGTCCTCGAGCTTGGCGCCCTTGCCGCGGCCGGTGAACGACCCCGAGTTGACGTCGATCACCGTCATCGCCTCGGCGTAGTCGATGATCAGGTAGCCGCCCGACGGCAGATCCACGCGGCGCTTGAGCACCGACTGGATCGCGTCCTCGACGTTGTAGCGCTCGAACAGGGGCTCGTCGTCCTCGTAGAACTCGAGCCGCTCGAGCAGCTCCGGCGCGGTCCGGTTGAAGAAGGACTCGAGCCGGTGGTGCTGCTTGCGCTCGTCGACGATCGCCTTCTCGAACTCGCCGGAGAAGATGTCGCGTGCGACGCGCACCGACAGGTCGGCCTCCTGGAAGACCATCTCGGGCGCGGTGGTCTCCTCGGCGCGCTGCTGGAGCACGTCGTGCAGCTTGTGCAGGTACTTGATCTCGCGCTCGAAGTCCTCGCGCGTCGCCCCCTGGGCGGCGGTGCGAACGATCACGCCGCCCTCGCCCAGGTCCGCCTTGCCGGCGGCGCGGCGCGGGCGCTCGCGCTCCTTGTCGTCGAGCCGGCGGGACACGCCGACGCCCTCGCCCTGCGGCACGTACACGAGGTAGCGCCCCGCGATCGAGAGCTGCATGGACAGGCGCGGGCCCTTCGTCTTGAGCGGGTCCTTGATCGCCTGGACGAGGATCTCCTGGCCGGGCTTCAGCAGCTCGGTGATGCGCTTGCCCGAGGTGCCGCGTCCGCCGCGGCCGCGGCGGGCCACCTCCACCCCGGGGAAGACGACGTCGTCCGCGTGCAGGAAGCCGTTCTTCTCGAGGCCGATGTCGACGAACGCCGCCTCGAGGCCGGGCAGGACGTTGTCGACCTTGCCCTTGTAGACGTTTCCGACGATGGAGCGTGATCCGCGGCGCTCTATGTAGAGCTCCGCGACGCGCCAGTCGTCGCTCTTCTGCTTCGCGCGTCCCCGGCTATTGCCGGAAGGTGAGCCCTCCGACTCGAGGATCGCGACTCTGGTTTCGCCACGGTCCACCGTGACGAGCAACTGCTTCTTCAAAGGAAAGCCCTCTCATGAAATTTGTTAGAGGCCCTTGGCCACAGCCGTTTCGCGCGCCTGCGCGTGGATCGACTGAAGGAGGCCAATGGCCAGCAATGTCGTTAACACCGACGAGCCGCCGTAGGACATGAGCGGCAATGGAATGCCGGTGATCGGCATGATCCCGATGGTCATGCCCACGTTGACGAAGACCTGGAACATCAGCATGGCGGTGATGCCGCCGGCGACAAGTGCGCCGTAGAAGTTCTTTGACATCGTCAGGATTCTCAACGCCCTCCAGATGAGGAGCGCAAACAGGGACAACACGAGCGCGGCCCCCACGAAGCCAAACTCCTCCCCCACCACAGAGAATATGAAGTCCGTGTGGTGCTCGGGCAGGAAGTTCAATTCCGTCTGTGTGGAGTCTTCTCCACGGCCCGTCTTCCCCCCTGAGCCTATCGCGGTCAGAGACTGATTGACCTGATAGCCCTCGTCGTCCGGGTTCGTGGACGGGTTGAGGAAGGCCGTCAGGCGGTCTACCTGGTACGGCTTGAGCACCTCGACGCCTGCCGCCGGGGCGGCCAGCAGCACCACCGCTATCGCGACGGCGCCCAGTCCCCCCAGCGCGGCGAAGTGGGTCCATTTCGTGCCGGCGACGAACAGCACCGCCAGCACGATCGCGAGGTAGACCAGCCCCGACCCCAGGTCCGGCTGGCCGATCACGAGCATGGCCGGTATCAGCGCCAGCAGCACGATCCGGCTGGTGGTCTCGCGATCCCCGAGTCGCCGCGCCCGGTCGACCGCGAAACCGGCCAGGGCGACCACCAGCAAGAGCTTGCCGAGCTCCGAGGCCTGGAAGTTGAAGAAGGGGAACTCGATCGCGCGGCGCGACCCCCGCGCCGAGAAGCCGAGCATGTACACCAGCAGGATCGAGCCGATCAGGAAGCCGTAGACGCCAAGCTTCCACTCGCGCAGCCGCGAGTAGTCGAAGCGCGACAGCAGGAACATCAGCGCCAGCCCCACGCCCACGTAGGCGAGCTGGCGGTACATGTAGTAGTTGGGGTCGCCCGGGATGTCGCCCAGGGTCGACCTGCGCACGGTGTAGACGCTCACGGCCACGAGCCCCAGCGTCGCCAGCAGCAGCAGCGGGTCCAGGCGCAGCACACGCGGCCCGGCGTCGCGGAAGTCCTTGACGGCGGTGGCCATCAGTCCGACGGGCCCCCGCCGTCGACGAGCTGCTGCTCGTCGACGTTGAAGAGCTCGGCCAGGATGCGGCGCGCCATCGGCGCTGCGGTGTCGGCGCCGAAGCCGCCGGCCTCGTCGGTCACCGCCACGACGTACTGGGGATCGGGCCACGGGGCGAGCGCGACGTACCACGACTGGTCGGCCCGGCCGCCGCCCTTCTCCGCCGTGCCGGTCTTGCCGGCGATCTCCACCGGGAAGGTCTCGAAGACCGGCGTGGACGTGCCGCCCGGCGCGCTCGCCGCGCCGCGCAGGCCGTCCAGGATCGCCTGGCGGTGTTCCTCGGAGACCTTCAGCTCGCGGGCGGTCGGCGCCTCGAGCTGCTGCTGCGCCTGACCGGCGGAGTTCTCGATGCGCTGGCCGAGCCGCGGCCGCAGGATCTTGCCGCCGTTGGCCATCGCCGCGTACGCCACCGCCATCTGCAGCGGGTTGGCGGCCAGGTCGCCCTGACCGACGGAGAGGTTGACGTTGTCGCCCACCGACCAGGGCCGGTCCTGCCAGCCGCACTTGCCCATGGCGATCTCCGCGGGCGTGGGGTTGGTGCGCTTCTTGCAGCGCTCGAACTTCGCAAACTCGCGGTCGCGCCACTTCGGCCCGGGCACGAAGCCCGGGCCCTCCTCGGGGAGGTCGATGCCGGTCTCGCGGCCGATGCCGAGCTTGCGCGCCCAGTGCTGCAGCGGCATGCCCTCGCGGTTCATGTCGCGGCCGAGCTGGTAGAAGAAGACGTCGCTGGAGACCGTCAGCGCCTGGCGCAGCGAGAGGACGCCGTGGGCGACCTCGCCGGCGTTCTTGAAGATCTGGTCGCCGACGGTGAGCTCGCCCGGGTCGTTGAGCGGCGTGTCGGGCGTGATCAGCCCCGACTCCAATGCGGCGACGGCGGTGACCAGCTTGAAGGTGGAGCCCGTGGGGTAGCCGCCGGCGACCGCGCGGTTCGTGAGCGGGGCGCCGGTCTCGTCGGCCGTCAGGCGCTTGTAGTCCGACTCCCTGACGATCTTTGCGAACAGGTTGGGATCGAACGACGGCTGCGAGCCGAGCGCGAGCACCTCGCCGTTGGCGATGTTCATCACCGCGAAGGCGCCCTTGCCGGTGCCGCCCATCAGCGCCTCCTGGCCGGCGCGCTGCACGTCGAGGTCGAGCGAGAGCCTCAGCTGCCTGCCCTGCTTGGGCCGCCTGCGCTTGAGGTAGTCCGTGAGGTTCCCGAGGGCATCCACCTGGACGCGCGTGGCGCCGCTCATGCCGCGCAGGAACTGGTCGTACTCCAGCTCCACGCCCGCCTTGCCGACGCGGTCGCCCATCGACACGTTCGCGTAGCCGGGATCGTCCAGCTCGTCCTGGCTCACCTCGCCGACGTAGCCGAACAGGTGGGCGCCCACCTCCTTGTGGGGATACTCGCGCAGGAAGACCGGCTCGATCTCCACGCCGCGGAAGTCCTCGCGGCGCTCCTCGATGTACATGACGATGTCGCGCGACACGTCCTGCTTGACGGTGGCCTGGGAGTACTGCAGCTCGTTGAACTGCTCGTTCACGCGCCGCTCGATCGCGCGCGGGCGCTGGCCCAGCAGCCTGCCCAGCCGGCGGTACAGCTCACGGCGCTCGCCGATGTCGTCGGACAGCTTGTCGGGCGTGAGCTTGAGCGCCTCGCCCACGCGGTTGCGCACCAGCACCCGGCCCTCGCGGTCGACGATGTCGCCGCGCGGCGCCTGCACCTTGATCTCGCGCAGCTGGTTGTTCTGCGCCTCGGCGACGTACTTGTCGCCCGAGAGCACCTGCAGGTACCAGAGCCGAAAGAAGACGACCGCGAACGCGACCAGCGCGATGCCGCCGATGATCGCCACGCGCACGGCGAGCTGCGGCGTGAGCGTGGGCCGGCGCTCGTTGTCGAGATACACGCCCTCAGACCTCCATGCCGCGCAGGCCGAGCGGGCCGGCTTCGCGTGGCGGACGGCGGCGGCGCCGCACCTCGAGCGGGTCGACCGCCAGCGAGGGGCGCAGCAGCTTGCGGCAGCCCGTGAACACGGGCAGTGCCAGCAGCGCGTTGAGCAGCACGGTCACGATCATGTCGCGGATCACGAGCGGGCTGACGCGCGCTCCGATGTCGAGCATCAGCGACACCGCGGCGAACGCGACCAGCCAGCCTGCGGTGGCGACCGCTCCAACGGCCACCGGCAGCAGGCCGTGGCTCGGGTCGCGCACCTCGCGGAAGCGGCCGACGCCGTACCCCACGGCCGTGAGCACCAGCGACGAGGCGCCCATGGTCGCGCCCGAGAGCAGGTCCAGGAGCAGGCCGGCCGCGAACCCGGTAGCCGAGCCGGGCAGGCTGCCGGCGTAGTAGGCGACAGCGGCGACGACCAGCAGGACCACGTCGGCGTGGCCGCCGAGGATCGGCAGCTGGCTGAGTGCGGAGAGCTGGAGCACCACGGCCACGAGCAGCAACGCGCCGACCCTCACGAATGCGCCCACCGAGAGGATCATCCGCCCGGCTCCGCCGCTACCGCGGCCTCCTGGGTGACGCCCCTGCGGGTGAGCACTTGGACCAGGTCGATGCGCCGCAGGTCGGCGAACGGCTTGACGTGGACGCGCTGGTAGGTCTCGAGCTCGTCGAGGTCCACCTCGGTCACGCGGCCGATCGGGATCCCGCGCGGGAACAGCGACTCGGTCTTCGAGGAGGTGAAGCCGGACGTGATCACGAGCGTGTTCTCGGTGACGCGCCGGCCGCTCTCCACGTGCTCCAGCAGCAGGTCCTCGGGGTTGCCGACCTCCGGCCGGACCACCCCGCTCACGCCCGCCGGGAAGACCTGCGCGGAGACGCCGCTCTGGCCGTCGGTGATCAGGCGCACCTCGGCGGTGCCGCCGGTGACGCTGGTCACCTTCCCGACCAATCCGCCGCCGGCGATCACCGGCTGGTTCGCGCGCAGGCCGTCGTCGGAGCCCTTGTCGATCTTCAGGCTGGAGTACCAGACCGTCGGCGAGCGGGCGATCACGCGCGCGGTCACGGGCGCGGTGGACTGCGGGAAGTAGGCCTCCTCGCGCAGCTGCGCGAGCGCCTCCAGCTGCTGGGAGTCGCGCAGCCCGGTCTGGGCCTGGGCCAGGTCGCTGCGCAGCTGCTCGACCTCGCGCTTCAGCTCGGTGTTCTGGTCCTTGGCGTCGATCGTGTCGCCGGCCCAGCCGAAGAAGTCGCGCACCGGCTTGAGCGCGCGGCTGGCACCGGTTTCGACCGGGGCGAACGTCTCCTGCGCGCCGCGCTGGAGCGTGTGGAAGAAGCCTCCACCGGACTCGCCGAAGTAGGCGGTGAGAATGGCGATGGACAGGACGACGAAGACGGCGAGCGCCGCCCGCCGCCTGCGGACCACCTTCCTGTCATACATCCCGAGGCCTCGACCAGGGGCCCGGCGCCTCTACCGTCGCCGGCTCGTTCGGGAATGCTTGTTCGCGCGATGGATGGCCTCGAACTCCTCGAGGCTGCGGCCGGACCCGACCGCGACGCAGGTCAGCGGCGACTCGGCCAGGTGAGCCGGCATCTGCGTCTCGTCGCGGAGACGCTCGTCGAGCCCCTGGAGCAGCGCGCCACCGCCCGCGAGCATGATGCCGCGGTCCATGATGTCCGAGGCCAGCTCCGGCGGCGTGCGGTCGAGTGTCTCCTTGACCGCGTCGATGATCGCCTGGAGCGGCTCCTCGAGCGCCATGCGCACCTCTTCGCTCGTGAGCACGATCGTCTTGGGCAGCCCGGAGACGAGGTCGCGGCCGCGGATCTCGGCCTGGACCTCCTCGGCGAGCGGGAAGGCCGAGCCGATCTCGAGCTTGACCTCCTCCGCCGTCTGCTGCCCGATCATCAGCTTGTACTCGCGCTTGACGTAGTTGATGATCGCCTCGTCGAGCTCGTCGCCGCCCACGCGGATCGACTGGCTGACGACGATGCCGCCCAGCGAGATCACTGCGACCTCGCTGGTGCCGCCGCCGATGTCGACCACCATGTTGCCGGTGGGCTCGCCGACGGGCAGTCCGGCGCCGATCGCGGCGGCCATCGGCTCCTCGATCAGGTAGGCCTGGCGCGCGCCGGCCGACAGGCAGGCCTCCTCGACGGCGCGCTTCTCCACCCCGGTCACGCCGCTCGGAACGCACACGACCACGCGCGGGTGCGCCCAGCGGTTCTGGTGAACCTTCTGGATGAAGTGGCGGAGCATCTGCTCGGTCACGTCGAAGTCGGCGATCACGCCGTCCTTGAGCGGGCGGATCGCCTGGATCGTGCCGGGCGTGCGGCCGAGCATGCGCTTGGCCTCGATCCCGACCGCGTGCACCTCTCCGCTGCGTGAGTCGATCGCCACCACGGACGGCTCCGAGAGCACGATCCCGCGGCCACGCACGTATACGAGCGTGTTGGCGGTTCCCAGATCGACGGCCATGTCACGGCCGCCCATGCCGGTGAGGTAGGAGAAGAAGCCCATTCGCGCGTTGAGAGATGAGGATAGGCGCCGGGGCGGCAGCACGGAAGGCCGGCGCCCAGGTAGGACGGACGCCGCGGGGCCGCGCCCGGACCGTGCCAGCAGTCTAGCGAGCCGGGACGGCTCGGCAAAGCGGTGCAGGCGGGCTGGCGGAAGGCGCACGGCGCCTAGCCGAGCAGCAGGTCCGGCACCAGCCGCAGCAGGGCCGGCACGGGCAGGCCCACGACGTTCCAATAGTCCCCCTCGATCGCCTCCACCAGGGCCGCGCCCCTGCCCTGGATCGCGTAACCGCCGGCCCGGCCGCGCCACTCCTCGCCGGCCAGGTACCAGTCCAGCTCGGGCCTCCCCAGGGCGCGGAAGCGCACCAGCGTGACCGCGACGTCCGTGTGCTCCGCCCCGTCCTCGCAGATCGCGATCCCGCTCATCACCTCGTGCGAGCGGCCGGACAGGGCCCCCAGGAACCGCTCCGCCTCGGCGGCGTCGGCCGGCTTGCCGAACGCCCGCCCGTCGAGCACGACCGCCGTGTCCGCGCCCAGCACCCGCTCGCCGGGCCGGGCGCGGGCGCGGGCCTTGCGCAGGGCGTTGTCGGCGACCGCCTGGCGCGGGTCGCCGTCCAGGCGCTCCTCCACCTCCGGGACCTCCACACGGAAGTCCACCCCGAGCTGCTCGAGGATGGCCTTCCGCTGGGGCGACCCGGAGGCGAGGATCAAAGCTCGGGAAAGAACAGCCCGATCTCGCGCGCGGCGGACTCGGCCGAGTCGGAGCCGTGCACGAGGTTGGTCTGGACCTCGAGGCCGAACTCGCCGCGGATCGATCCCGGCGCCGCCTCGAGCGGGTTGGTCGCGCCGATCACCTGGCGCGCCGCCTTGACGGCCTCGTAGCCCTCGAGCACGAGCGCCACGAGCGGCCCGCCGGTGATGAAGTCCACCAGGTCGCCGAAGAAGGGCTTCTCGGCGTGCTCGGCGTAGTGGCGCTCCGCCAGCTCGCGGTCGACGGTCATGTGCCGCATCGCGGCGATGACGAGGCCCTTGCGCTCGAAGCGGGCGAGTATCTCACCGGTCAGGCCCCGCTCGAAGGCGTCGGGCTTTACCAGGATCAGGGTCCGGTCCATGAATCTCCTATTCGGGTTGGAAGCGGCGCGAGCCGGCCGACGAGGCTAGCCGGCCGACGGCGGGCGCTCACGCGAGGCGCGCGCCGTGCGCTCGGTCCGCGGGCGCTCGGTGGCGGCGGGACGTTCGCTCGTCTGATCCGGCTGCCGGGCCGCGCGCGGCGCCGCGCTTCGCGGTGCACTCTGGCGTCCGGACGACGCCGCGGCCGTGCGGCGTGTGCGCGGGCGGCGGGTCTCCGCCGGGGCTTGGCCGACCTCGGCCTCGCAGTAGGGGCAGATCTTCCAGCGCGGGTCGAGCGGCTTGGCGCAGACGGTGCACGGCTCCTTGAGCCGGCGCAGGCAGCTCGGGCAGCGCAGGAAGTCCTTGTCGACCTCGAAGCCGCAGTACTGGCAGTGCACGTGCTCGAGGTTGGCCAGCCGCGCCTGGGCCGCTGCGATCTCGAGCTCGCGCTCGCGCACGTCGTCGAGGTACTCCGGCGGCCGCACGATTACGTAGACGATCGTGCCGACGAACGGGAACAGCGACGCCGCCGTGGCGCACCCGACCAGCAGCGGATCGGCGATGCGGCGGCGCGCGTCCGCGAAGGTCCAGTAGACCAGCGCCAGCCAGATGACCACGAGAAACAGGATCAACAGGTTGACCGCGAGGTTGAGCCCGTCGTTCTCGATGCCGAAGACGGCGAGGGCGCCCATAGGAGGCGCGAGTGTACTGACCGCCTGTGACAGGCCTGTCACAGGAAGAGCCGCCCCAGGGCGTAGCCGATTCCAAAGAACACCAGGATTACCGTGGCCACGACGATGGCCACCAGGCCAATCATCGCGCCGAAGCGGGGACCGTCACCGTCCATGCGGGAATCGTGGCAGGCGCGCCGGGCGGCGCGGCTCTAGACGGGCAGGCAGCTCGGCCGGTACGCGGGGTCAGCGGGCCCGGGTCGGGCGAGCGCGTTCTGGATCCAGCGCAGCGCGACCGCGTCTCCGAGGATCGACAGGTGCTCCGACAGGTCCAGCGGACAGCGGGCCTGGAGCAGCACGTTGGTGGTGCCCCACCCCGACAGGAAGGCGGAGCTGTAGGGGATGACCACCTCGTCGTAGCGCGTCTGGATGACCGTGTAGTGGACCGCGCCGGGAGTCTCGTCGCCGCTGTTCAGGGCGGTCAGGAACGCCGAGCCGGTCGCCTGCTGGGCGCAGGACGGGCAGAGCCCGGCGCCGGCGAGCACCAGCGCGCCCGGGTTGCTCGTGCCGTGGTTGGACGGCGACAGCCCGATCAGCTCGTCCACCTTTGCAGTGCCGCCCAGGAACTTCAGGTAGTGGCGCGGCATCATGCCGCCCTGCGAGTGCCCCACGAGCGCGACCTTGGCGGCGCCGGTGGCCGCGAGCACCCGGTCGACGAAGGCGCGCAGCTCCCCGGCGGACTGCTCGATCGGGTCCGTGCCGCGGTGGCCGTAGTCGAGCGCGAAGACGCAGTAGCCGGCCTGCTTCAGCCGCGGCGAGATCAGGTTCCAGGAGACCGTCATGTCGGCGAACGTGCCGTGCACGAGCACCACCGGGTGCGGGTGCGCCGAGCTCGGGCGGCAGCTCCAGTCGTTGGCGCCCGGCGGGCTGATGCCGGGTGCGACGTAGGGCGAGGCGGCCGCCGGGGCGCTGCAGGCGAGCGCGAGCACAACCACGGCCAGCACCGCTCGAGCTTCCCTCATGTGCGGCTACCTACCCGTTAGAGCATCGAAGCACGCACGTCCGGATCGTCCCGCACCAGGTCGGCGATCAGGTAGATCGACCCGGTGGCGAGAACCGCGCCGTCCGGCCCGGCCAGCTCCCTTGCACGCTTGACCGCGGCCCGCGGGTCGGGGACCGTCTCCGACGGCGGGCCGCCCAGCTGCTCGGCGAGCGAGCCGAGCGTCGCCGGCGACAGCGAGCGCGGGTTCTGCGAGCGCGTGTAGACCGCGCGGTCGAAGTGCGGCAGCAGCTCGCCGAGCATGCTCGCCGCGTCCTTGTCCTCCAGGACGCCGAGCACGGCCACGCGCGGGCGCCGCTCACCGAAGACGTCGCCGAGCGACTCCGCCAGCGCGCGGGCGCCGGCCGGGTTGTGGGCGCCGTCGTAGACGGTCAGGGGCCGGTCGGCGACGACCTCCACCCTGCCGGGGATAGTGGTCTCGGCGGCGGCGGCCTGGAGCGCGTCCTTGCGAATCGACCCCTGGCCCATGAAGGCCTCGGCGGCGGCCGCCGCCAGGGCGAAGTTCGGGCGCTGGAAGCGCCCCGCCGCCCGCAGCGGGATGCCGAGGTCCTCCGGAGCCCGGACCAGCGCGGCGTTGCGCTCGCCGGCCACCCGCTCGGCGACCGTCGCGGTGATCGGATCGAGCGCCCCCACGACCAGCGTGCCGTGGTCGCGCACCACCGCGAGCTTCTCCGCGGCGATGTCCGTGACCGTGGGCCCCAGCCAGCGCGTGTGCTCCAGGCCGACGGAGGTGAGCGCCTGCACCTTCGAGGGGATCACGTTGGTGGCGTCGAAGCGGCCGCCCAGGCCGGCCTCGATCACGGCCACCTCCACCCCGCGCCGGGCCAGCTCGTGGTAGGCGGCCGCGGTGAGCGCCTCGAACTGAGTCACGCGGTCGTCGGGCTCCTCCGTGCGGTTGACGAGCTCGGCGGCCTGCGCGGCCCGCTCCACCGCCGCCGCGAAGTCCGCCTCGGGCACCGCCCGCTCGCCGACCTCGATGCGCTCGCGGAACGAGCGCAGGTGCGGCGACGTGTAGCTGCCCGTGCTCAGCCCGTGGCGCTCGAGAATCGCGGCGCAGAGGCGCACGGTCGAGGACTTGCCGTTCGTGCCGACGACGTGGATCGACGCGAAGCGCCGCTGCGGCAGGCCGAGCACGGTCATCAGCCGGTGCATGCGGTCGAGCCCGAAGCGCATGCCGAACAGCTCCAGGGACAGCAGGTACTCCTCGGCCTCGCGGAAGGTCATTCGGCGCCGAGGCGTCGCAGCGCCTCGCGGTACTCCTCGAGCTTGCGCCGCTCCTCGGCCACCACCTCGGCCGGCGCACGCTCGACGAACTGCTCGTTGGACAGCTTGTGCTCGGCGCGCTCGATCTCGGCGACGAGCTGGGCGCGCCGGGCGGAGCGGCGGCGCTCGGCCTCGGCCGGGTCGAAGGCATCGGAGGGCAGCACCTGCACGCCCCCGCCGGGGATCGGCACCGTGGCCAGGACATCGCCGTCGGAGGCGTCCTCGTCCAGCAGCTCGAAGCGAGCGAGCCGGGCCAGGTGCTCGCGCAGTCCCTCGTAGCCGTCGGCCACCAGGCGCCCGCGCACGATCGCGGACGGCTTCGCGGAGACCTCGTCGCGGTAGCGGCGCAGCGACGTGACGGCCTCCATCAGCCGCTCGACCTCGGCCTCGGCGCGCTCGTCGATGAGCGCCTCGCCCGCCACCGGCCAGTCGGCCGTCGCCAGCAGCCCGCGCTCGCCCTCGCGCGCTTCGGGCATCAGCGACCAGATCTCCTCGGTCACGAACGGCATGACCGGATGCAGCAGCCTCAGCGTGCGCTCCAGCGCCCAGAGCAGCACGGCCGAGACCGCCTCGTTGTCCTGCTCGTAGAGGCGCGGCTTGGCCAGCTCGAGATACCAGTCGCAGAGCTCCGACCAGAACGCGCCGTAGAGGTCGAGCGACGCGTGCGAGAAGCGGAAGCTGTCGTAGAGCTCCGTGACCCGCCCCGTCAGCCGCTCCAGCCGCGACACGATCCAGCGGTCCTCCACCGTGGCGGCCGCGCCCGCGTCGGGCTCGACGTCGGAGACGCGCAGCAGGATCAGCCGCGACGCGTTCCAGAGCTTGTTGGCCAGGTCGCGGCCCTGCTTGACGCGCTCCTCGTTGAAGCGCACGTCCTGGGCAGAGGACATCGCGAGCAGGCCGAAGCGCAGGGCGTCGGCGCCGTGGCGGTCGATCAGCTCCAGCGGGTCCATGCCGGTGCCGAGCGACTTCGACATGCGGCGGCCGTCGGGCGCCTGGATCACCGAGTGGATGTTCACGTCGGAGAACGGGACGTCGTCGGTCAGCTCGATGCCGAACATGACCATGCGCGCGACCCAGAGGAAGATGATGTCCCGGGCGGTCGACAGCACGTCGGTCGGGTAGAACGCGCGCAGCGCCGGCGTGTCCTCCGGCCAGCCGAGCGTGGCGAACGGCCACAGCCCCGACGAGAACCAGGTGTCCAGCACGTCAGGGTCGCGCTCCCAGCCGTCGCCCTCGGGCGCCTCGACGCCCACGTAGGTCTCGCCGCCGCGGTACCAGACCGGCAGCTGGTGGCCCCACCAGAGCTGGCGCGAGATGCACCAGGGACGGATGTTCTCGAGCCAGTTCGTGTAGACGTCGGTCCAGGGCCGCTCCGGGTGGAAGCGCAGGCGGCCGTCGCGCACGACCTCCATCGCGGGCCGGGCCAGGTCGTTCATGTCGCAGAACCACTGCAGCGAGATCAGCGGCTCGATGCGGCGGCCCGAGCGGTGCGAGTGCGGCACGTCGTGCACGTAGGCCTCGGTCGCCGAGACCAGCCCCTCGTCGCGCAGCTCGGCCACCACCGCCGCGCGCGCCTCGTCGGCCTCCATGCCGCGAAAGCGCTCGGGCGCGGCGTCGGTCATGCGCCCGTCCTCGCCGATCACGCTGACCTCCTCGAGGCCGTGCTTGCGGCCGATCTCGAAGTCCGCCGGGTCGTGCCCCGGCGTGATCTTGAGCGCGCCCGTGCCGAACTCCGGGTCGACGTGCTCGTCGGCGATCACCGGGAGGCGGCGCCCGACCAGCGGGAGGATCGCCGTTTCCCCGACCAGCCGCGAGTAGCGCTCGTCGTCCGGGTTCACCGCGATCGCCGTGTCGGCCAGCATCGTCTCCGGGCGCACCGTCGCGACGGTGATCGAACCCGAGCCCGACTCGAGCGGATAGTCGATCGAATAGAGGGTGTCCTCGACCGTGCGCTGCTCCACCTCCAGGTCGGAGATTGCGGTCCCCAGGCCCGGGTCCCAGTTGACCATGTAGTAGTCGCGGTAGATCAGGCCCTTCTCGTAGAGGTGCACGAAGACGCCGGCCACGGCCCGCTGGTAGTCGTCGTCCATCGTGAAGCGCTCGTCCTCGTAGTCGAGCGAGGCGCCCAGGCGCTTGAACTGCTCGGTGATCGTGGAGCCGTGCTGGCGCCGCCACTCCCAGACGCGCTCGATGAACCCGTCGCGACCGAGCTCCTCCTTGGCCTTGCCCTCCTCGGCGAGCGCCTTCTCCACCAGTCGCTGCACCGCGATGCCGGCGTGGTCGGTGCCGTAGATCCACTTCGTGCGCTTGCCGCGCATGCGCGCGACTCGCGCACAGAGGTCCTGGATCGAACCGTTGAGCGCGTGGCCCATGTGCAGCGAGCCGGTCACGTTCGGCGGCGGGACCGCGATCGAGAAGTTCTCCTCCGGCGTGCCCTCGGGCTCCGGGTGGAAGATGCCCGCGTCCCACCAGCGCGCGAAGATGCGCGACTCGACGTCGGCTGGCTCGTAGCGGGTGCGCGCTTCGAGCACCTTGAGGCGGTCGGGGGCCATCGCCTTCCAGTCTGCCAGCCGCTAGGCGGGGAGGCCGTTCACGAACTCGACGAACTTGCGCGTGTCGCGCAGCGGCGCGCCGTGGCCGAACAGCACCAGGCTCGGCTCCAGCTGGGCGAGCTTGCGCGCCGAGCGGCGGTTCTCGACGGGGTCGGCGGTGAAGAACGGCTTCGGGTCGCGCAGCCCCGGGATGCCGGTCACCACGTCCATGTTGTTGAGCACGTCGCCGAGGATCAGAACGCGGTCCGACTCGCGCCAGTAGGCGATGTGCCCGGGCGAGTGGCCGGGCACGTCGATCACCCGGAAGCCGGCGACCTCGTCGCCCTCGCGCAGATGGCGGTCCACGCGGCGGGCGGGGCCGCACCAGTGCTTCATGATCAGCCGGTTGACCGGGTGCGGAGCCTGCGAGGAGGCCATCACGTCGAGGTCCTCGGCGAGCGGAACGTCGCGCTCCCCGACGCAGTACGGGATGCCGAGCCGCTCGCAAACGGCGGCGGAGGCGCCCTGGTGGTCGGGATGGGCGTGGGTCAGCGCGTGTGCGGAGACCTTCCGGCCCTCGAGCTGGCGCAGGATGCGCCGCGGGGCGCGCCTGGTCGCGGCATCGATCAGAACGTCCTCGACCAGGTAGACGTTGATGGCGTTCGGCGGACGCCCTCGGAGCTGCCAGACGCCGGGGGCGAGCTGCTTCACGCCGCCGATGCTAGCCGGGAATCACGGGATCCAGGGGCGCGAGCCCTGGGCAGCAAGAAACCGGCCAGGAATCAGCGGGGGTCCGGGGGCGCGAGCCCCCGGCTGCCAAGAAACCGGCCAGGAATCAGCGGGGGTCCGGGGGCGCGAGCCCCCGGCTGTCATCACCGGCCAGGAATCAGCGGGGGTCCGGGGGCGCGAGCCCCCGGCTGTCATCCATTCATTCGACCTGCCTCTTCGGCGGCCGCCGGTAGCCGGCGGCGGATTGCACGCTGGAGGGCCGCCACTTGGCCCCGCCCCGCAGCGTCGGGACGCCCTCGCTGTTGAGGACATCGGCGATCGCCTGGAGCGTCATCCCCTCTTCGCGCATGGCGACGATCCGCTCCTTGATCGCGGGTACGTCGGCCACGGCTGCCTGAGCGGCGGGCGGTGCTGCGGCTGCCTGGGCGGCTGCCAGGCCCGTACGCGCGCGGTCGTGCTCCCAGGAGCTGACCGAAGCCAGCGCCCGGGCGGCCACGTGCCCGCCTTCCGAGGCGGTGTCGAGCCCGATGTCCATCGCCACCAGCCGGCCGTCGCTGCGGCCAAGCCGGTCGAGGATGCCACCGAGGTCTGCCGCGGAGCCGCTCAGCCGGCCCAGCTCGGACACAAGGAGGCAGTTGGCCTCCCCGCGGCCGATCTTGTCGAGCGCGTAGAGCAGCCCTCGCCGCTCCAGGCCCCTATCCGTCGATCCCTCGACGTCGCGGACCACCTCGACGAGCTCCCAGCCACGCTGGTCGCAGTACGAGTCGATCGCGCTGGTTTGCTCGGCGAACTGAGCGCCCTGGAGCTCCTCGGTCTCCGGAACGCTCACGTAGCCCAGCACTCGCACGTGTCCACCGTCCGTGCCCACACGCTGCTGTGCGCGTCTACGGTCAGGTGGCACGATGTTCGTGACTTCGTCCTGGGAGACCCAGAACGGATCCTCCTTGGCCGGGTCGCTAACCAGGTAGCGAGCCTCCGGCGCGCGGCGGAACCCACGCCGCCCCAACACGAGGGCGTGAACGGGTCCGCGGAAGCGGCCGACGGAGCGGGCGTTCGACCTGCCCTCCGCGACCACGCCCTGGGCCAGCGGGACCGCGGTTCCGCTGACCACCTTGTTGCGCCGTCCCAGCAGTCCTCCCGCCAGCATGCCGAGCAGCAGCGCCAGCACGCCTATGAGGACCACGAGCGGTACGGCGACGTCGCCCGACTCCCCCTTGGTGACCTGGGTGTCGGCGACCCGGACAGCCACGCCTGGGCGGGTGTCCGCCTGTCCGGCGCCACTCTGCACCGGCTCTTCGTTCCGCGGCGCGGACGCGCGCTGCTCCTGGGGCTTGCCGTTGCCGGCGAGCACCTGGCGAGTGCGGGTCGTGACCACGCCAGTGGCCGGCAGACCGCCGGTCCGCTGGAGGCGCTCCACCGCGGCCTGCGTGCGAGGGCCGAAGAGGCCGTCCACGGGGCCCGGCTGAACGCCGCGCCGCTGCAGCTTCGCCTGCAGCGAGCGCACCTGCGGTGATCCATCGGGCTGGGCGTAGCCGGCTCCCCGCCGGAGCGGCCGTTCCTTCGCCCGAGTCAACTCCCGTCGTGTGTCTCGACCGACTATCCCGTCGGCAGCGAGCCGCGCGGCATTCTGGAACCGAGCGACCGCGGCCGTGGTGAGCGGTCCGTACAAGCCGTCCACCGGACCCGGCTGCCAGCCGAGCCTCCGCAGCGTGCGCTGTACGGCACGCACGGCCGGACCCCCTTCGGCCTTGCCGTAGCCCGCTCCGTACTGGAGCAGGCCCGAGCCGGCCTCGGAGCCAGTGGTCTTGTCGGACACACCACCCGCGATGCTGGTACCCGGCAGCCAGAGCAGGACGAGCACGGCCAGAAGGCCCGCCAATCCTGCCCGGCTGAAGGGCAGCTCATATGTTCGTCGCATCCTTGTCTCCTCATCGAGCGGTGGTCCCCGGGCGCTTCCGGCACCCGGGAAGTCCTGGTCAGACCCGCGGAGGGACTAGCCAGGCCGTTCGATGACGGCGACGAACGCCATGGGCCGCCATTGCGCCGGCGGGAGGCGCAGGCGGCTGTAGTGCTGCAGCGCGAAGGCTGCAACCGAGAAGAGCAGTGCGAGGAGCAGGCTGAAGGCCACCCCGGAGCCGGCCGAGCTGGCGGATCCGGAGGACGCCGCGGGCAGCTCGGGCGTCTGCGGCAGCGAGCCGCCGCCGCGGGCGTCGGGCTGCGGGGCGGACGCTGCGGCGGGCTGGGCGATCCCCGAGCCGAGCGGCTGCTGGCCGAGGGACGCGAGCGGGCCCCAGGGACTCGACGCGGGCGCTGCCGGCGTCGAGTGGGCCGGAGCCTCGAGGACGGCCGCCCCGGGCCCTGAGGGCGGCTCGGCGAGGGTCACGGGCGCGGCGGGAGCGGTTGGCTGGAAGATGGGCGCGCCCGGGCCGGTGGCCGTCGGTGCGGAGGGGGCGGTCGGGGCGACCGGCGTCACGCCTTGGCCGAGGGGGGCGAGGGTCTGCAGGCCGTCGACCGGGAGCGCCTGACCGGCCGACGGAGCCGAGGGGGCGGACAGCGGCAGCGTGGGCAGGTTCGTCGACAGCGGGGCGACCGGCGGCGTCGGCGGGGTCGTCAGCGAGTCGACGATCGGACCCAGCGGCAGCAGATCGGCCGGCGAGGTCGGCGGAGTCGGCGGGGTCGTCAGCGAGTCCAAGGTCGGACCCAGCGGCAGCAGATCGGTAGCCGGCGAGGTCGGCGGGGTCGGCGGAGTCGGCGGGGTCGTGAGCGAGTCGACGATCGGACCCAGCGGCAGCAGATCGACCGGCGAGGTCGGCGGAGTCGTCAGCGAGTCGACGACCGGACCCAGCGGCAGCAGATCGACCGGCGGGGTCGGCGGGGTCGTCAGCGAGTCCACGACCGGACCCAGCGGCAGCAGATCGGCCGGCGAGGTCG
>JAXDII010000100.1:0-103373 GCA_034664085.1 Thermoleophilaceae bacterium
GTGACCCCTTCCAGGGCGATCTCAGCCACCTGGCATCACTCCCATACGAACACCGCCTTCTCGGTGGTGCGCTCGTCGAACATCCGGAAGGCCGTCTCGGCCTCGTCGAGGGCAAAGCGGTGCGTGATCAGGCGCTCGGGCGCCAGCCCGCGCCCGACCACGAAGCGGGCGATCTCCGGGTACTCCCAGAGCGGGAAGTACCAGCCGCCGATCACCCGCAGCAGCTTGCGGATGATCTGGTCACTGGGGTTGATCATGGTGGACTTGGACTCCCCCACGAACGCGACCGCGCCCTGGCGGCGGGCGGCGTCCAGCGCGGCGTTCTGCGCCGGCGGGGCGCCCGAGCAGTCGACCGCGACGTCAACCCCCTGCCCGTCGGTCAGCTCCAGCAGGCGCGCCACCGGGTCCTCGCGCTCGCTGTTGACGGCCTCGTCCGCGCCCAGTGCGCCGGCCAGCTCCAGCCGGGCGTCGATCACGTCCACCGCGATCACGCGCGCTCCGCGGCCCTTCGCCACCAGCACCCCTGCGGCCCCCATCGGCCCGAGGCCGAAGATGGCGACGGTCGTGGCGCCGGACACGTCGAGGCGCTTCTGGGTGTGGTACTGGGTGCCGACCATGTCGGTCAGCACGGCGCCCGCCTCGTACGAGAGCTCCTCGGGCAGCTTCAGGCAGTTGACCGCCGGCACGACGAGGTAGTCGGCGTCCCCGCCGTCGACGTCGAAGCCGACGCACTTCCAGCTCTCGCACAGCATCCGGTAGCCCCGCAGGCAGTGCTCGCAGTGGCCGCACCCGATCGCCAGGTAGATCGTCACGCGGTCGCCGGCCGCCAGGCTCTCCACGCCGGGGCCGACCTCCACCACGTCGCCGGCGGGCTCGTGCCCGGGCACGACGAGCCCCTTGCCGGCGTCCTCGCCGCCGACGATCGGCGTGCCGTAGTAGAGCGACATGTCGCTGCGGCAGAGCGCCGAGGCGCGTGTCCGGACCACGACGTCGCCCGGCCCCGGCGTGGGGTCGGGCCGGTCGACGACCTCGACGCGCCGGTCTCCGGGAAGCAGCACGGCCTTCATCCGTCCTCCTCGTTGGTCACTTGACAGCTCCGAA
Source organism: Thermoleophilaceae bacterium (assembly GCA_034664085.1). Classification (GTDB taxonomy): domain Bacteria; phylum Actinomycetota; class Thermoleophilia; order Solirubrobacterales; family Thermoleophilaceae; genus JACVRW01. The sequence continues at coordinate 1,102 of JAXDII010000100.1, forward strand.
GGTCAGGCCCGACACGAAGCGCCGGCGCAGGATCAGCACCAGCACCAGGATCGGCGCGACGATCACCACGCTGGCGGCGGTGAGATAGCCGTACTGGGTGCCGAAGAGGCCGGTGAACTCGGCCACGCCCACCGGTGCCGTCTTGACTTGGTCGCGGGTCAGCGTGAGCGCGAACAGGAACTCGTTCCACGACAGGACGATGCTGAGGATCGCGGCCGTGGCGATGCCGGGCATGACCAGCGGCAGGATCACCCGCAGCAGCACCCCGGTGCGCGTGGCGCCGTCCACCAGCGCCGCCTGCTCGACCTCCGGCGGGATCTGGTTGATCGTGCTGCGCAGCACCCAGATCACCATCGGCAGGTTGAAGGCCGCGTACGGCACGACCAGCACCGGGTAGGTGTCGGTCAGCTGCAGCTCGCCGGCCAGGACGAACACCGGGATCACCGCCACGATCGGCGGGAACATGATCGTCGAGAGGATCCAGCTCGACAGCGCCCGCCGCGGCCGGAAGCGCGTCATCGTGAGCGCGTAGGCGGCGGGCAGCCCGACGGCCAGCGCGAGCGCGGTGGCCGAGAGCGAGACGATCGCGCTGTGCCAGACGAGCGGCGCGAAGGCCTCCGAGGATGCCGTGTTGCCGCTCAGGATGTCGGAGTAGTTGTCGAGCGTCGGCGTGAAGTTCCACTCCGGCGGCACCGAGATCGCGATCGCCCCGGGCTTGATCGACGTGACCAGGATGAACACGAACGGCACCATCGCGAGCAGGATCCAGGTCCACACCGCCGCGCGACCGAGCACACGCCCGCCGCGTCTGAGTGCCAGCGGCGTCATCGCGCCTCCAGCACGTCGGTGTGGCGGGTGACCAGCCGCAGGATCTGCGGGACGATCAGCAGCAGCAGGAGCAGGAACACGATCCCCAGGGCGGCCGCCGCGCCGATCGAGAAGTCCTGGAGCGCGACGCGGTAGATCGTGAGGTTGATCAGCTCGGTCGAGCGGCCCGGGCCGCCGCCGGTGAGCACGTTGACCGTCGCGAACGTCTTGAACGCCTCCACCACCCGCAGCAGCAGCGCGATCGCGATGAACGGCATCAGCAGCGGCAGCGTCACGTAGCGAAACTGCTGCCAGCGCGTTGCGCCGTCCACGGCGGCCGCCTGCCGCGGCTCCTCGTCGACGCCCTGGAGCCCGGCGATCAGGACGAGCGCCACGAACGGCGTCCACTGCCACACGTCGAGCCCCACCAGCGCGACCCAGGCGGTTTCGGGATGGCTGAGCCACTCGACCGGGGAGCCCATGATCCCCAGCTCCGTGGCGTAGTGGTCGATCCAGCCGAAGTTGGGGTCCAGCAGCTGGCGCCAGATCAGCGCCGAGACCGCCGGCGTCATCGCGAACGGCACCAGCAGCAGCGTCGACGCGATGCTGTTGGAGGTGGTGCGCCGCGCCAGCGGAACCGCGATCAGGAGCCCCAGCGCCATCTCCATGGTGACCGCGATCGCGACGAAGGCGAGCGTGATCAGCAGGTCGTGCCGGATCGTGCCGTTCGTGAAGACGAACTCGTAGTTGTCGAAGCCGGTGAACTGCCGCGGCGTCGTCCCGAGCAGCGTGAAGTCGAAGAAGCTCGAGTAGAGCAGGTAGATCGCGGGCGCGATCGTGAGCGCGGCCAGGATCGCGAGGGCCGGGGCCACCAGCAGCCAACCGGCCCGCCGTTCCGCGGAGCGCCTCTTGCGACCTCCAGCCAAACGCCTAGAGGTAGCCCGCCTGCTTCAGCGCGTCCTCGGTCTCTCCGGCGGCGGCCGTGAGCGCTTCCTCCGGGGACTGGCTGCCGGTCGCCGCCTTGTTCACGGCCACGGCCACGGCGTTGGACACGTCGCCGTAGTTCGTCAGCCGCGCGCGGCCGACTCCGACCTCGAGCGACTTCCCGAGCACCTCGTAGAAGTTGCCGAACGCCTCCTTGACCGCGTCGTCGCTGGCCGCCCGGTCGTAGACCGACACGCGCGTGGGATGCAGCTGCTTAGTCAGCATCTTGCTCTGGACGTCGGAGCTGGTGAGCCACGCGATCGTGCGATACGCCCAGTCCTTGTTCTTGGCGGACTTCGGGATGCTCAGCATCCAGGTCCCGAAGTGCGGGCCCTCCTGCACCTTCTTCGGCACGGTGGCGTAGGAGACCTCGCCGTCGACGTTCGGCTTCAGCGCCATGTTGTGGTAGTTGAATCCCATCGCCGTCAGGCCCGCTCCGAAGGTGTTCGTGACGGTGTCCCACGACGCCGACGTGGTGCCGGGCGGCGTGACCTTCTCGGTGTTGATCAGGTCCGCGTAGTACTGCAGCGCCTCCACGCCCTCGGGCGTGTTGAAGGCGATCTTGAAGTCGTCGGTGACCAGGTGGCCGTCGCCGCCGTAGCTGGCGAGCAGCGTCTTGAAGTCGTCGGTCGACCAGTCGCCGACGCCGGCCATCATCGTCGTGCCCCACCGCTTCTCGCTCGGGCGCGTGAAGAACTTCGCGACCGTCACGAAGTCGTCCCAGGTCGTGGGAACCGCCAGGTCCTTGCCGTTCTGGCTCTTGAAGGCGGCCTTCTCCTTCTCGTCATCGAAGAGGTCGGTCCGGTACGACATCGTCAGCGCGTTCGCCTGGATCGGCAGCCCGTAGACGTCGAAGCCCTGCTCCCGGATCCCGTCGACCTCCGGCGGGCCCTCGCTGTCGGGGAAGTGGACGTGCGACTTCTTGGCGTCGTAGACCGCGGTGTCGTAGAAGACCTTCGGGATGAAGTCCTCGGTGTCGACCTTCGCCGTGTCGTTGAGCTTGGAGTCCTTGATGTAGTCGCCGAGCGGCTCGATCTTGCCCACGATCGCCGGCATCCACGGCGTGTCGACGATCATCACGTCGTAGTTGGCACTCTGCGCCGCGAGCTCCGAGAAGACCTTCTGCTGGAGCGCGTCGTACGGGATCGTGTCCATGTTGAGCCGGATGCCGAACTCGTCCCGATAGTCCGAGAGCACGCCCTTGACCGCCTCGGAGTTGGCCTCCACGGTCGCGTAGAGCATGTTCAGGGTCTTGGGCTTCGCGCCCCCGGAGGAGTCGTCGCCGCCACACGCGCTCCACAGCCCTCCGCCGATCACTGCTCCACCGGACACCGCCGCCGTGGTCTTGAGGAAACCTCGCCTGGTCGTAGGGAGGTCAACGATCGACATGCGGACTCCTCCTCCTCCGGGGTCTGATCTTGCGGCGGCGCGAACGTACCAGAACTTTTTACGGCGTTCAACCAAAAGTCCCGGCGCTTACGTCAATAACCCCCTATCTTTATGAAGCTAGGAACAGTAAGTGGTCCGCGCACCAAATCCTGCTTCACTCCCAGCCGTGGAACCGATGACTCGAGCGGGCGGCGAGGGCTTCGGCCCCGGAGCCGTGCTGCGCCTGATCCGGGACAGCGGCGAGATCACTCGCAGCGAGCTGATCGCCCGCACCGGGCTGGGGCGCTCCGCTGTCGCGCAGCGCGTGGACGCGCTGATCGCCCGCGGGCTGCTCAGCACCGGCGAGGCGCCCTCGACGGGCGGGCGGCGGCCGGCCACGCTGATGTTCAACCCGCACGCCGGCCTGGTGCTCGGCGCGGACCTGGGCGCCACGCATTCGCGCCTGGCGGTGGCCGACCTGGCCGGGACCCCGCTGGCGGAGGTGCGCCGCGACATCCGCATCGATGAGGGCCCCGACGCCGTGCTCGACTGGGTCGAGCAGGGCTTCGACCAGGTGCTGGCCGAGGCCGGCCGCGACGACGCGGACGTGCGCGCGATCGGCATCGGCGTGCCCGGTCCGGTCGAGTTCGTCTCCGGACGCCCGGCCAGCCCGCCGATCATGCCGGGCTGGGACGACTACGCGATCCCCGAGCGGCTGCGCGAGCGCCACGACGTGCCCGTGCTGGTGGACAACGACGTCAACATCATGGCCGTCGGCGAGCACTGGACGCGCTGGCCCGAGCGCGACAACCTGCTCTTCGTCAAGGTCGGCACCGGCATCGGCTGCGGGATCGTGGCCGACGGCGACATCTATCGCGGCGCGCAGGGCGCCGCCGGCGACATCGGGCACATCCAGGTCGGCGGCCACCCCGACGTGGTCTGCGAGTGCGGCAACGTCGCCTGCCTCGAGGCGATCGCCTCGGGCCGGGCGCTGGCGCGCGCCCTGCGCGAGCGCGGCCTCGACGCCGACGACAGCCGCGCCGTCGTCGCCCTCGTCAAGACGCAGAACACGGAGGCCGTCCGCCTCGTGCGGCACGCGGGCAGGCTGATCGGCGAGGTGCTGGCCGGCCTGGTCAACGCCTTCAACCCGTCGGTGATCGTGGTGGGCGGCGACCTCGCCGCCGCCGACGAGCAGCTCTTCGCCGGCATCCGCGAGGTGGTCTACCAGCGCTCGACGGCGCTGGCCACGCGGCACCTCCAGATCGCCCACAGCTCCCTGGACGATCGCGCCGGCGTGATCGGCGCCGCGGTGATGGCGATCGAGCACATCCTCTCGCCGGAGGCGATCGACCAGCACGTGCTGGACGGCGCTCCGGTCAGCGGCGCCTGAGCTCAGGCACCGCGCTCGTCCAACAGGTGCTCAGCGCACCAGTAGGCGAGTGCCTGGATCGTCAGCGTCGGGTTGTAGGCGCCGTAGCTGGGGAACTGGCCGCCGCCGATGGCATAGAGGCCGGCGCACTCGTGGACCTGTCCGTACACGTCGGTCACCGAGCTGGCCGGGTCCTCGCCCAGCCGGTGCACCCCAACGTCGTGGGTGGACATGTGGTACGGCGGCCGCGCCGAGTCCTGCCAGCGCTCCAGCACGCCCATCTCGTCGGCGATCCGGTGCTTGATCCGGCTCAGGTAGCTCACCGTCGCCACGTCGATCTCGTCCCAGTCGTGCGTGATGCGCAGCACCGGCATCCCAAACGGGTCGTTGACCACAGGGTCGAGGTCGCAGTAGTGGCGCGGTGACGGGAAGCTCGACGTCTGCGAGTACATCCGGTGCAGGCGCGTGTAGTTGTCGCGCAGCCACTCCTTCAGCCCCGGCCCCCAGCGCGGACCGTCCGGCGGCATGATGTGGAACGCCTCGATCGGCTGGAGGTCGCCGGTCACGCTGAGCACCGGCGCGCCCCACACGGCGCCCGCGTCGTTGTCGGGGATCAGCTCCGAGGTGAAGTCGTCGATCACGCTGGCCGCCGTGAGCGGCCCCATGAACGGGTTCGTCGCCTCCGGGAGGACCGAGGTGAACCAGCCGTAGCTGTGGGTCATGAAGTTGCGGCCGACCTGGCCGTTCTCGTTGATGCCCGAGGCCAGCAGCAGCCGCACGTTCTCGAGCGCGTAGCACGCGAGCACCACGATCTCGGCGCGCACCTCGCGCACCTGGCCGTCGCCCGCGAAGTAGGAGACGCCGATCGCCCGTCCCGACTCGTCGCGGTCGACGCGGAACGCGCGCGCGAAGGGGCGCACCTCGAAGTTGCCGGTCGCCCGCGCCGCGGGGATCGACGTGACCTGCGTCGTCGACTTGGCGCCCACGTGGCAGGGAAAGCCGTGGCAGAAGCCGCAGTAGACGCAGCCCGCGCGTCCCCGGTACGGCTCCGAGTTGATCCCGCTCGGGGTGGGATACGGGTGGAACCCGAGCCGCCGGCACGCCTCGACGAAGCGGTGGTCGGCGGCGGCCTGGTGGAGCGGCGGCATCGGGTAATCGCGCGCACGCGGGGCCTCGAAGGGGTTGCCGCCCTCTCGCAGCTCGCCGCCGACGTTGCCCGCCGCCCCGGAGACACCCTGCTCCCACTCGACCATGTCGTAGTAGGGCTCGAGGTCCGCGTAGCCGAACGGCCAGTCGACCAGCGTGGTGTCGTCGGGGAGCCGTTCCTCGCCGAAGCGCTCGACGATCGTGCTGCGCATGCGGAAGTCGGCCTCGCGGAAGCGGAACGCCGCCCCGCCCCAGTGGATCGAGCCCCCGCCCGTGCCGATCGACGGCAGCCCGTAGAGCGGCTCGTCCACGCCGAGCGGGCCCGCCGACCACGGCGCGACCACGGCGCGGTCGTCGCTCGTCGCGCGCCAGGTGACCGGGTCCTTGGTGAGGGCCGCGACGATCGCGTTGCGCTGGTAGTAGCGCACCTCGTCGTGCTTGATCTCGAAGTCCTCTTGCGTGTAGTCGGGCCCCTTCTCGAGCCCCACCGTGCGCAGGCCGGCCCCGGCCAGGCGCTCCGCCATGATCGCCCCCGCCGCCCCGAGGCCGACCACTACGGCGTCGGCGTGCTCGATGACCGGGTCAGCCATCGGCGTCGCGCTCGGCGCGCTCGCGCAGGTCGGCGAGCGTGGACAGCGGGATCGCCGTGGCGTCGAAGCCGGGCCGCATCTGCTCGACGCGGTAGCCCCACTGCGCCCCGGGGAAGCCGACCAGGCGCCAGCCCACCCCGTCGCGGTTGCCGCCGTAGGCGGGGTCGCAGAACATGCCCTGCACGGTGTGCTCGCGCACCAGGGCGAACAGCCGCCCCAGCAGCGAGCCGCCGACATCGGCCTGGGCCAAGCCGTCGAGCTCACCGACCACGTCGTCCTGCTCGCCGATATCGAGCTCGGAGAAGCGGCGGCCGTGGCGCTCCTCGCAGTGACGGTCGAGCTCGCGCAGCGCCTGGCGGTAGAACCCCTGCTGGTCGCGGAAGAACCCGGCCAGGCCGCGGTCGATGTAGGTCACCACGCCCGCCTCGCGCGCGCCGGGATCGGCCTCGTCACCGGGCATGATCCGGCACGCGAGGGCCTCCACCGTCGCGGCCTCCGCCCGGTTGAGGAAGAGCAGGGCTTCGCTCACTCGGCGGCCTGAGCCCGCCTGAACACCGGCGGCGTGCCGGGCGCCAGCTCCCTGAAGTCGGGCAGCTCCGCGAGCCCGTTCTCGGGCCCGGCGGGGCTGTAGATCGCCAGCACGTGCATCGGGGTCCAGCCGGTGTTCTGGGTCGAGTGGAACACGTCGGGGGCGATGTAGATCGAGTCCCCCGGCCCCACCTCGAACGGCTCGTCGTCGTCGACCATCTGCTCGCCCGTGCCGGCCACGACGAAGAGGATCTCCGCCGCACCGGGATGGTTGTGCCGGCCGTGGCCCTCGCCCGGCTGCATGATGACCTGCCCGAAGGTGACGCCGGCCTCGGGGTTCGTGGCCTCGCTCACGAGCCACTTGATCGAGCCCCACTCGAAGCTCTGGGTGGGGACGCTTGCTGGATCAATCGCGGGCATAGACCTCTCCGGACAGCTCGATGGACTTGAAACGGCGCATGTTCTCGGTGATCGCGACCTCGGCCGGCAGCCGCTCGGTGCTCGAGGCACCGAAGAAGCCCACCACACCGGGCACGCGCTCGATCACGTAGCGGGCGTCCTCCGGCTCGGCCAGCGGACCGCCGTGGCACAGCACGATCACGTCGGGGTTGGCGGCCTTGCCGGCGTCGTGCATCGCACGCACGCGCTCGGTCGCCTCGTCGAGCGACATCGCAGTACGGGCGCCGATCGCGCCGCTGACGGTCGTTCCCATGTGCGGCACGAGGATGTCAGCGCCGGCGCGCGCCATGTCGGCGGCCTGCTGCTCGTCGAACACGTACGGGGCCGTGAGCATGTCGAGCTCGTGGGCGGTGCGGATCATGTCCACCTCCAGCCCGTAGCCCATGCCGGTCTCCTCGAACGTGTCGCGGATCGCACCCTCGAACAGGCCGACGGTCGGGAAGTTCTGCACGCCGGAGAAGCCGAGCCGCTTGAGGTCCTCGAGGAACAGGGGCATCTGCCGGAACGGGTCGGTGCCGCACACGCCGGCCAGGACCGGCGCCCGCTTGACCACCGGCAGCACCTCGCCGGCCATCTCAACCACGATCGCGTTGGCGTCGCCGTAGGGCATCAGCCCGGCCGCTGAGCCGCGCCCGGCCATCCGGTAGCGGCCGGAGTTGTAGATGATGATCAGGTCCACGCCGCCGGCCTCGGCGCACTTGGCCGACAGCCCGGTTCCGGCGCCGGCTCCGATGATCGCGCTGCCTTTCGCGATCTGCTCCCGCAGCGCTTCCAGCGCAGCCGCACGTTCGATTCTCATCTGGTGACGAGCTCCTTCTTGTCATGTGAATGGTCGTAGAGGTCAACGAAGCGCTCGGCGAGCGCGTCGGCAAACTCGGGATCGTTGATCGCGAGGTCGAGCTCGACGAGCGCCACGTTCGCGGGCGCCTCGGCCCGCAGCGCGCCGAACAGCGCGGCGTCCGCTTCGGGATCGTGGAAGGGCTGCCCCGCGACGGACAGGGCGGAGACACCGCGCAGCGGCATCAGCACGGCGCACGGCCCCTTGCTCCCGCTCAGCTTGCGCGCGATCTGGCGGCCTAGCTCGGCGCACTCCTCCGCCGAGGTCCGCATCAGCGTCACGGCTGGATTGTGGCGGTAGAGGCGTCGCTCGCCGAAGCGCTCCGGGACGCTGTCGGCGGGCCCGAAGTTCACCATGTCGAGTGCCCCGAGCGAGACGACGCGCGGCGCACCGGCCGCTCCGCCCTCGGCTAGCCGGTCCGGTCCGGCCGACAGGATGCCGCCGACCAGCTCGTCCGCCAGCTCGGTGGTGGTCACGTCGACCGTTCCGGCCAGCTCGCCCTCGGCCAGGAGGCGCTCCATCGAGCGGCCGCCCGTGCCGTTGGCGTTGAACACGAGCGTCTCGAACCCGCGCTCGTCGAGCAGCCGGCGCACGCGCGTAACGCACGGGGTGGTGACGCCGAACATCGTGGCGCCGACCAGCGGCCGGGCCGCTCCGCTGGGGCGAAAGCCTTCGCGCGCGCGAGCCATGCCGGCGATCGCGCCGGCCGCGTTGGCGAGCACCCGCTCGGAGAAGCGGTTGAGCCCGGCGATGTCGACCACCGGGTACGCGAGCGTGATGTCGGAGTCCCCGAGGAAGGGGCGGGTGTCACCGGCGACGACCGTGGAGACGATCATCTTCGGCACGCCCAGCGGCAGCGCGCGCATGGCGGTCGCGGCCAGCGAGGCGCCGCCGGAGCCGGTCAGGGCAAGGATGCCCGAGAAGCGGCCTTCGTCGAAGAGGCGGCGCACGACGGTCGCGGCGCCGGCGGCCATCGTCGCGATGGCGGCCCCGCGGTCGCCCGCGGCGGCCAGCTCGTCGGCCGATGCCCCGGCGGCCTCCGCCACTTCCGTGCGTGCGACGTCGACGGCGAACGGCGCCGGCGCGAGCACGCCCACGTCGACGGTCAGGGTGCGGCAGCCGAGCTCGTGCAGGCGCTCCTGCACGTAGGTGTACTCGTCGCCCTTGGTGTCGAACGTGCCGATTAGGAGGACGGTCGTCATTTCAATACCTCCGCGGACCGCCGGCCCGGCCCCGGCTTAGCCGGAGCCGGGCCGGACCCCCGGTCACGCAGCGGCGTGCTCCTCGAGCTTCGACTCGACGAGTGGCCGCAGGTACTCCAGGCACGCTCGCGCGTCCTGGTCGGGCTCGATGCCCCGGCTATGGAACCCCGTTTCCATGGTCAGGTAGCCATCGAATCCGGTCTCGATGAGCGCGTCGATCATGGAGGGGAAGTCCCCAACGCCCTCGCCCGGCGGCAGCCGGTCGTTGTCCGAGATGTGGATGTGCTTCAGATCCGCACCCATCTCGTAGACGTAGTCGGTCAGCACCTCGTGCCGCCAGAGGACGTGGAACGTGTCGAACATCAGCTTCACGTTCTCCGCGCCCACGTCCTCCATCAGCTCGATCGCGTCGTACGAGCTCTCGCACATGTTGGTGTCGTGCGGCGTCGGCTCGATCACCAGCGTCACTCCGTGCTCGGCCGCCGCGTCGGCGATCTCCTTCAGCGCCTCCTGCGACCACTTCCAGGCCTGGCGCCGGGTGGTGCCGAACACGCGCCACCCGGGCAGGTAGATCAGCGTCTTGCTGCCCCACTCTGCGCACAGCTCGGCGAGCTCCTTGTAGTGCTCGACGGTCTGCCGCCGCTCCTCGGCCATGGGCGACACCGGGTTGTTGCCCGGACCGCCCGAGGGGGCGGGGAGCATGCTCGAGCACACGATCCCGTGCTGGTCGAGCAGCTCCTTCACCTCCCTGCGTCGCTCCTTGGTGAGGTGGCCGGGCCACGCGTGCGGCGCGCCGGCCCCGATCTCGATGCCGTCGTACCCGATGCGCGCGAGACGCTTGATCGTCTCGTCGAGCGTGTACGACGGGGTCCACACGAAGAAGCTCGTGTAGGCCCAGTTGTTGTACGCGAACTTCATTAGAACGTCGTGCCGTCGAACTTGGCGACGTTGTCCGCGGTAGCCAGCGGGTTCTCCTGCTGGATCCGCTTGGGGAGCGACTCGCCGGCGCACAGCTTGGCCGCGGCCAGGATGTGCTCCGGAACCGGCAGCGGGTAGACGACCGTCGCGGCGTACTGGCCGGCCTCGATCGCCCGCAGCGCCGACTCCTGGCCGTCGACGCCGACCACCTTGATCTCGTCCTGGCGGCCCGCCTCGCGGATCGCCTGGATCGCGCCCAGCGACATCTCGTCGTTGTGCGTGAACACGGCGTCGATCTCACCGGCGCCGAAGCGCTGGAGCAGGTTCTCCATCACCTGGAGGCCCTTGTCGCGCGCGTAGTCGGCGGTCTCGCTCGCGATGACCTTGATGTCGCTGCCCTGGAGGGCCTCCTCGAAGCCCTTGTTGCGGTCGATCGTCGGCGAGGCGCCGAGCGATCCCTGCAGCTCGACGACATTGCCCTTGCCGCCAAGCGTCTCGACGATGTACTCGCCGCCAACGCGGCCGGCCTCGACGTTGTCGGAACCGATGTAGGTGGACACGGGCGAGTCGACGTTGCGGTCGGAGGCGATCACCTTGATGCCCTTGTCCGTTGCCCGCTTCGCGGCGGGCGCAAGCGCCTTGGCGTCTGCCGGCGACAGAATCAGGACGTCTACGCCGCGCGCGATCAGGTCGTCGACCTGCGACGACTGCGTGGCCGCATCACCGCGAGCGTCGGTGGTGAACAGCTCCATGTTCGGGAAGCCCTTGGCGGTCTCCTCGCTGCGGCTGATCGCCGCCGCGCCGTAGGGGAACGAGGTGTCGCTCCACGACACGCCGACCTTGCAGCTCGCGTCGCGCGCCTTCTGGGTGAGCCGCAGCGCTTCCTTGCACTCGCCGACGCAGTAGACGCTCGCTTCACCCGGCTTGAGCTTGGCGAACGCCTCGTCGCCACCGCCGCTGCCGCCGCCGTTGTCGTCGTCACTGCCGCAGCTCGCCGCAACCAGCGCGGCCATGCAGACCGTGACGACCGCTCCTGCCTTCAACCGACTCCCCATCACGTCTCCTCCTCTGCTTTGGACCAGGATGTTCCTTCTCCCTCCGCGCCCTCGGGCGTCCTTCTGGCCGCCTTCGAGCGACTGCGCAGCGCCTGCCCGGCCAGCAACACGGCGGCCAGGATCACCACGCCCTTCACGATCTGCTGGTCGAACGGCGAGACCCCCGCGAGGTTGAGCAGGTTCGCCACGACCGCCAGCAGCAGTGCGCCGGCGACCGTGCCGGGCATGCCGCCGACTCCGCCCATCAGGCTGGTGCCGCCGATCACGACCGCGGCGATCGCGTCCAGCTCGGCCAGGTTGCCGGCGGTCGGGTCGCCCACGCTCAGCCGCGACGCGGTCATGATGCCCGCGATCCCGGCGCAGGCGCCGCTGACCGCGTAGGCGCCGATCAGGTTGCGCTTTGTGCGCACCCCAGACAGCCGCGCCGCCTCCTGGCTCCCGCCGATGGCGTACAGGAAGCGCCCGAAGGACAGGTGCCGCAGCACCGCCCAGCCGATCAGCGCCAACACCGCGAAGACGATCAGCGGCCCGGGGATCCTGCCGATGCCACCGCTGCCCAGGAAGTCGACGACGCCGTTCGGCAGGAAGAACTCCTGCGGGCCGCCGTCGGTTATTCGCAGCGCCACGCCACGGCCGATCACCAGCGTCGCCAGCGTCATGATGAACGGCTGGATCCCGAACAGCGCGACGCCGCAGCCGTTGAACACGCCGACGAGCGTGGCCAACGCGATCACGGTCGGCAGGATCGCGATGAGCGGATAGCCGGCCTCGGCCATGATCGCCATCACCACCGCCGAGATGGCCAGGATCGAGCCCACCGACAGGTCGATGCCGCCGGTGAGGATCACGAAGGTCATGCCGACCGCGATGACGCCGACGATCGAGGCTTGGCGCGCGACGTTGAGCAGGTTGGTGACCTGGAAGAACTCGGGCGAGACAAGCCCCGTGATCGCCACGAGCAGCACCAGGATCGCCAGCGGCATCCAGTTGCCGCGCAGTCCCCCGGGCACCCTGAAGGGCAGCTTGGACGCGCCCAGTCGATCCGCCGCCGCCGCGTCTGACCTCATCCTTCCTCCTCCTTGGCGGTGGCCTCGACCACGGCGCCGACGTCCGTGGCGCCAACCACGTCCGATCCGCCGCCCACGGCGTGCGCCATGACCGACTCCTCGGTCGCCTCGTCTCCATCCAGGTCCGCGACGATCCGGCCCTGGCGCATGACGAGGATGCGGTCGCTCATCTCCAGCACCTCGGGCAGCTCCGAGGAGATCAGGATCACCCCCACCCCGTCCTTCGCCAGCCCGCGGATGATCCCGTAGATCTCGCGCTTGCTCCCCACGTCGATTCCACGCGTGGGCTCATCCAAGATCAGTACGGACACGCCCGCCTCGAGCCACTTCGCGAGCACGACCTTCTGCTGGTTGCCGCCAGACAGCGTCCCCACCGGCGCCGTCACGTCGGCCACACGGATGTCGAGCGACGTCCGGTAGCCGGCCGCCACGCCGCGCTCCGCGCGCGGCTGCACGGCGCTCAGCCCGGCCGCCGCGAGCGCCACCATCGGGATGTTCTCGGCGGTGGACAGGTTCTTGAAGAGGCCCTGCGTCGCGCGGTCCTCCGGGACCAGCCCGATGCCGTTCCGGATCGCGTCGGTCGGTGAGCGCAGCGCGACCGCGCGGCCGCCGACGGCCACCTCGCCGCCGTCGATCGGGTCCGCCCCGAAGATCGCCCGCGCCATCTCCGTGCGCCCGGCGCCGCGCAGGCCCGCCACCCCGAGCACCTCGCCCTTCTGCAGGCGGAAGCTGATGTCGGACAGGACTCCCTCCCGGCTGAGGCCCTCCACACGCAGCGCCTCCCGATCGTCGTCGCGCTGGGTGGGCACGCGCGCGAAGCCCTCCAGCTCGCGGCCGACCATCATCGAGATCAGCGCGTCGCTGCTGGTGTCGGCGATGCTGCCCTGGCCGGCCGGGCGGCCGTCCTTGAGCACGACGTAGTTGTCGGCCAGCCCGAAGATCTCCTCGAGCCGGTGGGAGATGAAGATCGTCGCGATGCCGTGGTCACGCAGCGAGCGCACCATCTCGAGCAGCCGGTCGACGTCCTGCCCGCCGAGCACGGCGGTCGGCTCGTCGAGGATCAGGATGTGCACCTGGCGGTGCAGCGCCTTGGCGATCTCGAGCATCTGCCGCTCCGCGACGCTCAGCTCGGCGACCCGGCGGTCCGCCGGGATATCCATGCCCATCGACTGGAGGAACTGCTCCGCCTCGCGCCGTGCTCCGCGCCAGTTGATGAAGCCGCGCGTCTTCGGGTAGCTCCGGAACAGCAGGTTCTCCGCGACGGTCAGCGCCGGGAACAGGTTCAGCTCCTGGTAGACCGTCGCGATCCCGTGCCGCTCGGCGTCGAGCGGCGTCTGGATGCCTGCGGGCTCGCCCTCGATCAGGATCTCGCCGGAGTCGGGGTGCTCGGCCCCGGCCAGCACCTTGATCAGCGTGGACTTGCCCGCGCCGTTCTCTCCGACCAGCGCGAGGATCTCCCCGTCGTCGACGTGCAGCGAGACGTCGTCGAGCGCCTGCACGCCGACGAAGCGCTTCGAGATCGAGCGCATCTCCAGGCGCGCCGGCGTCACGAGCGCTGCTCCTGCGGCTGAGCGCCGTCGGGGGCCGCCTCGGCGCCGGCGTCGTCCTCGTCCGCGAGCGCCACCTCGACCTCGACCCCGCGCGAGCGCAGGCCCGCGAGCTGCTCGGCGGTCGTCTCGTCGTCGACGATGACCAGGTCGAAGGCGTCGAAGTCGACGATCAGGTGCATCGCCCGCTTCGCGAACTTCGAGACGTCCACGAGCAGGATCGACTCGCCGGCGATCTCGATCATCGCGCGCTTGAGCGCGGCGTGGTCGGCCTCGCGGTGGAAGGCGCCGAGCTCGAGGTCGATCGCGGAGACCGACAGGAAGCACTGGTCGACGCGAAAGTGCTTGAGCCAGTTCTCCGTCAGGACGCCGCCGAACGAGTCGTACTTCGGGCGGTAGGCGCCGCCGACGAAGATGACCTCCATCGACGCGTCGGGGATGTCGCGCAGCTTGTCGATCACCGAGACGAAGTTCGTGACGATCGTGAGCTGGGGGATCGTCGCGAGGTGCGGCAGCATCGCGAGCGCGGTCGTCGAGTCGTCGAGGACGAGGCTCGAGCCGGGAGCCACGTGCTGGGCGGCCGCGCGTGCGATGCCCTCCTTGGCGTCCATGTTCTCGCCGACGCGAAAGGCGAGGGAGCTTTCGTAGAGGCTCGAGGGCTGGGCGGTCGCGCCGCCGCGCACCTTGCGCACGACCCCGCGCGCCTCGAGCGCGTCGAGATCCCGGTGCACGGTCATGACGCTTACGGCGAACTGCTCGACCAGCTCGTGCACGGTGACCTCCTGCTGCTCGAGCAAAAGCAGCTGTATGGCCTCGCGGCGAGCGCCGGCGGACAGCGGTGCTTGATCGTCGATGTCAGGAGCCCTCCCGCCCACTGGCGCGATGTATACCACTTTGGCGAGTTCTTATCACCAGGAAGCGATAAATTCACCTGTCCCTAACACAACTGGGCTGCCCCCGCCCTCAGTTGGCCATACTGGCGCCCGATGTCGCCCCGGCCGATCGCCTACAGAGCCCTGGCTGCGGAGCTCCGCGATGCGCTCCAGCAGGGCAAGTACCGCCAGGGCGAGCAGATCCCGACCGAGGCCGAGCTGAGCGAGAGCTTCGGCGTCAGCCGCCAGACCGTGCGGCGGGCGCTGCAGGACCTCGTCGCCGAGGGACTCGTCTTTCGCGTGCCCGGGCGCGGGTCGTTCGCGGCGCTGCCGGCCCGCTCGGGGCAGTACCTGCGCTCGGTGGGATCGGTCGACGACCTGCTCGCCATGTCGCTCGACACGGTGCTCGAGGTGATGGAGCCGCTCACCGAGCAGATCGACGTCGATGCCGCCGGGCGGCTCGGCCTGGCCTCCGACGAGGTGATGCACGCGGTCATCCGCAGGCTCCATCGCGACCTCCCGTTCGCGGTGACCCAGCTCTGGCTCCCGCCGCAGATCGGCCGGCGCGCCGCCGAATCGGGTGCGCTGGCCAAGCGCGGCGAGCGGACGCGCGAGACGGTCATCAGCATGATCGACAGCCTCGGCGAGCACCACGTCGCCGGCGCGCAGCAGAGCATCACCGCGGTCACCGTCCCGCCGCAGTTCGAGGAGCCGCTCGGGCTGGCACCGGGGGCGCCGGCCCTGCGCGCCGACCGGCTCTATCTCGACACCACCGACACGCCGGTCGAGCTGGCCACGAGCCACTTCCACCCCGCGCGCTACTCGTACCGGCTGCAGCTGCGCCGGTCGATCGACGACGCCCGCTGAGCGCGCGTCAGCCGAAGGCGCTGCCGGCGCGCAGCTCGGCGATGCGATCGGCGTCGTATCCGCACAGCTCCGCGAGCAGGGCGTCCGTGTGCTCGCCGCGCCGCGGCGCGGGAGCGGCGGGCCGCGGCGCCGAGCCGACACGCAGCGGGCTGGCCGGCGTGCGGACGCGCCCGAAGACCGGGTGGTCGTACTCGGCCACGGCCCCACGCGCGCTCGCCTGCTCGTCGGCGAACGCCGCGTTCACGTCGTTCACGGGGGCCGCCGGCACCCCCGCCGCCACGAGCACCGCGAGCAGCTCCGCCGTCGACCGCTTCGCGAACCGCTCGTGCAGCTGGCCCACGACCCATTCGCGGTTCGCGTAGCGCGCGGCGAAGTCGGCGGCCCTGGGGTCGTCGCGCAGCTCGGGCAGCTCCAGCGCGTCGCACAGCGCACGCCAGAACTTCTCCTTGGCGCACGCCAGCACGATCCACCCGTCGGCGGTCTGGAACTGCTGGAACGGCACGATCGACGGGTGGGCCGAGTCCTCCTGGCGGGCCGTGACGTGGCCGGACGTCTGCGACCAGGTCGCGACGTAGTTGAGCAGCGAGAGCGCGCTCTCGAACAGCGAGATGTCGCAGTCGGTGCCGCGGCCCGTCTCGCGCGCGGAGAGCACGCCGGCGAGCAGGGCGAGGGCCGCGACGTAGCCGCCGCTGAAGTCGACCAATGAGAGGCCGCAGCGCGTGGGCGGCGCCGCCGGGTCGCCGGTGAGGCTCATCCAGCCCGCCCGCGCCTGGATGACGTAGTCGTAGGCGCCCACGGCGGCGTCGGGACCGGTCTTGCCGTAGCCGGACAGCGAGCAGCAGACGATGCGGGGATTGACGGAGCCCAGGTCCGCGTAGGTCAGCCCGAGCCGCTCCGGCAGGTCGCCGCGCAGGTTGCAGAAGACCGCGTCGGCACCGCGGACGAGGTCGCGGAAGACGTCGCGTCCCTCATCGGAGCGCAGATCGAGCGAGAGGCTCTCCTTGCCGCGGTTGAAGGCTTCGAAGAAGAGCGAGTCCTCGCCCTCGGCGAACGGCGGCACGTAGCGGCCGACGTCGCCACGCTGGCCGGGATCCTCGATCTTGACGACCCGCGCGCCCATGTCGGCGAGCTGAAGCGTGGCCCACGGACCGGCGCCGTACTGCTCCACCGCCAGGACGACGACGCCGTCCAATGGCATCCGGGGGCTCACGCCCCCGGCCCCCCGCTGATTCCTGGCCGCGCCCGACGCTGCGGCATCCGGGGGCTCACGCCCCCGGCCCCCCGCTGATTCCTGGCCGCGCCCGACGCTTCGTGGAGTAAATGATCGGCATTTGGCAGTACATTACGTGGATATTCCCTTGACCGCGCCCCGCGACATCGCCGCCGCCCGCAGCTTCCTCTTCGTCCCCGGTGACGACGACCGCAAGGTGCGTTCCGCGCTGCGGGCCGGCGGCACGCTGCTGCTCGACCTCGAGGACGCCGTCGCTCCCGACCGCAAGGCGGACGCCCGCGCGACGGTGGAGAAGGCGCTCGCCGACGGTCGCGGCGACGCCACCGTGCTCCTGCGGATCAACGGCGAGCGCTCGCGGTGGTTCGCCGCCGACCTCGAGTGGGCGCACACCGTCGCCGCCGACGGCATCGTCCTGCCGAAGGCCGAGCCGGCCGGGATCGGCCTTCTCGAAAGCAGCGGGCTGCCCGTGGTCGCCCTGATCGAGTCCGCCCAGGGCCTGCGCAGCGCCTACGAGATCGCGGCAGCGGAGCCGGTGGTCCGGCTCGCGCTGGGCTCAGTCGACCTGGCCGCCGACCTCGGGACAGAGCAGCGCGCCGACGGCCTCGAGCTGCTCGTCCCGCGCGCCACGCTCGTGCGCGACAGCGCCGCGGCGGGCCTCCCGGGCCCGGTGGACGGCGTCTGGACCGCGCTCGACGACGACGAGGGCCTGCGGCGCGACACGGCGCTGGCGCGGACGCTCGGCATGGCCGCGAAGCTCTGCATCCATCCGCGCCAGATCGCGATCGTCGAGAGCGAGCTGCAGCCGTCCGCCGAGCTGGTGGAGTGGGCTCGCGGCGTGCTCGACCGGGCGGACGACGCGGCGGACCAGGGCGTCATCGCCGCGGACGGGGAGATGATCGACGCCGCCGTGGTGGCGCGTGCGCGGCGCGTCCTGCACGGAGCACCGGCATGAGCGCCGACCGCGAGCCGGCGCCGAAGGAGTGGCTGGGCCGCTTCTTCGAGGACTTCGAGGTCGGCGACCTCTTCCGCAGCCGCCTCGGGCGCACGGTCACGGAGACCGACAACGTCTGGTTCACCTGCCTGACCATGAACACGAACCAGATGCACTTCAACGACGAGTACGCGCGCCGCACCCGCTTCGGCAAGCCGCTCGTGAACAGCACGTTCACGCTGGCGCTGGTGACGGGCCTGACCGTGCCGGACACGAGCGAGAACGCCACCGCCAACCTGGCCTGGACGGACATCCGCCTCCCCGCCCCCGTGTTCGTGGGCGACACGATCTGGGCCGAGTCCGAGATCACCGGCGTCCGCGCATCCGAGACGCGGCCCGAGGTCGGCATCGTCGAGATGCGCTCGCGCGGGGTGAACCAGCGCGGCGAGGTGGTGGTCGAGTTCCGCCGCACGTTCATGGTCTACAGCCGCGACGCGGACGCGGCCCAGAGCACGTTCCCGCGGGTGGAGGAGCCATGGAAGGTGTGACCGAGGAGCTCGACGAGATCCGGCGCGCGGTGCGGGAGCTCTGCGCCGGGTTCGGCGACGAGTACTGGCGCGGCCTGGAGCCGGACCGCTACCCGGAGGAGTTCGTGCGCTCGCTCACCGAGCACGGCTGGCTGAGCGCGCTGATCCCGGAGGAGTACGGCGGCGCCGGCCTCGAGCTCACCGCCGCGGCGGCGATCATGGAGGAGATCAGCGCCGCGGGCGCCAACGCCGGCGCCTGCCACGCGCAGATGTACGTCATGGGCACGCTCCTGCGCCACGGCAGCGACGAGCAGAAGCGCCACTGGCTGCCGCAGATCGCCGCCGGCGAGCTGAGGCTCCAGGCGTTCGGGGTCACCGAGCCGGAGGCGGGGTCGGACACGACGCGCATCCGCACGACGGCCAAGCGGACCGAGTCGGGCTACCGCGTCGACGGCCAGAAGATCTGGACCTCGCGCGCCGAGCACAGCGACCTGATGCTGCTGCTGGCGCGCACCACGCCGCTCGAGGAGGTCGAGAAGAAGGTCGACGGGCTGTCGGTCTTCCTCGTCGACATGCGCGAGACCGGCGGCGCGCTGACGATCCGGCCGATCGAGACGATGATGAACCACGCCACGACCGAGGTCTTCATCGACGGGCTCGAGCTGCCGGAGAGCGCCCGCATCGGCGAGGAGGGCAAGGGCTTCCGCTACATCCTGGCCAGCATGAACGCCGAGCGCATCCTGATCGCGTCGGAGTGCGTCGGCGACGGCCGCTGGTTCACCGAGCGAGCCGTGAGCTACACCTCCCAGCGCAAGGTCTTCGGCCGGCCGATCGGGTCCAACCAGGGCGTCCAGTTCCCGATCGCGCGGGCCCACGCCGCCATCGAGGCAGCCGGCCTGATGCGCTCCCGCGCCGCGACGCTGTACGACCAGGGGCAGCCGTGCGGGGGCGAGGCGAACATGGCCAAGCTGCTCGCCTCAGAGGCCTCCTGGCAGGCCGCCAACGCCTGCCTCGACGCGCACGGCGGCTTCGGCTTCGCCCGCGAGTACGACGTGGAGCGCAAGTTCCGCGAGACCCGGCTCTACCAGGTCGCCCCCGTGTCGAACAACCTGATCCTGTCCTACGTCGGCCAGCACGTGCTGGGGATGCCGCGCTCCTTCTGAGCTGAACGTCAGGCGGTCGCCTTGGGCGCTTCCGAGAGCGACTCGGTATGCGGCAGCGCCGCCACGGTCAGCGTCCACAGGGCCGCCGCCGCGACGAACCCGATCAGCCCGTCGCCGGGCAGCGAGAACGTCAGCCCGACCAGCGGCGTGCCCACGACGATCAGCGCGATCGCGTACACGTTGGCCACCGCGAACGCGGTGCCGGGCGCACCCGGGAAGGCGCGCGCCAGGCCTGTGACGGTGGCGCCGAAGGGCAGCCCCGTGGCGATGCCGAGCAGCACCGCCCCGGCGACGGCCACGGAGATCGGCCGCGCGAAGCCGATCAGCAGCGTCCCGGCCGCTCCGACGAGCATGCCGCATGCGAACAGCGCCCGCGCGCGGTCCGGCCGCCGCGTGGCGAACAGGCCGCCGAGCGGCCGCGCGACGATGCCCATGATGAAGATCAGCGCCCCGATCGCGCCGGCCGTCTCGTCGCTCACGCCGCCGCGGCGCTCGAGGATGGTCACGACCCAGTTGCTCAGCACGATCCCGAGCCCGAAGGCGGCGCTCTGGACGGCCGCGAAGCGCAGGATGCGGTTGTCGAGGAGCAGCGCTCGCAGGGGGGTCTCCACGTGCCCCGGGTTCGCGGCGGTCGGCGGCCCGAAGAGCAGCGCGACCGCGGCGATCAGGCTGGCCGCCACTGCCGTGATGAACGGGGCGCGCCATCCCAGCGCCCCGTCCAGCGAGGGGATCAGCGCGATCGCGATGCCGCCGGCGCTCAGCGACACGCCGCCGTACATCCCCTGGGCAAGCGCCGTGCCGCCCAGCTTCGACACGTAGGCGGTTCCCGCGATGAAGCCGGAGCCCGCGCCGACGCCGACGATCGTGCGCAGCGCGAGCGCGGGCACCAGGTCGTCCACGAGCAGCGTCCCCGCGTTGCCGACGATCGTCAGCGCGAGGGCCACTGCTCCGATGCGCCGTGGCCCGAGGCGGTCGATCAGCCGCCCCACGGACAGCATCGACCCCAGCTCGGCCAGGAACAGCACCGTCGTGAAGAGCCCCACGGTCGCGAGCGCGATCCCGTAGTGGTCGGCCACCGTCGCCGCCAGGGCGCCGACGTTGGCGACGTTCCAGCTCGCCCCCATCCCGATCGCGCAGGCGGCGACGAGGCCGCGGCGGTAGGCCGCCTGCCCTCCCCCGGCGTGCTGGGTCACGTGCTGGACGCGAAGAGGTCGATCGGGGTGAGCTGGTTCGGGTCCGGCGCGCGCATTGGGCGGCTTGATCCTAAGACCACGGCGCCGTGCCCACTGATCGCGGCTGCCTTGTAATGCCCATAGGCCACAGATATACTAGTTGTTACGTTGAAGAAGTATCTATCTCGCGGCCAGCGGCCGGGAGAGGCGAGGAGCAGATGAACCACCCCGGCGCGTCCCCAGGTGCGGGCAACGCAGCGTGGCTTTCCCTGGTGGCGGATCAGGAGGTCACCCCTCCCGAGCTGCTGACCGTCGAAGAGGTGGTCGCCTTCCGGTCCGACCCGTCGCGCGACCTGCGCAGGCACAACGTCGACCTCCCCGAGAACGTCGAGATCCGCCACACGGTGCTCGGCGAGGTCGAAGGCCTTCAGACGGCGGCCGAGATCTACGTCCCGGACGGCCCCGGCCCGTTTCCGATGATGCTCTACATGCACGGCGGCGGGTGGTGCCTGGGCAAGGCCGAGTACGTGCGCAAGCTCGGCATGAGCATCTCGGCGCGCGGCCACGTCGTGGTCAACCTCGACTACGCGCTCGCGCCGGAGCACCCGTTTCCAGCGGCGCTCCGCCAGGCCATCTTCGCGACGCGCTGGATGGTGCGCAACGCCTCCGAGGTCAAGGGCGACGGCGGACCCGTGGCGATCGGGGGCGCGTCCGCGGGAGCCAACCTCGCCGCCGCGTCGATCGTGGCCCTGGCCGCCGAGGACGACGCCGAGGTCCGGTTCTCAGCCGCCCTGCTGCTGTACGGCGTCTTCAACTTCCCGCTCGTGATGGAGAAGCCCGGGACCTACGCCGGCGGCTTCGCGGAGACGGTCTTCAACCTGGCCTACCTCGGGCCGCACTGGCTGACCAAGCACCGAGACCCGCTCGTCAGCCCCGCCCTGGCGCCGAATCTCGACAGGTTCCCGCCGAGCTATCTGGTGATCGGCGACCAGGACTCGCTGTTGCCCCAGTCGCTCGACATGGCCGAGCGCCTGATCGGCCATGGCGTGCCGACGACGCTCTCGGTGCCCGCCGGGCTCAACCACTCGTTCGCCTACATCCCGCACAAGCTGCCCGACGCCGCGGCGGAGCTGGAGCGCATGTTCGACTGGCTCTCAGCCCGGACGGGGGCTGCGCTCCGACAGGAGGTTCCGCGATGAAGCTCGGCCTGATCCTGGACGGAGCGCTCGCCCCGGGAGTCACCTCCGAGCAGCGCCTGGGCCAGGCGGTGGACGAGGCGCTGCTGGCGGAGGAGATGGGGTTCGACTTCTACGGGCTCGCCGAGGTGCACTTCAGCAAGGTCCTCACGCAGTCCGCGCCGGAGGTCCTGCTGGGCCTGATCGCCGGCCAGACCAGCCGCATCCGGCTGCGCACGGTGTCCACTCCACTGCTCGCGTTCAACCACCCGATCCGGGTGGCCGAACGGGTGGCGACGCTGGACCTGGTGTCGCACGGGCGCATGCAGCTGGGCACGGCGCGATCGAACCAGGTGCACACGATCGAGGCCTTCGGCATACCGGTGGACGAGACGCGCAAGCAGTACTGGGACTCGCTCGAGGTGATCATCAAGGCGCTGTCGCAGGAGACCTTCGAACACGACGGCCCGGTCTGGAAGATCCCCGAGCGCTCGCTCTTCCCCAAGCCGCTGCAGCAGCCGCACCCGCCCGTGTTCGCGTCCGCCACCAGCGTCGAGACCCACAAGCTGGCCGGCGAGCACGGCATCGGCGTGATGAGCGGCAACAGCCTGCCCGGCGGGTGGGACTTCGTCCAGGGGTGCCTCGACCTCTATCGCGCCTCGTGGACCGACGCCGCCGAGCGGGGCCGGGCGACGAACAGCACCTTCTCGTCGCTCGCCCTGAGGGCCTACTGCGCGGAGACCACCGAACAGGCCCTCGCGGACGCGTCGCATACGGCCTTCGAGATGGTCGACCTGGTCATGTCCTGGTACTCCAAGCTGGCTCAGCAGTCCTCTGACTACGCCTACATGAGCGCGTTCGAGGGCCTGGCCGAGCACCAGCGCGACCTTCCCTTCCTGGTAGAGCGCGCCCCCTACCTGACGATCGGCGACCCGGACTTCTTCGTCGAGCGCATCGAGCGGCTCGAGAGCATGGGCGTCGACGAGTTCATATTGTCGATCGACGGCCTTACGCACGAGCAGCACATGCGTTCGATCGAGCTGATCGGACACGAGGTGATCCCTCGGATCCGAGACATCCCCCCACGAACCAGAGGAGAGGCCGCATGAGTCGAATCGGTGTGATCATCCCGTCGACGAACACGTCGGTGGAGGCGGACTACAACGACCTCCGCCCGGAGAACGTGAGCTTCCACGTCGCGCGGATCTTCATCGACAACAGCATCGATTCGGATCAGAAGGCGCAGAAGACGCTCCAGCAGATCCGCGACGGCAGCGAGAAGGCCGTCCACGACGTGATGACCTGCCGCCCGGACCACCTCGTCCTCGGCATGTCGTCGGAGACGTTCGTGGGCGGGCTAGAGGGCAGCCGCGCGCTGACCCAGAAGATGGTGGACATGAGCGGGCTCGGCGTCTCGACCGGGTCGGAGGCCACCACCATGGCCCTGGAGTCGATCGGAGCCAAGCGGATCGCCGTGCTCACGCCCTACCAGCCGTCGATCGACGAGCAGGTCGAGCGCTACTTCGACGACCTCGGCTACGAGATGGTCGCGATGAAGAGCCTGCGCTGCCCGACCGCCGTGTCGATCGCCGACGTGAGCGGCGACGAGATCCTCGACGCGCTCGAAGAGCTCAGCGAGGCCGCCGGGTCGGACTTCGACGCGTTCGTGCAGGCGGGCACGAACCTGTCGAGCTACCGGGTCGCCGACGAAGCCGAGCGCCGCTTCGGCAAGCCGCTGATCGCCATCAACGCCGCCACGGTGTGGCACGCCCTGAAGCAGCTCGGTCTCGATCCCAGCCTGGCCGCCGGCCGGGTCTTCAACCATGGGGAGTAGCCCTCTCGTCGTCGGCATCGGCGGCACCGTCCGGCCCGACTCCTCGACCGAGCGTGCGCTCGAGGTGGCGCTGGAGTCCGCAGCAGCCGCCGGCGCGGAGGTCGAGCGGTTCACCGGCAGCCGGCTCGCCGAGCTGCCGCTCTACTCCCCCTCCGATCCGGCCCGCTGCGAGGCCGCCGTCGAGCTGGTGGAGGCCGTGCGCCGGGCGGACGGCGTGATCATCGCCTCGCCGGGATACCACGCCAGCGTGTCCGGGCTGATGAAGAACTCCCTCGACTACCTCGAGGATCTGCGCGAGGACACCCGCCCGTACCTCTCCCGCCGCGGCGTCGGCTGCATCGCGACGGGGGCGGGGTGGCAGGCGACGGTGGCGACCCTGGCGGCGATGCGCGCGATCGTCCACGCCCTGCGCGGCTGGCCGACTCCGCTTGGAGCGGCGATCAATACCGCCCGCTCGGAGAGCGACGGCGAGGACCGCCAGGCGGCCTTCCAGCTGCAGACGGTCGGGCTAGAGGTCGTGGAGTTCGCCCGGCTCCAGCAGCAGGCCGCTGCGCCCAGCACCCTATGAGCACGGCCGCGGCGCGCCGGCTCGGCGCAAACGGACCGGAGGTCTCCCCGATCGGGCTCGGCTGCATGGGCATGTCCGAGTTCTATGGCCCGGGCGACCGCGACGAGATCGTCAGGGTGATCCGGAGGGCGCTCGACCTGGGCGTCATGCTGTTCGACACGGCCGACATGTACGGGCTCGGCGACAACGAGCGAATGCTTTCCAGGGCGCTCGGCGAGGACCGCGGCCGCGTCACGATCGGGACCAAGTTCGGCCAGATCCGAGGCGCGGACGGCGTCTTCGTCGGGCTCGACGGGTCCCCTGGCTACGTCCGAAGCGCGTGCGAGAGCAGCCTGCGCCGCCTCGAGGTCGACGTGATCGACCTGTTCTCGCTCCACCGAGTCGATCCGGCGACGCCGCTGGAGGAGACCGTGGGCGCCATGCAGGAGCTGGTCGAGGCCGGGAAGGTGCGCCACCTCGGCCTGTCCGAGGTCTCCGCGGACGAGCTGCGGCGAGCCGCCGCCGCCGCACCGATCGCCTCGGTCCAGAGCGAGTACTCGCTGCTCGAGCGCTCGGTGGAGACGGACGTGCTGCCGGCGTGCGAGGCGGCCGGCGCCGGGTTCGTGGCGTTCTCCCCCCTGATGCGCGGCCTGATCGCCCGCCGCTTCACCGGCACGGCGGAGCTGGACGCGAGCGACACGCGCCGCTCCGGCCGCTATCCGCGGCTGCACGGCGACGCGCTGGACGCCAACGTGCGCCTCGCCCAGACGGTGTGGGAAGTCGCCGACCGCCGCGGCGTGGCGCCGGCGCAGATCGCGCTCGCGTGGCTGGTGCATGCCGGGGTGGTTCCGATCCCCGGCGCCCGCACGGTCGAGCGGCTGGAGCAGAACCTCGCCGCCGCCGAGCTCGCCCTGGGCCCGGACGAGCTGGCCGAGCTGGATTCAGTGGTCGGCCCGGGCGGCAGCGCGCACGGGCAGCGCCTGCCCTCCAGGCCGCAGCCGAGCTCCGCCTAGGCGGGCGCGCGGGCGGACAGCCAGCTCAGCGTGTCCGCCTCGGACACGACGTCCGCGTACTTCAGGTCCATGTCGGCCATGCTCTGCGCGTGGGCGTCGGCGAAGCGGTCGCCGATCGCCTCCCGCGGCAGCGTCACCTGGAAGCCGTGCGACACGGCGTCGACGGTGGTGGCGCGCACGCATCCCGACGTCGAGGCGCCGGTGATGATCACGGAGTCGCAGCGCTCGGAGATCAGGTAGCTCGCCAGCTGGGTGCCGAAGAAGGCCGACGGGAACACCTTGGTGATGACCGGCTCGTCGCTGCGCGGCGCCAGCCGCTCGTCGATCTCCGTCCAGCGGCTGCCCGGCTCGCAGACGAACGCGCCCGGCCACTTGCGCAGCAGGGCGCGCGCCGAAACCCGCTCGCGCTCGCCGTAGGCCACCGTCGTGAAGATGGTCGGCACGTCGCCCCGGCCGCGCGCCACCTCGAGGATGCGGCCGATGCTGCTCACCACGTCGTCCAGGTCGCACGCCAGCGGCGACTCGGGGTCTGTGAAGGCGATGCTCATGTCCACCACGATCAGCGCCGGGCGCTCGCCGAAGCCGACGCTGCCTCCGATCCCAGGCACCGGCCCCGTGCTCACAGCGCCGCCCGCAATGAAGCCTCGGCCTCTTCGCTGTGCCGCAAAGCGTGCGTCCGGGCCGCCTCCGGGTCGCCATCCCTCACGGCCGCGACCAGCGCGATCAGGCTGTCGGAGCTGAGCTCCCCTGTCATCGTGACCCGGTCGGACGCCAGGAACCAGATCCGCGCGGCCAGCAGGTAGTACGAGCTGAGCGTGTCCTCCATCAGCGTGTTGCCGCAGAGTCGGTAGATGAGGCTGTGCGCCCGCTGGTCGAGGGCGATCTGCGATCGCGGGTCGAAGATCCCGGGGGGCGCGGCGGCCATCTCCGTCAGCTCGCCGATCATCTGCTCGAGCGCCGGCACGTCGTCGTCGCGGCGCCGCTCCGCGGCCCACCCCGCGGCGACCACCTCGAGCGCGCGGCGCAGCTCGAAGACGATCCCGACATCCCCGACGTGGACGTCCGTGACGAACGTCCCGCGGCGCGGGACCACCACCACGAGCTTCTCCTGGGCCAGCCGCAGCAGCGCCTCACGGATCGGCGTGCGGCTCACCGCCAGCTCGTCCATGACCTCCTCTTCCCGCACGAGCGCGCCCGGCGGGATGCGCAGCGAGACGATCCGGTCGCGCAGCTCGAGATAGGCGCGCTCGGCCAGGGACGCGTCCTGGGGAACCGGCGTCGACAGCTGCGGGGAGGTCGTTGGGGAGAGCATCAGAGGCCCGATCTGCTCAGCGCCCTACGAACGGGTCGCCGATCCGTTCGTTCGAGAGGTTGACCCACACGCTCTTCACGCGGGTGTACTCGTGGATCACGTCGGTGCCGTTCTCCTTGCCGATGCCGCTGTCCTTGAAGCCCCCGAACGGCGAGAGCGGCGAGAGCGAGCGGTACGTGTTGATCCACACCGTCCCCGCGTCCAGCCGGCTGGCGACCGTGTGCGCCCGGGCCAGGTCCTTGGTCCAGACGCCGGCGGCGAGGCCGTAGGGCGTGTCGTTGGCGATCCTGACCGCCTCCTCGTCGTCCTCGAAGCGGCCGATGCCCAGAACGGGCCCGAAGATCTCCTCGCGCACGAGCGTCATGTCGTTGCGGACGTCGGCGAACACGGTCGGCTCGAAGAACCAGCCCTCGGTCCGCTCGCTGGGCCGCTTCCCGCCGGCGCGCAGCGTCGCGTTCTCCGCCAGGCCGAGCCTCACGTAGTGCTCCACACGGTCGCGCTGGGCCTCGATCGCCAGCGGGCCCAGATCGATGTCCTGCTCCAGCGGGTCGCCGACCCGGATCGACTCGGTGCGCGCCACCACCCGCTCGCAGATCTCGTCGTAGAGCTCGGCGTGGACGAAGGCGCGCGAGCCGGCCACGCAGGTCTGCCCGCCCGCCGCGAAGATCCCGGCCAGCAGCCCCATCGCGACGTTCTCGGCGTCGGCGTCGGGAAAGACGAGCTGTGGGCTCTTGCCGCCGAGCTCGAGCGTCGCCCGGGCGAAATGCGAAGCCGCGCCGATGGCCACCTTGCGGCCCGACTCGGTGCCGCCGGTGAAGGCGATCTTGTTGACGCCGGGGTGGGTGGCGAGCGCCGCGCCGGTCTCCCCCGCGCCGGTCACCAGGTTGACCACGCCGGGCGGGAAGCCCGCCTCCTCGAACAGCGGCATGACCTCCAGCAGCGAGGCCGACGCGTGCTCGCTCGGCTTGATCACGACGGTGTTCCCGCACGCGAGCGCGGGGGCGAGCTTCATCGCCGCGAGCTGCAGCGGCGAGTTCCACGGAATGATCGCCCCGACGACCCCGATCGGCTCGCGCAGCGTGTAGTTGAGGAGATCGGGCTTGGCGCCCGGGATCACGTCGCCGTGGATCTTGTCCGCGAGGCCCGAGTAGTAGTAGAAGAACTCGGGGACGCGGCGCAGCTGGCCGGTCGTCTCACGCAGCAGCTTGCCGTTGTCGAGCGTCTCCGCCCAGGCGAGCTGGTCGACGCGCTCGAGGACCAGGTCGCCGAAGCGCCGCAGCAGCGCTCCGCGCTGAGTCTGCGTGAGGTCGCGCCAGGCCGGTGCGGCTAGCGCCTCCCTGGCAGCGCGCACCGCCCGGTCGACGTCCTCGGCGCTGCCCTGCGCGGCCACGTACCACGGCCGCGCCGTCGTCGGATCGAGGCCCTCGAACGTCTCGCCGCCGGCGGGCTCGACCCAGGCGCCGCCGATGTAGTGGCCCCATTCCCTGGGGGGACGCTCGCTGAACTCGGTCCGGAATGCTTGGATGACCGTCATCGCAGGCCGGCCCCGGCTGCGCACACGGCGTGAAACACAACGATCACCCTTAGTAGTATATCTCAACTATGCACGGCGTTACTCCATCGCTCGACAGCGGCTTGAGCGACCGCGGACCCGTCGGGCGCGCGCTCGCCGACCTGGCCGCGGGCGCGATGATCGTCGTCGACGACGACGAGGAACGCGACAACCGCGGCAGCGTCGTGATGGCCGCCGAGCTTGTCACCGCCGAGGCGATCAACTTCATGAACCGCAGGGCCGGCGGCTGGGTGTGCCTCGCCCTTCCCCCCGACCGCTGCGACGAGCTGGAGCTGGAGCCGCCGCCGCCGCGCAACGGGGGACGGGCCCACACGCCGTTCACGGCCACGATCGATGCCAAGGAGGGGGTCTCCACGGGCACCAGCGCCCAGGACCAGGCCGCGTCGATCAAGGTCGCGACCGACGCCGAGTGCGGCCCCGACGACATCGTCAGCCCCGGGCACGTTCAGCCGATGCGCGCCGAGCCGGGCGGCGTGCTGAAGCGCGCCGGCCATGCGGAGGCGGCCGTGGACCTGGCGCGCCTCGCCGGCCTCACGGCGGCGGCCGTCGTGTGCGAGGTCCAGAAGGAGGACGGGTCGATGGCGCGCCGCGACGACCTGCGGGCCTTCTGCGCCGAGCACGGCCTGACGATGATCGGAATCGACGAGCTGATCGCCTACCGGCACCGCCACGACCGCCTGATCGAGCGCGTCGCCGACGTCGACCTCCCCACCCGGCACGGCAACTTCAGGGTGATCGCGTACCGCTCGACGACCGACGACGAGCTGCACGTCGCCTACGTCAAGGGCGACGTCGCCGACCGCGCGGACGTGCTGGTCCGGGTTCACACCGCCTGCCTCACGGGCGACGTGTTCCACTCGCAGCGGTGCGGATGCGGTGAGCTGCTCGAGGCCGCCCTGGACCGCATCGAGGACGAGGGCGCCGGGGTGCTCGTCTATCTCTCCCCCGAGCGCAACGGCGGCACGCTCTTCGCGGAGCTCGAGGCCGCGCCGCCCCATCACGGGGCCCGGCCGCGGACCTTCCGCAACTACGGCATCGGAGCGCAGATCCTGCACGACCTCGGGCTCAAGTCGATCCGCATCCTCACCAACAGCCCCAAGCGGATCGTCGGGCTGGACGGATACGGGCTCACGGTCACGTCGCAGATCGCCCTCGGAGAGGGGTCGTGACGCTGAGGCTGTCGTTCGCCGGCTACAGCTACCTGGACCGGACCCGTGCGCTGCAGACGGGGAGGGTGGCGCCGGCCGGCATCGAGCTCGACTTCCAGGTGGTGGAGCTCACGGAGCTGTTCCGCAGGATGGCCCAGGACGCCGAGTTCGACGTAGCCGAGATGTCGGCCTCGACGTACATGATGATGGTGGGCGAGGGCGACGACCGCCTCGTCGGGATTCCCGTGTTCCCGTCACGCGCCTTCCGGCACAACATGATCTTCGTGAACACCGAGGCGGGCATCGAGCGGCCCGAGGACCTCAAGGGCAAGAGCGTCGGACTGGTGGATTACCAGATGACCGCGGCGCTCTGGGTGCGCGCGTTCCTGGAAGAGGACTACGGGGTCACGCCCGCGGACGTCGACTGGCGCTACGGCGGCATCTACACGCCCGAGTACCAGGAGCGCCGCCGCCACGAGCCGCCCCCCGGGGTCAGCGTCAGCCGCATCCCGGCCGACCAGTCGCTGACGTCCATGTTCGCGGCCGGGGAGCTGGACGCGTTCGTCACCTTCGACCCGGCTCCCTACCGCGACGGCGCGCCTGGCATCCGGCGCCTGTTTCGCGATTACCGCGCGGTCGAGCGGGACTACTTCACGCGCACCGGGTTCTTCCCGATCATGCACATGGTCGTGGTGCGGCGCGACGTCTACGAGGCGAACCCCTGGGTGGCGACGTCCATCCTCGAGGCCTTCGTCGAGTCCAAGCGGCTCGGCCTCGCGCGCATGCGCGACGTCAACGCCCTGGCGGTCACGCTGCCCTGGATCGAGGACGAGCTGGACGAGGTCGACGAGCTGTTCGGCGGCGACCCCTTCCCCTACGGCTTCGAGCAGAACCGCGCGATCCTCGAGGCGATGACGCGCTACTCGCACGAACAGGGACTGACCGCACGCAAGCTGGACCCCGAGGAGCTGTTCGCGCCCGAGACGGTCGGGCACCCGGGGGACGCCCTGGCGCTGTCCAAAGCCGACTATCTCTACTAGATGGGGGGCCGCGAGTCCGCACCCGGCCAGCTGTTGAGTGCGTACGAGGCGATGGCCCGCCACCGCGCGTTCGAGGAGGTGACCGCCCAGGCCGCCGCGGACGGCCGGCTGCCCGGCCTGCTCCACCTCTCGATCGGCGTCGAGGCGGCGACGGCCGGCGTGATCGGCGAGCTGCGCGAGCAGGACCGCATCTTCAGCACCCACCGCCCGCACGGGCACTTCCTCGCCGCCGGGGAGACGCCGCTCGCCCTGTTCGCCGAGCTCGCCGGCCGCGAGACGGGCGTCTGCCGCGGGCGCGGCGGAAGCATGCACCTGATGGGCACCAGGGCCGTGATGGCCAGCGGCGTGGTCGGCGGCACGCTGCCGATCGCCCTCGGCTACTCGCTGGCGCTGGACGCGGACGCCATCGCGGTCGCGTTCTTCGGCGACGGCGCCGTGCAGACGGGGCTCTTCCACGAGACGCTCAACATGGCGGCGCTCTGGAAGGCGCCGGTGCTGTTCGTGTGCGAGAACAACGGCTGGGCCGAGTTCTCCTCGCGCGACGAGCACACCACAGTCGAGCACGTGGCCGACTACGGCGCCGTCTACCGGGTGGCCGCCCAGGCCGCCGACGGCGGGGCCGTCGCCGACGTCGCCGAGGCCACGCGCGCGCTCGCCGCCACCGTGCGCGAGACGCGCGTGCCGGCGCTGCTGGAGCTGCAGGTCAGCCGCCTGCGTCCGCACTACGAGAGCAAGGCGGCGCCGCGCAGCGCCGAGGGCGCCGACCCCCTGCACGAGCTCGCGCAGCGGCTGGGCGCGGGCGACGAGCTGGAGCGGGTGAGCGCCGCGGCCATGGAGGAGATGACCGAGGCGCTCGAGCAGGCGCTCGAGCAGCCGCCCGCCGACCCCGCCGACGACGCCGCGCTGCTGTTCGCCGCGGACCCCGGGCGGCGGCCCGCCCGGCCGTGCGCGGCCGCCGCGGGCGAGCCCGACACCGTGATCAAGATGGTGCGCGAGGAGCTGGCAGCCCAGATGGAGGCCGACCCGGCGGTGATGGTGCTGGGCGAGGACGTCGCGGCGGGCGGACCGTTCGGCCTGACCCGCGGGCTGGCGGAGCTCCACGGCGCCGACCGGGTGCGCAACACGCCGATCAGCGAGTCCGCGATCATGGGCGTGGCGGTCGGCCTGGCGCTCGCAGGCCGCAAGCCCGTCGTCGACCTGATGTTCGAC
The DNA here is from genome assembly GCA_034664085.1 of Thermoleophilaceae bacterium. GTDB lineage: Bacteria > Actinomycetota > Thermoleophilia > Solirubrobacterales > Thermoleophilaceae > JACVRW01. The sequence goes on from JAXDII010000100.1 coordinate 32,594, forward strand.
GACTTCCTGACGCTCGCCTCCGACCAGCTCTTCAACCACGCGGCCAAGCTCCACTTCATGAGCGGGGGCCGGTCCTCGGTCGGGCTCTGCGTGTGGACGACCGGCGGCGCGGGCACGCGGTGGGGCGCGCAGCACTCGCAGCGCCTGGACGGCCTGCTGGCCTCGATGCCGGGGCTGAAGGTCCTGGCGCCGACCACCCCGGCGATGGCGGCGGCCTCCCTGGCCGCCGGCATCCAGGATCCCGACCCGGTCGTCGTGCTGGCGGACCGCACGCTGCTGTACAAGCGCTGGAGCCTGCCGGGAGACGACGGCTCGCCGTTTCGAAGCCGCCTCGTGCGCCGCGGCGACCGGCTCACGATCGCCGCCAGCGGCCGGACGGTGATGCTCGCGCTGGAGGCGGTCGAGGCGCTCGGGGTCTCGGCGGACGTGATCGACCTTCAGCGCATCGCGCCGCTGGACACGAGCTTGCTCGTGCCGTCGGTCGAGCGCACGTCGAAGCTGCTGGTCGCACACGACGAGGCGGCGGGCGCCGGGCTCGCCGAGAAGGTGGCGAGCCAGGCCTACGGCGGCGCGTTCTGGTCCCTCGACGCCCCGATCGAGATCGTCACCTCCGCGGGGACGCCGGTTCCGGCCGCGCCCGAGCTGGAGGACGCCCACCAGGTGTCGCGCGAGGCGATCGAGGCAGGGATTCGCAGGCTCACCAGCCGATGAGCGCCGGGGACCTCACCCTCCTGCGCCTGATGCTGCAGGCCAGGCGCTTCGACGAGCAGGTGCTGCGCATGGCCGACCGGATCGACGGCCACCACCACGTCTCACACGGCCTCGAGGCGTCGGCGGCCGCGCTCGGGCTGGTGCGCCACGAAGGCGACCTGGTCGCCACCAACTACCGCAACCACGCGCACCTGATCTGCCTCGGCCACGACCCGGCGCTGATGCTGGCGGAGATCCTCGGCCGCCCGGTGGCGCCTCAGCTCGGCCGGGCCGGGTCGATGCACCTCGCGGCGCCGGAGCTGGGCGTGCTCTACACGAGCGCCATGGTCGCCGGCGGCGTCCCTCAGTCGCTCGGGTACGCGCTCGCGCTCAAGCGCAGCGGCGCCGGTGTGAGCTTCTGCCTGTTCGGCGACGGCGCACTCGAGGAGGGCGTCGCCCACGAGTCGCTCAACCTGGCCATGCTGTGGGCGCTGCCGGTCGTGTTCGTCTGCGAGAACAACGCGGGCGAGGACTCGCCGTCGCTCACCGCCGTGGCCGAGGCGCACGGCGTGAGGGCGGCCGTGGCCGACGGTCGCAGGCCGCGCGAGGTCGTGAGCGCCCTGCGCGATGCCGCCGGCCACACCCGCGACACGCTGACGCCGAGCTTCCTCGAGGTGCGCTCGGCGGAGTGGCCCGGCAACGCGGCGTTCTTCCCCAAGGACGTCACCGGCCCCACCGACCTCTCCGCGGCCGCGGCGCAGAGCGGCTCGCCCTGGTACGACGCCGACGACCCGGTCCTCGCGGAGGCCCGCGAGCTGCTGGCCGAGGGCGTGCCCGCCGAGCGGCTGCAGGCAGTCGAGGCGGAGGTCACGGCGGAGATCGAGGCGGCGGCCGAGCACGCCCTCACCGCCGCGCCGGCCTCGGCGTCGCTTGCCGAGGTGGCCCACTCCGACGTCTGGGCGGCGCGCCCGTGACCGAGACAGTCCCCTACTGGGAGGCCCGCGCACGCGCGCTCGCTCGCTGCCTGGACGCGGACCCGAGCGTGGTGATCATCGGCCACGCCACCTCCGCCCCCTACAACTCCGACGACGGAATCCGCGACCGCTATCCCGACCGCTTCCTGACACCGCCGATCAGCGAGTTCGCGGTCCTCAGCGCGAGCGTCGGCGCCGCCTCTGCCGGCCTGCGTCCGTGCGTGTTCCTCGGGACCTCGACCTTCATGTACTACGGCTGGTCGGCGTTCGTGAACGAGGCGCCGCACGTCCGCTACCTCAGCGGCGGCCAGGTGAGCGCCCCCGCCGTCCTGCACGTGCTGGCCGGGGCGCGCAGGGCGGGCGGCGTGCAGCACGAGCACACGCCGCAGTCGATGCTGCAGGGCATTCCCGGGCTGAGGCTGTACACGCCGGCCACGCCCCAGTCGATCTACGACGTGGTGGTCGCGGCGCTCACGGGCGACGACCCGGTCGTGATCGCCGACCACGTGCTGCTCGGAGAGACCGAGGGGCCGCTCGACGAGGCCGCCTCCACCCAGACCGGACCGCTCGAGCTGCTGCGCTCGGGCGACGACGGCCTGATCGTCGGGTCGTCGCTGATGAGCCAGCGGAGCCTCGAGGCGGCCGACTCCCTGGCCGACGGCGAGTCGCTCTCGCTCACGGTGGCCAACCTGGTCACCCTGTCGCCCAGCCCCTGGGCCGAGGTGGCCGAGCTGGCCGAGCGCCACCCGTTCACCGTCTTCGTGGACGAGGCCCGCGGTCCGGGGAGCCCCGCGTCCTACGTGATGTCGCGCGTGGCGGAGCAGCTGCCCGGGGAGCGGCTCCGGCTGCTCTGCGCCAGCGAGACCTTCTACCCCTTCGCGCCCGCGCTGCTGGACGAGGTCGTCCCGACCGTCGGCCGCATCCGGGACACGGTCCTGGCGTTCGCCGCTCAGCCCAGGTAGGCGCTCAGCAGCTGGTCGTTGCCGAGCAGCGCCTGGGCGTGCTCCTCGCCGACTACCTCGCCGCGCCTCATCACGTACGCGCGATCCGCGACCCCCGCCGCCACGGCGGCGTTCTGCTCGACCAGGAGGAACGCCGTCTTCAGCTCCCGCCGCACCCGGGCGAGCAGCTCGATCACCTCGTCGACGAGCTTCGGCGACAGCCCCAGCGAGGGCTCGTCGAGCATCAGCAGCGACGGCTGCGACATCAGGCCGCGGGCGATGGCGAGCATCTGCTGCTGGCCGCCGGAGAGCTCGCCCGCCCGCTGTCCGAGCTTGTCGCGCAGCACGGGGAAGACGTCGAGCAGGCGCTCCAGTCGCTCCTCCTGCCCCTGCGATCCCATGCCGCCCAGCCGCAGGTTGTCGGCCACGGTCTGGCGCACGAACACCTGGCGCCCCTCGGGCACGTGCGCCAGTCCGGCGCGCGCGATGCGATGCGGGCTCACGCCGGTGATCTCCGCCCCGTTGAAGCGGATGCTGCCCTGCCGCGGCGCGATCAGCCCCGAGACCACGCGCAGCAGTGTGCTCTTGCCGGCTCCGTTGGCGCCCAGGATCGCCACCGCCTCCTGGGGATGCACGTCGATCGCCACGCCGTGCAGCACGTCGACCTTCGGCGTGTAGCCGCCTACCAGGTCGACGATCTCCAGGGCGGCCATCCGCTCAGCCTTTCTCGCCGGCGAGCATGCCGGCCCTGCGCTTGGCGAAGGACTCGCCCAGATAGGCGGCTATCACGGCCGGGTCGCGGGCGATGGCGTCCGGCTCCCCCTCGGCGAGCTTCGTGCCCCCGTCGAGGACGGTGACCGAGTCGCAGATCGGCAGCAGGAAGGACATGTCGTGGTCGATCACGACGAGCGTCACGCCGGCGGCACGGGCGTTCAGGAGCACGTCGCGCAGCGCGACCGCATCGGTCGGAGTCAGGCCCGCCGCCGGCTCGTCGAGCAGCAGCAGATACGGGCGGCAGGACAGCGCCATCGCGACGCCGAGGAGCCGCAGCTGGCCGTACGACAGCTCGGTCACCGGCAGGTCGGCGGCCGCGCTCAGCCCGCACGAGGCGAGCACGGCGTCGGCCCCCTCCGGCAGCTGCTCGTTGACCGCCTCGCGTGACCGCGCGCTCGCGACGATCAGCTCGCAGCTCTCGCGCGCCGTGAAGCTGCCGAACGCCTCGGGCTCCTGGAAGGTCCGCACGAGCCCGAGCCGGGCGATCGAGTCCGGCCGGCGCCCCTGGAGCGGCTCGCCGCGGTAGGTGATCGCGCCGTCGGTGGTCGCGAGGAACCCGGACACGCAGTTGAGCAGCGTCGTCTTGCCGGATCCGTTGGGGCCGATCACGCCCCTGATCTCGCCGGTGCGGACGCTGATGTCGATGCCGTCGAGCGCGCGGTTCGCGCCGAACCACCGCTTGACCGAGGTCGCTTCGAGGAGCACGTCGCCGAGCGGCTGCGCGGTGCGCTCGACCGGGGGCGGCAATGCGACGTCGCCGCCGCCCGGGCCCGGCTCGGCCGCGGGCGCGGGTTCGGCCGCGCCCGCCGTCCAGCCCTTCAGGGCGCCGAGCAGGCCACGCGGCAGGACGAGCATCGCCGCGACCAGCAGCACTCCGTAGATCAGCAGGCTCATGTTCGGATCGTCCGAGCCGATCCAGAGCGGCAGGAACAGGACGATCCAGGCGCCGAGCGCCGGTCCTCCGAGCACGGTCAGGCCGCCCAGCACGATCGCGAGGTAGATGCCGATGAACTGGAGGCTGCCGAACAGCTCCGGCGTGACGACCTGCTGCTGGAGCAGCAGCAGCGCGCCCGCCACGCCGACGACGGTGGCGGACAGCTCGAAGGCGATCAGCTGGTGCACGAGCACGTTGATGCCGAGCGAGCGCGCGAGCCGCTCGCGGTCGCGGATCGCCCGCAGCCGCGCGCCGAAGCGCGACCGCGCGACCGCGGCATAGAGCGCGATCGCCAGCGCCAGGAAGACGAGGTACAGGTAGTACTGGCTGCTGAGGCTCTCGAACTCGAGCGGCCCGATGCTGCCGGGCGGCTCGGCGGCCTGGAGTCCGCGCGGGCCCTCGGTGATCGACAGGTTCGTGATCAGCAGGACGATGAACTCGGTGAACGCGATCGTCACCACCAGGAACGCGACACCGGTCGTGCGCAGAGCGACCAGCGCGATCGGCAGCGCGAGCAGGGCGGGTATCGCGGCGGCGAACAGGAGGCTCGGCCAGAAGCCGATGTCGAGGTGGATGATCGTGATGCCCGAGGCGTACGCCCCGACGCCCCAGAGCCCACCCTGCGCCAGCGTCGGCAGCCCGCTCAGGTTGACGAACATGCCCGTGCCGACGGCCACGATCGCCCAGATCGCAGCCAGGCTCGCCACCGACAGCAGCGTCGTGTTCGCGCTGCCGATCAGGTGCGGGGGCCAGGTCGGCACGGCGACCAGCACCACCAGCGCCAGCGCGATGTTCACCGCGACGTAGACGCGGCGACGCCGGCCCACCGCGAGCCTAGACCTCAACGGTTCCCCTGAAGACTCCCTGTGGGCGCCAGGCGAGGATCGCGATCAAGAGCACGAACGCGTAGCCGTCCTGCCACTCCGGGCCGACCCCGTAGGCCGAGCCATAGGTCTCCACCAGCCCCAGCGTCAGCCCCACCACCACCGCGCCGGTGACGTTGCCGATCCCACCGGCCAGCGCCACCGCGAGGCCCTTGATCAGGAAGGCGTTGCCACCGAACGCCGTGAACGGGAACAGGATGCCCAGCAGCACCCCCGCCAGGCCGGCGAGTGCCGAGCCGATCAGGAAGGCCACGGAGGTGGTCCGCACGGCGTCGACCCCCACCAGGGAAGCCATGTGCGGGTTCTCCGCGGTGGCCCGCATCCGGCGCCCCACGTCGGAGTGCCCCAGCATCCAGATCAGCCCCGCCACGACCGGTATGCAGATCCCGAGCATGAGCAGCCGGGCGTCCGTGAAGATCACGCCGCCGACCTCCACGCTGTCGGTCAGCGGCGACGCGATCTGGCGCTGCTCCGGCGACCAGATCTTGACGATCAGCTGCTGGATGACGATGCCCAGCCCCACCGTGAGGATGAACGTGGCGAGGTGGTCGGAGGCCAGCCTCTGGAACATCGTCCGGTAGAGCACGACGCCGAGCGCTCCCACCGCCAGCGGGGCGATCAGCAGCGCCAGCCACCAGGGGGCACCGGCGCTGACCAGGGCGTATCCCACGAACGTGCCCAGGATCAGGAACTGCCCGTGGGCGTAGTTCATGATCCGGGACACGCCGAAGACCAGCGTCAGCCCCACGCCGACCAGGATGTAGACGGCGCTGATCGACAGGCCGTTGAAGGTCTGCTGGAGGAACGTGGTCAACGCCCGGGTACCCCTACCGAGCCTTGCAGGTCCCCCCGCGACATTCGTACACGGCGCTGGGATCGACGGAGCTCGGGTTCGGGAAGCGGTACACCGTGACCTTGTCGCCCTGGACCACGTCCAGCAGCGTCTCGCACTGGAGGTCCCGCGCCTCGGTCATCGTGCACGTGCCGAACGGTCCGTCGTAGGACTGGCCCGGGAGCGCCTTCGCGATCGCCTCGGCGTCGGTGGCCGTGCCGGCCTCCTGCATCGCCTGCGCGAGCACGTAGTAGCTGTAGTAGAGCGCCACCGCCGCGCCCGGGTTGCCCGCCGGCTCCTCGTCTCCGAAGATCACCTCCGGCGAGTAGTCCGGAATCGTCGCCGACGGCGAGTACGTGGGGTTGAAGTTCGGGATGATGAACGTGATGTCCTCGAGGCCCTGGGCCTCCAGGACCTGGTCGGGCGTCATCACGTCGTTCAGCCCGTACTTGCCCACTCCGAGCTGAGCCGCCTGCTGAAGGATCGCGACGGCGTGCTCCGGCGACTGCAGGGCGATGATCAGGTCCGGCGACTTCTTCTTGAGCGAGGTGAGGATCGGCGAGAAGTCCGTCGCGTTGCCCGCGAACAGCTCCTGCCCGACGACCTCGATGCCCACCTCCTGCGATGCCGCTGCATAGGCCGCCGAGGCGCCCTGGCCCTCGTCGTCGTTGGGCGCGATGATCGCCACGGTCTTGATGTCGGGGAACTCCGCGGCGGTCTGCTTCATCGAGGTGACGAACAGGCTGGTCAGGAACGGCACTGGAGAGAACAGCAGCGGGTTGGCGTCGGCCTCTTCCAGCAGGGTCGCCTGCAGGTCGAAGGCGGGCGTGAAGGTGATGACGCCGCTCTGCTTCCAGGTGCTGTAGGCGACCGGAGCGGAGATGTCCGGGCCCAGCGCGGCGATGCTGCCGTCGTCGACGACGGCACGGGCGGCCTTGCCGACGGCGCTCGGGTCGCTTCCGTTGTCCTCCGCGGCGACCAGTGCCTTGTAGGTCTTGTCGCCGACCTTGATGCCGCCGGCGGCATTGAGGTCGGCGGCGGCGGCCTCGAGGCCCTGCACCGCGGGCGCCCCGTAGACCTGCAGGTTGCCGGACAGCTGCGTGTCCGCCCCGAAGGTGACCGTCCCCTTCTCGGAGCCCGAGCCCTCGTCCCCGCCGCCACAAGCAGCGAGTCCGGCGGCCAGCAGCGCACAGACGATGCCAGACCTTCCAATCATCCCTCGTGTCCTCTCCTCGGCGGTCCGCTCAGCGAGAAGCGACCGGCAAGCCAAGCTCGAATAGGCCAGGAATATGGTAAGCGCAACTTGAGATATACGACACTACCATCAGGGCAGAAGCTGTCAAGGAGGGCTTATTCGGGGCCCAGGCGCATCGCCCGGCTGAGGATCGCGAGCGCCTCCTCGCGGTCCGGCAGCTTGCCCGAGAGCAGGCTCTGGAGGCCTAGGCCGTCGAGCGCCGCGGCGAGCGCCCTGGCCCCGGTCGGATCGGCGCCCAGGCGCAGCGCCGTGTCCTGCACCGAGGCGATCCAGCGCTCCGCCTCGGGACGCAGGGCAGGCCGGCGCGCGGCCAGCAGGTAGAGTTCGTAGACCGCGACGAAGCGGGTCCGGTGCTCGGTGATCTCGGTGGCCAGCAGGTCGGCGAAGCCGCCCAGGTCCTCTACCGCGGCCACGGCGGTGGCGGAGAGCTCGTTGCCCGACGTGAGCGCGGCCACGAGCAGGTCGTCGAGCGTGGCGAAGTAGTGCAGCGCCGCGCTCGGCGAGACCCCCGCGACCTCGGCCACCGCGCGATGGGAGACGCCGGCGACTCCGTCGCGCTCGACGATCGCGAGCGTCGCGTCAATGAGCTGCGCGCGCCGGCGCTCGCCCTTCAGGATGCGACGGTCGGTCTCCTCGCTCACGGCCCGCCGAAGCCCTTGAGAATATATCTAGCCACGTCAGTGATATACTAGCCGCCCGGCGGGATCGCGCAGAGCGCGCGGCTGGGTTGCACCCAGGCCAGCTGCCCAACCGCGTGGAACCGACCGACAAGAACTCGCCGAGCCATCCGCGCGCGGGCCAGCTGCAGGCCGTCCTGTCCGCCCTTGGGTTCGCCACCGGCGGCTACCTGACCAAGCGGTTCGAGTCTGCCGGCGGCGCGGCGATGACGCTGATCGCGTTCCGGATGCTCGCCGGGCTCGCCGTCTTCGGCGGCGTCGCGGCCGCCAGGGGCTATCGCCTGCCCTCCAGGAAGCTGGTCGCGATCGGCCTTGGACTCGGGGGCGTCCAGCTTGTATCCAACTCGGCGCTCATCGTCGGCTTCGCGAAGGCGCCCGCGAGCCTCGTCGTGCTCGTGTTCTACGTCTATCCGCTGCTGGTCGTGGCCGGCGGCGCGCTCCTGTTCGGGGAAGGCGTCGGTCGCAATCGGGCTGTGCTGATCGCGGCGGGGCTGACAGGCCTCGTGCTCGCGGTGGGAACGCCGGCGTCGGTCACCGTCGTCGGCGTCACGCTCGGCCTGTCCGCCGGCATCGGGATGGCGTCCTTCATCCTGGGGAGCCGCTACGCGTTCGAGCAGGGCATGCAGGTGATTCAGCTGCTCGCGCTGAGCTACGCCTGCCCGTCGGTCCTGATGGTCGCGCTGCTGGCGACGGGAGTCGTACCGCTGCCGTCCCTGACGACCGACGCGATCGCGCCGATGATCGGCTTCATCGCGCTCGGATCGGTGATCCCGGTCGTCCTGTTCGTCTCGGCGATCCGCCGCATCGGAGCCGGCATGACCGCTCTGCTTGCCACCATCGAGCCGTTTGCCGCGGTGGTCCTGGCCTACCTGCTCCTCGACGAGTCGCTGACGGCCCTGCAGCTGGTCGGCGGAGCGCTGATCATCACGGCGGCGGCGCTGCTCAGCATCCTGCCGGCCGGGGCCGGGGTCAGCCGGCGTGGGAGCGGCTCGAGTCGCGCCAGGGCTCGTCGAGCGTAGTCACGGTCTCGAGGAAGGCCTCCATCACACGGGGGTCGAACTGGGTCCCGCAGCAGCGGCGCAGCTCGGCCAGTGCCTCCTGGGTGTCCACCGCTTCACGGTAGGGGCGGCCGCTGGTCATCGCGTCGAAGGCGTCGCAGACCGCGATCACGCGCGAGCCGAGCGGGATCTCCTCGCCGGCGAGGCCGTCGGGATAGCCGCCGCCGTCCCAGCGCTCGTGCGTCGCGCGCACGACGCGGCCGACCGGAGCGAGGGCCGGCGCGGCAGCGAGGATGCGCTCGCCGATGAGCGTGTGCTCTCGAACGAGCTGCCAGTCCTCCAGCGTCAGCGAGCCGGGCTTGCGAAGGATCTCGTCGGGGATCGCGATCTTGCCGATGTCGTGCAGCTCCGCGGCACGGCCGACCTCGTCGATCTGCTCGGCGTCCATCCCCAGGCGCCGCGCCGTCGCGACGGCGAGCGCCGCAACGCCCTGGCCGTGGTCTCCGAGCTCCCGGTTGCTCTCGTTGATCACCTGCAGCAGCGCCGCCTTGGTCTGGCCGTATGGCGACGCCCGCCGGCCGCCCTTGCGGCTGTACAGACGCTGGTCGGCGAGCCGCAGCGCGTTCGCGGCGTCACTGGCCTCGTCGGGCAGCGAGACGGTCCCGTGGGAGGCGGTCACCACGAAGCCCTCACCCTGTTCCGACAGCGCCAGCAGCGCGGCATCGACGCCGGGCTCGGCGTCGGCCCCGGTGCACGGCAGCAGCAGGCAGAACTCGTCGCCGCCCATGCGGTACGCCGAGCCGCTGTGCGCGCCGGCCGCCTCCTCCAGCCTGCGCGAGAGGCGCTGCAGCAGCGCGTCGCCGGCCGGGTGGCCGAAGCTGTCGTTGTAGTTCTTGAAGCCGTCGAGGTCGAACAGCGCGAGGGTCGCCGCCGGTCTCGCGGCCGAATCCTCTAGATCCGGCATCAGGCGGCGCCGGTTGCCCAGGCCGCTGAGCGCGTCCGTCGTCGCCTCGTCCTGGCTGTGCGCCAGCATCTCGCGGTTCTCGGCCAGGGTAAGGGCCAGCCGCACGAGCACCGCGAACAGCGTGGCCACGGTCAGCGCCGCGGCCACGGGCGTGAGCTGGCCGAAGATCCCGTAGACGCTCAGGCCCAACGCGGCGGCCGAGGCGGCCAGCGGCGCGAAGATCGCGCGCTGGTCTGGGGCCGGGATGGTGACCCCGCGCTGCTTCTGCCAGGCCGCAAAGCCGATCAGCGAGGCGGACACGAGCCAGCCGGAATCGAGGATCGTGCCGCGCACGTACGTCTCGGCGGCGATCTGCTGGAGGTACCACACGTCCACGACGGCGTTGATGACGAACCCGCCGGCGAGCATCAGCCAGGCGCGGCCGAGGCGGTGCATCCGCACGGTCAGAGCGGCCACGACAAAGCCGAGCAGCAGCAGGTCCCCGACCGGAAGGGCGGCCGCGGTGATCAGCGCCGGCGTGTCGCTCGCGTAGGTGGCCAGGATCGGCGGCAGCAGCACCGCGGTGCCCACGGCCGTGACGGCGAGCGCGGCGGTGAGCCCGTCGAGCCACACGACCGCGCGCTGGGCCGCCACGTGCGCGCGCAGCAGCAGGGAGATCCCGACGTACGAGATCGGGTAGAAGAGCAAGAAGCCGACGTCCGCGGCCGACGGCGTCGGCGGCGAGTCGTCGTGGGCATAGGCCAGCGACCAGACGATGCCGCCGCCCGCGAGGCAGGCGAGCGCGATGCCGAACAGCAGCCACGCGGCTCGGTCGCCGGGGACCAGGACCGCCCTGGCCACGCAGGCGAACGCGGCTGCTAGCTCGACACCCGGGAAGAGCCACTTGTCGAAGAAGACGTCGCCGTGCAGCACTCCGAGCCCGTGAAGCGCATGGGCCAAGACCGCACCGACCAGCAGCGCGCCGGCCACCCACCGCACGGCGGGGCGTGCGACGAACCGGCGTGCCGCAGATTGGGGCATCCCTACCTAATCGGGTTAATCGCGGGCGGGCTTTAGCCGTCGCGCGTTCGAGGCGCTCACAGCGCGGCTCGGATGGCCGCCTCGGCAGCCTTGCTGTGCTCGCGCGCGTGCAGCCTGGCCGCCTCGGCGTCGCCGTCCCTCACGGCCCTGAGGACTTGGATCAGGCTGGTGAAGGGCTCGTTCATGGTGACCCGGCCCGAAGCGAGGAACCAGATGCGTGCGGCCAGGAAGTAGTAGGAGTTGAGGGTGTCCTCCATCAGCTGATTCCCGCCGAGGCGATAGATCAGGATGTGAGCGCGCCGGTCGGAGACGAGCTGGGAGCGCGCGTCGACGTTCGGCGGGGGGCTTTCCGGAAACGCGCTCAGCTCGCTGATGATCTCCTCGATGGCCGGAATGTCCGCCTCGCGGCGGCGTTCGGCGGCCCACCCGGCGGCGGCCACCTCGAGCTCGCGCCGGAACTCGTAGACGGTGCCAACGTCGCCCACGTGGACGTCGGTGACGAAGGTCCCGCGGCGGGGGATCACGACGACCAGCTTCTCCTGGGCGAGGCGCAGGAGCGCCTCCCGGATCGGCGTGCGGCTCATCCCGAGGTCCTCCATCACCTCCTCCTCGTGAACCAGGGCGCCGGGACGCAGGCGCAGGGAGACGATCCGGTCGCGCAGCTCGAAGTACGCGCGCTCGCCGAGCGAGGCATCCTCGGGCACCGGCGTGCTGAGCTGGAGGGACGAGTCGTTCGCGGCGCTCATCGCAGCTCAGATGTGGCGTTCCGGGTACACACGATTCGTGCATCTAGGTATATCAGCCGCACGCCGACGCGCCACGGACGACGAGCTCGCCGTTCGGAAGCTCACCTACGAGCAGGCGGCTGGCGAGCGCGACCGAATCCGATCGGCGCGCGCGTTCTTCGCCCGCCAGCTCGGGCCGCTCCCGGCATTCGCCGGCATCTCCGTTGCGCTCGTCGGCGCCCTGTCGGAGAAGTTCGACGAGGGGTGGCAGTTCTGGGCCGCCCTGGCCTGCCTCGTGGGCATGCTCGCGGTGAGCTTCGGCTACAGCCGCATGCCGCCCTACCGCGAGCTCCGTGCCGACCGAGTCCGGAAGGCGACGAAAGAGGGACGCGACGCCCTCACACCCGCAGCTTGGTACGGGTACGAGATCGAGCTCGAGCGCCGCATCTACGGCACCGGCGACGAGCGGACCAGGTTGTGGTGGCTCCCGCTTCGAAAAGTCGAAGGCAGCCTGGCGGAGCAGCTCGACAAGGAGCGCATCGGCCTGTTCGTCGCCCAGGGCCTCTTCCTCGCCGCCATCGTGCTGCTCCTGTTCGCGCGCTAGGCGTCAGGCGAGCAGCGGCTCGTTGCGGAACTCCTGGGGCTGCCCCGTCGCGTAGCGGTAGGACTCCTCGACCAGCGCCCAGACGATCTCCATCTCCGCCTCGTTGCGAGGCGAGTAGAGCATCACCGAGTTGGCGGGCGCGATGCCGAGCCAGACCGTCGTGTGCACCTGCCCCCAGCCCGCGCTGATCACGAAGACGGCGAGCTCGTACGGCAGCTGGAGGTGCCAGGAGCTGTCCGGCCGGGGGTGGATGTGGGCGAACTCCTTCTCGATGATCATGGAGTCCTCCGGGCCCTTGACGTACTCGTCGTCCAGCCACAGCGCCCGCGCCCCCTCGACGGAGATGGCGCTCGGCCGCTCGGTCACGCCGGGCAGCTCCCGGGAGCGGCGCATCAGCTCGTCCCAGAGCTGCTCCGGTCCGAGCTGGTCGAGCTGCTCCTGGGGCTCGTGGTTCGTCACGGCCGGTGCCGGCCCGGGGCGCACGGGGAACGTGCGCCGATGCCGCTCGAGGCTCTCGAAGGGCACGTAGTCGGTCGTCTCGGGCTTCGAGCCGAGGCGGCTGACGTCCACGTCGGGCAGGTCGGCGGTGAGGTCTCGCAGTGCCATCGGGCTCTCCTTCAGTCGGGATCCACTGGGTCTTCGAGCATGCGCGTGAAGACGGCGTCGCTCTGCCAGGTCAGGGCCTCGAGCTCGAGCGGATCGAGGCGGATCAGCGCGCCGCGGCGCGGCGACTCGATCTCCAGCCGCTCGCCGTTGCGCGTGTGCACCTTGCGGACGTGCACGTAGCCGAACTCGTTTGCGATCTCGATCGTCTCCTCGCGCCGCAGCTCGCTGTCGTCGGTGTCCCGCTCAGCCATCGCCGTTGCTCCTCGCCTCGCCCGCGCTCGCGTTCTGCTGCTCGGGGGTCATCGCGCTCGGGTAGCCGCCCTCCCGCATGAACTGGACCCAGCGGCGGTGGAAGCCGCGATGCACCCCGTCCTCGAGCACCGGATAGAACGCCACCCCCGGTCCCGCGAAGTCGTCCACGCGGGTGGCCGAGGCCGCCCCCTTCAGGCCCATCTTGTAGTTCAGCTCCATGCCCAGCTTGCGGCCGTACGCGGTCCCGGCGGTGCGCGCCTGCGCGATCCAGGGCTCGGAGTCGTCCTGCTCGAAGGTGCCGCCCGCGCTGAACGTGCCCATGCTGGTCCGGTACGTCTTGCGGCGGTACTCCTCGGGAGTCCCCTTCGGGCAGATCACCCAGGCCCAGATCTCCATCTCGGCGGGTCCGCGCGGCTGGAAGCAGCGGATCACCATCGTGGACACGGGGCCCTCCTTGCGCGAGTGGCGCAGCGGAAAGGCCAGGAAGCTGAAGTTGGGGAAGACCGTCCCGACCGAGCCGATGCTGTGCTTCGCCAGCTCGTAGCGCTCCTGCCCGAGCTTGTCTGGCGTGAAGCGCTCCGCCACCTCGGGCGGATAGCCCCAGAAGCGCGGGCCCGGCACCTCCGGCGGGACCAGGAAGTGCGAGATCGCGTGCCCGTTGCCCGCCTGGACGTGGTAGCCCTGCAGGTTCTCGGTGCTGTCCCCGCGCTTGACGCCGTCCATCACGCCGATCTCGATCGTGGACCGGTGCAGGTAGAACGTGTGGTAGTCGTCGCCGCAGAAGTTGTCGGCGCCGCTCTTCCAGTCGGCCTCGACGACGAACCGCTGGGGGTCGCCGATCACCTCCCAGCCGTCCTTGCACTGGCCCCACAGCAGGTCGAGGTACCACTTCATGTCGCCCAGGTACTCCTCGAGCGTCGGCGCGTCGGGATCCAGCGACGCGAACACGAAGCCGTGCAGGATCTCGGTGTGCGGAGCGGCGTAGAGGCCCCACTCCGACTTGTCGAGCTCCGACCCGTAGGCGGCGCGGAAGAAGGGCGCGCCGGCGAACTCGCCCGTGTTCTTGTAGGTCCAGCCGTGGTACGGGCACCGGAACAGCGCGGCGTTCCCGCGCTCCGCCCGGCACACCATCGCGCCGCGGTGGCGGCAGGCGTCGAACAGGACCCGCACCTCCCCGTCGTCGCTGCGCACGAGGACGAACGGGTCGCGCCCAATGCGCCGCTGGACGTAGTCCCCGCGCGCGGGTATCTCCGACTCGTGCCCGATGAAGACCCACGCGCGCGTGAATATGCGCTCGAGCTCCCCATCGAGGATCTCGGGGTCGTTGAAGACCCTCAGCGGCACCGATCCCTCCAGCAGGGAAGCGTCGAACTCGTCGAGGAACTGGGCCATCGGGGTTGGATGCGGCTGCATCGTGTCCCTCCTAGAAGAAGACGGCGAGGTTGGCTGTGTTGAGCAGCCCGTGGTCGAGCAGCACCCAGCGGCGCAGCAGCCTGAGGCCGCCGTCGAGGTCGCGCAGGTCGTCGCGCCGCTCCGCGGACATCACGAGCGGCCGCGGATCGTCGAGCCGCTCGCGGTAGAGCAGCAGGTTCGAGTGCACCCGCAGATCGCCGGCCCGCTCGCACTCGAACACGCGGAAGTTGGTCACGAAGCGGCGCGTGCGCGACGGGGGATCCTCGGCCCAGGCGTAGTCCGTGGCCAGCCGGTCGATGCGGATGCTGAGCGAGTCGAGGTCCTCGAAGAAGTGGTAGCCCTCCTCGCTGAAGCCGGCCCCGGCCGCGCGCTCGCGCGTGATCCTGATCGGCGCGCGATAGTCGATCTCCGGGTGCAGCATTGCGAGCCAGTCGTCCATGCGGTTGTCGTCCAGCGCCGCGGCCTCGTCGACCAGGAAGTCGACGCAGCGCCAGTAGTCGGCGGAGCCCGACGGCACGCGCGTCAGCAGGTGCGAGTCGGCCGGGGCGCTCATGCCTCTGCGCTCTCCTCGGACAGGCCCACCTCGAGCGCCTGCTCGTCGATCACGATCTCCACCGGCCGCGCGGGCGCCGCGCGCAGCGCGCCGGTGCGGTCGTGGTCGATCGCGAGCGTCTCGGGGTCCAGCGCCACCGCGTAGATGCGCTCGGCCGCCTCGACGCTGACGAACTCGTTGATGACGTCGGTGCGCACGTCCTCCGGGTCGCGGTCACGCGGATCGCCCACCCCCGCGCCGCCGGAGCTGAGCTTGATCACCATGTCGCCGGGCTCCAGCCCCTGCATCCGGTGCGGCTTGACGCGGATCAGCTCGCCGTCTCGCTGCACGAACGTCCGCGAGCGCGGCGAGTTGGCGCCTCCCAGCACGCCCTTGGGCACCATCTCGTCGCCGTCGGAGCTGCCGGTCGCCATGCGCGCCGGCCCGCCGAGGTTGATCGCCCGCCAGTCGACGCCCCCGCCGCCGCGCCAACGGCCGGCGCCCATGAAGTCCGTGACCACCTCGAGCTGCACCACCTTCCACGGGAAGCGCACCTCGGCCTCCTCCACGTTGCCGCGCATGACCGAGCCGAGGCAGCCGAACGACGCGGGGCCGGTCGCGCCGTCGAAGCCCGCGACCGCCCCGGCGCTGCCGTCGTAGTCGAAGGAGGTGCGGACGTACGGCCTGCCGGTGCGCACATCGGTGCCGGACGTGTAGTCGCCGCGGTGCTTGCCCCAGGCCGCCATCGCGCGTTCCGGCCGCGCGAGCGAGATCGCCTCGGTGACCGCCTCGGTGATCTGCTCGCCGACGGCGACCGGGCTGCCGCCGACGGTGGCCGGGTACTCGCAGTTCAGCACCGACCCCACGGGCGCCACGACCGTGATCGGGCGCAGCGACCCCTCGTTGTGGAAGTCCGCCAGCGCGGGGTCCATCAGCAGGATCGCGGAGCCCACCGCGGTGCCGTAGGTCGCCGCCCAGACGCGGTTGACGAAGCCGGGGCGCTGGGCATCGCTCTCGCTGAAGTCGAGCACCATCTCGTCGCCGCTGATCGTGACCGCAACCCTCACCCAGACCGGCTCGTCGAGGATGGTGCCGTCGTCGTCAGTGGCCGACTCTCCGTGGTAGGTCCCGTCGGGCATCGACAGGATCTCCCTGCGCACGGCGCGTTCGGTGCGGTCGATCATCTCGTCGACGCAGTCCTCGACGGTCTCGGCCCCGTAGCGGCCGATGATCTCGGCCACCCGCCGCTCGGCGAAGGCCGTGGTGGCGACCATCGCCTGGCAGTCCACCTCCATCTCCTCGCGGAAGCGCACGTTGTTGAAGATCAGCTCCAGCACGTCGGTGCGCTCCACGCCGCGCTCGATCACCCGCGTCGGCGGGATGCAGAGGCCCTCCGCGTGGATGTCGTAGGCGTTGGGGAAGTAGCCGCCCGGGAACGAGCCGCCGGTGTCCATCACGTGGCCGCGGACCAGCGTGAAGAACATCAGCTTGTCCTCGTGGAAGATCGGCCGGATGAAGCCCCAGTCGGGCAGGTGCGGAGCGTGGCCGCCGTGGTAGGGGTCGTTCGTGAGGATCACGTCGCCGGGATGGAGGTCGTCGCCGAACGACTCGCGGATGTGCTCGATCGCGAAGCGCGTCCCGAGGAACTGGTCGAGCAGCCCTTCCGGCATCGCGATCGTCGACCCGTCGGCCTTCCACAGGCCGACCGACAGGTCGTGCAGCTGCGACATCAGGAAGCTCTGGGCGGTGCGCTCCATCATGTGGCGCATCTCGCGGCAGATCGTCTGGAAGCCGTGCCAGACGGTGGCCAGGGTGATCGGGTCGACGTCCCGGCCGGGCTGGGTCATGGCGTCGCCGCCTCTCGCTCCGCCGGCGACTCGGGCATCCGCCCCACTCCGCGCTGGACCAGCACGAGGTTGCCGTCCGCGTCGGCGCGCGCGTCGAAGCCCTCCGGCACGAGCACCGTGCTGGCGGCGCTGTCGACGAGGGCCGGCCCGGCGAAGCTGTGGCCGGCCCGCAGCAGCTCCCGGCGGTAGACCGGCACCGGCCGCCGGTCGCCCCCGGTGCGCGCGCTGCGCTCGCCGATCTGCGCCTCGGACAGCGCCGGCGGGTCCCCGCCGGGCGCGGCCGGCTCGGCGGCCGCTGCCTGCGGGACGCTGCCGCGCAGGTGGCATTCGAGGATCTCGACCATGCGCCAGGGCAGCGAGTAGCCGTAGAGCTCGCGGTAGCGCTCGTGGAAGGCGGTCTCCACCGACCCGCGGGCGGCGCCGTCGAGCTCGCGGTCGGGCAGCTCGACAGAGATCTCGTGGAACTGGCCGAGGTAGCGCATGGCGAGCGAGCGCTGGAACTCGATCTGGGGCGCCTCGATCCCGGTGCGGCCGAACGCGGCCACCTGCGCCTCGACCAGCTCACCGAAGGTCGCGTTGATCTCGTCGGCGGTGACGGCGGTGCGATCCCACACGCCGGCCATCGTCAGCTCGCGCCCGACGTCCATCGTCAGCATCCCCATGGCGCTCAGCACGGGCGCCGTCGCCGGGCAGATCACCTCGGGAATCCCGAGCTGCCGCGCGATCTCGGCGCCGTGGATGCCGCCCGCGCCGCCGCCGGCGACCATCACGAAGCTGCGCACGTCGAGGCCCTTCTTGGTGCACACCTCGGTGACCGCGTCGGCCATCACGCCGGTGACCGTCTTGAAGATCGCCTCGGCCGCCTGTTCCACGTCCAGCCCGAGCGGCTCGCCGACCGACGCTATCGCCGCGCGCGCGTGGTCCACGTCCAGCTGCAGCTCGCCGCCGAGGAAGTAGTCGGCCGGCACGTAGCCGAGCACCAGGTCGGCGTCCGTGACCGTGGGCAGCTCGGAGCGTCCGTAGGCGGCCGGCCCCGGATCCGCGCCGGCGCTCTGGGGCCCGACCCGAAGCAGGCCGAGGCCGTCGATCCATGCGATCGACCCGCCCCCCGCTCCGATCGCCCCGACGTCGACCATCTTGTTGGCGACCCGCTCCTCCCCGACCCACGCCTCCTTGGTGGTCGGGATGCGGCCGTCGCGGATCACGCACATGTCGAAGCTCGTGCCGCCCATGTCGACCTCGAGGATGTCGCGGTGCCCGAGCCGGCCGGCGATGCGCAGCGCCGCGGAGGGCGCCGCCGCGGGCCCCGACACCAGCAGCTCGGCGGCCCGCTCGTGGCACTCCTCGACCGCCTGCATGAGCGCGCCGCTCAGCATGATCAGCAGCGCGCCCTGGAGTCCGTTGCTGCGCAGCCTGGCCTCGAGCTCGCGCAGGTAGCGCGAGACCGATGGGCCGATGTAGGCGCTCACGACGGTCGTGGAGAAGCGCTCGAACTCGCCCAGCGTGGGCAGGATCTCGTGCGAGCAGACGACGTACGTCTCGGGGCTGCGCTCCTGCACGATCGCCTTCGCGCGCCGCTCGTTCTCGGGATTGGCGTAGGAGTGGACGAACCCGATCGCGATCGCGTCGCAGCCGTCGGCGACCAGCCGGTCCACGGCCGCGGCGGTGGCCTGCTCGTCCAGCGGCTGCTCGACCTCGCCCGTGTAGAGGGTGCGCTCGGGCAGGCCGAGCCTGCGGGCTCGCGGCACGAGCGGGCGGTAGGCCGGCTTGAACTGGTCGAACATCGAGGTGCCGAGGTTGCGGATGCCGCGCCTGATCTCGATCACGTCGCGAAAGCCGGCGGTCGTCAGCAGCCCGGTCTGCGCCCCTCGGCCCGTGAGCAGGACGTTGGTGGCCAGCGTCGTGCCGTGCACCAGGCGCTCGACACGCCCGAGGAACGCCTCGAGCGGCTCGTCGCCGGCGGCCTTGGCGAGGACGTCGAGCACCCCGCGGGGCGGATCGTCCGGCGTGGTCGGGCTCTTGTGGAGGCGCTGCCCATGCTCGTCCTCGACCACGCAGTCGGTGAAGGTCCCGCCGATGTCGACCGAGATTCTCACCACGCCCCGTCGCGAAATATACCTGACAGATGTCCAAATTGTTTGCGGTTAGGCGAGTGCCCGGCCCCCCGGTACGCTGCCCCGCCGGTGAATCTCTCGGTCGCAACGATGCTCGCGCTGGCCGCCACCCTGGCGGTGGGAGCGCTGCTGGCCTTGCAGCCCCCGGTCAACGCGGAGCTGGCACGGCGCACGGGCGACGTGGGAGCCGCGCTGGTGAGCTCCGGGATCACCACAGTGGTGCTCGGGGTGATCCTGTTCGCGTTCGGCGACCCGGGCTCCCTGCGCGGGCTCAGCGGCGTGCCGGTCGGGCTGCTAGCGGGCGGCCTCTTTGGCGTAGCCATCCTCTTGGTCACGCTGATCGCCGTGCGGCACCTCGGCGCCGGCGGAGTGGCGGCGGCCGCGATCGCATCGCAGCTGACCGTCGCGGCGATCCTGGACGCCACCGGGGTGCTGGGGCTGGAGCGGACGCCGCTGACGCCGCTACGGCTGCTCGGCATCGCAGCCCTGCTCGTCGGTGTCGCGCTGCTGGTCACGACCAGGTAGGCGCCGCGGCACGATCGGTAGTATATCACTGAGAAGGTTTCTCGTACACTAGGAGGCCCAGCTGATGTACGGAGTCCCGGCGTTCCACCCCGCACGAGGCGTGCGATGACCGCCCCGGACCTCGGCGAGGCGACGATCGGCCAGCTGATCTCGCTCGACGGCCGAGCCGCGGTCGTCACCGGCGCGGGCCAGGGGATCGGGCGCGCCGTCGCGCGCCGCTACGCGGAAGCGGGCGCGAACGTGGTGGTGGCGGATCTCAACGGCGAGGCGGCCGCGGAGGCGGCCACGCAGCTGTCCGAGCAGTTCGGCGTCGAGGTGCTGGGGCGGGCCGTGGACGTCACCTCGCGGGAGTCGGTGCGCGAGCTGGCCGCGTCCGTCGCGGCGCACTTCGGCCGGCTCGACATCTGGGCCAACCTCGCCGCGGTGTACCCGATGCGCGAGGAGCAGTTCGTCGACCTGCTCGACTTCCCGCTCGAGGAGTGGGAACGGACCCTGACGATCAACCTCACGGGCTCCTTCCTCTGCTCCCAGGCGGCGGCCCGCGAGATGGTCGCGGCCGGCAACGGCGGGGTGATCATCAACACCACGACCACCGTCGTGGACCGCTATCCCGGCCACATCGGGATGGTCGCGTACTCGGCCTCGAAGGGCGGCATCGAGCAGCTCACCAAGATCCTCGCCGGGGAGCTGGGGCCGCGGGGCATCAGGGCATATGCGCTCAAGCCCACCGTCGTGGCGACCGAGGGCATGGCCGAGCACTTGGTCAGCCTGTCCCGCGTGATGGGGGTCGAGGAGCCCTTCGCGGAGCTGGCGAAAGCGATGCCGCTGCGTCGGCTCGGCCTGCCCGACGACATCGCGCGCGTGGCGCTGTTCGCGGCCTCCGATCTGTCCGCCTTCATGACCGGCTGCGTGCTCCCGGCGGACGGCGGCGAGCTGCTGGTCTGACCGGCCGCGACGTTGACCTGGACCCGCCCGAGAGTTATATATCGCTGACACGCGATGTCATATTTCGAGCGGGAGAGGGAGCGCATGGCCGAGAACTCGCAGTACCGCCAGGGGGATTACCTGCTCGGGATCGAGGGCCTCGCGCTCTTGCGCGGCGGCACGCGCAAGCACTTCGACAGCCTCGAGCGGCGCCGGTCGGAGATCCAGCAGATCATCTCCGGCTTCGAGCAGCCGCCCTACTCGATCCGGCGCGACTTCCCCGAGGCCGCCATCGACACCGGCTACACGATCTGGGCGGACACCTACGACCCGCCCAGCGAGGACGATCACGACCCGATCATCCAGCTCGAGCAGCCGGTCATGCGCGCGCTCATGGATGGGCTGCCCGACGGCCCGGTGCTGGACGCCGGCTGCGGCACCGGCCGCCACACGGCCTACCTCGTCGAGGCCGGCCGCGAGGTGGTCGGGGTCGACCCGGTCGAGGCGATGCTCGATCAGGCGCGCAAGAAGCTGCCCTCGGTCGATCTGCGCAAGGGCGATCTGGAATCGCTGCCGGTCGAGGACGGCTCGTTCGACTCGGTGATCTGCGGGCTGGCCTTCAGCCACCTGCCGGAGATCGGTCCGGCGATCGCGGAGCTGGCCCGCGTGCTGCGGCCCGGCGGCCGGGCGATCATCTCCGCCCCCCACCCGTTCATCACCGCCGTGCTGGGCTGGCGCGCGCCGGTCATCGACGCGGAGGGCAACGGCTCGGAGATGCCCGAGTACGAGCACCTCCACGGCGAGTACATCGCCGAGTTCGTGCGCGCGGGCTTCACCGTCCTCCAGTGCATCGAGCCGCGGCTCACGCCGGACCAGGCGAAGTGGAGCCCGGAGGGCAAGCCCGGTGAGGAGGACGAGGCGCTGGAGCAGGCGCTGGCCGGCCAGCCCGGCGTGTTCGTGTGGGAGGTCGCTCGGAGCTAGGAGCGGGTCAGGAGAGCGGCGCGTCCTCGTAGACCGTGACGGTCTCGGTGTAGAACTCGATCGCCGCGCGACCCTGCTCGTGCGGCCCCCAGCCGGAGCTCTTCAGGCCCCCGAACGGCACGTGCGGGTCGGACCCGGGCGTCGGCGAGTTCACGTGCAGGATGCCGGCCTGGAGCTCGCCCGCGAAGCGCTGCGCCGCGCGCAGGTCGCGCGTGAAGATCGAGGCGGCGAGCCCGAACGGCACCGCGTTGGCCCGCTCGAGCACCTCGTCGAGCCCCGAGTAGGGATATAGGGAGGTGACCGGGCCGAAGACCTCCTCGCAGGAGAGATAGGCGTCGTCGGCTAGGCCCTCGAACACCGTCGGGGCGATCAGGTACCCCGTGTCGTCGGCGCGCTCCCCGCCGGCGATCGCGGTCCCGCCCTCGGAGCGGCCGCGCTCGACCGCCGCGAGCACCTCCTGCATGGGCCCTTCGGCGACCACCGGCCCGACCTCGGTGGCGGGGTCGGCGGGGTCGCCCACGGCTCCGCGGCCAATCCGCTCCAACAGCAGCTCGCGGAAGCGGCCGTAGACGTCGTCGTGGACGTAGATGCGGCGCGTGGCGGTGCACTTCTGCCCCGCCGACCAGAACGCCCCTGCGTAGGCGGCCTCCGCGGCGCGCTCGAGCTCGGCGTCCGCCGCGACGATCAGCGGGCTGTGTCCGCCCAGCTCCAGCTGCACCCGGCAGCCGCGGGCGGTTGCCTGGTCGCGCACCGAGTGGCCGACCGGCACCGAGCCGGTGAACGAGATCGCGCGGACGCCCGGGTTGGCGACCAGCTCGGCGCCGACCTTCGAGCCCGCTCCGGTCAGCACGTTGAGCACGCCGGAAGGAAGCTGTGCCTCGGCGAAGCACTCGGCCAGGTGCAGCCCGGTGCGCGGCGCCTCGTACCCGAGCTTGAGGACGACGGTGTTGCCGCAGATCAGCGCCGGCGCGAGCTTCCACGCGGGGATCGCGAACGGGAAGTTCCAGGGCGTGATCAGGCCGACCACTCCGAGCGGGCGCCTGATCGTGTAGAGCCGCTGGTTCGCCACCGACGGCTCGTAGACCTCGCCCGCCGGCCGCCACGCCTCGCCGGCGGAGAAGCGCAGGATCGCGGCCACGCGCCCGGCCTCCATGCGGGCCTCGCGCAGCGGCTTGCCCATCTCGGCGGTCATGTCCTGCGCGATCCGCTCGGCGCGGGCCTCGACGGCGTCGGCGGCCCGGTAGAAGCACGCCGCCCGCTGCCCCGCCGGCAGCGCAGCCCAGGCCGGGAAGGCCGCGGCGGCCGCGTCCACGGCCGCCCGGGCGTCGTCCGCCGTCGACGCTGGGTAGACGCCGGCCACCTCGTCCGGGCGCCATGGGTTGCGCTTCTCGTAGGTCTCGCCGGACTCGCTGTCGCGCCACTCGCCGGCCACGTAGTTCTTCATCACGCTCTCCTTCGATACCAGCTCGGCGACGTGGTCGGCGGCGGGTCGAGCGCCGCCCGCACCACGATCATCGACGGCCGCCCGTTGGAGAGGTGGCGCTCCAGCGCCCCGGCCAGCGAGGTGCCGAGGTCCTCCACCTCCTCCGCCTCGACGCCAAACGCGGTGGCCAGCGCGACGAAGTCGGGGGTGTGCAGCTCGGTGCCGAACGTGTCCTCGCCCGCCAGGCGCTGATCGAAGCGCAGCATCCCGTAGCCGCCGTCGTCGACGAGCAGGACCGTGACGGGGATGTTGTCCTGCGCCGCCGTGGCCAGCTCCCCGCACGCGAACAGGAAGCCGCCATCGCCGCAGACGCTCAGCACCGGCGCCGGCTGGGCCAGCGCCGCGCCGAGGCTGGCCGGGAACCCGAAGCCGAGCGTGCCCCAGCCCATCGGGTAGCCGAGCTTCCGCGGCCCCGCGACGGGGTGGAAGGCGCCCAGCCAGTAGCCGGGGATGCACATGTCGCAGAACAGGACGGCCTCGGCGGGCAGCGCGTCGCGCACGGTCGACAGCAGGGTGGCCGCCTCGGGGTGCTCCGCCTCCAGGCGCGCCATCACCTCCTCGCGCAGCTGCGCCAGCCGCGCCCCGACGGCCTGGACCCCGTCCCGGGCCTCGAGCCGCCTGGCGAGCATCCCGCACAGGTCGGCGGCCTCGCCCACCAGGACGGCGTCGGCCCCGTAGTTCTTGGTCCCGTCTGCCGGGTCGACGTTGATCACCACCAGCCGCGGCGGCCGCGGCTGGAGCCAGTTCTGGGTCATCATCCCGTCGAAGTCGGTTCCGACGGCCACCACCACGTCGGCCTCGTCCCACAGCGCCCCGACCTCCGGGACGTGGGGCGGCAGCCCGACCCGGCAGGGGTGCTCCAGCGGCATGAGGCCGCGCCCCAGGTAGGTCTCGATGACCGGCGCGGCCAGCGCGGTCGCCAGCCGTCCGACGGCGTCGCCGGCCCCGCCGCGCAGCGCCCCGCCTCCGGCCCAGATCAGCGGCCGCTCCGCACCGGCGAGCAGCGCCGCGACCTCGTCGATCGAGGCGACGGCCTCCGTCGCAGAGGCCTCTGCGGGCTCGGGCCCGACACCGAGGCGGCTCGGCAGCGACCCGGCGGCGGGCTCCGGCCCGGCGGCGAGCGGAGCCTTCAGCAGGTCGGTCGGGATCTCGAGGTAGACGGGGCCCGACGACGGCGCCAGCGCGATACGGATCGCCTCGGCCGCCAGTACCGGCAGCTCCTCCACGCGCGTGACGCGCAGCGCCGCCTTCACGACGGGAGCGAACATCCCCGCCTGGTCGCGCGTCTCGTGGAGCACGCCGCGGTGCACGCCGGGACGGCGCAGCGCCGCCGCGATGTCCGTGGCGATCACCAGCACCGGCGATTTGGACTCCATCGCCTCGCCCGTGGCGCCCAGCGCGTTTGCCGCCCCGGGCCCGGTCGTGGTGATCGCCACGCCGAGGCGGCCTGTGGCGCGCGCCGACCCGTCGGCGGCGTACACCGCCGTCTGCTCGTGGCGAACGCCGACCAGCCGGATGCCGGAGCGCTGCAGCGCCGCCCACAGCGGCAGGTTGTGCACGCCGGGCAGGCCGAACGCCTGCTCGACGCCGGCGCTCTCCAGGACGGCGAGCAGGGCTTCGGCGCCGTTGGCCGGCGCCGCGGCCGTGGCCGTGGCCGTGGCGGCCATCAGGACGTGCCCTCCGCCGCCGCCGCGGCTTCGGCGTCCAGCTCGCGCCGGCGCTCGAACGCCTCCGGGTTCACGACGCCTTCCGGGGACCCGCCGCTCAGCACCTGGATCACCGCGTGCGTGGCCATGGTCACCATGTCGTCGATCGAGCCGGCGCTGAGCCCGCCGACGTGCGGGGACAGCACGACGTTGGGCATCTCGAGCAGGCGCGAGAACGCCGGCGGCTCGTCCTCGAAGACGTCGAGGCCGGCGGCGCGCAGCCGTCCGCCGGCGAGCGCCTCGGCCAGGCTCGTCTCCTCCACGAGGCCGCCCCGTGAGGTGTTCACCAGGATCGCCTCGGAGCGCATCAGCGACAACTCGCGCGCGCCGATCAGCTCCGTCGTCTGCTCGTTGAGCGGCGTATGGATCGACACGACGTCCGAGCGCGCGAGCAGGTCGTCGAGCTCGACGTTCGAGTCCGGCGGCAGCGTCGGGTCGCATACCAGCACCTCGACGCCGAAGCCGCGCAGGCGCCTGCCGACGGCTCGGCCGATCGTGCCGTAGCCGACGATCCCGACCGTCTTGCCGTGGAGGTGCCACGGGGTCAGCGGACCGGCGCGGTTCCACTCCCCGCGGCGGACCGAGGCGTCGTGCTCGACCACGCGCCGGATCGTCGCGAGGATGAGCGCCAGCGCGTGGTCGGCGACCGTCTCCTCGTTGGCTCCCGGCGTGGTCGCGATCACCACGCCGGCCTCGGTGGCGGCGTCGATGTCGATCGAGTCGGTGCCGACGCCCGTGCGCGCGACGACGCGCAGCTGCGGCGCCGCCGCGAACACGGTCGCGTCGAACGGGTCCGTGCTCGCGATCGCGGCTACTGCGTCGCGCATGATCAGGCCTACCTCCGCGGGCGTCCTGGCGCCCAGCTTGGGCGCCAGCTCGATCGTGCAGCCCGCCTCCCGCAGGAGGCCGCCGGTCTTGGGGTCGTCGGGCCGGAAGGTCGGCCACGTGACCACCACCGTGCCGGTCAGGGGCGCGCCCGTCATGGCCGCGCACCGGGCCGCTTCGGGCCATCGATTTCGTGTGTGATCGGCCCCGCTGCGCGGAGCGATTCGAGTACGTCGTCTTTCATGCGCTAGCCCGAAGCCCCGGCGCGCAGGCGCTCGGTCTCTTCCGCGTCGACCTCGTAGTGGGCCGCATCGGCGTCGACGCACCGCACTGCGACTCCGTACAGGTCGCGGGCCGCCTCGATGCTCACGAACTCGTCGATCACATCGTCGAGCACCCACTCGACGGGACGCGTCTTCGGGTCCTCCCAGCCGGCCCCGCCGGCGCCCCACACGCGGGTCACGTGACCGTGCCTGGTGGGGATGCCGCTGCGCATCACGCCCTCCTCGGCTTCTTCTGCGCCCTTCCAGTCGGTCGTGAGGCCCGAGCCCATCCCCGGCTGGCCACCGGCCCAGCCCCAGATCTCCGTGGTGCCGCGATTCCCGGTCATCGACAGGGTGCCGTCGCCGGCGGTGAGCTTGAACGCGCGGTCGATGCCGAGCGCACCGCGGTGTCTCCCGGCGCCCGCCGAGTCCTGGATGAACCCGTAGCGCGTGGTGATCATCGGGTAGAGGCGCTCCTGCACCTCGACCGGCTCGTTGCGCGTTCCGGACGCGAACAGCGACAGCGCCGTGTGGTTGTCCTTCTTGCCGGGACGGGCGCCGAAGCCGACCTCCTTCCAGATGTACATGACGAACTCGCTGGCGTGGCCCTCGCGGCCATCGGGGCCCGCCGCCACCATCGCGACCAGGTTGCCCGGGCACGCCATCGAGCGCTCCGGCAGCATCTGGAGGTAGCACGCGAAGACCGCCGCGCACGTCACGTCGTACGACGTGGCGAAGGCGCCGGACAGCGGCCTCGGGAACTGCGCGCTCGTGATCAGCCCCGGCGGGTTGGTCACGTCGATCGCGTTGAAGACGCCCTCGTTCACGGGGACGTGCGGGAAGATCGCCTTGGTGGCGACCATCAGCGCCGACATCGTCACCGAGTGCGTCGAGTTGACCGCGCCGATCGCCTCAGGGGCGCTTCCGGTGAGGTCGTACGCCGCCCGGTCGCCCGCGATCGTGACCTTCATCTTGATCGGTAGCCGCGTCTCGCGGTCGCCGCCCGGATCGAAGTCCACGGCGTCCTCCCACTCGTAGGTCCCGTCGGGGAGCTTCGTGAACTCCTCGCGCAGGAGCGCCTCCGAGTAGCGGATCAGCTCGTCCATCTCGTTCTTGATGAGATCGACGCCGTACTTGTCCATCAGCTCCTGGAGCCGCTGCTCGCCGGTGCGGCACGACGCGATCTGGGCGTACATGTCGCCCTGCGTCGTGTCCGGCACGCGGACGTTGCGCAGGATGAAGCGCATCACCTCGGTGTCCACCTCGCCCTCGCGGACGAAGTGCATCGGCGTGATGTAGAGCGCCTCGCCGTACGTGGACTGCGCCTCGGGCGCGAACGAGCCCGGCACCGGGCCGCCCATGTCCGACCAGTGCGCCGAGTTCTGGACGAAGGCGATCAGCTCGCCATCGCGGAACACGGGCATGATCGTCCGGACGTCCTGCGCGTGCGTGCCGCCCAGGAAGGGGTCGTTCATGATGAAGATGTCGCCCTGGTGGATCTCCTCGCGGCCGATCCACTCGATCATCGCCCGCACCGTGAACGGCGTGGTGCCGACGTGAGCGGGCAGGTCCTGGTTGCCCTCGGCCACCATGCGGCCGGTGGCGTCGCAGATCGCCGCGCTGAAGTCGCGGCCCTCGCTCACGACGAGCGAGTGGCTGACGCGCTCGAGCATCAGGCCCATCTCGTCGACGAGCCCCATGAACGCGTTGCGAAGCACCTCGAAGGTGATCGGATCGATGTCACCGGTGCCGACGTTCGTGCCGGCGGCCGCTGCTTGCGTGGTCGTCACTCCGAGTGCTCCTTGTTGTTGTTGAAGGTGATGAGGATGTTGTTGACCTCGTCCACGCGGCCCGTCGCGTCCGGCGGGAGCACGATCGTGGTGTCGAGCCGCTCGACGATGCACGGGCCGGCGATCTCGTCGCCGACGCTCAGGGAGTTGCGGTCGATGACGCGCGTGTCCACCCAGCCGGTGCTCTCGAAGTGCACCTCGCGCCGGCGCTCGGGGAGCGGCGTGCGGTTGCTCTCCGCGTAGCGGAGCGCGGCGAGGTCGGGCTTGGCCCGCTCGCCGCGCGCCGTGACGCGCAGCGTCGAGGTCTCCACCGCCTGCTCCGGGTGGGCGTAGCTGTACTGGCGGCGATGCTCCTCGTGGAACTGGGCGATCGCGGCCGTCATCCCCGCTTCCGAGATCTCGGTCAGATCGACCGTCACCGAGTGGAGCTGGCCGACGTAGCGGATGTCCACCCCGAGCTCGACGGTGACCTCGTCCTCGGGCACCCCCTGGCGCACGAGGTTGCCGACGACGCGCTCCCGCATGCCGTCATAGACCTCGCGCATGTCGTCGTAGTCGATGTCGTCCTGACGGCGCACGTACGCCCAGGAGAAGTCGTCCAGCGGGTCGGAGAACAGCAGGCCCATCGCCGAGGTCACGCCCGGGAACGGCGGGACGATCACCTCGGGCATCTGCAGCTCGCGGGCCAGGTCGGCGGCGTGCAGCGAGCCCGCGCCGCCGAACGAGATCAGGCTGAACTCGCGCGGGTCGAAGCCGCGCTCGACCGTGACCGTGCGGACCGCCTTGGCCATGTTCGAGTTCGAGATCCTCAGGATGCCCTCGGCTGCCTCCTCGAGCGAGAGGCCGAGCGGATCGGCGATCCGCTCCTGGATCGCTGCCGCCGCCTTGTCGCGGTCGAGCTGCATCCGGCCGTCGAGGAAGAGGTCGTTCGAGACCCGGCCGAGCACGAGCTGCGCGTCCGTGTTCGTGGGCTCCACGCCGCCTTCGCCGTAACAGGCCGGGCCGGGCACGGCGCCCGCCGACTGCGGCCCGCTGCGCGGGTAGCCGGCGGGATCGAGCCATGCGATCGACCCGCCGCCGGCGCCGATCGACATCACGTCGACCGACGGGAAGCGGATCGGCATGCCCCACTCGAGGTCGAACTCGGTCGTGAGGTGCGCATGGCCGTCGCGCACGAGCCCGACCTCGGTGCTCGTGCCGCCCATGTCGAAGCCCACGGCGTTGGCCCGGCCGGCCGACGAGGCCACCGCTGCCGCGGCGGTCACGCCCGCGGCGGGGCCGGAGTTCAGCGTCTTGACCGCCACGCCGGCCGCGTAGTCGGTCGTCATCGTGCCGCCGCCGTTGTGCATCACCAGCACGATGTCGGCGCCGTAGCCGGCCTCGAGCAGGCGGCTGTCGAGGCGCTCCATGTACTTGCGCAGGACCGGAGCGGCGTAGGCGTTCGCGACGGTCGTCGCAGTGCGCTCGAACTCGGGCGGCTCCGGCAGCACGTCGGTGGAGATCGAGACGTCGATCCCCGGGCACTCCTCGAGGACGATCTCGCGGATGCGGCGCTCGTGCGTCGGGTTGGTGTGCGAGTTGATCAGGCAGATCGCCACCGACTCCAGCTTGCGCGCGCTGATCTTGCGGGCGACGTCGCGCACCGACTCCTCGTCGAGCGCGATGATCACCTCGCCCTGGTAGTTCACGCGCTCCACCACCTCGAGGCGGTGGCGGCGGGGGATCATCGGAGCGGGCGGGTCCCAGAGGATGTCGTACAGGTCCTCGCGGTTGGCGCGCCGGATCTCCAGCACGTCGCGAAAGCCCTCGGTCGTCACGAGCGCCGATGGGGCCCCGCGCTTGGTGATCACGGCGTTGGTCGTGACCGTCGTGCCATGGAAGAGCGTGTCCACGTCCGCCGGATCGATGCCGAGCGCCTGGAGGCCCTCCACCACGCCGATGTCGAAGGTCGGAGGAGTGGAGGGCACCTTCGCCACTCGGGCCTCGCCCGTCTCGCTCACCGCAAAGAAGTCGGTGAAGGTTCCACCCGTGTCACACCCGGCGATCCAGCCCACAAATCCTCCAATCGTTATCCGTAACTTGAAACTTCATGACCCGAGGTAAGCGCTGATGACCGCGGGGTCGCGGCGTACCTCACTCGGCGCCCCGTGAGCGATCACGGCGCCCTCGTGCAGCACCAGGACCGAGTCGCAGGAGCGCATGATCAGCCCCACGTCGTGGTCCACGACGACTACGCCGCAGCCGTGCTCCGAGCGGATGCGCTGGAGCATCTCGCCCAGCTCCTGGGCCTCCCGGCCGTCGAGCCCCGCAGCCGGCTCGTCCAGCAGCACGAAGGCGGGCCGCTCGGCGAGCGCCCGCGCCAGCTCGGTTGCCCGGCGCAGGCCGTACGGCAGGTTCTCGACGAGCTGGTCGCCGTGCCTCTCCAGGCCCAGCTCGGCCATCACCTCGAGCGCGCGCTCGCGCGCGGCCCGAGCCGACAGCGAGGCGGTGGCCGCCACCCGCACGTTCTCGAACACCGTCATCCCGACGAACAGCCGCACGCTCTGGAACGTGCGTGCGATGCCCAGCCGGGCGATGCGGTGTGGCGGCAGCCACCGCCAGCTGACGTCCTCGAGCTCGAACGACCCCGCGTCCGGCTTGACCACGCCCGTGATGGCGTTCAGCAGCGTGGTCTTGCCGGATCCGTTGGGGCCGATCAGCCCGAGTATCTCGCGCTGGCCGACGCTCATGTCGACGCCGGCCAGCGCGCGCACGTGACCGAACTCCTTGCCGATCCCCGTAGCGACGAGTCGCTTGGGGGCCACTGAGGCATTCGTGCTTTCCATCTCGCCCAAGAGTCCGGTCACGCGTCTCGGCTACGGCTGGAAGAGCTCTTCGGGGTAGAAGTACTCCACCAGCTCGAACTTCTCGCCGACCGGCTTCTCGACCGCGAACTCGGTGCGCGGGACGCGCTCCGAGCCCTTGTAGGTCCGGGTGCCGGTCACCACCTCGACGTCCTCGAGGTTGTCGAAGGCGTCGCGGACGGCCTTCGGCTCCGTGGAGCCGGCGCCCTCGACGGCCGCCTTGATCAGGTCGGCGGCGTCACCGCCGAGCCCGGCGAAGATGCTCTCCGGGCGCTTGCCGTACTCCTCCTGGTACGCCGCGTAGAACTCCTCCATCTGGGAGCCCTTTTCGGCGAAACCGAAGGCGAGGACGTACGCGTCGATCGAGTCGAACGCCTTGCCGGCCTGGAACAGGATCGGCGAGTCGCTGGCGTAGCTCATGATCGCCGTGCCCTTGAAGCCCTGGGCCGCCAGCTCGCGCAGCGCCACGACCGAGTCCGGGATGTTCATCATCAGGAAGACGATGTCCGGCGCCGGCTGCGTGTCGGCGATCTGCGTCATCTGCGCCTTGTAGGTCGGCGCGTTGTACTTGTAGTTCGCCTCACCGACGATCTTGCCGCCCTTGTTCTCGAAGTGCGACTTCACCGTGCTGGCGAGCGTGTCGATGTACGCGATGTCCTTGGAACGCATCAGGAAGGCGGTCTCGTGCCCCTCCTTGAGCGCCCATTCGGCGATCGCCGAGCCCTCGGCGAACGTGCCGGCGGTGTTGAGGAACTGGTAGTCCCCGACCGCGGCCGGGAAGGTTGCAGCGCCCGCGCAGGCACTCAGCGTGGGGATGCCCTCCTGCTGCCCGACCTGGCCGGCGGGGATGCCGACGTCCTGGTCGCACGGGTTGATCAGGAACTGAGCCCCCTCGCCGATCAGCTCGCGAGCCACCTCGGCGCCACGCGCCGGATCGCTCTTGCCGTCCTTGATCAGCAGCTCGACCTGGTGGCCGTCGACGCCGCCCTTGGCGTTGATCTGGTCGACGCGCAGCTCGAGTGCCTGCCGGAACGGCTCCTCGAAGGGAGCGAGCCATCCGGTGAGCGCAGAGACGTAGCCGACCTTGTAGGGACCGGAGTCGGCGCTGGACTCACCACCGCCGCCGGAGCTGGAGCTGGAGCTGTCGTCCGACCCGCACGCGGCGACCGTCATCGCGACGATCGCGACGCTGGCCGTGATCGAGGCGAGCCTCGTCCATTTGCGAGTCAGGTCACGCAACCTGTCAAACCTTCCGAAATTCGTCACTCTCCGCTCCTCGGGCGTTCGTAGTTGTCGGCCAGTGGCCGTGGTTGAACACGGGGTACTGCCTTCGAGCAGGTGAGAACCTGCTGGAAAATCGGTGACGCGAGGGGGCTCAAGAGGCCGCCTCCGTGCGGTCGCGGCGCCGCAGGCGCAGGCGGCCGGGCCACTCGTGGAGCTCCCACCGGCCGAGCAGGCCGCCAGGCAGGAACATCATCACGAGCAGGATGATCAGGGCGAGGACGATCGTGGTGATGTGGGCCGCCTCGACGGTCAGCCCGCCCAGGTCGACGCTCCCCTGGATGCCGTCGAGCATCTGGGTGATCACGGTGATCCCGGCGGCGCCCACCACGGCTCCGGAAACCGTCGAGCCGCCGAAGATCAGCATCGTCAGGTAGACGATCGTCACGCTCAGGCCGAACAGGGCCGGCGACAGCGCCTGGATGAAGGCCGCGTAGAGCCCCCCGCCGACGCCGACGATCGCAGCGCTCAGCGTCCAGGCCAGCAGACGCGCACGCTGGACGTCCACGCCGCTGGTGCGCGCCGCCAGCTCGTCGGCGCGGGCGGCCTCGAGCGCGATGCCGCTGCGGGAATAGCGGAACAGCAGCGCGATCAGGATCGCCGCCACGGCCGCCGCGAAGGCCCACCACATCGTGGTGAGCGCGGGGATGCCGTAGAAGGTCTGGGGCGCGAGCGTGATCGTCCCGCTGTTCGACAGCAGGTTCTGCACGATCACGAGGAGCCCGTAGGTCGCGATCGCGGCCGCCGCCCCGGTGAGGCGCACGAGCGCGACGCCGACCACGGCCGCCACGACGGCCGTGACCAGGAAGGCGATCAGCAGGGCGACGATGAAGTCGGGTGACACATCGCGCAGGAAGGCCGGCGCCTCGTCGAGCGATGTCGCCTTGATCGTCGGCGGCGTGATCAGGATGGCGACGACGTAGGCGCCGATCGCCATGAAGCCCACGTGGCCGAACGAGATGATGCCGCTCGTGCCCATGAAGATCTGGATCCCGACGACGACGACCACGCTGATCAGGAAGCGCGTGAGGATCGGCCCCGAGCCGGCGGGGTCGAAGGCCTGGAAGGCGAGCACGCCGATCAGCAGCAGGCCGGCCAGCAGCAGCGTCCCGGCCAGCGGCGTGCGCCACCACCTGAGCGTCGCGGACATCAGGCGGCCCTCGACTTGCTCGCAACCAGCCCCATCGGGCGCAGCACCACCACGATCAGCAGGACCGCGAATACGAGCGTGTCGGTGTACGGAGTCACCGAGCCGGGCGCATAGGCCTGGATCAGCGTCTCCAGGGCGCCCAGCCCGAAGCCGGCGATCACGGCGCCGGAGAGGCTGCCGAGCCCGCCGATCACGACCGCGATGAAGCCCTTCAGCAGCGGCACCGTGCCGCCGTCGGGCTGGACGATGCCCGAGCTGGCGAACCAGAAGAAGGCGGCGACGCCGGCGAGCACGCCGGAGACCGCGAAGGCCGCGGCCACCACGGCGCCGGCCCTCACGCCCATCAGCCGCGCCATCGAGAAGTCCTCGGCCGCGGCGCGCAGCGCCACGCCCATGACCGTCCTGCGCAGGAACAGCAGCAGGGCGGCGAGCAGCAGGCCGGTCGTCACGATCGTGACCAGGTCGAGCAGCTGGACCCGTACGCCGAGCGCATTCACCGTCTCCCCCGTCCAGGCGGGGTAGTCGATCCGCTTCGGCTCGGCCCCGAACAGGATCTGGAAGGCGGTCTGCAGGATGATCCCGACGGCCACCGAGGCGAGCAGCATCGCCGCGAGCGAGGCGGAGCGCAGACGGACGAACACGAGCCGCTCCAGCGCCAGCGCGCCCAGGGCGCTGGCGACCACGCCGCCGGCGAGCAGCGCGATCCAGACCGTCTCGCCGGACAGGCCCCACATCGCGTAGCCGGCCAGCGTGATCAGCTGCGCGTGCGCGAAGTTGACCAGCCCGAGCACGCTGAAGACGACCGCCAGCCCCAGCGCCACGAGCGCGTAGATGCTCCCAAGCGACAGGGCATTGACCAGCTGCTGTACGACGTCGCTCACTCGCTCACCACCGTTGGTCAGAGCACCGAGGCGGTGCCGAGGTATGCGTCCTCGATCTCGCTGGCGGCGAGCTCGCTCGTGGGGCCCTGCTTGATGACCCGTCCTCCGGCGACGACGTAGGCGCGCTGCGCGTACGACAGCGCGCGGGAGACGTTCTGATCGACGAGCAGGATCGTGTAGCCCCGCTCGCGCAGGAGGGAGATCGACTCGAAGACGGTGGCGACGGTCTGCGGGTCGAGCCCCTGGGACGGCTCGTCGAGCAGCAGCAGGCGCGGTCCGCTCATCAGGGCGCGGGCGATCGCCAGCTGCTGCTGCTGGCCGCCCGACAGCAGCGTGCCGCCGGCGCTGGCCTTCTCCTTCAGGACCGGGAACAGCTCGTGCACCTGGGCCAGCCGCTCCTCCAGCGTCGCGCGGCTGCAGTGAGCCCCGCCGAGGCGCAGGTTCTCGGCCACCGTCAGTCCGCCGAAGATGCGGCGGCCCTCGGGACAGAGCGCGAGGCCGCGGCGCACGCGGCTCTCGGTCGAGCGCGCCGTGACGTCCTCGCCGAGGAACGTCACGCTGCCCGCCGCCGCGGGCACCAGGCCCATGATCGCGTGCAGCAGCGAGGACTTGCCGGCGCCGTTGGCGCCGACGATCGACACGAACTCGCCCTCGGCGACCTCCATGCTGACGCTGCGAACCGCGGGAACGCCGTGGTACTCCACGGTGACGTTCTCGACGCTGAGAATGTGCCCCACAGCCCTCCCCCGAAGGTTGTCCGTCTGCAGCTCCGCTACGCCGAGGCGGTGGTCGGCCAGACCCCGCCGACTCGGCACTCAAGGGCATTTCTGAACAGTTGTCCGAAGACTGACTTCGGTTGTCCAGAGATTCAATACCCAGTGATTGGAAGACTATATGCCCGTTGTCAAGCCCTCGTCATGTCCCTGGCGCAGTGGGACATTCCGGGAGGCGCGCGACCGCCCCGCCGAGGGTGGCGGGCGGCTCAGGGACAGGCTCGGCGCGGCGAGGGCGGCGCCGCCGCGGTGGGCGGCCTCGTGGGCGAGCTCGCCGCCTGCGCTAGCGCCCTCCCGCCGTCCGCCGGCGAGTGTGGGCGCCCAGCGGCGCGCATATGACGCCGCTGGGCGCCCACCCTTGCGTGGCTCGGGGCGGCGCCGGGCCTAGTTCAGCGACGGAGCTTCGTCGCGCAGGTGCGCGTATTCGCGCAGGTAGCCCTCGACCGTCAGCAGGTGGGCGCGCATCGCCTCGCGAGCTGCCTCGGGGTCACGGGCCGTGATCGCGTCGAGCACACGCTCGTGCTCGGGCAGACCGCGCTCCAGCCGCACGCGCGGGCGCGCGTGGGCGCCGAACGTGGCTGCCAGGGCGCGGTGGATCGGCTCGGTCATCCGCCCCAGCATCGGATTGCCGGCTGCACGGACGACCGCACGGTGGAAGCTGACGTCGGCCTCGCGGTAGAGGTCCTCGGCGGCCGCGTTCTCGCGGGCCCGCTGTGCCCTCAGGCGCATCTGCGAGAACGCGCTCGCGAGCGAGTCGAGCGACTCCGGCGTCGCCCGCTCGGCGGCCAGGCCCGCGGCCTCGACCTCGAGGATGCGGCGGCATTCCGCGTATTCCCCAAGTACCGCGGCGGCGCGGCTGCCGCGCAGCAGCGCCTCCAGCACCTCGGGGTCGAAGCGGTCCCAGTCGTCCTCGGGCGTGACCATGGCGCCACGGCCGTGGCGCACCTTGACCATGCGACGCTCCTCCAGCCCGCGCAGGCACTCGCGCGCCACGCCACGGCTGACCTCGAACTGCTCCGCGAGGTCTGACTCGCGCGGCAGCATGTCGCCTACCAGGTAGGTTCCGGCGGCGATCTCCCCAATTAGTACCCGCATGACTCCGCGGTGCAGCCGAGACATACGATGAGTTAACTTCGCGCCAAGGCGGGTGTCAAGGGTGTCAAGGCCGTTCTCCCTCCGGCCCTCGTCCGGGCAGAGCAGGCGGAGCGCTGCGGTAGCTCGGCGGAGTCTCGGACAGGCCGATCGGGTTACGCGGGAGGCGCGCCACCGTGCCATCCGCGCGCGCGACGTCGACGATCGGCTCCAGTCCCAGCGATTCCGCCAGGCGGAACGCCGCCCCGACGTCGTTGACGCTGCCGGCGGGCACGCCGGCCTCCGTCAGCTCGCGCGCCCAGTCCTCCGCCGGGCGACGGGCAAGGCGCTGCTCGAGCTCCGCACGCAGCTCGTCGCGGTGGGCGACCCGGTCCTCGTTGCGGGCGAAGCGAGCCTGCTCGGCGAGCTCGGGAGCCCCGATGATCTGGCTGAGAGCGGCGAACTGGCGGTCGTTGCCGACGGCGAGCACGAGGTCTGCGTCCGCGGCACGGAACAGCTCGTAAGGGGCGATGCTCGGGTGCGCGTTGCCCATGCGCTCGGGCACGACGCCGGCGAGCGTGTACGCCGAGGCCTGGTTGACCAGCGCCGCGAGCAGCGACGACAGCAGGTCGACCTCCACGCGCTGGCCCTGGCCGGTGCGATCGCGGTGGCGCACCGCGGCGAGGATGCCGACGCTCGCGAACAGCCCGGCGAGCACGTCTACCAGCGCGACGCCGACCTTGTGCGGGTCCCCGTCGGGCGGGCCGGTGATGCTCATCAGGCCGCCCATCGCCTGGAGCAGGAGGTCGTACCCGGGGAGGGCCGCGCCCTCGCGGCGCCCGAACCCGGTGATCGAGCAGTAGATCAGCGCGGGGTTGCGCTCCTTCAGTTCCTCGTAGCCGAGGCCGAGCCGGTCCATCACGCCCGGGCGGAAGTTCTCGACGACCACGTCGGCGCCCGCGGCCATCCCGCGCGCGCGCTCGCGGTCGCCTGCATCGGCGAGGTCGAGGGCGATGCTGCGCTTGTTGCGGTTGATCGCCTGGAAGTAGGTCGCCATCCCCGTCTCGTCGTACGGGGGGCCCCACGTGCGCGTGTCGTCGCCGGCTCCGGGGCGCTCGACCTTGACGACGTCGGCGCCGAGATCACCCAGCATCATCGTGGCGAACGGCCCCGCCAGGATGCGCGAGAAGTCGAGCACCTCTAGGTTATCGAGCGCAGCCATGTGATAGAAGCATAAATCATCGAATCTCTGGATGACTTCCAATGACGACTACGCCTGCCCGTAAGGACCCAATCCGCCCGAAGGACTTTCTCGGGCTCGACCACCTGCTCGACGACGAAGAGCGGATGATGCGCGACACGGTGCGCGCGTTCGTGCGCGACCGCGTCGTCCCCCACGTCGGGGAGTGGTTCGAGAAGGGCGTCATCCCCGCCGAGCTGACGCCGGAGCTCGGCAAGCTCGGCGTGCTCGGCATGCACCTGGAGGGCTACGGCTGCACCGGCGCGAGCGCCACCGCCTACGGGCTCGCGTGCATGGAGCTCGAGGCCGGCGACAGCGGCATCCGCAGCCTCGTCTCCGTCCAGGGCTCGCTCGCGATGTACGCGATCCACCGCTGGGGCTCCGAGGAGCAGAAGCAGGAGTGGCTGCCGCGCATGGCGGCGGGCGAGGCGATCGGCTGCTTCGGGCTGACCGAGCCCGACTCCGGCTCCGACCCCGGCTCGATGCGCACCCGCGCCCGGCGCGACGGCAGCGACTGGATCCTCCACGGCCAGAAGATGTGGATCACCAACGGCTCCGTGGCCGAGGTGGCGGTGGTCTGGGCCAACACCGACGAGGGCATCCGCGGCTTTCTCGTGCCCAGGGGCACGCCCGGGTTCACGACCCAGGACATCCACGGCAAGCTTTCGCTGCGCGCTTCGGTGACCTCCGAGCTCCTGCTCGACGACGTCCGGCTGCCGGCCGACGCGCTGCTGCCGGAGGCCGACTCGCTGCGTGGGCCGCTCTCGTGCCTCAACGAGGCCCGCTACGGAATCGTGTGGGGCGCCGCCGGGGCGGCGCGCGCGTGCTTCGAGGCCGCGCTCGACTACAGCCTCGACCGCATCCAGTTCGACCGTCCGATCGCCTCCTTCCAGATCCAGCAGCAGAAGCTCGCAATGATGGCGCTCGAGGTCAACCGCGCCTCGCTGCTCGCGCTGCACCTCGGTCGCATGAAGGACGAGGGGACGCTGCGGCCGGAGCACGTCAGCATGGGCAAGCTCGGCAACGTCAACGCCGCGCTCGACGTGTCGCGCAGCGCCCGCCAGGTGCTCGGTGCCAACGGCGTGACGCTCGAGTATCCGGTCATCCGCCACATGAACAACCTCGAGTCCGTCGTGACATACGAGGGCACCGCGGACATCCACGCGCTCGTCGTAGGCGGCGCGCTGACGGGCATCTCGGCATTTCGATGAGCTCGGCTGGCGGCGGCACGGGGCCCGTGACCCGGGTCGGTGTGGTCGGCGGCGGCATCATGGGCAGCGGCATCGCCGAGGTGTGCGCCCGGGCGGGCGTCGACGTGGTGCTCGTCGAGGCGACGCCGGCGGCCGCCGAGGGAGCCGTCGCCCGGATCCGCCGCTCGCTCCAGCGGGCCGTCGAGCGCGGCAAGCTCGAGGCGGAGACCGCGGACCGGGCCGGCGGGCTCGTGCGCAGCACGACCGCCGTGGAGGAGCTGGCGGACCGCGAGGTCGTCATCGAGGCCGTCGTGGAGGACAAGGAGGCGAAGCTGGAGGTCTTCCGGCGCCTGGCGGAGGTGGTCAGCGCCGAGGACGCGATCCTCGCCTCCAACACCTCCTCGATCCCGATCGTCGAGCTCGCCGCCTCGACCGGCAGCCGGGCCGCCAACGTCCTCGGGCTGCACTTCTTCAACCCCGTGCCGGTGCTGTCGCTCGTCGAGGTGATCCCCTCCCTGCTCACCTCCGACGCGACCGCCAAGCGGGCTCAGGCGTTCGCCGAGGAGCAGCTCGGCAAGGACCCGATCGTCGCGCCGGATCGGGCCGGCTTCACCGTCAACGCGCTGCTGATCCCGTATGTGCTCGCTGCGATCCGGATGTTCGAGCAGGGGCTGGCCACGGCCGAGGACATCGACGAGGGCATGGTCAAGGGCTGCGCGCACCCGATGGGGCCGCTCGCGCTCGCCGACCTGATCGGCCTGGACACGGTGCTGGGCGTGGCCGAGACCCTCTACGCCGAGCACCGCGAGCAGCTGTACGCCCCGCCGCCGCTGCTGCAGCGGCTCGTCGCCGCCGGGCTGCTCGGACGCAAGACCGGACGCGGGCTGTACAGCTACGACAACTAGGCACGCAAGGAGGCCAGCATGACGAGCAACCGTGAGATCGAGGCGCTGCGGGAGGTGCTGGACGCCTTCAACCGGCACGACCTCGAAACGATCATGTCCCACTTCGCCGACGACTGCGTGTTCGACTCGTCGCGCGGACCGGAGCCGTGGGGGCTCCGCTTCGAGGGCAAGGACGAGGTGCGCAGTGGGCTCGGCCGGCTGTTCGAGAGCACGCCCGACGTCCAGTTCGGCGAAGACAGCCACTTCGTCGCCGGCGACCGCGGCCTGTCCGAGTGGACGATCACCGGCAACACGAAGGACGGCGGCCGGATCGACGTGCGCGGGTGCGACGTGTGGACCTTCGGCCCCGACGGCAAGATCGTCCGCAAGGACAGCTTCATGAAGAACCGGACCGACGGCTAGGGGGCGACATGCTGTTGGCGAAGGCACTCGAGCGAAACCCGGAGCTGGTCCGGACCGCGATCGACTTCCACCAGGGCGGGGCGATCCCGGCCGACTGCTACCTGATCGACCTCGACGCGATCGCGGAGAACGCGCGCCTGCTGGCTGACGAGGCGAAGCGGTGGAAGCTGCGCACGTACCTGATGACGAAGTCGCACAACCGCAACCCCTACGTCACGCGCGTGGCGCTGGAGCAGGGGCTGCGCAGCACGGTCGCGGTCGACACGATGGAGGCGCGCGTGCTCAACCGCTTCGGCCTGCCGGTCGGGCACGTCGGGCACCTCTCCAACATCGCGAAGAACGCCGTGTCCGACATCCTCGCGATGGAGCCTGAGGTGGTCACCGTGTTCACCCACGAGGCGGCGAAGAACGTCTCGGACGCCGCCAAGGCCATGGGCATCGAGCAGGATCTCTACGTGCGCGTGAACAAGCCCGGCGACGAGTTCTTCCCGGGCATGGTCGGCGGCTGGACCGAAGACGAGTGCGTTGAGGGCATCCGCCCGATCCTCGACCTGCCTAACGTGCGGATCGCCGGCCTGACGGCGTTCGTGAACATGAGCTACCAGGCCACCGACCTCACCGGCGCCGAGCCCACCAGCACCTTCTTCACGATGATGCGGGCGAAGGAGAAGCTCGAGCAGGCATTCGGCCTCCAGGACCTGCGCGTGAACGCGCCCGGCTGCAACAACTGCGCCACCTTCGGCACGCTCGCCAAGCACGGCGCGACGGAGGTGGAGCCGGGCATCGGCCTGATGGGCTCGAGCCTCGCCCACGCCCATCAGGATCTCCCGGAGAAGCCGGCGCAGGTGTACGTCTCCGAGGTCATGCACCACTGGCAGGGCGACGCCTACGTCCTGGTCGGCGGCCTCGCCTACTACACCGGCGTCGGCAGCGAGAGCGACTTCCCGATCCGCTGCGCCACCGGAACGACGTTCGAGGCGGCGCAGGACAACTTCATGCGCCTCGCGGGCCGCAGCCTGCCGGTCGGCCACGGCGTGTGCGTGGACGGCGCGAACGGCAAGGTCGGCGACTCCGCCGTCTTCGCCTTCCGGGCGCAGCTGTACGGCAACCGGGCGCCGGTAGCGATCGTCAGCGGCATCGCCTCGGGCGAGCCCGAGGTCGAGGCGCTGTTCGACAACGCGGCCAACGCGCTGGACGAGAGCTACAACCCGATCCCCACGCAGACCGTGGTCGAGCGGATCGAGGAGTGCGTGGCGCGCCGCTACGCGCTCGTCGCCTAGACCGCGGCGACGGCCATGATCTCCACGAGCCACTGCTCGCCGGCGAGCTGGCTCTGCACGGTCGCGCGCGCAGGGGGCTCGATGCCCTCCACCCATTCGAGCCACACGCCGTTCATCTCGTCGAAGTCGGCGATGTCGCGCAGCCAGATGTTCACGGACACCAGGCGGGAGCGGTCGCTGCCGACCGTCGCGAGCAGCTCGTCGATCTGGCGCAGCACGTCACGCGTCTGACCGGCGACCGTGGTCGAGCCGTCTCCGGCCACCTGGCCGGACAGGTAGACGGTTCCGCCGTGCACGACGGCCTGGCTCATGATCTCGCCCACGCCGTGGCGTGTAGGGCCCTGCTTCTGGTCTGACATCTCGCTCCCGTCTGTTCGTTTCTCAGGCGCCGGCGCCGGCGCTCAGCTTCTGGACCGCGGCGTGGGCCACGACCAGGTCCTCCGCGGCCATGCCGACCGACTTCAGGACGGTGATCTCGTCCGCGTCGCGCCGGCCCACGGCCCCGTCCACCACATCGGCGAGCTCGCCGGCGATCAGGTCCGCCGACCACAGCCCCGCCTCGATCGCCAGGATCAGGTCGCCGGCCTCGGCGAGCGCCGCCTCGCGGGTCTCCACCACCACGGTGCTGCGCCGCAGGGTCTCGGCGTCGAGCTCGCGCATGTCCGGGCGGTAGGCGCCGATCGCCGCGATGTGGGTGCCCGGCGCGACCAGCTCGCCGCGCACGACCGGCTCGCGGCTGGTGGTGCAGCAGCAGATCAGGTCCGCCGTGGGCACGTCGCCGGGGGTCCCCACGCGGGCGTCGACGCCGCGCTCGCGCGCGCGGGCAGCCAGGGCTTCGGCCCGCTCTGCGGTCGGGCTCACCACCACCACCGACGACAGCTCGCGGACGGCCAGCATCGCATCGAGGTGCGCGTGGGCCTGGACGCCCGCGCCGAAGATCAGCAGCGCCGCGGCGTCGGGGCGCGCGAGCTTGCGGACGCCGAGCGCGGACACGGCGGCCGTGCGCAGCGAGGTGAGCGCCGCCCCGTCGAGTATGGCCAGGGGCGCCTTGGTGTCGGCCGCGAAGAGGACGAAGAGGCCGTGGATCAGCGGCAGCCCGATCGCCGGGTTGGCCGCCTCGAGGGTGACCAGCTTCACCCCCACCCCGAGCTCGCCCCAGGCGGGCATCAGCAGCAGCTCTCCGCCGTGAGCGTCGAAATGGCTTCGCACCGGGCTGGCCGGTACCCGGCCGCCGCCGAAGGCGTGCTCCAGCGCGTCCACGGCATCCGTGACCGGCAGGGTCCGCAGGAGCTCCTCCGCGCTGAGGTGTGGGACGGGCGGATCGGAGCGCGCGGGCAAGGCGGCGAGCGTACTACCTCACATTTGATGTCGCCGGCTCGTCGACGCCCGCCCAGATGCCGCGGGTGTGCTCGAGGTGCGAGCGCATGAGCGTCTCGGCGCGATCGGCGGTGCGCTCCTGCAGGGCGACGAGCAGGTCACGGTGCTCCTGGGCGAACCGGGCGAGCCGGTTCGACTCGGCGAGCGCCTTCAGCCCCACCAGCACGGTCTGGTCTCGCAGCTGGGAGATCAGGCGCACCAGCCGGCGATTGCCGGCGAGCTCGACCAGCGCCATGTGGAAATCGCGATCGGCGGCCAGGAAGCCGGCGAGGTCGCCGCTCTCGGCGGCCACCTCGATGTCCCCCACCAGCCGCTCCAGGCCCGAAAGCTGGGCGTCGGTGGCGCGCTCGGCCACCATCCGCGCGGCGGGCACCTCGAGCATCAGCCGCAGCTCGCTGATCTCGTCCAGGTCGCGCTCGTCGGGAGTGACGACCCGAAAGCCGCGGTTGCGCACCGGCTCGACGAGCCCGGTGCTGGCCAGGTCGAGCATCGCCTCGCGCACCGGCGTCGGCGACACCCCGAGGCGGCCCGCGAGCATCGTTGCCGAGTAGATCTCGCCTGCGGCGAGCTCGCCGGTGATGATGCTCGCGCGGATGGCCTGGCCGGCCTGCTCGCGCAGCGACGAGGCCTTGAGAGTCTTCACGCGGGCCATCGTACCCCGAGGCCTGCCGCGCCACGTCTGGCTGTGCAATATTACATGCGAGTGGCGGCATGAGTTCGCAGCGCGTGGTCGTGGTGGGCGGTGGCGTGGCGGGACTGTCCACGGCGTACTTCCTGCGCCGCCGCGGCGCCGAGGTGACCGTGCTGGAAAGCAGGCGCATGGGCAGCGCCGCCTCGGCCGTCAACGCCGGCTGGCTCTGCCCCGGGCAGGCCGGCCCGCTGCCCGAGCCGGGCCTTGCCGCCTACGGAGTGCGCTCGCTGCTCGACCGCGATTCGGCCCTCTACTTCGCGCCGAGCCAGCTGCCGCGGATGGCCAGCTGGCTGCTGCGCTTCGCCCGGCACTGCAACGAGCGCGACAACCGTGCCGGAACCGCCGCGCTCGCCCGCCTGGCCCGGCGCACCTTCGAGCTCACCGAGACGATGGCGGCCGACGGAGTCGAGTTCGAGCTGCACCGCCGCGGCCTGCTCGTGGCCGCGCAGGAGCGCGCCGCCGTGGAAAGCTTCCGCGCGGGGCTGGAGCCGCTGCGCGACGCCGGCCTGGCGGTGCCCGAGCGGGTCCTGTCGGGTGCCGAGGTCCGCGAGCGCGAGCCGACGCTCGCCGCGAGCGTCTCGGCCGGGCTTCACGTGGAGCAGCACTGGCACGTCCATCCGCCGACGTTCATGGCGGGGCTCTCCGCACGGCTGCGCGAGATGGGCGTGGCGCTCGAGGAGGGCACCGAGGTGACGGAGCTGGTCGGCGCGGACGGCCGCGTGCGCGAGCTGCGCAGCACGGCCGGGAGCTTCGCCGCCGACGCGGTCGTGCTCGCCACCGGGGCCTGGGCGCCGCGGCTGGCGCGCCAGCGCGGCATCCGCCTTCCCGTTCAGGCGGGAAAGGGGTACAGCTTCGAGGTCGGCATGGCGCGCCTCCCGGGCCACGCGCTGCTGCTGCTGGAGCCGCACGTGGGAGTCAGCCCGCTGGGGGACCGGCTGCGCGTCGGCGGGACGATGGAGTTCAGCGGGATCAACGAGCGCCTGGACCAGGACCGCGTCGACACGATCGTGCGGGGCGCCGGCCGCATGCTGGAGGGCCTCGAGTCCCCGCAGCCCGAGAACGTCTGGAGCGGCATGCGCCCGATCGCCTCCGACGGCCTGCCGATCGTCGACCGGGCGCCACGCCACCACAACCTCTATCTCGCGGCGGCGTACTCGATGCTCGGGATGACCATCGCCGCGCCGGCCGGCGATGCGCTGGCCGAGCTGATCCTCACCGGCAGGCGTCCGCCCGAGCTGGAGCCCTTCAGCGCTGCGCGGTTTGCTCGGCGGCGGGCACGGGCTCGATCGGCGCCCGGCCCGACATGACGTCCTCGGCCCGGTGGCACGCGACCAGGTGTCCCGAGCGCACGGGCCGCAGCTCGGGGGTCGTGGTGCGGCACGCGTCCACCGCCGCGGGACAGCGCGGGTGGAAGGCGCAGCCCGCCGGCGGCGAGGCCGGGTCCGGCGGCTCCCCGGGGATCGCGATGCGGC
Source organism: Thermoleophilaceae bacterium (assembly GCA_034664085.1). Lineage (GTDB taxonomy): Bacteria > Actinomycetota > Thermoleophilia > Solirubrobacterales > Thermoleophilaceae > JACVRW01. Next base: position 76,683 of record JAXDII010000100.1, read on the forward strand.
GGCGCCGCTCGCGCACGCCCACCTCGGGCACGGCCGACCTCAGCGCGATCGTGTACGGGTGGGCGGGGCTGCCGAGCAGCTCCCGCGTCGGGCCCATCTCCACGAGCCGGCCCAGGTAGAGCACGCCGATCTGCTCGCAGAGCTGCTCCACGACCGCGAGGTCGTGGGAGATCAGGATGTACGCCAGGCGGCGTTCGTCGCGCAGGCGCCGGATCATCGCCAGCACGCGCGCCTGAACGGTCACGTCCAGCGCGCTGGTCGGCTCGTCGAGCACGACGAGCCGGGGCTCGACGGCCAGCGCGCGGGCGATGGCGACGCGCTGCCGCTGCCCGCCCGAGAGGCTGTGCGGATACCGGCGGGCGTGCTCGGGTTCCAGGCCGACGTCCGAGAGCAGCTCGCCGATCCTGGCGCCGACCGCATCCTTTGGCACGACGCGATGGGCGCGCAGGGGCTCGGCCAGCGTGGCAGCCACGCGCATGCGCGGATCCAGCGTGGAGTCGGAGTCCTGGAAGACGACCTGCACGGCCCGGCGATAGTCCTTGAGCGCGCGCCGGCCGAGGTCGTGGACGTCCGTGCCCTCGAACGTGATCGCGCCGCCGTGCACCGGCAGCAGGCGCATCACCGCGCGACCGATGGTCGTCTTGCCCGAGCCGCTCTCCCCCACCAGGCCGAGCCCGAACGGCCCCTCGGGGACGGCGAACGACACGCCTCGGACGGCGTGCACGGCGCCGAAGCGCACCTCGAGGTCCTTCACTTCGAGCATCACGAAAGCGCCCCACCCAGCTTCGGCATCGAGGCGACCAGCTCGCGTGTATAGGCGTGCTGCGGCGCCTCCAGCACCTGCGCCGCCGGGCCCGACTCCACCTGCTCGCCGGCGCGCAGCACCACGAGCGTGTCCGACAGCTCGCCGAGCACCGCGAGGTCGTGGCTGATGAAGAGCACGCCGAGCCGCTCCTGCACCTGCAGCCGGCGGATCACCTCGATCACCTCCGCCTGGACGGTCACGTCCAGGGCGCTGGTCGGCTCGTCGGCGATCAGCAGCTCCGAGCGCAGCGCGATCGCGAGCGCGATCGCCGCCCGCTGCGCCTGGCCGCCGGAGAGCTGGTGCGGATAGCGCGCGAGCATCTCGGGCGGGAGAAACACCTCGCGCAGCGCCTGGTTCGCGCGCTCGCGCGCGTCGGCGCGCTCCACCCCGTGATGGCGCAGGGCGCGCAGAAACAGGTCGCCGATGCGGATGACCGGGTTGAACGCCGACACCGGGCTCTGGAAGACCATCGCGATGCGCCGGCCGCGGATGATGCGCAGCTCCTGCTCCGGCATGCCGACCAGCTCGCGCCCGTCGAGCTGAATGCTGCCCGCCACCGTCGCGCCCATCTGGCCCGTGAGGCCCAGGATGGCGAGCGCCAGCGTGGACTTGCCGGAGCCGCTCTCGCCGGCCAGCCCGAGCACCTCGCCGTCGCTCAGGTCGAGCGCCTCGATCCTGACCACGGTCTGCTCTCCGAAGGCGACGCTCAGGTCGCGCACCTCGAGCTTCACCGGAAGATCACCCGCTTCGGATCGAGCGCCTCGCGCAGGCCGTCGCCCACGAGGTTGAACGCCATCGCCGCCAGCAGGATCGCGACTCCCGGGAAGGTGGCGACCCACCAGTGGGTCGTGAAGAACGCCTGGCCGTGGGCCACCATCAGTCCCCACTCCGGCGTCGGGTCCTGGGCGCCGAGCCCGAGGAAGGACAGGCCCGCGACCGTGATGATCACCCCGCCGGCGTCGAGGGACATCTGCACGAGCACCGGAGTGAGCGAGTTCGGCAGCACGTGGCGACCGATGATGCGGAAGTTCGACAGCCCCAGGGCGCGCGCGCTCTCGATGTACTGGCGTCCGGCCACCGACGCTGCCTGGCCGCGCGCCAGGCGCGCGTACCAGGGCCACCAGGTGATCGCCAGCGCCAGCGTCGCGTTCTCGGCGCTAGCGCCCAGCACCGCGGCCAGCGCCAGCGCCAGCAGCAGCGCCGGGAACGCCAAGAAGACGTCGGTCACGCGCATGATCACGTCGTCGATGAAGCCGCCGAAGTAGCCGGCCGCCACGCCCAGCGGAACGCCAACTGCGACGGCGGCGATCAGCACGAGCGCGGAGATCTCCAGCGACACGCGCGTGCCGTAGAGGACGCGGGAGAAGATGTCGCGGCCGACCTGGTCGGTGCCGAACCAGTGGGCTGACGAAGGGGGCTGGAGACCGTTCGCCGCGTGCGTGGCGTTGGCGGCGTCCTCGGGGAACGGCGCCAGCAGCGGCGCGAAGACCGCGACCAGGACCAGGCAGAGCAGCACGAGCCCGCCGCCGAGCACGAGGTAGTTCCCGCGCAGGGCCTCAGGCACGAGCAGGCGCCGCCGCGTGGTCACGGCTGTGGCCACGTCCGTCACCGCAGCCGGATCCGTGGGTCGAGCGACGCCTGGACGACGTCCACGATGAAGTTGGCGGCCACGTACAGCAGGGCCACCACCAGCGCGACGCCCACGATCGAGGGGGTGTCGAGCGACTGGACCGAGTCGGCGGCGTAGCTGCCGATGCCGGGCCAGTTGAAGATCGCCTCCACGAGGAAGGTGTTCGTCAGCGAATAGGCGAACACCAGGCCGAGGATCGAGATCACCGGGTTGAGCGCCGGCTTGAGCGCGAAGCGGAGGTACACCTGCCACTCCGGGAACCCGAGCGCCCTGACCATGCGGATGTGGGTTTCACCCATGGTCTCCAGCAGCGAGCCGCGGACCATGCGCGCGACGAGGCCGGCGGGGTAGGCGGCGATCACGACCGCCGGCAGCACCAGGTGCTCCAGCGCGCTGCCGAGCACGGCGAAGTTGCCGGTGATCGCCGCGTCGACGACCGTCATGTTGGTGATCGTCGTGAGCGGATTGGTGTCGTCGAGGCCGGGGTCGTACTGCCCCGCCACCGGCAGCAGGTGAAGCCTCTGGAAGAAGAGCAGCTGGAGCAGCAGCGCCAGCCAGAACACGGGCATCGACACTCCGGCGACGGCCACGATGCGGCCGAAGAAGTCGGGCAGGCGGCCCCGCCAGACTGCCGACACGATCCCGAGCGGGATGCCGATCACCAGGGCCAGGATCAGCCCGGCGACCACCAGCTGGATCGAGGGCGGGAGGCGCGTCCCGAGGTCGTCCAGAACCGGACGCCGGGTGTGGATCGAGGTGCCCCAGTCGCCGCTCACGATGCCGCTGAAGTAGTCGACGATCTGCGCCGGCGCGGACTTGTCGAGGCCGAGCGCGCTGCGCGCCTTGGCCAGCTGCTGCGGCGAGGCGTGCGGCCCGGCCCAGCTCGCGGCCGGATCCCCGGGCACGACGCGCGCGATCAGGAACGTCAGGGCGAGCACGCCCGCCACGACCAACAGGCCGAGCAGCGTCCGCCGGATCAGGAACCGTGCCACGCCGTCCCCTCAGCCGGCGTTTCCGATCAGTCCCGCCGGCCGAGGGCGTGCGGATAGCAGCGCTCGGCCTCGCTCGTGGAGATGTAGCCGTCGGCGAGATCGTCGAGCACGGCCTCGGGGTCGCGCTCGGCGGGCGGTCCGTGCCCGCCGCCGCCGCCGGTCCGCACCTCCACGGTCGCGCCCTTCGGCACGTGCACCCTCGTCGCCTTGCTCAGCGAGCGCGGGGTGCCGTCCGGGTACTCGAGGGTCACCCCGTTCGGCCGGGCGCCTCCCCCGCCGTCCACTCCGGGAGCGCCGTTGCGGGTCCGCTCCACCACGCTCGTCAGCCACGCGTCCTCGGTCGCGCGGATCACGACGTCGAGCCCGACGCCGCCGCGGAACTGGCCCGGCCCGCCCGAGTCCTGCGCGAGCTCCACCTTCTCGACGACCCAGGGGTTGCGCGTCTCCCAGACCTCCACGGGCGTGAGCCGCGTCGCCGACTCGGAGCTGTGCATGAGCGCGTTCGCTCCGTCGGCGGACCCCGACGCCCCCTGGCCCACGGGGTGCGGGCAGCCGTCGATCCAGGCCTCCCCGGTGCGCTCCCGCTCGCCCCACCAGACCATCGCGAGGATGTCGCCGCCGCTCCATGCGGGAGCCGTCCCCGGCATCGCCTGCGTGAGGGCGCTGAAGATGACGTCGAAGGCCTGGACGACCGGCCAGCCGAGGAAGCAGGGCGACGGCGGGAGCGGGTGGAACATGGAGCCCGGCGTGGTGACGACCTCGATCGGGCGGAAGTGGCCCTCGTTGGGCGGCTCGCCCCCGCCAGCGAGCATCGACAGCGCCACGCGGCTGCAGGAGATCGTGGCCGGCAGGACGGCGTTGATCGGAGTCGGCTGCGCGGCGGGCGCGTTGCGGAAGTCGAGCCGGACGGTGGTGTCCTCCACCTCGACCGCGATCTCGAAGGGCAGCGGCGTGTCGTCCACGCCGTTGTCGTCCATCATCCCCTGGCCCACGTAGCGCCCGTTCGGGATCCGGCTGATGTAGTCCCGGACCATCATCTCGCCGTGATCGAGCATCCGCTCGACGGCCTGGCCGAACGGCTGCACGCCGTGCCGCTCCACGAGGTCGGCAACCGCCCGCGCGCCCATCTGGAGCGCTGCGATCTGGGCGTTGATGTCGCCCACGACCATCCGCGGCATGCGCGAGTTGGCCTTGATGATCTTGAAGACGTCCTCGTTGGGCTTGCCCGCCTGGTAGAGCCGCACGCCGGGGAACTTCGTGCCCTCCTGGTAGACGTCGACGGTGTCCGTGCAGTACGGGTCCTTGGCGCCGATGTCGAGCCAGTGGGCCATGATCGCCGCGTAGCCGAGCCGGACCTGCCCGTCGTTCGAGAAGATCGGCATCGCCAGCGCCGCGTCGGGCGGGTGGCTGCCGGTCTCGTACGGGACGTTGTAGAGCAGGATGTCGCCCGGCTGGACGGCGTCCGCGCCGCCGGCCGACTCGAGCGCGGCGTCCACCGCCATGCTCAGCACGCCCATGAAGAAGGGCAGCGTCGGCGCCTGCGCGAGCATGCGCATCCTGTCGTCGTAGATGGCGACCGCGAAGTCGAGCGTCTCGTAGATGACCGGCGAGAAGGACGTGCGGATCACCGTGCGCTTCATCTGCTCCGCGCACGACATCAGTCCGTGACGCACCACCTCGGTGGTGATCGGGTCGGCGTCGACCAGCCCGCTCAGCTCTCCCTTCCCTGCGCGATGCACCTCAGCCGTACCGACCATCACTCTCCCTCTCCGCTCTCGAGCGTCACTGTCAGGCACCCGTTCGGCTCCGTCTTCGCGACGTAGTCCGCGTCGAGGTACGTAGTGGTGGTGCTCTCCACGACGATCGCCGGGCCCTCCACGACGTCGCCGGCGTGCAGGCCGGATCGCTCGACCACGCGGAACGCGCACCACTCCCGGCGCCGCAGCGAGTACGCCTCCACCTCGCGCGCGGCTGCCTGGCCGCCATCGCCGTTTCCGTTCGGGCCGGCGAAGGACTCCACCGCGTGGAGGCGGCGGCGCACGAACGCGCGAATGCCGACGATCTCCACGGGGTCGTCCATCTCCACCCCGTAGGCGCGGACGTACTCGCGCTTGAACTCCCGCTGGATCGACTCGGCGTCGGCGGTCAGCCGACCGTCCTCGGACTCGACCTCGACGGTGAGGCAGTGCTCCTGCCCGACATAGCGCAGGTCCAGCACCGTCTCCCGCTGCGCGGGCTGGGCCGCGTCCACGGCGTCCGCGGTGGCGCCGATCTCGCCGAACAGCTCCGCGAACACGGCGTTCACCTCCTCCAGCGCCGCGTCCGCGAGGCCCACGATCCGCGTCCGGCTGGCCGTGCGCACCGCGTCGGCCACCAGCAGGCCCCAGGCCGAGAAGGTCCCGGCGAGCGGCGGGATCACGATTGACTTCAGCCGCAGCTCGTCCGCGAGCTGCGTGGCGAACAGCGGCCCCGCGCCGCCGAAGGCGAGCAGTGCGGCCCTTCGCGGATCCTCGCCACGCTCGACGGTGATCTCGCGGATGGCGTCCGCCATCTTGGCGGTCACGATGGCCACGACCCCGCGCGCCACCTCGACCGTCGAGAGGCCGAGCTGGTCCGCGAGCGGCGCGAGCGCCGCCTCGGCCCGGTCGCGGTCGAGCGTCAGGCCCTCGCCGAGGTCGTCCACCGGCAGCATGCCGAGGCGCACGGCCGCATCCGTCACGGTCGGTTCCGTTCCGCCCAGGCCGTACGCCGCAGGGCCGGGGTCCGCCCCCGCGCTGCGCGGCCCGACCCGGAGCAGCTTGCCCGCGTCGACGTGCGCGATCGAGCCGCCGCCGGCGCCGATCGAGCGGACGTCGACCCAGGTCGTCTGGATCGGCAGGCCGACGATCGTGCCCTCGTGCTTGACCGGCGGGCGGCCGTCGACGACGAGCGCCGTGTCGAAGCTGGTGCCGCCGACGTCTGCGGTGATGACGCGGTCGAAATCCATCTGCCTCGCGATGGCGGCCGCGCCCTCCACGCCCGCGACGGGGCCGGACAGCAGCGTCTCGAAGGGGCGCCGGCGGCCGTCGCCGAAGGTCAGGGCGCCGCCGCCCGAGCGCATGATCAGCGCGGTCCCGCCAAAGCCATAGCCGGCGAGCGCGTCCTCGAGCCGGCCCAGGTACTCGGACACAACCGGCTGGATGTAGCCGTTCACCACCGTCGTGGCGGTCCGCTCGTACTCGCGGTACTCGCGCGACACCCGGTGCGACAGCGTGATCTCGCCGTCGTAGCCGAGCCCGCGCAGGATCTGCTCGGCGGCGAGCTCGTGCTCCGGGTTGGCGTAGGCGTTGAGGAACGCGATGACGATCGCGTCCGCCTCCTGCGCGCGCAGGGCCTCGAGCGCCTCGCGCACGTCGTCTTCGGCCAGCGGCGTGAGCACGCTCCCGTCCCCCCAGATGCGCTCCGAGATCGAGAAGCGCAGGCGGCGCGGGATCAGCGTGGGTGGCGGCCGCCAGAACAGGTTGTAGGGCTCGTCGCGGTCGCCGCGCCGGATCTCCAGCACGTCGCGGAAGCCGCGCGTGCTCAGCAGCGCCAGGCGCGGGCCCTCGCCCTCGAGCAACGCGTTCAGGCCCACCGTCGTGCCGTGAACGAAGTACTGCAGCTCGCTCGCGGCGGCCGCGTCCAGGGCATCCCCCACCGCCTTCATCACGCCGACCTCGGGCTTGGGATGGGTCGACCGGACCTTGGTGACGGTCAGGCCCGCGCGCGGGTCGTACGCGACCAGGTCCGTGAAGGTGCCCCCGACATCGACTCCACCGACCGACACACGCTCTCCCTTGCTCTGGTCCTTACTCACAGACGGCCTTCGCGACGTGGATGAAGCAGCGGGCGGCCAGCTCGAGGTCGTCCTTCAGCGCGCGCTCGTCGGCGCCGTGGAACAGCGACCAGACCACCGAGCGGTCCATCCGGCGCGGCATGAATCCGTACGCCACCGTGCCGAACGCCTCGCGCAGGATGTGGCTGTCCGTGTAGCCCGCGCACAGCAGCGGCGCGAGCTGGGCGCCATCCTCGATCTCACCCACGAAGCTCTCGATGGCCTGGTAGAGCGGGGTCGTCGCCGGGGAGATCGATCCCCCGTGCCGGGTGAGGAACTCCAGCTCGTACTCGAGGCCGGCGAGCCCCTTGCGAACCATGGCCTCCGAATCGGCCTCGGTCGTCCCCGGCAGCACGCGCGAATCGCACTCCAGCCGGCAGCGGTTCGGGATGATCGCGATGTTCGAGGAAGCCTCGATCCGCGTCGGCGCCACCGTCGTGCCGAGCAGGGGCTCCACCATGGCCGCCAGCTCCGAGCCCTCTTCCCGCGCGCGCGTGAGGAGCCCGGTCGGCTCCGTGCCGGGTCCGCCGACGGCCTCGGCGAAGACGTTCAGCTCGGGCAGGGTCCGCTGCGGGAGGTCCATGCCGTTGATGCGCTCGAGGACCGCGGTCATCTTCACCAAAGCGTTGTCCGCGAGCGCCGGGGTCGAGGCGTGCCCGCTCGTCCCGGTGGTCGTGATGGCGAACGGCGCGATCGCCTTCTCGCCGGTGCCCACGGTGTAGGTGACGCGCCCGCCGAACTCCACGCGCTCGCCTCCGCCCTCGTTGATGGCGAAGTCGGTCCGCACCAGTCCGGGGCGCTCGCTCACGAGCCAGGAGAGCCCGTAGCCCACTCCCACCTCCTCGTCGGCGACCGCGCAAAGCACCAGGTCCCCCGCGCCGCGCCACCCCCCGCGTGCCAGCGAAGCCATGGCCACGGCCTCCGCGGCCACCTGGCCCTTCATGTCGATCGCGCCGCGGCCCCAGATCATCTCGTCGCGATCGACCCCGGCCAGCGGCGGCACCGACCACTCGTCGGGGTCGGCGACGACCACGTCGGTGTGGCCGAGGAACATCAGCGACGGTCCGTCTCCCGTCCCGGGGATGCGCGCGATCAGGTTCGCGCGCTCGGGAGTGCGGCCCGCCAGCTCGCACTCCACGCCGGCCTCGGTGAGATACGCGGCCAGGTGCTCCGCCGCGGCGGTCTCGTTGCCGGGCGGATTGGTGGTGTCGATCCGGATCAGCTGCGCGAGCAGCGTCGCCGTCTCAGCGCGCATCTCCACCAGCGGCGCCGGCTACTCGGGCGGCGTCAGGTCGTAGCCGAACACCACGTTCGGGTAGGCGGGGTTCTCCTCGAAGCCGCCGATCCCCGCCAGCATCGCGCGCTGGTAGACCTGGGTGTAGACCGACACCGCCGGAGCGTCCTCGAGCAGCTGCTCCTGGATGTCCTTGTAGACCGCGATGGCGGCGTCCCGGTCGGTGGCCGCGAGCGGGTCGACCTCATCGATCTGCTTGTCGACGCTCGGGTTCGAGTAGTACGCGAGGTTGGCGTACGGGGGACTCTCGGTGCGGAACAGGCTCTTGAACCAGGAGTACGGGTTCGGGTAGTCCGGCCACCAGTACCAGAGCAGCATGTCCTGGCGCTCGGACTCGTTCTCGGACTGCGCCTTGGACCACTGCGTCTGCCACTGCAGCGCCTGCACGTCGACGTCGACGTTCAGCTGGGCGAGCTCGGACTTCATGAGCGTCGCGACCTGCTGCTCGTCGGTGTCGCCCTGCACGTAGGTCAGCGAGAGCTTGATCGGCTTGCCGCCCGGGCCGTATCCGGCCTGCTCCAGCAGCTGCTTCGCCTTGGCGGTGTCGTAGGTGAAGTTCGGCAGGTCCTCCGTGTAGCCCCAGAGGCCTTCCGGGATGATCCCGCTGGAGGGGGCCACGCCGCCCTTGAGGCTGTCGATGATGCCGTCGTAGGGGATCGCGTACGAGATCGCCTGGCGCACCCGCTTGTCGTTCAGCGGCGCCCGCGTCGTGTTGTACATCGCGATCAGGTTCTGCCACGAGGGCTGGGCGGTCACGACGACGTTGTCGTCGTCCTTGAACGAGCCCGCGAGCTGCGGCCCGAGCCGCTGCACGAAGTCCACCTCTCCGGACCGCAGCAGCTGGGCGGCGGTCGTGGCGGCGGGCACGACTCGGAAGACGAGCCGGTCGTAGTGCTCGCCGTCCCAGCCGCCCCAGTACTTCGCGTAGGACTTCAGGCGCACTTCCACGTCCTGGCCCTTCTTCCAACTCGCCAGCCGGTACGGGCCGGTGCCGGCCTCGTTGCCGTCGGCGAACCACTTCTTGAGGTCCTTGGCCGGCGCGACCTTCGTGTCGTAGATGTACGCGGCGTAGGACGCGGACGCGACCAGGTCGAGCGAGGCGGGGAACTTCAGCTTGAAGATCACGCGGTTCTGACCCTCGGTGCTGATCGAGTCGACGGCGGACCAGATACCGGCGGCGCCCTCGTTGAGCTTGATCGTCCGGTCGATCGAGGCCTTCACCGCGGCAGCCGTCACGGGGCGCCCGGTGTGGAAGGTGACGTCCTTGCGCAGGTCGAACGTCCACGTCTTGGCGTCCTCCGACGAGGTCCACTTCGTCGCCAGCAGCGGCTCGGCCTTGGCCGTCTGCGCGTTGTAGCGGGTCAGCGTCTCGTACATGTTCTGCATCGCGAGAACTTCGTTCGAGTACGAGGTCGAGGGATCCCACCCGATCATGATCTGGGAGATGGCCGAATAGGTGAACGACTTGTCAGCCGTCGGCGTAGAGCTGCTGGACGCGCAGCCGGCACCGAGGAGCGCCGCCACGGCGAGTGCCAGGATCATGGGGCGGTGTGGCCTCAAAGGTGTTCCCTCCCTACCGCTTAGACGCGAATCTCGGGGTCCATTCGTGAGTTTGAACCCCTAAATCGGACCCTATCCTGGCCGTCAGGCGGAGTCAAGCTGACCTATTGCGGGTTGATCGGGCCTTCCAAGTCTCGATTTCGAAGCGGCGATAGATACGTGCCGTAGACTGGCCGCGCGAATGCACGGACACTCGCCCCCAGTCGAACGTCTCGCGCATCGCATCGTGCGAGCCACGCTCGACCGGCTGCGCGGCGAACCTGCCCTCGGGTCCGCCCCCACCCCCCAGGAGCTCGACGCTCGCGTCGGCCCCAGCATCAGCGCCGCCGGCGTCGGGGCCGAGGCGGCGCTGCGGATCTGGACGGACGATCTGGCCCCCGCGAACGTGGCGGTGGACCACCCGCGCTACCTGGCGTTCATCCCCGGCGCGCCGACGCCCGAGGCGGTCCTGTTCGACATGCTGGTGAGCGCCGAGTCGATCTACGGCGGGAGCTGGCTGGAAGCGGCCGGCGCGACCCACGCCGAGAACGAGGCGCTGGCGTGGCTCGCCGAGCTCGCCGGCTTCCCGGCCGAAGCCGGCGGCTGCTTCGTCCCGGGCGGCACGACGGGGAACCTGTCAGCGCTCGTCGCGGCCCGCCACGCGGCGCTGGCGCGCCGGGGCGGCGTGGCGCCGCGGCGCTGGCAGGCGGTCATCAGCGCCGAGACGCACTCGTCGGTCGCGTACGCGCTCGAGCGCGTGATGGACGTCGACACGATCCGCGTGCCGGTCGACGACCGCGGCCGCCTGACCGGGGAGGCGCTCGCCGAGGCGCTCCAGGACGCCGACGAGACCACGCTTATTGCGGTGGTCGCGACAGCGGGCACCACCAACCTCGGCACCGTGGACGACCTCGCCGGAATCGCCCGGCTCTGCGCGAGCCGCGGGATCTGGATGCACGTGGACGGCGCGTATGGCGCCGCCGCCCTAGCGGCGCCCTCGGCGCGGGACCTGTTCGCGGGCATCGAGCAGGCGGACAGCTTCATCGTCGACCCGCACAAGTGGCTCTTCGCTCCGTATGACTGCTGCGCGCTCGTCTACCGGGACCCGGAGGGGGCCCGGCGTGCCCACACCCAGCACGCCGACTACCTCGATGCCGTGACCTCCAGGGGCGAGTGGAACCCGTCCGACTACGGCATCCACCTGTCTCGCCGCGCGCGCGGCCTGCCGTTCTGGTTCTCGCTGGTCGCGCACGGCACGGCCGCGTACACGGCCGCAGTCGAGACGACGCTGACCATCGCCCGCTCCGCCGCCGAGCAGATCCGGGGGCGGCCCGACCTGAATCTGCTGCTGGAGCCGGACCTGTCGGTGGTGATCTTCGAGCGCGTCGGCTGGACCGCGGCGGACTACGTGGAGTGGAGCGGCGAGCTGGCCCGCCGCGGCGACGCCTTCGTCACCCCCACGACCCACCGCGGGCAGCCCTGCACTCGTCTCGCGATCGTGAATCCACGCACCACCAGCGCCGACATCAAGATCGTGCTCGACACCCTGGCATGAGTTACGATCGCGACCAGAATGGGTCGAGAGGTGAGCGCGCCCGGAACTCGCTTGCGGGCCGAGCCTTCCAGCAGATGATCGATCGAGGCCGGGACGCCGCGGACTGGCTCGAGTTCGCGCCCCGGCTATCCGACCTCGACCGCGCGCTGATCCGCCTGCTCCAGGCCGACGGCCGTCGCTCCTTCGCGCGGATGTCGCAGGATCTCGGCGTCGCGCAGAAGACGGTGCGGCGGCGCGTCCACGAGCTGCGCGAGGAGGGGATCATCCGCATCACGACGGTCGGCGACCCCTACCTGATGGGCTACGGGGTGACCGCTCTGGTCGGGGTCACCGTCGACTCCAGCCGCGAGGTCAGCGCCGTCGCCGCCCAGCTCGCAACCGGGCGGCGCGCCTTCTACGTCATCGTGGTCACGGGCCGCTACAACGTGCTGGTCGAGGTCTCCTGCAAGGACGACGACGACCTGCTCGAGACGGTCGAGCGCGACATCGCCGGCGTCGAGGGAGTCTCGTCGTACGAGATCCATCCCTACATCCGCCTGCACTACCAAAACCCGACATTCGAGTCGCGGCGCGAGAAGGCCACCGCGGCGGGCGACATCCGCAGCGAGCCGATCTCGTTCGACCGGATCGACCGCGAGATCATCTCCCACCTGAGCAAGGACGGCCGCACGCCGCTCCAGGGCATCGCTCGGGAGCTCGACGTGTCCGAGTCGCAGGTGCGGCTGCGGGTGCGGCGCATGGTGTCCTCCGGCGCGCTTCACATCATGGCGCTGACCAGCCCGCGCGGCGTCGGCTTCAACAGCCCCGCCCTGATCGGGGTGAAGGTCGCCCCCGGAAGCTCGATCGAGGGCGTCGCGACGGAGCTCGCGAAGCTGCCGGCCGTGATCTACGTCGCGATCTGCACCGGGCGCTATCAGATCTTCACCGAGGTCATCTGCGCGGAGCGCGAGGAGCTGTTCCACTTCATCGACAGCCAGCTGCGCGAGGTGGACGGCATCGCCGACCTCGAGGCCTGGACGTACCTGCGGCTCTTCTACCGCAACGTCCGCCCGATCGAGCCGGAGTCGGAGAACAACGTCGGGACGGAGTTCCCGGCGACGCTCTGATTGCGTGATGGTCCGCGTACGCGCGGCGATGATGCGAAACCGAGCCGGCTGGTTGCGACACAGAACGAAGTTGGTCTAGAGTCCGGCATCCGCATGCCGAAGCTGGGCCAGGAGATCCTGGCGGACGTCCTTCGGGACCAGGAGCTCGACCTGGTCGTCGGAGTCGCTGGCCGCCCCTGCACGACGACCATGGAGCTGCTCGTCGAGTCCGGTGACGCCGTGTGGGCCAACCACGAGGCGGTGGCGGTGCAGATGGCGCTGGGCGCGGCCGCCCTCGGACGCCGCACCGCCGTGCTGATGAAGCAGGTGGGGCTGAACGCCGCCGTCGACGTGCTGGCGTGCGCGGCGCTCCACCGCAGCGGCGGCTCCGTGGTCGTGATCTCCGGGGACGATCCCGGCGGCGTGTACTCGCAGACCGAGGGCGACTCGCGGCTGCACGCGCTCTCGTGCGAGCTGCCGTGCCAGGACGCCGCCGGCGGCGAGGACCTGCCCGCGTGCTTCGCCGATGCCCAGGCGCTCTCGGCCGCGCTGCGGGTCCCGGCGATCATGCGCGTGACAACCCAGATGATGATGGAGCGCCGTGCCGAGCCCGCACCCGCGGCCGAGGCCGGTCCGCCCGCCGCGCCCGCGTTCGACCCGCAGCCGACCTGGCGCACGGACGCTCTCGGCACCCGCATCAACCTGCACCGCGACGTGGCGAACCTGGCCGACGCGGCCACGGTCGAGCGCCCCGGCGCCGAGGACGCCCGGTTCAGGCTGGTGGCGACCGGCGAGCCCGGCCGTATCGCGCTGGAGGCCTCGGATGCGCCGCTGCTGCTGGTCCGGCGCATGCTCCCGGCGCCGCTCGCGGAGATCGCAGCCTTCGTCGAGCGCGACGACCGGCCCGTCCTGGTGCTGGAGGACGGCACCGAGCTGGCCGAGGGCCTCGTACGCCAGGTCTTCCGCGGCCAGGTGTGGGGCCGCCGCACCGGCCACGTGAACACCGCGGGCCCGCTCGACGTCCCCGCGATCCTCGCGGCGGCGGCCGCCGGCGAGCCGCTTGCGGAGCCGGAGGTGGCGTTCGCCGATCACGACCACATCGCGGACATCAAGCCCTTCGGGTCGCTCTTCGAAGACGCTGTCGCGCTGGGGATCCCGCCGATCGCGATCGACGCCGGCCACGTCTGGGGCGCCGGCTTCCTCGATGGCTTCCCAGCCCCGCTCGGCTACGGGCTGGGCAGCGCGATCGGGGTGGCCGCGGGCGTCGCGCTTGCCACCAACCGCCCGGCGCTCGCGGCGACCGGCGACTTCAGCATGTACCACGCCTGCATCCTGGGGCTGCTCCAGGTGGCGCGCGAGCAGATCCCGGTGATCACGGTGATCCTGGACAACGGCCGCGCCGACTACACCGGCGGACAGCCGCATCCGGGGGCGCCGCCCGAGCACGACCGCCAGAGCGTCGTGGAGCTCGAGGAGCTCGTGCGCGGCGCCGGCATCCGCGTGGTCGAGACGGTGGACAGCGACGATGCCAGGACGGACGTGCTGCGCCCCCTGCTCGGGCGGCTCGCGAGCCTCGGCGAGCCGAGCGTGCTGATCGTGCGCGACCGCCCGTGAGCTCCGCTGCCGAGAGCTACGACGTGGTCGTCGTGGGCGCCGGCGCGGTAGGCGTGGCCACGGCTCACTCATTGGCCGAGGCCGGCGCGTCGGTGCTGGTGATCGACCGGGGCGCTCGAGTGGCGAGCGAGTGCTCGCACGGCAACGCCGGCCTGATCGCCCCGAGTCACTCAGTGCCCCTGGCCGGGCCCGGTGTGCCCCGGCAGCTGCTGCGCTCGATCGTCAGCCGCGAGGATGCACTGCGAGTGCGCCCGCGCCTGTCGCCGGCGCTGGCACGCTTCGGCTGGCGCTTCCTGCGCGCCTCCACGGCCGAACGCCGCGAGGCCGGCATCCGCACGCTCGGCGCACTCAACATGCGCAGCGCGGCGATGTTCGGGGAGCTCGCCGGCGCGGGGCTCGAGTTCGGCTACGAGGCCGCCGGCGCGATCACGGTGTGCCGCACCGCCGAGCGCTTCGAGCACGTGCGCGCCGACGTCCCGCTGTTCCAGAGCGCGGGCGTGCGCATGGAGATCCTCACGGCCGAGCGGGTCGCGGAGGTCCTGCCCGGCCGCGAGCTGGCGGGCGGGGCGCTGTTCCCCGACGACGCTCACTGCGAGCCGGACCGCTTCGTGGCGGCGCTGGCCGCCGCGGCGTCCGACCTCGGGGCGACCTTCCGGATGGCCACGCGCGTGACCGGTCTGCCGTCGGGCCCTGGCGACACCGTCCGTGCCGTCGAGACCGACTCGGGCCGCGTGGCGGCCGAGTCGGTGGTGCTCGCGGGCGGCGCCGACACGCCGAAGCTGGCGCGCATGATCGGGGCGTCACTGCCGGTGGAGGCCGCCGTCGGCCACCACGTGGAGCTCCCCGGCGCGTGCCCGCAGCTCGAGATCCCGCTGATCCTCGAAGAGGCCAACCTCGCGGTCACGCCGCTGAGCGGCAGGCTGCGCCTGGCCGGCGGCGTGGACTTCGGGGGGCCGCTGCGACCGCCCGACGACTACCAGGCCGCGAACATCGTCGGCAAGGCCGCCGGCTACCTCAGCGGAGTCGACACCGCGGAGGTCGCTCGCCGCTGGGCCGGCGCTCGACCCTTCTCCCCCGACGACATACCGATCGTCGGGCGCAGCAGCCACCGCAGCAACGTGATCTACGCCACCGGCCACGCCATGCGCGGCCTTACGCTCGCGCCCGTCACCGGGCTGATCGTGCGCGATCTGCTGGCCGGCGGCGCCTCCGACCTTCCCGTCGAAGAACTCAGTCCAACCCGATTTGGAGCGTGACCATGGAGCCCAAGCTCGCCCCGGTAGTCGTACCCCTCGATTCCGTGCCGGTGACCGCACGCGAGGACAGCCCGATCGCGATGACGCTCGCCCGCACGCTCACCCACGCCGAGCACGGCTCGAACATCATGGTCGGCGTCAGCTGGATGGAGCCGGGCGAGCAGAGCACCGTGTGGTCGACCGAGCCGGATGCGCCCGGCGACGCCCACCACGTCGGGCCGATCCACGAGTTCTTCTATCTCGTCCGCGGGCACTGCCGGATCGAGTGGAACGAGGGAGAGCTGGACTTCCGCCCCGACGACACGCTCTTCCTGGCGCCCGGGTGGCGCTACCAGATCGAGAACGTGGGCGACGAGCAGGCGTTCCTGATCTATGCCGCGACGCCGCCGCTCGGCTGATGGGATGGGGTGCTCGCTTCACGAAATCGAGACTCCCCCCAGCCCTGAAGACTCACAATAGACCCTTGACTCCGCCTAGATGGCTGGCATAGAGTCGGTTTCGGGGGGTTCAGGCCAATAAACGGACCTCCGGGACCGCCGGGACCGCCGGCAGAAGGAGGCAATCATGAGAGCCACGCGGCATGTCGCGGGGATCGTTGTGGCGCTCTCCATATCCGCCCTCGTGGCGTGTGGGAGCGACGAAGATCAGGGCTCGAACGAAGCCGCGTCGGGCGGCACCACGAGCGCGACGGCGGACGACAAGGTGAGGGCCAAGGTCCCGCAGGCCATCGCCGATAGTGGCAAGTTGAGGGTTGCCACCGACCCGACCTATGCGCCGATGGAGTTCGTCGGCGAGGACGGGACCATCCAAGGCGTGGACATCGACTTCGCAGGAGCGATCGCGGACGCGATGGGCCTGGAGCTGAGCCTGGAGAAGGCGACGTTCGACGGCATCCTGCCGGGCCTGCAGGCAGGGAAGTTCGACATGGCCATGTCAGGGTTCAGCGACACGAAGGAGCGCGAGGAAGTCGTGGACTTCGTGACGTATCTCTCGGCCGGTACGTCCTTCATCGTCAGCGCTTCCGACGGTCCGGACGTCCAGGGCCTCGAGGACCTCTGCGGCCACACGGTTGCGGTGCAGAAGGGCACGACCACCTCGGCGGACGTCGAGGGCCAGGCGAAGAAGTGCGACGTCGAGGTCCGGCTCTTCCCCGACACGAATGCCGCCTTCCTGGCGCTCTCCAGCGGCCGTGCCGACGTCTCGATGGCCGATACGCCCGTCGTCGACTATCAGGCGAAGCAGTCGAACGGCAAGCTCAAGTCGACTGGCGCGGCCTACAACACCATCCCGTTTGGAGTCGCCATACCAAAGGGCAGCGGACTTGCTCCAGCGGTGCAAGCCGCGGTCGAGGTCTTGGTGGCCAACGGCGAGCACGACGCCATCCTCGAGAAGTGGGGCGTGACGTCGGCTCCTCCGTTCACTGGTCCGCAAATCAACGCCGCGGCGGAGTAACAGGGCGGGCACGGACGCCCGATGGGTCCTCCGGCGAAGCCAGAGCCGGCAGCGGCCGGCGCCCCGGTCGCGCGCGACGAGCACGAGCTCATCCGCGCGGTGCCGGTGCGCCGGCCGCTGCGCTGGCTGGCAGGCGCAGCGGTGTTGGTTCTGCTCGCCAACATCCTCTATTCGGTCTCCACGAACGCTCGCTTCGAATGGAGCGTAGTCGGCGACTATCTCTTCTCGAGCGCGATCCTCGAGGGCCTCGTCCTGACGCTCGAGCTGACCGCCATCGCCATGGGCCTCGGCATCGTCCTGGGGATCGTGCTTGCTGTGATGCGCCTGTCGCCGAACCCGCTCGTCTCGTGGTGCAGCTCGGCCTACATCTGGCTGTTTCGCGGGACGCCGGTCCTGGTTCAGATCCTGTTCTGGAGCTTCATCGCGGCGATCTACCCGACTATCTCCTTGGGCATCCCGTTTGGCGGGCCGGACTTCCTCGACGGCAGTGCGAACGTGATCATCACTCCGTTCGTCGCCGCGGTGCTCGGTCTCGGACTCAACGAGGGCGCGTACATGGCGGAGATCGTCCGGGCGGGGATCCTCTCCGTCGACGAAGGGCAGACCGACGCGGCCTCCGCGCTCGGGATGCGCCGTCTGCAAACGATGCGCCGCATCGTGCTGCCGCAAGCCATGCGCGTGATCGTGCCCCCCACCGGCAACGAGACCATCTCCATGCTCAAGACCACGTCGTTGGTCAGCGTGATCGCGATCAGCGAGCTCCTGTACTCCGCGCAGCTGATCTATGCCCAGAACTACAAGCAGATCCCGCTGCTGATCACGGTGAGCATCTGGTACCTGATCGCCACGACCGTCCTCTCGATCGGTCAGTACTACATCGAGCGGCATTTCGGGCGTGGCTCATCGCGTGAGCTGCCGCCTACGCCCCTACAGCGGCTGCGCAGCCAACTGCGGATACGGCCATGAGCGACGTCATGGTCTGCGCCGAGAGCGTGCGCAAGCGCTTTGGACTGGTCGAGGTACTGAAGGGCATCACGCTCGAGGTGCACACCAGCGAGGTCATGTGCCTGCTCGGCCCGTCGGGATCGGGCAAGTCGACCCTCTTACGGTGCATAAACCACCTCGAGAAGATCGACTCCGGACGACTCTGGGTCGACGGCGAGCTCGTCGGCTACCGCCAGCAGGGCGACAAGATCTACGAGCTGCGCGATCACGAGGTGGCTCGCAAGCGCGCCGAGATCGGAATGGTGTTTCAGCGCTTCAACCTCTTCGCCCACATGACGGTGCTCCAGAACGTCATGGAGGCACCGCTGTTGGTCAAGCGCCTGCCTAAGCCCGAAGTGCGTGAGTACGCGCTCGAGTTGCTGGAACGGGTCGGACTGGCGGACCGTTCGAGCGCCTACCCGTCACAGCTGTCAGGCGGTCAGCAACAGCGCGTCGCGATCGCCCGTGCGCTGGCGATGAAGCCCAAGCTGATGCTGTTCGACGAGCCGACGTCGGCGCTCGATCCGGAGTTGGTCGGCGACGTCCTCGACGTGATGCGCGGCCTCGCTGCGGACGGCATGACGATGATCGCGGTCACGCACGAGATCGGATTCGCCCGAGAAGTCGGTGACACTCTCGTCTTCATGGACGACGGGGCCGTCGTGGAAACCGGGGTGCCGCGGGAGGTGCTGCTCAACCCCCGCCACGAGCGCACACAGGCCTTCCTGTCCAAGGTGCTGTGACGGCCAGCAGGTCCTTCAGGGTCTGATCGATCAGGCGCAGATCCGCGTCGGTGCGGGCGCCGCCGGCGTAGTGGCCCCAGATCGACGGGATCGTCACCTGGCGGCCGTTGCGCAGCAGCGCCACCTCGGCCGCGCTGTCCTCGGGCGGGAAGTAGAGGTCGGTCTGCCCGGGCATGATCACGGCGGCGGCGGTGATCGCCCGCATGGCTGACTCGTAGTCGCCGCCGAAGCGCTCGTTGGCGCCTACGTCCGCCGCCTGCCAGGTGCGGATCATCGAGACCAGGTCGTTCGCGTCGCGGCCCAGCATCATCGCCTCCCAGCTGCGGCTCAGGTAGTCCTCCACCGACTCGAAGCCGAGCTCGCGATAGCGGTGCTCGCGCCACCACTGCTGCGAGTAGCCCCACCCGGCCCAGGCGCGGGCGATCGCGCGCAGGCCGCGTTCCGGGGGCGCCGTGTAGTCGCCGTCCGCGAAGTCGCCGTCGGCGGTCAGCGCCGCGGCCATGCCCTCGAGGAAGACGTGGGTGTGCGGCGCGGTCCGCGCCGCGCCGCAGAGCACGGCGAGGCGCGGCACCAGCTCCGGGAAATGGGCGGCCCAGTGGTAGGCCTGCTGGCCGCCCATCGACCAGCCGACCGCCAGGGCGAGCCGGCGCACGCCCAGCTCCTCGGTCAGCAGGCGGTGCTGGAGCATCACGTTGTCGTGGATGGTGGTCTGCGGGAAGCGGCCGCGGTCGTGCGGCGGCTCGGTGTTGCTCGGGGACGACGAGACGCCGTTGCCGAGCATGTTCGGCACGACCACGAAGTAGCGGCTCGGGTCGAGCGCCAGTCCCTCCCCGATCAGCGGCGGGTTGTCCTCGTGCGAGCCCCCGTAGCGCGTCGGGAACACCACGGCGTTGTCCCGCGCCTCGTTGAGGGTGCCGTACGTCGCGTACACCAGCCGCGCGTCCGGCAGCGTGACCCCGCACTGCAGGGGCGCGTCGGCCTCGAAGACTGCGACGCGCGGCTGCATCAGAAGAAGCGCAGGTACTCGGCCAGCTCCCATTCCGAGACGTGCTCGTGGAAGCGGCGCCACTCGTCGTGCTTGAGACGGCTGTAGGAGTCGTGCATGGTCTCGCCGAGCACGTCGCGCGCCAGCTCGTTGCGGTCGAAGGCCTCCACGGCGTGAAGGAGCGTCGAGGGAAGCGCCTCGATGCCCGCGTCGGCCAGCTGCGCCGGCGTCATCTCGTAGAGGTCCGTGCCGATCGGCGCCCCGGGCTCCATGTCGTTCTCGATTCCATCGAGCGATGCGGCCGCCGTGAGCGCCAGGCCGAGGTAGGCGTTCATGCACATGTCCGCGGCACGATTCTCGATCGCCCAGCGGGCCTGGGGAAGGCGGAACATCGTCGACCGGTTGTTCGGGCCGTAGCTCACGTGCGTGGGCGCCCAGGTGACGGTCCCGCCCTCGAAGCCCGAGGCGCGCGCGATCAGGCCCTTGTAGGAGTTGACCGTCGGGCAGGTCACGGCGGAGATGGCGTGCGCGTGGCGGATCAGCCCGCCGAGCGACTGGTAGGCGGGCCGGCCCCAGGCGCCGTCCTCGCCCTTGAACAGGTTGCCCCCGCCGTTGGGGACCGGCTGCACGCTGTGGTTGATGTGGGCCCCGCTGCGCCAGTCGCCCTGGGTCGGCTTGGCCATGTAGGTGACGAAGTAGCCGTGCCGCTTCGCGACCTCCTTCAGGAGGACGCGCAGGAACGTGAAGCGGTCGGCCGTCGTGAGCAGGTCCGCGTGTCCGAAGTCCAGCTCGAACTGCGAGTACGCGCCCTCCGCCACGACGTTGCTGAGGTTCCAGCCGAGCTGTCCGACAAGGTCGCCCAGCTCGCCCAGGAAGGGCATCGAGTCCAGCGAGAACTCGGCGTCGTAGCCGAACCCCTGCCGGCGCGGCCGCAGGCCGCCGGGCACGAGCGGGTCGTCGTCGAACCCCTTCACCGGGTGACCCTCGTGGTAGCGCATGACGATGAACTCGGGCTCGATGCCGGCGAGGAACTCGTAGCCCGCGCGAGCGGCCCGGTCGATCTGCCGTTTGAGGGCCGAGCGCGGGCACACGTCGTAGGACTCGCCCTCCCAGAAGAGGTCGGCGAAGACCCAGGCGTAGCGGCGGTCCCAGGGGCAGATCAGCAGGCTGTCGAGGTCGGGCACCGGCACCTGGTCGGCGTCCGCCGGGCCGCGCTCGGGGACCATGGACACCGAGTGCACCGCGAACTGCGGGCCGCGGCCGGCGCACAGGTCCTCCCATGCGCGCAGCGGGACGGGCTTGGTCTTGGGCACGCCCTGGAGGTCGATCCAGCACGAGAGGACGTACTCGACGCCGGCGCTCTCGAGCTCGGCCCGCTTCTCTGCAACGAGCTCAGGGTCAGGGAGCGAAGCCTCCAGCGTGCGGGCGGGCGCGACAACGCTCATCTAACTCTCCTATTGGGCAGTATTCGTCGCATGGCGAGGGCGTTCAGACCGTACTTCGTCACCAATCTGGTGTCAACCGAACACTACCGTCTAGAGCGAAAATCCGACGATTTGCTCATTGACACCGCCCCTGGATGGCCGATACGGTGCCCTAACTGGCGTTCTTGGAACGATTACCGGCCTGGAGGGCAGGTGACTTGACGGAGACGACGACACCGGCCTGGTGGTCCGCGCCGGATGCGAACGACGCGACCGAGCTGCTGCGGCGCGGGAAGACGATTCCCTACGGCTGGTACGCCGACCCGGGCCTGTTCGAAGTCGAGATGAACTCGATCTTCGCCAAGACGTGGCAGTACGCCGGCCACGCCTCGCGGCTGGCGGAGACCGGCGACTTCATCACCTGCACGGTCGGCCGCATCCCCGTCATGGTCACGCGCGACGCGGAGGGCGACCTGCGCGCGTACGTGAACGTGTGCCCCCACCGCGGGCACCCGGTAGCCCTGGGCGCCGGCCGGCGGCCGACGATCCAGTGCCTGTACCACGGCTGGACCTTCGGCCTCGACGGCGCCCTGCGCGGGGCGCCGCGGTCGGACCGGGAGCCGAACTTCCGCCCCGAAGGCATCTGCCTGCGTCCGGTGCAGGTGGACACCTGGGGGCCGCTGATCTTCGTCAACGCCGACCTCGACGCCGCGCCCTTCGCCGAGACGCTCGGCGGCGTGCCCGACCTCGCGCGCGAGCGCGGCTTTTCGTTCGACGGCTTGCCCTTCCGGGCGCAGCGCGAGTTCGAGATCGCGTGCAACTGGAAGCTGGCGATGGACAACAACACCGAGTGCTACCACTGCGCCACGATCCACCCGGGCTTCCGCTCGGACTACCACGTGGATCGCGACAACTACGCGGTCCAGCCCTTCGAGAAGTCCTTCAGCCACTTCTCGCCGCCGCGCGGGGAACACGACACCTGGGCCGACTTCCACCTCTACTACATCTGGCCCAACTTCATGCTGTCGGCGCGCGGCAACGACCACTACTACACCTACGTGTACACGCCGGCCGGGCCGGAGCGGACCGTGCAGATGACGGAGTACTTCTACCCGCCGGAGGTCTCCGAGACGGAGCTGGAGGTCCACATCGAGGACCTCCGCTCGCTGATGGCGGAGGACTGGGGGGTGTTCGAGCGCGTCCAGGTCGGCGTGCGGTCCGGCGCGCTGCCGTTCGGCAACCTGCTGCCGCAGGAGGAGCGCCTGTTGCGGCAGTTCCAGCGCCTCTACCTGGAGGCGGTCGCCGGACCCGCGGACGCCTCGAATAGTGCAACTTCCGACGGATTGGGATCTCTGTGACAGACAAGGGCAAGCGCGTGCTTCACACCTGCTACCGGATCGGCAACGCCGATCGCTCGGTGGCCTTCTACGAAGCCCTCGGCTTCGAGGACCGCGGACGCTTCCCGGTCCGCGACGAGGCCGTCAACATCTTCATGGGCCTTCCGGGACAGGACGACCAGCTCGAGCTGACGCAGAACTTCGGGGTCGACTCGTACGACCACGGCACGGCCTACGCCCACATCGCGATCCACGTGCCCGACATCGAGGCGGAGCTGGAGCGCCTGCGGACGTTCGGCATCACGCCCGAGAAGCCGCCGTTCCGGGTGCGCGAGGGGGCGGCGCTGATCGCGTTCATCCGCGACCCCGACGGCTACCGCATCGAGCTGACCGAGCGCCCCAGCTGATGCACGTCGCGGTGGTCGGCGGCGGCCTGGCGGGTCTGTCGGCTGCCGTGGAGCTCGTCGACCGCGGCTGTGAGGTGACCGTGCTCGAGGCGCGCGACCGGGTCGGCGGCCGTACCGTGACGGAGCTGCACGCCGGCGTGCTCGTCGACGGAGGCGGGCAGTACGTCGGCCCGGGCCAGGCCAACACGCTCGCCTGGGCGCAGCGCTACGGGCTGGAGGTGTGCCCCGCCTACGCCGAGGGCGACTGGCTGCTGGAGCTCGACGGGAGCGTCATTCGCCAGCAGGGCCTGTGGCCGGCGCTGGACGGCGCCGCGCTCGCGGAGCTGCAGTCCGCGGTCGGCGTGCTGGACGAGATGGCCGCGACCGTCCCGGTGGACGCGCCATGGAACGCACCGTCGGCGCTCGACTGGGACCGCCTCACGGCGAGGGACTGGGTGCACGGCGCGGTGTCTGACGCGGCGGCCCGCGAGTTCCTGCGCCTCTCGATGGAGATCACCCTGGCCGCCGACTGGCACGAGGCCTCGCTGCTGCACATGCTCTTCATGTTCCACAGCCTCGGCGGCAGCTTCGAAGCCGCCATCTGGCATGCGCAGGAGCTGCGCATCGTGGGCGGCACCCAGGCGCTCGCGAAGGCCGCGGCGGCGCAGCTCGGCGACCGCGTCCGGCTGGAGTCCGCGGTGCGGGCGATCCGCGACCGCGGCGACTCGGTGGAGATCGAGCTCGCAGACGCCAGCACGGTCAGCGCCGACCGCGCCGTGGTGGCCCTCCCTCCGCCGCTGGCCACCCGCCTGACCTACGACCCCGCGCTGCCCGGGCGGCGTGACCACCTCTGCCAGCGCATGCCGATGGGCGCAGCCCTGAAGGCCGTCGCGTTCTACGACGAGCCGTTCTGGCGCGACGAGGGCCTCAACGGGCTCGTCATCAGCGCCGCCGGGCCGGTCAGCTGGCTCTACGACAACTGCTGGCCGGACGCGTCCGCGGCGATGCTGGTGGGCTTCGTGACCGGGCGTGCCGCGGTCGAGCTCGCTGGGCGGCCGGAGGCGGAGCGGCGGGAGGCGATCGTCAGCGGCATCGCGCGCACCCTGGGTGACCGGGCAGCCCGGCCGCTCGACTACGTGGACTGGCGCTGGACCGAGGAGCCCTGGTCGCGCGGGTGCTACTCGTCCTACGCCACGCCGGGCGCTTGGACCTCCACCGGGCCGGCGCTGCGCGCCCCGATCGGCCGCGTCCACTGGGCGGGCTCGGACACCGCCGGGGAGTGGGTCGGCTTCATGGACGGCGCGATCTCCTCGGGCCGCCGCGTGGCAGAGGAGATCGCCCCGGACGCGTGAGCTCCCACCTTCGGGTTCTCCGCCGGCCCGACTTCCGCAACCTGTGGCTGGCGCAGGCGACGAGCGTCGTCGGCGACCGGCTCGTCATCGTCGCCCTCGCGCTGTTCGTCACCGATCTGACGGGCAGCGCCACCGACGTCGGCCTCGTGCTCGGAGCGCAGACACTCCCGCTGGTCACGTTCCTGCTGATCGGAGGCGTGTGGGCCGACCGCCTGCCGCGCGCCAAGCTGATGATCGCGACCGACGTCGTGCGGGCGCTGCTCCACGCGCTGCTGGCAGCGCTGATCTTCACCGACGTCGTCGAGATCTGGCACCTGGTGCTGATCGAGGCGCTGTTCGGCACCGCGGAGGCGTTCTTCCGCCCGGCCTACACCGGCCTGCTCCCGCGCACGGTGCCCGAGGCCGAGATCCAGGAGGCCCAGGCGCTCTCGAACATGACGACCAACCTCGCGGAGCTCACCGGCCCGGCGCTCGCGGCGGCCCTGGTGCTCGGGGTCGGCGCCGGATGGGCCTTCCTGCTCGACGCCGCCACGTTCGCGGTCAGCGCACTGCTGCTCACGCGCGTAAGGACGCCTGACGCGCGCCCGGCGCCGGGCGACCGGCGCACCCTGCTGGCGGATCTCGCCGAGGGCTTCGGCCACGTGCGGTCGCGCCCGTGGATCTGGGTGACGGTCGCGGTCTTCTCGCTCGCCGTCCCGCTCGGCTACGCCCCCCTGCTCGTGCTCGGCCCGAGCGTCGCGACGGACAGCTACGGGTCCGCAGCGGTGTTCGGCATCGTGACCACGCTCTTCGGCGCCGGCGCGCTGGCGGGCGGACTGGCCGGCCTGCGCTGGCGACCGCGGCGGCCGATGCGGGCGGCGTTCCTGGTGATCGCGGGCTGGCCGGCGCTGCTCGTCGTGTTCGGCGTCACGGCGCCGGTGGCGGTCGTGCTGGTCCTCGCGTTCGCCGCCGGCACCGGCTTCGCGCTCTTCGACGTGTGGTGGAACACCGCGATGGCCGAGCGCATCCCGCCCAACGCGCTCTCCCGGGTCAGCTCGTATGACTGGATGGGCACGCTCGCCCTGCTGCCGGTCGGCTTCCTGCTCGCGGGCCCTATCGCCGATGCGACGAGCGCCGACACGGTGATGGTCCTGGGCGGTGTGCTGACCGCGACCGTGCTGGCGCTCGGCCTGATCCCGCGCGAGACGCGCACGCTGCGGCGCATCGAGCGGGTTTCCGGCCCGGCATAACTGGAAACGGGCGTCGTACAGCCCGATCGACTACCCAGGAGGGCGCAGAATGCCTGCCGAGGACGAGGAAAAGCGAGCTGACGAGGAGACGTTGCCGGACACCCCTCTTCACGCGTACGGCGACGGCCGCGAAGAGGACGTCGAGGGCGACGTCGAGAAGCTGAAGTCGGGCGACCCCGACGAATCGCAGCGCAAGGAGATCTCGGAGGGCGGGGAGTCGGACTTCCCCGAGCAGGAGAAGGCATAGCGCCACCGGGGCCGGCGGCAACGTCGGCTTGAAACCCGCGAGGGAGGTCCTAACCCCCAAGGGATGCGTGAGCAGGCCACGCTCCTCGGCGGCGACGCCGCGGACGGGCGGGCGGTGAGCGTGCTGCTGGTGGAGGATCACGCAGCCGTCCGCGAGGCGCTCGCCGAGCGGTTCGCGCGCGAGGCCGGCTTCGAGGTCGTCGCGCAGGCGGGCTCGCTGGCGGAAGCGCGCGCGAGGCTGCACGGCATCGACGTCGCGATCATGGACCTCGGGCTGCCGGACGGCTACGGCGGCGACCTGATCAAGGAGCTGCACGAAGCGAGCCCCCACGCTCAGGCCGTGATCCTGAGTGCCTGCCTCGATCCCGAGGAAGCGCGGCGGGCGTGCGCAGACGGAGCCGCCGCGGCGCTCGACAAGCTGGTCCACCTCGACGAGGTCGTGGACACGGTGCGCCGGCTCAGACCGCGAGACCCCGCCCGCTAGGACCGGCGGCCTGTAGTTTGGGCGCCGTGGCTCGGCACGGCACACAGGCCTTGATCGGCCCCGATCTGGCCGCCTTCCTCGAGCAGGGTGTGGCTGTGATCGCTGCGACGGGCGACGAGCGGATGCAGCCGGACATCACGCGCGGCTGGGGCCCGCACGCATCGGCCGACGGGCGCGAGCTGACGCTCTCTCTGAGCACGCCTCCGGGCTCGAAGAGCCGCGCCAACCTCAGCGACCCGACTCCGGAGCAGCAGGAGCGGATCGAGGCCCACATCGCGATGTTCGTCGAGCAGGCCCAGCAGATCGGCATGTCGGCGAGCATGTCCGCGCGGATGCTGGTCCCGCCCTTCGCGACCGTGGCCTGCGCGGTGCGGGAGTTGTACGACCAGACGCCGGGAGCGGGCGCCTGACGTGGGCGGGGGGGGGGGGGGGGGGGGGGGGGGGGG
>JAXDII010000010.1:0-100700 GCA_034664085.1 Thermoleophilaceae bacterium
AGAGCTCGCGGGCGACGGGGTGGTCGAGGAGCTGGTGCGCATGCTGGGCGCCGAGGCCTCCGACGGCGCAGCCCGCAAGCACGCCAAGCAGTTGCTGGCCGCGGCGTGAGCGCCCGCAGCCCAGGCATCAGCGGGGGTCCGGGGGCGCGAGCCCCCGGCTGCCATCCACGTGGGCAGGAAACGACCGAATGCGGGACGTTTGCTGCCCACCTGGCGGAGAGGGGCGGCGGTGGGCTGTGGTTTGCGTCATATGCGCGCCGCTGGCCGCCCACCGCCGGCCGGGGGCATCGGCCAGGCATCAGCGGGGGTCCGGGGGCGCGGGCCTGCGCTCGCGCCGCAGCCGGCCGGCCAGGCATCAGCGGGGGTCCCGGAGCGCGGGCCTGCGCTCGCGCCGCAGCCGGCCGGCCAGGAACCAGCGGGGGTCCGGGGGCGCGAGCCCCGGGTGCCATTACCGGCCGGCCAGAAATCCGGGGGCCCGGGAAAGCGAGCCCGGCGCGGCCAGCAAACCGGCCAGGAATCAGCGGGGGTCCGGGGGCGCGAGCCCCCGGCTGCCATCCCTTCCGCCCGGTCGATCGTTACACTCGATTTCCCAGAGCCTGAATGCCGCAGACGCACCCGGAAACCCGATTTATCTTCATCACCGGCGGCGTCGTCTCCGCTCTTGGGAAGGGCATCGCGGCCGCCTCGCTGGGCCAGCTCCTGGTCGCTCGCGGACTCTCCGTGACGATCCAGAAGTTCGACCCGTACATCAACGTGGACCCGGGCACGATGAGCCCGTTCCAGCACGGCGAGGTGTTCGTCACCGAGGACGGCGCCGAGACCGACCTCGATTTGGGCCACTACGAGCGGTTCACGGACGTCAACACGAGCCGCGCCTCCAACGCGACCGCGGGGGCGATCTACAACTCCGTGATCCGGCGCGAGCGGCGCGGCGACTACCTCGGCGGCACCGTCCAGGTGATCCCGCACATCACGGACGAGATCAAGAACCGCATCCGGCTCGTCGCCGAGTCCACGGACGTCGACATCGTCATCACCGAGATCGGCGGCACGGTGGGGGACATCGAGTCGCTGCCGTTCCTCGAGGCGCTGCGCCAGTTCCACTCCGACCTCGGGCGCGACCGCTGCATGTTCGTCCACCTCACGCTGGTGCCGTTCCTCGGCCACGCGGGCGAGCTGAAGACCAAGCCCACCCAGCACTCGGTGCAGGAGCTGCGCCGCATCGGCATCCAGCCGGACATGGTGATGTGCCGCTCCGAGGAGGCGCTGGGCACGGAGATCCGCGAGAAGATCGCCCTGTTCGCGAACCTGCCGGTGCCGTCGGTGGTGTCGGCCCGCGACGTCGACTCGATCTACAAGGTCCCGCTCGAGTTCGAGCACGAGGGCGTGGCCGAGCGAGTGCTGGGCCACTTCGGCATCGAGGCGCCCGCGCCGGACCTGTCCGACTGGCAGGAGCTGGTGAAGCGCGTCGGCTCCGCCACCACCTCGGTGCGCATCGCGCTGGTCGGCAAGTACAACCAGCTCGCGGACGCCTACCTGTCGGTGATCGAGGCGCTCAACCACGCCGGCACTTTCCACGGCGGCAAGGTCGACGTGCACTGGGTCGACTCGGAGCGCCTCACCGAGGGCGAGGTCGAGGCCGAGCTCGCCACCTGCGACGGCATCCTGGTCCCGGGCGGCTTCGGCGTGCGCGGCATCGAGGGCAAGATCAGGGCAGCCCGCTTCGCGCGCGAGCAGGACGTTCCGTACCTCGGCATCTGCCTCGGCATGCAGATCGCCGTCTCTGAGTTCGCCCGCCACGTGGCGGACATGGAGGGGGCCAACTCGACCGAGTTCGACCCCGAGACGCCCTACCCCGTGATCGACCTCCTGCCGGAGCAGAAGGAGGTCCGCGACATGGGTGGCACGATGCGCCTGGGCGCCGACCCGGTCAAGCTCCACGACGACACGCGCGCCCGCGAGATCTACGGCGAGGCTGTCATCTACGAGCGCCACCGCCATCGCTACGAGGTGAACAACCACCTGCGCAAGCGGCTCGAGCAGGCCGGGCTCGTGTTCAGCGGCACCTCGCCCGACGACCGGCTGGTCGAGGTCGTGGAGCTGCCCGATCACCCCTTCTTCGTCGCGTCGCAGTACCACCCCGAGTTCAAGTCTCGCCCGCTGCGCCCGCAGCCTCTCTTCCGCGACTTCGTGGGAGCCGCGATCGAGCGTGCACGTGAGCGCGCGCCCGAGGTGGAGCCCGCGGTGCACGCCGAGACGCACGCCTGAGCGCGGCCGCCCAGGTAGCGTTCGTGGCGTGACCGTCCGCTCGCTCCCAAGCGCCTCCGCCGCCGAGCGGGAGCGCCTGCTCGACGACTTCATTCGGCTGTGCGAGATCGAGAGCCCGTCGCGTCGGGAGCGTGCGGTCGCGGACGCGGTGCGCGCCGAGCTGGAGGCCCTCGGCCTCGAGGTCGAGGAGGACGACAGCGGCGTGGAGACGGGTTCCGATGCGGGCAACCTGCTCGCCCGGATAGCGGGCCCGGAGGGCGCCCGCACGATCCTGCTCTGCGCCCACCTCGACACCGTGCCCCTGGCCGGGCCGGTCGAGGTGGCGCGCGAGAACGGCGTGCTGAGCAACCGGCACGAGGCCATCCTCGGCGCGGACAACAAGGCAGCGGTGGCCACGATCCTGGGCGCGGCGCGCCGGCTCGTGGCAGAGGGCGCGCCGGTGGGCGTCGAGCTGCTCTTCACGACCTGCGAGGAGCACGCGCTGGCCGGCGCCAAGGCCTTCGACCCGGCCCGGCTGCAGTCGGAGTTCGGGTACGTCTTCGACCACGCCTCGCCGGTCGGCGAGCTCGTCACCGCCTCGCCGACCTACTACCGGCTCGAGGCCGACTTCCACGGCAAGGCGGCCCACGCCGGGGTGCGGCCTGAGGCGGGCCACAACGCGATTGCCGCCGCGGCGAGCGCGATCGCCGCCATGCAGATCGGGCGGCTCGACGAGGGAACGACCGCGAACGTCGGCCAGATCGAGGGCGGCACCGCCGCCAACGTGGTTGCCGAGCGCTGCCGCGTCGTGCTGGAGACCCGCAGCCTCGACGACGCGCGAGCGGGCGAGGTCGTGAGCTCGATGGTCGACGCGATCTCCGAGGCGGCGAGCGACTCCGAGTGCGACGTGGAGACCACCGTCGAGCGGCTGTTCCGCGGCTACCGCCTGGCGCGCGGCGCGCCCGTGGTGGAGGCCGCGGTTGAGGCCCTGCGGGCCGCCGGCATCGAGCCGGCCTACATCAACACGGGCGGCGGCAGCGACGCCAACGCTCTGATCGCCGCGGGCCTCCCGGTGCTCAACGTCGCGAACGGCACGGAGCGCAACCACCAGCCCGACGAGTCGGTCACCGTCGACGCCCTCGAGACGATGCTGGACTTGACCCTCGGCATCGTCGCGGCGAGCGCCCG
This sequence comes from Thermoleophilaceae bacterium, assembly GCA_034664085.1. Taxonomy (GTDB): domain Bacteria; phylum Actinomycetota; class Thermoleophilia; order Solirubrobacterales; family Thermoleophilaceae; genus JACVRW01. The sequence continues at coordinate 3,436 of JAXDII010000010.1, forward strand.
CGCCTGACCCGTGGCCTTCGAGCGCATCGACAGCGAGGTCGTCTGGGAGGGCCGCATCGCCACGGTGCGCGTCGACCGCTTCCGCTACGACGACGGCAAGGAGGCAGAGCGCGAGGTCGTTGCCCACCCCGGCGCGGTCGCGGTGGTGGCCCACGACGGCGAGCGGCTGTTCCTGGTGCGCCAGCCGCGCGAGGCGGTGGGGGAGCCGGCGCTGCTCGAGCTGCCCGCCGGGAAGCTCGACGAGGACGGTGAGAACCCGCTGGCGACCGCCAAGCGCGAGCTCGCCGAGGAGATCGGCAAGGGCGCCCGCTCCTGGCGGCACCTGACCAGCTTCTACACCTCGCCCGGGTTCGCCGACGAGGAGTGCCACGTCTACCTGGCGACCGACCTCTACGACGAGAGCGCCGACGCCGGCGAGGACGAGCGCATCGAGATCGTCGAGGTGCCGCTGGGCGATCTGGACGGGGTGATCCAGGAGTGCCGCGACGCGAAGTCGCTGGCCGGATTGCTCTGGTTTCGCGCCTTCTGCGCGTGACGCACACGTTGCAGCAGCAAGGGATGACCGCTGCTCGGACGAACCGAGTGTCCGATGGCAACGATCGAGCAACCTCTCGTCGAGCGGCGCTTCGAGCATCTGGTGCTCGACTTCCTCTCATACCTGGAGTTCGAGCGCGGTCTGTCCCGCAACACGCTCGAGGCGTACCGCTGCGACCTGCTGCAGCTCGGCCGCTTCCTCGGGGAGCGGGACGTCTCGGCGCTGGACGCAAGCGCCGCTGACGTCGGCGACTTCCTGACGCGCCTCGCGACCGGCTACGACGACCACCGGCCCGCCTCGCCGGCGACGATCCACCGCAAGTCCGCCTGCCTGCGCTCGTTCTACCGGCACCTGCGCCGGGAGGGACTGCGCGAGTCCGACCCAACCGCCACGCTGAGCGCGCCGCGGCGCAGCCGCAAGCTGCCGCAGGTGCTCACGCGCGGGGAGGTCGAGACCCTGCTGTCGCAGCCGCGCGGCACCGATCCGTCCGCCCTGCGCGACCGGGCGCTGCTCGAGGTGATGTACGCCTCCGGCCTGCGCGCCTCCGAGGCGATCGGCCTCGAGCTGGGCGACGTGGACGGCGAGGAGCGGGTGCTGCGGGCCCGCGGCAAGGGGTCGAAGGAGCGGATCGTGCCGATCGGACAGGCGGCGCTGCGGGCGCTCAACGCCTACCTCGACCGCGGCCGCCCGAAGCTGGTCAAGCAGCTCCCCGAGGTGCACCTGTTCGTGAACTTCCGCGGCGGCCAGCTGACCCGCCAGGGGCTCTACAAGATCGTGCGCCGCCACGCCACGACCGCCGGTCTCGCGGACCGGATGAGCCCGCACACGCTGCGCCACACCTTCGCCACCCACCTGCTGGCGGGCGGCTGCGACCTGCGCTCCGTGCAGGAGATGCTGGGCCACGCCGACGTCTCGACCACCCAGCTCTACACGCACCTGTCGAGCGAGCGGCTGAAGGACGTCTACTTCAAGGCCCACCCGCGGGCGACGGTCGCGTAGCTGCCAAGATCGGGCCGTGCCCGAGCTGCCCGAGGTCGAGACGCTCCGACGCCAGCTGGCCCCTGCGCTCGAGGGCCGGCGCATCGAGCACGTGGAGGTGCGCGACCCGCGCTGGTGCGAACCCGCGCCGCCCGAGGCGATCGAGGACGCGGTCCGGGGCCGCCTGGTCGAGCACGTCGGCCGGCGCGGCAAGTACCTGATCGTGTCGCTGGAGGACGACGTCCACCTGGTCATGCACCTGCGTATGACGGGCAACCTGCTGCTCACCGAGGACCCCGAGGACCCCGCGCACCTGCGTGTGGCGATCGCGCTGGACTCGGGCGAGCGGCTGCTGTTCGTAGACGTCCGCCGCTTCGGCACCGGAGACGTGCTGCTCGGCAGCGACGCGCTCGCCGAGTACTTCGCCTCGCGCCTGGGGGTGGAGCCGCTCAGCCCCGACTTCACCGCCGAGGCGCTGCGCGCCATGGCCCGCGGCCGGAAGCAGCCGGTCAAGGCGTTCCTGCTCAGCCAGGAGCGGGTGGCGGGCGTCGGGAACATCTACGCGGACGAGGCGCTGTTTCGCGCCCGCATCCATCCGCTGCGGCCGGTCGGCTCGCTCAAGCGCGACCAGATCGAGGCGCTGCGCGCGGGAGTGGTCGAGTCCCTGGAGCTCGGCATCGACTCGAAGGGCGCCTCGATCGACGACTATCGGCACGTGGACGGCGCGCGCGGGACGTTCCAGGACCGCTTCCTGGTCCACACCCGCGCCGGCGAGCCCTGCCCGCGCTGCGGCACGACGATCGAGAAGCTGCGGGCGGCGGGGCGCGGAACCTACGTCTGCCCGGTCTGCCAGCGACGCCCGCGGGCCAAGCGGCGCTAGGCGCCCGACCCCAGCACCGGCGCTGAGATGGCGATGATCCAGATCGAGGGGCTGAGCAAGCGGTTCGGCTCCGTGCAGGCGGTGAACGACCTGTCGTTCCAGGTCGATGCCGGGCGGGTGACCGGCTTCCTCGGTCCCAACGGCGCCGGCAAGAGCACGACGCTGCGCATGCTGCTCGGGCTGGTGCGCCCGAACGCGGGCCAGGCGACGTTCGACGGCACCCGCTACGAGGACCTCGAGCACCCGAGCGCCCAGGTGGGCGCGGTGCTGGAGGAGGCCAGCTTCCATCCGGGCCGCAGCGGGCGCAACCACCTGCGCGTGCTGGCCGCCGCCGGCGGCCACCCTCAGGAACGTGTCTCGGAGGTGCTCGCCCAGGTTGACCTGGCCCAGGCGGCGGACCGGCGCGTCAAGGGTTACTCCATGGGCATGCGCCAGCGGCTGGCGATCGCGGCCGCGCTGCTCGGCGACCCCGAGGTGCTGATCCTCGACGAGCCCGCCAACGGCCTGGACCCGCCCGGCATTCGCTGGATGCGCGACCTGCTGCGCGCCGAGGCGGCCCGCGGGCGAGCGGTGCTGGTGTCGAGCCACCTCCTCTCCGAGGTCGCCCAGAGCGTGGACGACCTCGTGGTGATCGCCAACGGCGAGCTGCGCGGCAGCGGTCCGCTCGAGCGCGTGCTCGGGGCCGGCGAGGCCGTCACGCGCGTGCGCTCGGCCGACGCGGACCGGCTGGCCGCGCTGCTGCGCGAGCAGCAGGTGGCCGTCGAGGCCGACGGGTCGGGCACGCTGCTCGTGCGCGGAGCGGCCCCAGAGCTGGTCGGCCGAGTGGCAGCCGAGCACGGCGTCGCCCTCGTGGAGCTCGTGGCGGTCTCGCGCTCGCTCGAGGATGCCTTCTTCGAGCTCACGGAGGGCGCCAAGTGACCCCCCTGCTGCGCGCCGAGCTGATCAAGCTGCGCACCACGCGCACGTTCCTGGCGCTCGCGGCCGCCACGGTCGGCACGTCGCTGCTGATCACCGGCCTCGTGAGCACGCTGTCCGAGCCGACCGAGGAGTCGGTGCTGGTCGACGTCTTCAACTCCGACACGACCGGGCTGTTCATCCTCGTCCTGGCGATCGTGGGCATCACCGGGGAGTGGCGCCACCGCACGATCACCAGCTCGCTGCTCGCCGCGCCCGACCGGATGCGCTTCCTCGCGGCAAAGACGCTCGCGTTCTCGGCCGCCGGTGTGGTGCTCTCGCTGCTGGTTTCGGTCGCGGTGGTGATCCTGGGCTTCGCCATCCTCTCGGTGCGCGACCTCCCGACCCCGGAGCTCGGCGAGCTGCTCGCGCAGATCGGCCGCAACGCGATCGTTGCCGGGCTGCTCGGCGCCCTGGGCGTGGCGATCGGCACGCTGGTGCGCAACCAGCCGGTGGCCATAGTCGGCGTTCTGCTGATGGGCTTCGCGATCGAGCCCGCGGTCATCGCGCTCGCGCCCGACGTGGGGCGCTTCGGCCCGATGGTGGCGCTGCCGACCGGCGTCACCGGTGTTGACGAGGGGGACGCCGGGCTGGGCGACGTGGACCTGCTGTCGCCCGTGCTCGCGGCCCTGGCGATGCTGGCGTGGATCGGCGCGCTGTTCTCGGTTGGCGCCTGGCTGCTGCGCCGCCGCGACGTCGACTAGGCCGCCGGCCGGCGCGCCGCCATCACGACGCGGGCTCCGTCCGCGGGGATCATCGTCACGTTGCGGTGGCGGGCATGCTCGGGGCGCGGGTCCGGCGCGGACAGGTCGGTGCGCCGGGCGATCGCGGCGAGCACTACGCGCTGCTCGGCCATGGCCAGGGTCGCGCCCAGGCAGCGGCGGATGCCGCCGCCGAAGGGAATCCAGGTGTACGTGCCCGGCTTGCGGCCCAGGAAGCGCTCGGGCCGGAATGCGAACGGGTCCGGGTACACGTCCTCGCGGTGGTGCAGCAGCAGGATGCTGATCAAGATCGAGCTGCCCGCCGGCATGCGGTACTCGCCGAGCTGCCAGGGCACGGTCACGCGCCGCGCGACGATCGGGATTACGGGCCGGGACCGCATGCCCTCGTGGATGGTGGCGTCGACGTAGCCGTCGCCGTCGTCGGTCGAGCGAGCGACGTCGCGCAGCCGGTCGTAGGCGGCCGGGTGGCGCAGCAGGCGCTCGAAGATCCAGGCGAGCGAGTTGGCCGTGGTCTCGTGGCCGGCAAGCACCAGGGTGAGCAGCTCGTCGCGCAGCTCCTGGTCGGTGAGGCGCTCGCCGTCCTCCGTCTCCGCCTCGAGCAGGAGGGAGAGGATGTCGGTGCGCTGCGCGGCGTCGCCGGCCTCGCGCCGCGCCGCTATGACGGCATAGATGTGGCGGTCGAGGTAGGCCAGGAACCCGCGCAGGGGCCCCACTGGTTCGGTGCTGCCCAGGTTGAGCAGCTCGAACAGCTGCGCCTCCGGGCGCGTGGAGAGCTTCACGACCGAGCGGATCGCGCGGCGCAGGCCGTGCTCGGGGGTACCGGGGGCCGGGGTGCCCTCCACGCCGAAGACGCCGCTCATGATCACGTCGAGGGTGATCGCCTGCATGCGCGGGGCCAGGGCGAACGGCTCGCCGACCGGCCAGCGGTCGATCTCGCGGTCGGCGGCCTGGGCGATCATCTCGGTGTAGCGCTGCACGGCCTCCCCGTGGAACGGCGGGAGCAGCAGCTTGCGCTGGCGCATGTGCCGAGGCCCGACCGAGGTCAGCACCGAGTTGGGCCCGACGATCGGCCGCAGCGGCGACTCGCCGGTCAGCGACGGCGCCTCCTCCGGCTTCGCCGTGAACAGGGACCGGATGTGGTCGGGGTGGCTGGTCACCGCCTCCACGTCGTCATCGACGATGCTCCTGAAGAGGAAGACGTCGCCCAGTTCGCGCCGGGCGCGGAAGACGAACTCGATTTGCCTGACGCTGAAGCGCAGCGTCTGCAGCAGGCGCGGCAGCGGCACGGCGGGCGGCAGCACGGGGGGTCCCGCGTCGTCGCGGAGAGGGCCGGCCGGCGAAGGCGGCGCCTCGCCCATCAGGCCGCCAGCAAGTCCTCCAGCGCCCCGGCCCGGTCGGCCTCGAGCAGCTCGCGGAAGCCGCCGATGGAGCGCTCTCCGATCACGATCTGGGGAAACGTCATCTGCCCGGTGAGGGCGACGAGATCGGCCCGGCCAGCCGGATCCTTGGCGAGGTTGACCTCGGCGTACACGATGCCGCGCGCCTCCAGCAGGGCCTTCGCCTGCCGGCAGAAACCACATGGCTCGGTCGTGTACACGACTACCCCGTTCTCGTCCGCCATCCCGATCAGAGTCTAGGTATCCCCCGTTCGTTCAAAACCGAAGCGATCGTGCTGCGGTCCATCCGCTTCGCCGAGGCGGATCGGGTGCTGCACCTCTACACGCCCGACCGCGGGCGTGTGGGTGCGGTGGCCAAGGGGGTGCGGCGCGTGGGATCGCGCATGGGGGGCCGCCTCGAGCCGCTCAGCCGCGTGCGGCTCGTGCTGCACCAGGGCCGCGGGGAGCTCTGCACGGTCAGCCAGGCCGACACGCTGCACCCACACGCGGCCCTGCGCGACCGGCGCGAGTCGCTCGAGCGGGCCACGCAGGCCTGTGAGGCGGTGCTGCGCCTGCTCGACTCCACCGAGGCCAACCAGCCCGCCTACAACCTGCTCTGCAACCAGCTTGCGCTGCTCGACGCGAGCCCCGAGGCCGCTGGCCGCGCACAGGCGCTCACGTTTCGCCTCAAGCTGCTCCTGGCCGCCGGCTTCTCGCCGGAGCTGGGCTCGTGCGCCACCTGTGGCGAGGCGGAGCACCTGGGGGCGTTCTCGCCGAGCGCCGGCGGAGTGGTCTGCGCCGGCTGCGAGGCGGGGTCGTTCCCGCTCGGCGAAGAGGCCCACCGCTTCCTGGTGACCGCTCTCGCCAGGCCGCTTGCCGAGGCCCCGCAGGCGCCGGAGCTGGCCCTCGCGCAGGCCGACCGCGCCATCGCCGAAACGCTGGAGTACCACGCGCACGTCAGATTGAGGCGAGTCGCCTAGGGGCATACAGTCCGGGGTGTGAAGACCGCCGCGGGAACAAAGCTGGTCTACGACTTCACCGAGGGCTCGAGGGACATGCGCGAGCTGCTCGGTGGCAAGGGCGCCAACGTGGCCGAGATGACCCGCGTGCTCGGCGCCGAGCGCGTGCCGGCCGGCTTCACCATCACCACCGAGGCCTGCGTCGCCTACATGGCGGCGGACCGCTCCTTCCCGGAGGGCATGGAGGAGCAGGTCGCCGATGCGCTGGCGCGGCTCGAGGAGCAGGCGGAGAAGTCGCTCGGAGACTCCGACGACCCGCTGCTGGTCTCCGTGCGCTCGGGGGCGCGCGAGTCGATGCCGGGCATGATGGACACGGTCCTCAACCTGGGACTGAACGATGAGTCGGTCGTCGGCCTCGGCGACGACCGCTTCGCCTGGGACAGCTACCGGCGCTTCGTGCAGATGTTCGGCAACGTCTGCCGCGGCATCCCCGGCGAGCGCTACGAGGAGCTGATCAAGGAGCGCAAGGCCGAGGCGGGCGTCGAGCAGGACGTGGAGCTCGACGTCGACGCCCTGAAGGCGCTGACGGCGCGGTTCAAGGAGGTGTTCACCGAGGAGACCGGCGAGGACTTCCCGCAGGAGCCGCGTGAGCAGCTGACCCAGGCGATCCGCGCCGTGTTCGACTCCTGGCTGGGTGAGCGCGCCGTCAGCTACCGGCGCATCAACCGCATCCCGGACGAGTGGGGCACGGCGGTCAACGTGCAGCAGATGGTCTTCGGCAACCGCGGCGAGCGGTCCTGCTCCGGGGTCGCCTTCTCGCGCGACGAGATCACGGGCGAGCCCACGCCGTCTGGGGACTTCCTGGCGAACGCTCAGGGGGAGGACGTCGTCTCGGGCGTGCGCACCCCGCTCGACATCCACGACATGCGCGACTCGATGCCGGAGGCACATGCCGAGCTGATGGAGATCCTGCGCACGCTCGAGGCGCACTACAAGGACATGCAGGACACGGAGTTCACCGTGGAGGAGGGCAGCCTCTACATGCTCCAGACGCGCAACGCGAAGCGGCCCGCGCAGGCGGCGGTCCGGTTCGCGGTCGACGCCGTCGAGGAGGAGCTGCTGGAGCGCGCGGAGGCGATCGCCACGATCGACGCCGGCAAGCTCGACGCGCTGCTGCACCCGGCCTTCGCGCCCGACGCCGAGTTCGACGTCCTGGCCGAGGGCGTAGCGGCCTCGCCGGGCGCCGCCAAGGGCCAGATCGTGTTCACCGCCGATGACGCGGTCGCCGCGGCGGAGGACGGCCGCGACGTGATCCTGGTGCGGCCGTTCACCGAGGCCGAGGACGTGGCGGGCTTCCAGGCGGCGAAGGGCATCCTGACGGCGGAGGGCGGCAAGGCCTCGCACGCGGCGCTGGTGGCACGCGGGATGGGCAAGCCGTGCGTGTCCGGCGCGGGGGCGCTCGAGATCGATTTGCACGCGAAGACCGTGACGGTGGGCGGCACCACGCTGGGCGAGGGCGACCTGATCGCGATCGACGGCTCCGCCGGGGTCGTGACGGCCGACGACGTGCAGCTCGAGGAGCCCGAGGTCTCGGGCGAGTTCGAGACCGTGCTGGGCTGGGCCGACGAGCTGCGCACGCTCGGCGTGCGCACGAACGCCGACACGCCCGAGGATGCCGCCAAGGCCCGGGCGTTCGGCGCCGAGGGCATCGGCCTGTGCCGCACAGAGCACATGTTCATGGCTGCCGACCGCCAGCCCAAGATGCGGGCGATGATCATGGCCGAGACCGAGGAGGACCGCCGCGCCGCGCTGGATGAGCTGCTGCCGCTCCAGCAGGAGGACTTCGAGGGCCTGTTCGACCAGATGAGCGGCCTGCCGGTCACGATCCGGCTGCTGGACCCGCCGCTCCACGAGTTCCTCCCCTCGGCGGAGGAGGTCGCGCAGGAGCTGGAGCGCGCCCGCATGGAGGAATCGGAGGACGTCGAGGAGCTGGAGCACACGCTCGACCGCATCCACACGCTCGCCGAGACCAACCCGATGCTGGGCACGCGCGGCGTGCGGCTCGGGGTGCTGCATCCCGAGGTCTACGAGATGCAGGTGCGCGCGATCGTGCGGGCGGCGGTGGCGGTCGCGGAGCCGCCGCAGGTGGAGATCATGATCCCGCTCGTGGCCTACGAGAAGGAGCTCGAGCTGATGCGCGATCTGGTCGAGCGCATCGCCGAGGAGGAGGCCGGCCCCGAGCTCGACCTGAAGATCGGGACGATGATCGAGCTGCCGCGCGCCTGCTTCGTCGCCGACCGCATCGCCGGCCACGCCGACTTCTTCTCGTTCGGGACCAACGACCTCACGCAGACGGCGCTCGGGTTCTCGCGCGACGACGTCGAGGGCCGCTTCCTGAACCGCTACATCGAGCGCAAGATCGTCGACCGGAGCCCGTTCGAGACGATCGACCAGCCGGGCGTGGGCTGGCTCGTGCGGCTGGCGTCCTGGGTGGGCCGAGAGGCCAAGGCGGACCTGAAGCTCGGCATCTGCGGCGAGCACGGCGGCGATCCCGACTCGATCGCCTTCTTCCAGATGGCCGGGCTCGACTACGTCAGCTGCTCGCCCTACCGAGTGCCGATCGCGCGGGTCGCGGCCGCACAGGCTGCGATTGCCGCCTGACACAATCGGCGGGCTGCCGATGACCAAGCTCGCCCGCGCATCCTTCCGCGAGCGCGTTGAGCGCGCCGAGGAGGCGCGCCACTCGCCGCTCGCCACACCGTCCTACCCGGCGCGGCGCGTCCGCGCGGAACCGGACTCCGACCACCGGACCCCGTTCCAGCGCGATCGCGACCGGATCGTGCACTCCAAGGCCTTCCGGCGCCTCAAGCACAAGACCCAGGTGTTCATAGCGCCCGAGGGCGACCACTACCGCACCCGCCTGACCCACACGCTCGAGACGTGCGGCATCGCGCGCACCGTCGCGCGGGCGCTCGGACTCAACGAGGACCTCACCGAGGCGATCGGGCTCGGCCACGACCTCGGCCACCCGCCCTTCGGCCACGTCGGCGAGGAGGTGCTCGACGGATGCGTGAGGCAGCGCTGGGGGCACGCGTTCCGTCACAACGAGCACTCCCTGCGGATGGTCGACGAGATCGAGCGCATCAACCTGACCGAGCAGGTGCGCGACGGCATCCTGCACCACACCGGGCCCCGCCCGCCGGCCACGCCCGAGGGCCGGATCCTGAAGCTGGTGGACCGGATCGCCTACATCAACCACGACATCGACGACGCCATCCGCGCCGGCGTTCTGCGCTTCGAGCAGCTGCCGCGCGCCGAGATCGAGCTGCTCGGCTCGACCGGCTCGGAGCGGATCGAGACGCTGGTCGTGGACCTGCTCGACCGTTCCGAGGAGGCCGGCGACATCGTCCAGGGGGAGGAGGTCGGCGCCTCGATGCTTCGCCTGCGTGAGTTCATGTTCGAGCAGGTCTACCTCGGCCCGGGGGCGCAGCGCCAGAAGCCGCGCATCGAGCGGATGATGCGCACGCTGTTCGACCACTACGCCGAGCACCCGCCGGCCCCGCTGACGCCGGACGCGTCAGAAGAGCAGCGTGTGGTGGACTGGCTCGCTGGGATGACCGACCGCTTCGCGATCCGTGCGTTCTCCGACCTCTCGCTGCCGCAGGGCTTCTGACCATGGCGCTGTTCACCCGCGACTCGATCGACCGGCTGCGCGACGCCGTGGACATGGTCGACCTCGTCGGGAGCAAGACCGACCTGCGGCGGGTCGGGTCGCGCTGGACCGGCCTCTGCCCGTTCCACGACGAGCGCACGCCGTCCTTCTCGGTGAACGCCGACGAGAAGCTCTTCTACTGCTTCGGCTGCCAGGCCAAGGGCGACGCCTTCGGCTTCGTGGAGCAGGCCGAGGGCCTCGACTTCCGCGAGGCGGTCGAGCTGCTTGGGGACCGCTACGGCATCCAGCTCGAGCGCGAGAACGACGACCCGCAGGCCGAGGAGCGCAGGCGCCGCAAGGAGCGCCTGATGAAGCTGCTCGACCGGACCGCCGGGTTCTACGCGACCTATCTGTGGGAGTCGGCGGAGGCCGCGCGGGCGCGGGAGTACCTCGCCGGGCGCGGCCTGGGGGAGGAGGCGCTGCGCGAGTTCCGCGTCGGCTACGCGCCGAGCGCGTGGGACCGGGTGATCGTCGGCGCCCAGCGCGACGGCTTCACGCCGGCGGAGCTGGTGGCGGGCGGGCTGGCACAGCGCGGACGCGAGAGCGGCCTGTACGACCGCTTCCGCGGCCGGATCATGTTCCCGCTGGCCGATGCGCGCGGCCGCGTGCTCGGGTTCGGGGCGCGTGCGATGGCCGAGGGCCGCGGCCCGAAGTACCTGAACACCTCGGAGAACGAGATCTACCACAAGGGCCGCCAGCTGTTCGGCATCGATCTGGCCCGCTCACACGCGGCAAAGAGCGGCCGAATCGTGGTAGTCGAGGGTTATACGGACGTGTTGGCGCTTCACCAGGCGGGGATACGCGAGTCTGTGGCGATCATGGGAACGGCGTTGACGGCTGAGCAGATGTCGGAGCTGGGGCGGGCGGCGCCGCTGATCGTGCTCGCCCTCGATGCCGACCGTGCCGGGCAAGAGGCGATGCTGCGCGCCGCGCGGGCGGCTCAGGAGCGCGGTGTCGAGCTGCGCGCGGTCGAGATGCCCGAGGGGAGCGACCCCGCTGACATGCTCGCGTCGGCGGGGGCCGAGGCGTTTGCGGCCCGTCTTCAGGGCGCACTCGCAATGATCCAGTTTCAGGTTCGCCGGATACTTGCCGATGCAGACCTCGACACGCCGTCAGGTAGGGACAGAGCACTTGAGGAGGCGCGCAGCTTGATTGCTGCCACACCGGAACGGACAGCGATGCGGGACGAGCTGGTCCGCGAGGTAGCGGACCGTCTCGACGTGCCCGGGGAGTACGTGCGAGCGGCCCCGGCCGCCCAGCCGCGTGCCGCCGCGCAACGCTTCGACCGTCCCGCCTCGGGACCGATGCTGCCTGCCGGCGCATCGGCGGGCGAGGTCGCGTTTCGCGCCGAGCGGGAGTTCCTCTCGCTCTGCCTCGCGAGCGGGGACCTGGGCCGCGGCTACCTGTCGCGGCCGACCGACGCCCAGCTCTCGTCCGACGCCACGCGCCGCGCGCGGGAGCATCTCGTCTCCAACTTCGACGACCCGCTCGCCGGCCTCTCGGAGGACGAGCCGGCGCTCGCGGCGCTCGTCACCGACGTGGCGTTGGCCGCCCAGGAGCAGCCGCCCACCACGGAGCCGGTCCTGCGCATGAGCATCCTGCAACTCGAGAAGCGCCGACTCGAGCGCGAGATCCGGCGCGCCGCCCAGCAGGGCGACCACTCGCGCCAGACGGAGCTCGCGGCCGCCGAGCAGCGGGTCCGCGGCGATCTCGACGAGGTCATGGGGCAGACGGCATGACGGCCGTCAGTGGCGAGGAGGAGCCGGAGGAGCTCGGCGCCGACGTCGAGGAGGAGGCCGAGGAGGCCGTCGACCTCTACGACGCCGGTGGCGTGGTCACCGCCGGCCTGCCGGCGGCGCCGCCCGAGCACGGCGCGGAGGACGCGGTCCGGCTCTATCTGCGCTCGATCGGCCGCGTGCCGCTGCTCACGCGCGAGGACGAGGTCCGCCTCGCCAAGCGCATCGAGCAGAACGACATGTCGGCCAAGAACGCGCTGATCGAGGCGAACCTGCGGCTGGTCGTATCGATCGCCAAGCGCTACACCGGGCGCGGCCTGACGCTGCTCGACCTGATCCAGGAGGGCAACCTGGGGCTGATCCGCGCGGTCGAGAAGTTCGACTGGCGGCGCGGGTTCAAGTTCTCGACCTACGCCACCTGGTGGATCCGGCAGGCGATCACTCGGGCGCTGGCGGACCAGTCGCGCACGATCCGCATCCCGGTGCACATGGTCGAGCGGATGAACCGCGTTGCGCGCGCGAAGCGGGCGCTGCTGCAGCAGAACAACCGCGAGCCCACGTCGGAGGAGATCGGCGAGCTGGTGGAGATGACCGCCAAGAAGGTCGACGAGATCCTCAAGCTCGGGCAGGAGCCCGTGTCCCTCGAGGCCCCGGTCGGCGGGGAGGAGGGCGACGCCTCGCTCGGCGACTTCATCTCGGACGAGGCCGGCGACCGCCCGCTCGAGGTGGTGGCCAACCGCATCCGCGACCATGATCTCCAGGACGTGCTCGACTCGCTGCCGTGGCGCGAGCGCCGCGTGATCGAGCTGCGCTACGGCCTGGGCGACAAGGGGCCGATGACCCTGGAGGACATCGGGCACGAGGTCGGCGTGACGCGCGAGCGGGTGCGCCAGATCGAGTCGAAGACGCTGGCGATGCTGAAGTCCTCGGGCGGGGCGGACCGCCTCGCCGGGACGGCCGACGAGGCCTGAGCAGCTCCCCGGCACGCAGCTATAGTCGCCGCTGCGACTGCGATCCGGGGTAGCTCAATTGGCAGAGCATTCGGCTGTTAACCGAAGGGTTGTGGGTTCGAGTCCCACCCCCGGAGCTCCAGATGCCATGCGGGGGGTCGCGCCCCCCGGCCCCCGCTGATTCCTGGCCGGCCGGCTGGAGCGCTGGGGGCTCGCGCCCCCGGCCCCCCGCCGCTTCCCGGCCGCGCCCTGGAGCTAGGGCAGTCGTGCGGTAGCTCGCAGGCCGAACGCCGCCGCGGCCGCCAGCAGCAGGCCTCCGCCCGCGGCGAACGCCACTGTGATCTCCCGCTCTTCCTTCTTGGTTGCGACGCGGGAGCCCAGTCCCTCGTAGATGCGGCCGAGGTCGCCGGCGTCCTCGGCCTGGAAGGCACGGCCGCCCGACGCCTCGGCGATCCGCCTCATCGTCACCGGGTCCGGGGGGACCGGGACCGTGATGCCGTTTGGCGTCTCGATCGTCGCCCCGCGCGTGCCCAGCGCGACCGTGTGGATCGGGATGCGCAGCTTGCGGGCTGCTCGGGCAACCTCGATCGGGTCACGGCCGGTGGTCGTCTCGCCGTCGGAGAGCAGCAGGATCGCCGCCGGGGGCCGCTCCTCTGCCGGGCCGTCGACCATGCCGAGCGCCACGGCCAGCGCGTCGCCCGCTGCCGTGCCGCCGTCTGCGCTGAGGCCGTCCAGCAGGGACTCGATCTCCTCGCGGTCGTCGGTCGGCGGCTCCAGCGTGTGCGGGTCCGAGGAGAACGCGACCGCTCCCACGCGCGCCTCGTCGGGCACCTCCTCGAGGAAGCGCCGCGCCGCCGCGCGCGCGGCCTCGAGGCGGCTCGGGTCGACGTCCTCGGCCAGCATCGAGCGGGACACGTCGGTCACGAGCACGATCGACGCCTGCTCCTTCCGGACGGCCACCGTCGCGTGCGGGCGCGCCAGGGCGAGCGACAGCGCGGCGAGCGCCGCGAGGAACAGCGCCAGCGGCACGCGGCGCCGCCAGGTGGAGACGCGCGGGAGCAGCGGGGCGAGCGTCGACACCGCTGTGAAGCGCACGGCGTAGCGGCGCGCGCGCCGGCGCGCGGCCGCCTGCACGGCCAGGGCGAGCGGCACGAGCGCGAGCGCCGCCAGGAAGACGGGCGAGGCGAAGCTCACGCCAGCCTCCGGCCGAGCTCGCGCGCCCAGGTGCCCGCCGTCGACAGGACGACGTGCTCGGCGCCCGCCCTGCGCAGGCCGGCGGCGACCGCCGTGTGCTGCTCGCCGGCGGCGGTGGCGAAGCGCTCACGCAGGCGCCGGTCGGCGGTGTCTACTTCGATGCGCTGGCCGGTCTCGGGATCGACCATGGCCAGCCGGCCGACCGAGGGCAGCTCGCGCTCGCGCGGGTCGAAGACTTCCACCGCCAGCACCGTGTGGCGCGCCGCCAGGGCGGCCAGGGGGCGCGCCCAGTCCGGCTCGCCCGCGAAGTCCGACACCACCACGACCAGGCTGCGCGGCCGCGCGAGGCGGCCTACGCGCACCACCGCGAGGGCCAGCGACTCGCCGCCCGTCCCGTCGGCCGCCACACCGTCCTCCAGCGCCCGACGCAGCCCGACGCGGGCGCCGCGGCCACCGCGCGGCGGCAGCAGCCGGGTCTCGGGGGCGCCGAAGGTGAGCAGCCCCACGCGCCCGCCGCGGCGCACGGCGAGGGCGCCGAGCACGTCGGCCACGCCCTCCGCGACGTCGCTCTTGAGGCGGTCCGCGGTCCCAAATGCCATCGAGGGGGAGACGTCCACGGCCAGCCAGGTGGTGAGCAGCCGCTCGGGCACCTGCTGGCGCACGTGCGGGATCCCGGTGCGGGCGGTCGCCGAGGGGTCGATCTGCCGGACGTCGTCGCCCGGCTGGTAGGGCCGCAGCTGGGCCAGCTCGGTGCCGCTGCCCACGCCGGCACCGCGGTGCTCGCCCGCGCTCATGCCGCCGACGCGCCGCACGAAGGCGAGGTCGAGCGCCTCCACCAGGGCGCCGGGCACCGTGCCGGGCCCCTGGCGCCCGGCCGGCGGTCGCAGCGCCGTAGCGCTCACGCCGCCAGCGGCTCCGTGTCGGCGGTGCGCCGGTCGGGCTCGGGGACGGCCTCCATGATCGTCTCGAGCAGGTCGTCGGGCCGCGTGCCCTCGCTGAGCCCCTCGTAGCTGAGCACGAGCCGGTGGCGCAGCACCTCGGGGGCGAGGTCACGCACGTCGCTGGCCAGCACGTGCCGGCGGCCGCGCAGCAGGGCCAGCGAGCGCGCGGCGTGCACGAGGCCGATCGGCCCGCGCGGGCTGGCGCCGTAGCTCAGCAGGGCCTCGACTTCGGTGAGCCCGTAGCGGCCGGGCCGGCGCGTAGCGTCGGCGAGCGCCACCGCGTAGTCGACCACCTCGCGGTCCACCATCACCTCGGCGGCCGCCGCCCTGAAGCGCATCAGGTCGGCGATGCTCAGCCGCTCCTCCACGACGCTGACGGGGTCGAGCGAGCGGTTCACGACCGCGGCCTCGTCGCCGGGCGTCGGGTAGTCGACCAGGATCTTCATCAGGAAGCGGTCGACCTGGGCCTCGGGCAGGGGATAGGTGCCCTCGGACTCGATCGGGTTCTGGGTGGCGAGCACGAGGAACGGCACCGGCACCAGGTGCGTCTTGCCGCCGATCGTGACCTGCTGCTCCTGCATCACCTCGAGCAGCGCCGACTGCACCTTGGCGGGCGCGCGGTTGATCTCGTCGGCGAGCAGGAAGTTCGCGAACACCGGGCCGAGCTCGGTGTCGAAGCGGCCGCTGTCCGGGCGGTAGACGCGTGTGCCGACGAGGTCCGACGGCACCAGGTCGGGCGTGAACTGGATGCGGCTGAAGCTGCCGCCCACCACCGACGCGAGCGTCTTGATGGTGAGCGTCTTCGCCAGGCCCGGCACGCCCTCGAGCAGCACGTGCCCCCCCGACAACAGGGCGACCATCACCCGCTCCAGCATCGCGTCCTGCCCGATGATCACGCGCTTGATCTCGAAGAGAGCGCTCTCGAGCGCCTCCCGCGGTTCCTCGTGAATGGCACTCTCGCTCATGGCGGCCACGCTAGGCAGGGGCGCGTCACCGGCAGATAACGCGCACGGCGAGCATGCTTGTCGAGTTTCTTCCGCTATCCGGCAGAAACTCGACACGCACTGGGGCGCGAGCGCGCAGAGCCGGCCAGGAAGGGCCCCGGCAGGGCGAAGAGCGCGGGAGCGTGTCGACTTTCCGGCACATAGGGGGGGAAACTCGACACGCACCGGGACCTGAGCCGATAGGGCGCGGCCAGGAATCAGCGGGGGTTCGGGGGCGCGAGCCCCTGGGTGCCATCCCCTGGGTGCCATCCGCCGGCCAGGGATCGGCGGGGGTCCGGGGGCGTGAGCCCCTGGGTGCCATCCCCCTGGGCGCCATCCCGCCGGCCAGGAATCGGCGGGGGTCCGGGGGCGCGAGCCCCCTGGGTGCCATCCGCCGGCCAGGACTCAGCGGGGGTCCGGGGGCGTGAGCCCCTGGGTGCCATCCCCCGGGTGCCATCCCCGCCTACTACCCTGGGGACAGTGCGTGTGCTCGTCGCCGAGGACGAACGCCGGGTGGCCGATGCGGTCGCTCGTGGTCTGCGGCGCGAGGGGATGGCCGTCGACGTCGCGTATGACGGCGCTACCGCTCTCGACAAGGCGCTCCTGCACGCGTACGACGTGGTCGTCCTCGACCGCGACCTGCCGGTGATGCACGGCGACGAGGTCTGCCGCGCGCTGCGCGGCGAGGAGCCCGACAGCCGCGTTCTGATGCTGACCGCCGCGGACGGTGTGGACGACCTGGTCGACGGCCTGTCCCTGGGCGCGGACGACTACATGCCGAAGCCGTTCGCCTTCGCCGAGCTGGTCGCGCGGCTGCGTGCGCTGGGGCGCCGCTCGGGGCCGGCCAGCCCGCCTCAGCTCAGCGCCGGCGACCTGGAGCTCGATCCGGCCCGCCACACGGTCACGCGCGCCGGGGAACCGGTGCAGCTGACGCCCAAGGAGTTCGCGGTGCTGGAGGCGCTGATGTCCGCCGACGGCGCGGTCCTCTCCAACGACGAGCTGGTCGGCCGGGTCTGGGACGAGAACGCCGACCCGTTCACCAACTCGGTGCGCATGACGGTGCTGAGGCTGCGCCGCAAGCTGGGCGACCCGCCGGTGATCGAGACCGTGAAGGGCGCGGGCTACCGCGTATGACCCCGCCCCGGCTGACCGTGCGCGCGCGGCTGACGGCCGTGTACGCCGTGCTGGTGGCGCTCTCGACCGGGATCCTGCTGGCGATCAGCTACTGGCTGCTCGGCCGCCACTTCGACCGCACGCTGCCGGACGCCCTGGCCAGCAACGCCCTCGACGAGGTGGCGCTCCAGTACCTGGTCGCCTTCGCGGGCGTGCTGCTGCTGGCGACGGTCGTCGGCTGGGCCGTGGCCGGGCGGGTGCTGGCCCCGGTCAAGCGCATCACCGGCACCGCGCGGCGCGTGTCGGAGGAGCGCCTCCGCGAGCGCATCCCGGTCGCCGGCCCGCGCGACGAGCTGCGCGAGCTGGGGGAGACGCTGAACTCGATGCTCGACCGGCTGGCCGACTCGTTCGACACCCAGCGCCGCTTCGTGGCCAACGCCAGCCACGAGCTGCGCAGCCCGCTCACGGTGATCCGCTCCGAGGCCGAGGTGGCGCTGGCGAACCCTGAGCCCGACCTCGAGGAGCTGCGCGGCATGGCCGAGTCCGTGGTGCACGCGAGCCGCCGCACCGAGGCGCTGCTGGCCAGCCTCCTGATCCTCGCGCGCAGCCAGCGCAGCCTGCCCCGCAGCGAGCCGGTGGACCTGTCCGCGGCCGCGGCCGATGCCGTCGAGGCCGCGCGCGGCACGGCCGCGAGCGAGGGCGTGCGCCTGATCGCGGACCTGGAGCCCGCCGTGGTGGATGGCGACGCCGGGCTGCTGGAGCGGCTCGCCGCGAATCTCGTGGAGAACGGGGTCCACTACAACCGTCCCGGCGGCTTCGTCCACGTGCGCACCCGCGCCGGCATCTCCACCGTGGAGCTGCGGGTGGAGAACAGCGGACCGCAGATCGGCGCGGGCGACGCCGCTCGGCTCGCCGAGCCCTTCCAGCGGCTCGCGCGAGAGGCCGACGCACGCGGGGCGGGGCTCGGCCTCTCGATCGTGCGCGCCGTGAGCGAGGCCCACGGCGGAACGCTTTCCATCGAGCCGCGGGCCGAGGGCGGGCTCGAGGTGTCGGTGCGGCTGCCTACAGGCGGCGCTCTTCGCGCCGCTCCCGCCAGGGACAGTCGCCCCGTACTTCGATCTTCTGCTTGACCTGGTGCGTCGCGGGGCGCTCGGTGGCGTCGGCGAGCTGGCCGTCCACCTGGGCGAGGCCGCGGACGCCCGTCCCGAACAGGCCCAAGCCCGCGACTGCGGCCGCCACGATGGCCACTCGCCTCACCGCGCTCAGGGTAGTGAAGTTCATCACGGCAGGCGCCCGAACCAGCGCAGCGACATGGCGCCGCCGGCGAGCAGGAACGCCGCGGCCCCGCCGACGAACGCCGCGGTGATCTCACGCTGCTCCTCCCGGGTGGCGACCTGCGAGCCGAGCCGCTCGTACACGGTGGCCAGCTCGTCGCCGGCGTCGGCCGCGAAGGTGCGGGCGCCGCTGATCGCCGCGATGCGCCGCATCGTGTCGCGGTCTGGCGGGACGGCGCGCGTGACGGTCGTGCCGCCGCGTCCCTGGACCTGGATCGTGCCGGCGTCGGTGCCGAGCGCCACGGTGTAGATCGGGATGCGCGCCTTGGCGGCCCGGCGCGCCTCGGGGATCGGGTCGCGGCCGTGGGTGGAGGCGCCGTCGGAGAGCAGGATCACCGCGGCCGGCGGGCGGCCCTTGCCGTCCCGCTGCAGCAGGCCGAGCGCCGCGGCCAGGCCCTCGCCGGTGGCCGTGCCGCCGCTCGGGGCGAGGTCCTCGATCAGGGCGCGCACGTCGCCGCGCTCAGCACGCGGCGCCTCGATCGAGCGCACCGAGTGGTTGAAGGCCACGGCGCCCACGCGCAGGTCGCGCGGCGCCTGCTCCAGGAAGTGGAGCGCCGCACGGCGAACCGCCGCGACGCGCGACGGCCGCACGTCACTGGCCTCCATGGAACCGGAGACGTCGGTGGCGAGCACCACCGCGGCGCGCTCCTCGGGCACGGCTACGGTCGCCTCCGGGCGCGCCAGCGCGACGGCCACTGCGGCCAGGGCGGCGGCGTAGGCGATCAGCGGCAGGTGACGGCGGAAGCCGGGGCGCAGCGGGGCGACCGACGCCAGCAGCCGCGGGGCCGCGAAGCGCGCGGTGCGTGCCCGGCGGCGCCGGTCGGCCAGCAGGTAGAGGGCCGCGGCCGCGGGAATCAGCGCAAGCGCCAGTAGGAACAGCGGGGCCTGGAAGCTCACGGCGTGCGCTGCGGCCGCGCGGCCAGCTCGACCCCGAGGACCCGCGACTGGCCGCCACGGGACGCCTCGACCTGCACCTCGTCGCCCGGCTTGTGCTCGTTGATTGCCTTTGCGACGTCGTCGGGGTCGCGCACCGGGCGGCCGTCGACGCCGGTGATGACGTCGCCCGCGCGCAGGCCCGCCGACTCGGCGGGGCTGCCCGGGGTGACCTCCTGGATCTCCGCTCCCTCGCGGTGCGGCGCGCTCGTGACGCCGAGATAGGGCCGCTCGATGCGCTCGCCGCGGCGCAGCGCGGGCAGGACCTCGCGCACCCGGTTGGCCGGGACGGCGAATCCGATGCCGACGTTGCCGTTGCCGCCGCCGCCCGTGGCGATCTGCGTGTTGACGCCGACGACCTGCCCGCGCACGTCGAGCAGCGGGCCGCCTGAGTTGCCCGGGTTGATCGGCGCGTCGGTCTGGATCACCTCGTCGATCTGGAAGCCGTCGGGCGCCTGGATCTCCCGGCCGACGCCGGAGACGATGCCCGCGGTCGCGGTGCGGTCGAGCCCGAAGGGGTGGCCGATCGCGACCACGGCGTCGCCCACGCGGACGCGGTCCGAGTCGGCCAGCGCCAACGGGCGCAGCCGTCCGGAGCTGCCCGGGTCCACGCGCAGGACGGCGAGGTCCGAGCCGGCGTCGATGCCCAGCACCTCGGCAT
Source organism: Thermoleophilaceae bacterium (assembly GCA_034664085.1). Classification (GTDB taxonomy): domain Bacteria; phylum Actinomycetota; class Thermoleophilia; order Solirubrobacterales; family Thermoleophilaceae; genus JACVRW01. The sequence continues at coordinate 23,397 of JAXDII010000010.1, forward strand.
CGACCATGCGGCCGGTGTCGCCGAAGCGCACCTGGGCGGTCTGCGCGTCGCCCACCACGTGGGCGTTTGTGACGATCGTGCCGTCGGCGTCGGCCACGAAGCCGGTGCCCCTGGCGGGCCCGGCCTGGACGGAGACCACGCCCGGGCTGGCCGCCTGGTAGACCCGGCCGACCTGCGTGGGCGCGGGCCTGCCGCCGGCGGCAGCGGGCAGCACCCCGGCCTGGTCGTCGTCGCCCAGCACGGCGACCAGCGAGAGCGCCAGCGCGGCGAGTGCGGCGAACAGCGCCAACCCTGGGACGAGCCGCCGCCGGCCTGGCCGGTCCGGCGGCGACTCGGGGGGCTCCGGCTCGACCGGCCCCTGCCGGCGGGCCTCGGCCTCCAGCGTTTGGCGGCGCCAGCGCGCCGCCGAGAATGGCCCGGCGTCGGGATCGCGATTGCCGTTGCGGTCGATCCAGAGGCTGGGCGGGCGCGTCACGAACGCGACGCTAGGCAGGCCTCCGTCACCGGCGCATAACGCGCCCTCGGCGTCAGTTCACCCCGACGGGGTGTGTGGCTTCGGCGGCGAAGGCCTCGAGCGTGTCCGCGGCGGTGGCGGCCCCGTCGTGGGTGGCGCACCAGTCGCGCACGCGTGCGGCGCGCTCGGTGTAGGCGGGGTCCGCCAGCAGCCGGCGCACCGCCAGGCGCACCCCGCGCGGCGTGTGGAAGCGCCGCGGCAGCGACACGCCCAGGCCCGCCCAGCGCAGGCGCGCCGCGTTCTCGGCCATGTCGCCGGCGTGCGGGCAGGCCACCACCGGCACCCCTGACGCGAGCGCGCGGGCGACGGTGCCGTGGCCGGCGTGGCAGACCACTGCCGCGCAGTGCGGCATGGTGCGCGAGTAGGAGAGCCAGTCCACCAGGCGCGCGTTGTCGGGCACGGGGAGCGGGCGCTCGGGAGGCCGGCGGTTGGTCGAGGCGAGCACGCGCACGGGCTCGTCGGCGAGGCCCTCGAGCGCGGCGCGCAGGAGGCGCTGCTCGGGGTCCTGCGAGGTGCTCGGGGCGATCAGCACCAGCGGGTCGGTGCCCGGCGGCGGCTCGACCTCGTCGTAGGGCTGCTCCCACAGCAGCGGGCCGGTCACGCGCCGCCAGGGCTCGGCGGGCCGCGGGTACTCGAGCTGGGGGAGGGTCGCAACCAGGGCGAGCTGCCGCGAGATGCCGCCGTGCACGTGGTCGAGCGGCGGCAGCCCGACGCGCAGGCGCGTCTCGTTGAGCTCCTCGCGGCCCAGCAGCTCCCCCTTCATCAGCAGCGGGCGGGCGCCTCGCCAGAGCCGCGCGCCCGCCTGCGTGCGCGGGTAGACCGCGCCCACTGCATACACCGGGAAGCCGGGCGCGCCCATCGGCAGGACGTGCGGCACGAGCGTCGCCCACGGCCGCTGCTCCAGCTCCGCCGCCAGCGTCGCGGCCACCGTGAGGATGTCCGCCACCACGACCTCCGGGTCGACCTCGCGGATCAGCCGGCGCGTCTCGGCGGACGCGCGCACGGCGGCGGCGTAGGGCTTGAGCGGGCGCCCCTCGGTCGGGAAGACCTGGTACTCGGGCGCCGCCGCGAAGCGCATGCCCTCGCGCTCGGCGTGCTCGCGCCATTTCGACCACGTCTCGATCGTCACGTCGTGCCCGCGGGCGGCCAGCTCCCGGCCGAGGGCGATCGCCGGAAAGGCGTGGCCCGGGTCGCCGAAGGCGGCGAGGAGGATGCGCCGCCTTGGCATTCCAGTCAGAGCATCTCCGCGAGGTCGCGGATCGTGCGCTTGCGCTGCTCCGGGTCGAACGCCATCGGCGAGACGATCAGCGTGCCGACGCCCGCCTCGCGGTACACGTCGAGCCGCTCCTTCACGCGCTCGCGCGGCCCGCACATCGTCACGAGGTCGATCAGCTCGGCGGGGATGGCCGCCGCGGCCTCGGCCTTCTTGCCGTCGAGGTAGAGGTCCTGGATCTCCTGTGCGGCGTCCTCGAACCCGTAGCGGCGCACCAGCGCGTTGTAGAAGTTCTTCTCGCGCGAGCCCATGCCGCCCACGTAGAGCGCGACGAACGGGCGCATCGCGTCGCGCGCCCGCTCGAGGTCGTCGTCGATCGAGACCTGCACGGTCGGGGCGATGTCGAAGCCGTCGAGCGAGCGGCCCGCGCGGGCGGCGCCCTCCTCCAGCAGCGAGCGCGAGTGGCCGACGTGCTCGGGGGAGAAGAAGACCGGCAGCCAGCCGTCGGCGATCTCGCCCACCAGCTGAGTGTTCCTGGGCCCGATCGCCGCGATGTAGATGGGGATGCGCTCCTGCACCGGGGCGATCATCAGCTTGAGCGCCTTGCCAGGGCCGTCGGGGAGCGGCAGCGTGTAGGTCTCGCCGTCATAGACGAGCCGCTCGCGGTCGAGCGCCTTGCGCACGATCTCCACGTACTCGCGGGTGCGGGCGAGCTGCTTGCCGAAGCGCTGGCCGTGCCAGCCCTCGGCCACCTGCGGGCCGGAGGTGCCGAGGCCGAGCACGAAGCGCCCGTTCGAGAGGTGGTCGAGCGTGACCGCGGTCATCGCCGTCATCGCCGGCGAACGGCCGGGGATCTGGAGGATCGCGGCGCCCAGCTTGATGCGCTCCGTCTGGGCGGCGAACCAGGCCAGGGGCGTGGCGGCGTCCGATCCGTACGCCTCCGCGGTCCAGACGGAGTCGAACCCGGCGGACTCCGCCTCGAGCAGCAGCGCCCGCTGGTCGTCCGCCGTGAGCCCGAGGCCCCAGTAGCCGAGCATGAGGCCCAGGCGCATGCAAGTCTCCTTTCGCTGCTTGTGCGAGTCGGGCAGGGAGGCGCATCCTACGGCTCCGCCGATGAGACGCCGACGCCCAGCCCGCGACCTGCGCACCGCGATCGACTGCCTCCCGCTTCAGACGCGCGAGGCGATGCTCGACGGGATCGCCGAGGGTCGGATCATCGTCGGCGCCTACACCGACCGCCAGGGTGGGATCTGCCCGATGCTGGCCGCGCACCGCAACGGCGGCCGCACGAGCCTGGCGAGCTTCGCCCGCGCCTGGGACCGCTACACCGGCGCGCCGCGGCACGCGCGGCCCGCCACGCCGCGCGAGCTCACCACCCTGCGGGCGATGCTGGAGGCGAGCATCGCGGTCGAGGCGATAGCGTCGCTGCGGAGCGTGCCGAGACGAGTACGGGCGCGCGCTGGCGGAGCTAGATCTCGCTGTCGCCCGGACGCACGAACTGGAGCTCCGGGACGATGCAGTTGCGCGAAGTGCGCAGTAGGTAGCGGATCCCCTCGGCGATGTCCTCGGGCTGGATCATCTCGTCCTTCGGCACCTGGCCCTCGACCCAGTCGGTCATGTCGGTGGCGACGAAGCCGGGACAGAGCGCGGTGACCTGGATGCCGTCGTTCGAGAGCTCCTTGTGGAGGCCCTGGCTCAGGCCGACCACGCCGAACTTGGTCGCCGAGTAGGCCGACAGCCAGCCCTGCCCGTGCTTGCCCGCGATCGAGGCGGTGTTGGCGATCAGCGCCTTGCCGTGCTCGGCACCGGCCTCCTTCAGCAGCGGGATGCACTCGCGCGCCATCAGGTAGACGCCGCGCAGGTTGACGTCGAGCTGGAGGTCGAGCTTCTTCGTCGGCATGTCCGCCACGGCGGAGCCGATCCCGATGCCCGCGTTGTTGATCAGCACGTCGAGGCGGCTGAAGCGCTCGCGGTGGGCCTCGACGAGCCGCTTGATGTCCTCCTCGTCCGCCATGTTGGCGGGCACGGCGTGCGCGTCGATGCCCTCGTCGGCGAGCTGCCGGGCGGCGGCCTCGAGCTTGTCGGGGCGACGGGCGGAGACGGTGACGGCGTAGTCGTCCTGGCCCAGGGCGCGGGCGATGGCGAGCCCGATGCCACTTGAACCGCCGGTGATCAGTGCAGCGCGCGAAGCCAAGTGCGATCTCCCTCGAGTCGTCCAGTCCGTCGCGCAAGGCTATGCGAACCGCGAGTTAAGGACGCCGCCCGCCGGAGTGCCGCGCCAGGGCTTCCCCTAGCCTTTCGAGCGACCGTGAGCACCCGACGCGCATTCGCCGCCGTGCTCCTCTCGTGTGCGCTCGTCGCCGGAGGCTGCGGGGGCGACGACGCCGAGGACGAGGCCAGCAAGGCGCCGCCCGAGGCACGCCCCGACCAGTTTCCGCGCTCGGAAGGCCGGACGCTGGTGGAGCTGCGCCGCGACCTGCCCGACGGCGGGCCGGTGCTGGCCCCGACCGGGACCCACTTCGTCACCGGTGACAACCGGCTCGGCTTCGGCCTGTTCACCACCGACCGCGCCCAGATCGCCGACGCGCAGGCGGCCGTCTACATCGCGCCGATCGGAGGCGGCGAGGCCGAGGGGCCGTTCGTCGCGCACTACGAGTCGCTCGACGTCAAGTCCCAGTTCCTGAGCCGCACGAGCGACGTCGACCCCGACGCGGCCAAGACGCTCTACGTCGCGCGGGTGCCGTTCAAGCGGCCCGGCCGGTACGAGGTGCTCGGGATGGCGCTGCTCGACGACCGCCTGGTGGCCGCCGCCTCGGCCACGCCGGGCCTGATCGTGGTGGGCGGCAAGCAGGACAGCGTGCCCGGCCCGGGTGACGACGCCCCCCGCATCCATACGCCCACGGAGGCGGACGTAGCCGGGGACCTGTCCCAGATCGACACGCGCGACCCGCACTCGACCCAGCACGAGGTCGACTTCGCGGACGTCGTGGGCAAGGAGCCCGTCGTGCTCACCTTCGCCACGCCGCTCCTCTGCCAGAGCCGTGTGTGCGGACCGGTGGTAGACATCGCCGAGCAGGTGAAGGCCGAGTACGGCGACCGCGCGCACTTCATCCACATGGAGATCTTCCGCAACAACGACGTCGCCCAGGGCTACCGCCCGCAGGTGGCCGACTGGCGGCTGCCGTCGGAGCCGTGGGTCTTCGCGATCGACAAGACCGGGAAGGTCGCCGCACGCCTGGAGGGCGCCTTCAGCGCGCACGAGCTCGAGCGCGCCGTCAAGCTCGCCATCAAGGACTGAGCGCCGAACGCTGAAGACCAGCGGCAAGCACCACCTGATCGACAATCACGTGCGCCTGAGCGCCGGGCGTGGCGGCCGCCCGTCGCAGTCGGGGGCGCAACATCGCGCGACCTGTGTTAAGACCGTGTAATGAGGCTCGGGTGATGAAGCAAGCCTCGACCAAGGTTCGGCGCACGATCGTCGTGCTCGTGATCGCCGCAGTGGCCCTGGGGGCTCTGTTCCTCATGGCGCGCTTCGCCTACGAGGTCGAGGACAAGGGCAAGGGACCGGGCATCGTCCCCTACGAATCCGGGCTGATCTACAAGGTGCGCGTGCTGGACACGTTCACCGTCTACGCGCCTTACGAGGCGCGCCCCGACAGCGACAAGATCAGCTCGATCGGTCTCGCGGCCGCGACGACCATGATGCTGATGGCGCTGGTGCTCCTGAACGCCGCCGGCGCGAACGCTCGCCTGCGCCGCTTCTTCGGGTTCGCCTCGGCTGGCCTCGCCCTGCTGACGTTCGACGAGACGTTCGCCCTGCACGAGACGGTCGGGCACAACATGCACTTCCTGGCCGACGTGCCGGGGGTGGAGCGCCCCGACGACCTGATCTTCGCGCTGTACCCGATCGCCGTGGGCGTCTTCGCATGGCGCTACCGGGACGTCCTGCTCGCCCACCCGAGGGCAGTCCGGCTGTTCGCGGTCGGCGGCTTCTTCTTCCTGATCGCCGTCGCGGCCGATCTGGCCAGCGTCCACCTCGACGAGGTGGCCGAGCCCGCGGCCGGACTGTGCCTGGTCGCCGGGCTGGTGGTGATAACCGCGAACGTGCTGCGGCAGGAGCTGCTCACCGGCCCCCGGCCGAACCGCCTCGCCGGCGTCGAGGACGGCGAGGGGGCCGAAGGCTGCGACAATCACGCCGCCCACATCGGGGCCGGTAGCTCAGCGGTTAGAGCAGCGGACTCATAATCCGTCGGTCCCAGGTTCAAATCCTGGCCGGCCCACTCCGAGACCTCGTCAGAAGCAAGGTGGAGCATGACGCCGCACCAACGCCGGATCCGTGAGCTGGAAGCACTGCGCCGCGTGATCGCAGATTGCGAAGCGCACATCAGCGCCTCGTCGATTCCGACGGAGGCGCTCGCGACGACCTTCGAGACGCACACCTCGGCCCTTCCGGAGGAGTCGCAGCTCAAGAAGCAGCTGGAAGGGCTGGCGAAGGCACTTCGCCGGGACTCGGCCACCGTCGTCGCCCAGTCGCGCCTCCGCCGCGTGCTCATGCAGCTTCGGCAGAAGGCCGACGACCTCGGGCGCTGGGTCGAGGCGCGCGACGCCAAGCTGGGGCAGAGGGGCTGACGGCGGCTTCTCGCCCCTGCAGGGGACTATGCTCGCCCCATGCGCAATGACGACGAGATCCGTGCCCTGCTGAGCCGCCTTTCGCGGCGCCATCCCTCTGGCGGCACGGTGATCGAGCGCGCGGCGATCATCGCCGAGGGCGCCGACTCGGCCGAGGTAGTGGCATGGATCCTCGACCACGCGGGCGAGCCCGAGGCCGTCTCCGCCACGGCGTCGAAGCAAGGCCTGCACAGCCCGCGGATCAGCGGTCCGGTCTCACCGGAGCCGCGCGTGCCCGCTCGCTACGTGCTGCCGGCCGGCGCGCTCAGCTGAGGTCGTAACACCCCTGGGCGGAAGGAACTTTCCGCCCCCCGGCGAAAACCTCGCCCGTGACGAGAACGGGCACGACTGCACTCACGCTCTCCGAGGAGATCCGCCAGCGATTCGAGGAGTTCTCGCGCTCGCAGAAGGACGTCGGACAGTACATCGTCGATCACCTCGAGGAGGCGGCGTTCCACACGGCGGAGGAGCTGGCCCGGCGGGCCAACACTTCCAGCTCGACCGTGGTGCGTTTCGCGCAGGCGCTCGGGTTCGAGGGCTTCCCGGAACTGCAGTCCGCGGCGCGCGACGAGTACCGGCGCGCACGTGAGACCAACGGCACGGGGGACGTGGCCGGCGCGCCGCTCTTCCCGATCGACCAGACCGAGTTCGAGGCCGCGCTCGCGGCCGACCACGCCAACCTGGCTGAGACCGCCCGCAAGGTGGACCGCGAGGAGGTGGCCGCGGCAGTCGACCTGATCTCGCACGCCGAGCGCATCGTGCTCTGCGGAACCGACCAGATGGCCTTCTTCGCCAGCTACCTGCGCCACCTGCTGATGCTGCTCGACCTGCGCGCCGAGGTGGTCGCGTCGCCGAGCCAGGAGAACCTCGCCAAGCTCGGCCGCGTGCATGACAAGACCGTGATGGTCGGCTTCTCCGCCGGCCGCCCGCACCCGCTCGTGGTGCGTGCGATGAAGCTGGCGCGCAACCGCAACGCGGCGACGATCGCGATCGCGGACGCCACGCTCTCGGAGGTCGCGAAGCTCGCGGACCACCGGCTCTACTACTCCTCGAACAGCCCGGCCTTCGTGCGCTCGCACTCGGCCCTGCTCGGCCTGATCCAGGCGCTCGCCTACGGCGTGTACGCCCAGGACGAGCCCGCCTACGCGGACCGCATCAAGGCCTTCCGCCTCAAGTAGGGGGTTGGCGCTCCGCGCGCCATCCCATAGGCTGGCCCGCCGGTGAGGAAGGGTTGCCTGATCGCCGCTTTCTGCGCGGTCGCGATGGCCGCGGCGGCCCCCGCGCAGGCGGCTCCGCGCGGCTGTGACCCGCTCGACCCGGCGGCCTGCCTGCTGCCCTGGCCGAACGACTACTTCCGCAAGGACGGCAGGCTGGCGCTGACCAACGCGCAGATGCCGAAGAGCACCGACGGCAAGCCGATCCAGGCGCACGACTACAACTGGTCCGACGGCTTCAGCCCCGGCCAGATCCTCGTCACCCTGGTGCCGGGCCTCGACCTGAAGCGCACCGGCGCCGCGCCCGTGACCGACATCGGGCGCTCGCTGAAGCGCCGCCAGGCGATCGTCGTGATCGACGCCAAGACCGGCAAGCGCCAGCTGATCTGGTCCGAGCTCAACTCGGTGGCCAAGAACCCCCGCAAGCGCACCCTCAACATCCACGCCGGGATCGGCTGGCGCGAGGGGCGCCGCTACATCGTCGCGCTGCGCAACCTGCGCCGCGGCAACGGCCGCACCATCGAGGCGCGGCGCGCCTTCCGCGTCTACCGCGACGGCCTGCCGTCGGGCTCGCGCGCGGTCAACCGCCGGCGCGCGCACATGGAGGACATCTTCCGCCGCCTCGGGAAGGCCGGGGTTCGGCGCGGCAGCCTCTACCTGGCCTGGGACTTCACCGTCTCCAGCCGCGCCGGCCTGACCGAGCGGCTGCTCCACATGCGCGACCGCTCGTTCGGCGCGCTCGGCGACACCGACCTGCGCGACCTGCGGGTCGCGGGCGCCGCGCCGTCCTTCGCCGTCCAGGAGGCGCGTGACATCCCCGGCCTCGCCGCGCGCCGCATCAGCGGCACCGTGGCGGTGCCGTGCTACCTGGACCAGCCCGGGTGTCCGCCTGGCTCGCGCTTCAAGCTCGGCCGCCGCGGGCTGCCGGTGCAGGCCGCCGGCAACGTGCAGCAGGCCCGCTTCGTTTGCATCGTGCCGAGCTCGTCGGCCTCCGCGCCGGCGCGCCCGCTGCTGTTCGGCCACGGGCTGTTCCAGGACGAGACCGCGGTGGACACGATCGCCGTGCTCGCCCAGCTCTCGAACGCCGTGATCTGCGGCACCAACTTCACGGGCATGGCGAACGAGGACCTCGCCAACGCCGCTTCGGTGTCGGCGGACCTGTCGCGCTTCCCGACGATGGCCGACCGCCTCCAGCAGGGAATCCTCAACTTCATGTTCCTGGGCCGGCTGATGATCCACACGCAGGGCCTCTCGTCGAACCCCGAGTTCGCCGGCAGGATCAACACGAGCCGGCTCTACTACGCCGGCGGCAGCCTCGGCGGCATCATCGGCGGCGCGCTGACCTCCGTGGCGCCCGACTTCGACCGCTCCGCGCTGATCGTGCCCGGCCTGCGCTTCAGCCTGCTGCTCGCCCGGAGCACTCAGTTCACCAACTTCGGGAGCATCCTCTACAGCAAGTACCCCGACCCGGTGGACCAGTCGCTGGTCAACTCGCTGATCCAGGTCCTCTGGGACCGCGGCGAGGCCAACGGCTACGCCTGGCACATGACGCGCGACCCGCTGCCCGACACGCCGAAGAAGACGGTGCTGCTGCACGAGGCATTCGGCGACCACCAGGTGAGCAACGTCGCCACCGAGACCGAGGCCCGGCTGATCGGCGCCCGGCTGCGCACGCCGGCGCTCGACCCCGGCCGCAGCCGCGACCGCAGGCCGTTCTACGGAATCGAGCCGATCCCGAGCTACCCCTGGAGGGGCAACGCGCTCGTCGTCTTCGACATCGGTCCGCTGCGGCCGCCGGGCTGCACCGGCACCTCCTGCGTCGGCACGCCGCCCGCGCCGGTCATCAACCAGCCGCCCACCTTGGGCGTGGACCCGCACGACCGCACGCCGTTCGAGCCGAACGCCGTGTTCCAGTTCACGAGCTTCCTCGACGCCAACGGTGCGTTCGTCGACAACTGCGGCGCCGGGAAGCCCTGCTACGCCCAGGGTTGGACCGGGCCGTAGCGCCGGCTGGATATCCTGCCACCACACATGGAAACCGGGACATTTCGAGTCAAGTCGGGCCTAGCCGAGATGCTCAAGGGCGGGGTCATCATGGACGTCGTCGACGCGGAGCAGGCGAAGATCGCCGAGGACGCCGGCGCGGCGGCCGTAATGGCGCTGGAGCGGGTGCCGGCGGACATCCGCGCCGACGGCGGCGTCGCGCGCATGTCGGACCCCACCAAGATCGTCGAGATCCAGGAGGCCGTCTCGATCCCGGTGATGGCCAAGGCGCGCATCGGCCACTTCGTCGAGGCGCAGGTTCTGGAGGCGCTCGAGGTCGACTACATCGACGAGTCCGAGGTGCTGACCCCCGCGGACGAGGCCCACCACATCGACAAGTGGCAGTTCAAGGTGCCGTTCGTGTGCGGCGCGACGAACCTGGGCGAGGCGCTGCGGCGCATCGCCGAGGGCGCGGCGATGATCCGCTCGAAGGGCGAGGCCGGCACCGGCAACGTGGTCGAGGCGGTGCGCCACATCCGCCTGATCACCGGCGAGATCCGCCGCCTCCAGACGCTCAGCCCGATGGAGCTGCCGACCGCCGCCAAGGAGCTCCAGGCCCCGCTCGAGCTGGTGCGCGACGCCGCCGAGAAGGGCCGCCTGCCGGTCGTGCTGTTCTGCGCCGGCGGGATCGCCACGCCGGCGGACGCCGCTCTGATGATGCAGCTCGGCGCCGAGGGCAACTTCGTCGGCTCCGGCATCTTCAAGTCTTCCGATCCGGAGCGCCGCGCCCGCGCGATCGTCGAGGCGACCACCCACTTCGACGACGCCGAGCGAGTCGCGGCGGCGTCCCGAGAGCTGGGCGAGGCCATGCCCGGCATCGAGATCGGCAACCTCGAGGCCGCCGGCGGACTGCTGCAGAAGCGGGGTTGGTGACCGACCGCGGTTCGGGGAGCGCCGGGCTCATCGGCGTGCTCGCCCTGCAGGGCGGGTTCGAGGCTCATGCGAAGGCGCTCGAGGAGCTCGGCGCCGAGGTGCGCATCGTGCGGGTGCCCGCCGACCTGGATGGGCTCGACGGGCTCGTCATGCCGGGCGGCGAATCGACCACGATCACGCTGGGAATCGAGCGCGAGGCGCTGGCGGAGCCGCTGCGCGAGTTCGTGCGCAGCGGGCGGCCGACGCTCGGCACCTGCGCCGGCATGATCATGCTCGACCGCAACCACCTCGGCCTGCTCGACGTGAGCATGCGGCGCAACGCCTTCGGCCGGCAGGTCGGGTCGTTCGAGGCCGAGCTGGACTTCGACGGCGCCCCGCTCCACGCCGTCTTCATCCGCGCCCCCTGGGTGGAGGAGCACGGCGATGCGGTGGAGGTGCTCGCCGAGGTCGACGGGCACCCGGTGGCCGTCCGCGAGGGCAACGTGCTGGCGGTGGCCTTCCATCCCGAGCTGACCGAGGAGCGCCGGCTGCACCGCTGGCTGCTCGAACACGCCGGGGTGGCGGCGTGAGGGACAGCCGCGCGGACGCTCTCGCCCAGATCCTGGTGCGCTACTCGACCCGAGTCGGCGAGGGCGACGTCTGCGTGATCCAGTCGACCACGCCCGCAGAGGTGCTCGTGCAGTCCGTCTACGAGGAGGTGCTGCGCGCCGGCGGGCTGCCGATCGTGCAGATGTCCACCGAGGGCGCTCAGGCCGCCTTCTTCGAGCTGGCCGGCGATAAGCAGCTGGACTGGGTGCCGCCGACCTCGGAGTGGGTTGCCGAGCACGCCGACGCCCGCATCGCGATCATGGCCGACGTCAACGCGCGCGAGCTGTCGGGGGCCGACCCCAAGAAGCAGGCGCGCGTGCAGAAGGCGCGCAAGGGCCTGATGGAGACGTCGATGGCGCGCTCGGCCGCGGGCGAGTACCGCTGGGCGCTCACGCTGTTCCCCACGCACGCCTACGCGAGCGAGGCCGGCATGTCGCTGCGCGACTACGAGGACTTCTACTACGCCGCGTGCCTGGCCACCGACGGCGAGCCGGTCACCGCCTGGCAGCGCCAGTCGGACGAGGTGATGCGCCTGGCGGAGTGGATCGAGGGCAGGGAGGAGGTGCGCGTGACCGCGCCCGGCACCGACATCAAGCTGGGCGTCGCGGGGCGCCACTGGATCCCGTGCGTCGGCGAGCACAACATGCCCGACGGCGAGTTCTTCACCGGCCCGATCGAGGACTCCGCCAACGGCGAGATCACGTTCTCGTTCCCGGCGAGCTACGGCGGACGCACGGTTGCGGGGGTGCGCCTGCGCTTCGAGGACGGCAAGGTCGTGGACGCGTCGGCGGAGCAGGGCGAGGCGTTCCTGATCGAGATGCTCGATACCGACCCGGGCGCCCGCCGGCTGGGCGAGATCGGCATCGGCACCAACTACGGGATCGCGACGGGCACCAAGGAGATCCTGCTCGACGAGAAGATCGGCGGGACCGTGCACATGGCGGTCGGGATGAGCTATCCCGAGACCGGCGGCACCAACGACTCAGCCGTCCACTGGGACATGGTCTGCGACCTGCGCGCCGCCGGCGCGCTGGTGGTGGACGGAGTCGAGCTCCAGCGCGACGGCAAGTTCCTCGTCTAGCGCCGCTCAGGCGGCGCTGGCGGCCTTGATCTCGCGCTTGCGCGCGAGCAGACGCTGATCCGCGCGGCTCAGGAGGCCGGCACCTGCGGCTCCCTCTGTGGCGAGCGCCCAGGCGAACGTCACGCCCACGCGCTCCAGCCCGTCGGGCATCGGCGCGGCCTCGATCTCCGCCGCCAGCGTCTCGACCAGCCGCTCGACGCCTGCTCGCTCGGAGCCGGGGGCGATCACCGCGAACTCGTCGCCCCCAATGCGGGCCAGGCAGTCGCCCTGGCGCACCACGGCCTGGGCCGTGTGCGCCACCGTGCGGAGGACGATGTCCCCGGTCGGGTGGCCCTTCTGGTCGTTGATCGACTTGAACTCGTCGAGGTCGAACAGGATCAGCGCGTACTGCTCGTCCTGCTCCTCGGCGCGCGCCATCGCGACGTCGAACCCGCGCCGGTTGCTCACCCCGGTGAGCGGGTCGAGCTCGGCGATGGTGCGCTGGCGCATCTCCGCGCGCACCAGGCGGCGCTTCAGGATGTGCATGGCGATCGTCTGCCCGATCACCGCGACCGAGAATGCGGCCATCCGCGCGGGGTAGGCCACCGACACGGCGTCGGGGTCGTACAGCAGCGGGCTCGCGTAGGCGGTGAGGAAGAGCACCACCAGCGGCCATGCGAGGCGCGGCGGGAAGAACCAGGCGAGGAACAGCGCGGTGAAGAACAGGACCGGCTGCAGCCAGCTGTTCGCGCCACCCGAGGCCCATAGGCCCAGGCCGACGATCGGCATCGTGGCCGCGGTGACGGCCGCCCTCACACGGATCGGCATGGACCAGGCGCGCACGCCCAGGAAGATCGAGGTGGCGCCCCAGGCGATCGCGAAGGCGCACAGCCCGAGCACCCAGCCGGTGTGCTCGTCCACGGTGCCGGGCAGGGCCTGCAGCGCGAGGCCCATGACGCCAGTGGCAAGCCACATCAGTCCAGAGGTGAGATCCGGCAGCGGCCCGTCGTCGTACGGGTCGCCGTCCCGGTGGAGCGGGCGGTCGAGGCTCAGTCGCAGGCGGTGCATGGCTCTTGTGATCAGATCGGCCCGCGAGCGCGAATCTTGAGGCTGACGCTCGGCGTGCGCCGGGCTCTGAGTAGGCTTGCTCCCATGGCAGGCCATTCCAAGTGGGCCTCGATCAAGCACAAGAAGAAGGCGGTGGACGCCAAGCGCGGCGCGCTGTTCACCAAGCTGACGCGGGCGATCACGGTCGCCGCCCGTGAGGGCGGCGGCGACCCCGAGGGCAACCCCTCGCTTGCGCTCGCGATCCAGAAGGCGCGCGACGCCTCGATGCCCAAGGACAACATCGAGCGCGCGATCGCGAAGGGCACCGGCGCCGACGCAGACGCGGACGCCTACGAGGCAGTCCTGTACGAGGGCTACGGCCCGGGCGGGGTCGCGATCCTGGTGGAGGCGCTGACCGACAACCGCAACCGCACGAGCTCGGACGTGCGCCACGCCTTCGCCAAGCACGGAGGCAACCTGGGCGAGCCCGGCTCGGTCGCCTGGACATTCGAGAAGAAGGGCGAGCTGTTGGTCGACGGCTCGCGCTACTCGGAGGATGACCTGCTGGCCGCCATCGACGCCGGCGCCGAGGACGTGGCGCTCGACGGCGACGTCTGGGAGATCGTCACCGGCCCCTCCGGCCTCCAGGCGGTGCGCGAGGCGCTCGCGGCCGCGGGCGTCGAGATCCAGTCGGCCGAGGTGGTGCAGCGCCCGACCACGCGCACGCCGGTCGAGGAGGACCGCGTGCGCACGCTGATGAACCTGATCGAGGCGCTCGAGGACAACGACGACGTGCAGGGCGTCCACGCCAACTTCGACGTCGACGCCGAAGTGCTGGAGCGGGTGGCAGCCGCCTAGATGGCGGAGCGCTCGACCGCCGCGCGCGTCGGCGCGGCGGGCTTCTGGATCGTCGCCGGCGTCATGCACTTCGTGATCCCGCGCAGCTACGAGGCGATCGTGCCGCCGCGGCTGGAGCGCTGGAAGCGCGAGCTGGTCGTGGCCAGCGGCGTGGCCGAGATCGCCGGCGGCGTGGCCGTGCTGCCGGAGCGCACCCGCCGCGGCGCGCGCTGGTGCTTGCTGGCGACGCTGGCCGCCGTCTACCCGGCGAACATCCACATGGCGGTCAACGCCGAGCGGTTTCGGCGCATCCCCGAGGCCGCCCTCTGGGCCCGGCTGCCGGTGCAGTTCGTCTTCGGCTGGATCACCTGGCGCGGCACGCGCTAGGGGGCCGCGGAGGAGAAGCGCCCGGCGACCGCGCGGCAGGTGGCCCGGTCCGGCAGCGGGAAGGCCCTGGAGCGCGGGACGTCGACGACGTAGGCCTTGCCGTACGGCGCGCTCTGGGGATCGAAGCTGTCGTTGGCGTTGCTGGCCGAGACGTCAGCCGCCGAGCAGACCAGCGCCGTCCCAGGTATCGCCGGGTACGCGGCCAGTGAGGGGTCCTCCCACCGGAAGCGGACGGCTCCGGCGAGGTCCCACGTCGCTGCGAACACCGGAACTCCGGGCGCCGACACCGTCGGAGCTCCGAAGGCGTAGATCGTGCTGCCGGCCGGCGGCTCGGGAAGCGCCCGGGCGACCGCGGCCACGACGTCGTCCTGGAGCTCCGCCGAGAGGGCCCATGCCGCCTTGTCGTCGCGGATCTGCTGGATCCAGCCCCATCCGACGGCCGCCGCCAGGACGGCCGCCAGCCCGGCGCTCAGCTCGCGCCAGCGCCGCGCGCGCTGGGCCAGCAAGGTCCCGGCCACGGCCGCGAGCGCGTAGATCAGGAGGGCGAACCCGATCGCCGCTAGGCCGTTCACGCGGTTGTGCTGGCCGGGGTTGAGCGGGGCGTAGCTGTTCGGGTCGGCCGGCACGAAGATCGCGTAACCGACCCCCACGGCGGCCGTGGCGGCCAGCCCGATCGTGAGCCAGCGCAGCAGCTGCCGGCGCAGCGGGTCCTCGGAGGGCCGCCGCAGCGCGGTGACCGCGCCCGCCGCCGCGACCGCGATCAGCGCCGCCGCCACCAGCGCCGTGCTGGGGCTGCCGTACGGGACGGCCATGCGAGAGAGGAGCACGAAGGCCTGATCGGCCGTGGACCCGGCGTGGCGGATGATCGTCCCGAGCGGCTGCGGCTCGTTCCAGCTCCCGGACGTGACCGTCGCCAGGACCGTGCCGATCACCGCTACGTCGGCGAGCCAGCGCACGAGTGCGGGGCGCCAGCCGGCGCGCCAGCGGTAGAGGACCACCGACAGCAGGATCGCCCCCGCGGCGATCTCGTAGAACATGACGCTCAGGGCGTACAGGACCAGGGCGCCCGCGTGCATCGCCACCGCGCGCCGACCGTGCGCGGCGAGCCCCCGCAGGGCGAGGACCGTCCCGAGCAGATAGCACGTGATCCCGGGCAGCGCGATGCTGGCGGCGCCCCAGAGTCGGTTCGCGTCCGAGGCGGGAAAGACCAGCACCAGGGCGGCCACCGCGCCCGCGTGCGGCGGCTCCATCCCCAGCTCACGCAGCAGCCAGTACAGCGCGGCGGCCATCACGATCGCCATCAGCGTGAGCCAGGCCAGGTGGAGGTGCGCGTCCTGTCCGAAGAGCTCGTACAGGAGCGGCAGGTACAGCATCGACGCGGGCCGGAAGGAGTACCAGTTGAACGCGTCGACGGCGCCGAAGTAGCCGGGGTCCGGGGCGTAGGCGAACGTGACCGCGAACACCCAGTCGTCGTTGTAGAAGCCGCCGTGCGCCACGTGTGACCCGAACGTCGCCACGCCGAGCAGAGCCAGCAGGCATGCACTGGCCACCAGCTCGCGCGCGCCGGGTCTCACCGCACGACGTTCCACCGGTGGGGCGGCCGGAAGACGCCCTTGTCGTGGCGCGGCCCGAGAACGCGCAGCGGGTACGCATGCCAGTGGTAGTCGTAGGCGTATTCCCAGTCGGCGCGGTAGATGCCCGCGTCGAGGACGTAGTCCCCGGGCAGGAGATCGAGGCGCCCGAACTCGAGCTCGACGGCCACCGTCCCGTCGACCGTGCCGAGCCGCACTCCGTCGGCTTCGGTCGTCGACTCGTAACAGACGACCCCGTCCGAGACGCGGTTGATCGTGACTCCGACGATCGGATCCCTCAGGGGCTGGGTCCGGCTGGAGAGCTCGAGTGACACCGTGAGGCTCTTGCCGCTGGCGATCTCGCTCACGGGCACGCCGTCGGGCCCGCGCAGGCCGACGGACTCGATCGTCGCCTCCTGCGTGCCCAGGCGGTTGCGGCGCAGCTCCAGCTCCCCGCGCTGCTCTCCTGACGGGGCGGGGGTCCGCTCCACCGTGGCGGAGTACATCGCCTCGCGGTACTCCGCGATCACCGCCGCCGAGCTGCCGAGCGCGCGCACGGCGCCCGCCTGGAGCCAGACCGCCTGCTCGCATTCCGCGGCGATCTGTTCGAGGTCGTGCGAGGCCAGGATCAGCGTGGTGCCGCCGTCGCGCATGGCGTTGATGCGCTCCATGCACTTGCGCTGGAAGCGGAGGTCCCCGACCGTGATCACTTCGTCCACCAGCAGCGCGTCGGCCTCGAGCTGCGCCACGACGCCGAAGGCCAGCCGCAGCTTCATGCCCTCGCTGTAGGTCCGCATCGGGGCATCGGCGAAGTCCTCGAGCTCCGAGAACTCGAGCACCGCCGGCAGCAGCGCTCTCGCCGCCGCCTGCCGCCAGCCGTTGATGACGAGCGCGGTCACGGCGTTCTCGCGGCCGGTGAGCGTGAGGTCGAACCAGGCGTCGAAGTTGAGCACCGACGCCGTGCGCCGCGGCACGGCGATCCGACCGCGGTTCGGCCGGCCGAGCCCCGACGCCAGCCGCAGGAGGGTCGACTTGCCGGCGCCGTTTGCCCCGATCACTCCGAGGCTCTCGCCGGCGCCCAGCGAGAACGACACGTCGCGCAGCGCCCACCGCAGCTCCGACCCGTGCGCGAGCAGCGGCATGCGGCGCGTCAGGATGCCGCGCAGCGTCCGCTCGCGAGACCAGCGCGGGTACGACTTCCAGACGCCGGACAGCTCTATCTGAGGACTACTCACAGCTCGTCGACGAAGCCGGACTGGAGCCGCCTGAACAGGGCCACGCCGGCGGCGACCAGCGCCAGCGTTGCGGCCGCGAGGATCGCGACCTGGGCGCCGCTCGGGCCGCTGCCCCCGAGCAGCACGGCGCGGTACGCCTCGATCAGGGTCGCGAGCGGGTTGAGCTCCAGCACCGAGCGGTAGCGCTCGGGCACCCGGTCGAGGTCGTAGAAAACGGGTGTCACGTAGAAGATGAGCGTCAGCCCGACGAGGACGACCTGCGGGACGTCGCGCAGGTAGACGGTGGCGGCCGAGCAGAGCCACGCGAGCCCGCACATGAGCACGAACTGCACGGCCAGCAGCGGCGGGAGCAGCAGCGCCGTCCAGTCGAGCCCGTGAGTCAGCGCGACCATCACGAGCAGCACCGGCAGCCCCATGATCACGTCGACCAACGGGACCGCCACGGAGACGACCGGTATCACGGCCGGCGGGAAGCGCGTCTGGAAGACGAGGTGCCGATGCGTGACGAGCGACGAGGCCGCCTCGCTCAGCCCGGCGCTGAACCAGGTGAAGGCCAGCAGCCCGGTGAAGACGAAGACGGGGTAGTCGTCGATGCCGAGGTCGACCACGCCGGAGAAAACGAACACCAGCACGCCGAGCTGGGCGAGCTGCCGGGTGAGCGGCCACATCCAGCCGAGCAGCGTCCAGCGGTGCCTGGAGGTCACCTCCCGCCGGGCGAGGTGAACGGCGAGCTCCCAGAAGCGCGCCAGCTCGCCGCCGCGCCCCCTTGGGGCGCCGGTCATCGGTCGCGGCTCAGTCGCCGCGACCGGCGTCACTTGCTCATGACGCAGACGACCCACTCGGCATGGTCGCTGCCCCCCTCATAGCGGTAGTCCAGCTCCACCTGGCGCCGCAGCATTCGTGTCAGGTTGTGCTCGGCCCATCGGCTCCAGAGGAACAGATCCCCGCCGCGAATGTCGAAGTTCCACTGGTGCAGGCCCTCGTAGCCCTCGGTTTCGGCCTCGGTCCGGTAGTGGCGCAGCGCGACCCATCCGCCGGGCTTCACCAGCCGCACCATGTTCGCGACGACGCGAGCCGGATCGTCGCAGTGGTCCAGCGAGTTCCGCGCATAGGCCACGTCGAAGCTCTCAGCCGGGAAGCGCTCCAGGAGGTCCTCGCCGCGGCAGGCGAGCGTACGCACCGGCGGCACCACGCCGAACTGCTCCAGCAGCAGGTCGTAGTCGCCGGCGAGCGGATCGACGGCCGTGATGGTGAGCGCCTTGCCGGGGTATGTCTTGCCCAGAGTCGTCATCGGCCCGGCCCCGACGTCGAGGATCGATACCGTCTGCGCAGGCAGGCGCGCCAGCCGGTCGGCGAGCAGAGGCTCCGCCAGCGGCGTGGCGGGGTCCAGACGCGCCGCGTACTCGTCTGGCCAGTCGAGCCCGCCGGTTTCGATGTACCGCTTCCAGAACCCGACCTCGCTGGGGAGCTCGCGCCGCCACGTCTCCGTGTGCTCGCCGCCGTGCCGCCCACGCAGCAGGCGGCGTGCCAGGGCACGCAGTCGGTTGAAGGGATGTTCGCCCTGCGCCGCGGAATCGGACTGCGGTGACATGGCGGCGAGTGACGCTACCAAGTCGCAGCGGGGCGGCCGGTGCGCTCGCGGGCAAACCGCTCGAGGGCCGTCCGCACGCTGCGCGCCAGCCCCTCCTGTGCGGCTCGCTCCTCCAGCGCGGCCAGGAACCGATCCAGGCGGTGATCTACGAAGGGCCACAGCGTGAGCCAGTCGGCGGGCCGGCCGTCGGCCGTGAGGCTGACCGCCGCGAACAGCAGCTCGGCAGCCTCGTGCGGGTCGAGCCCGGCGACCGACCCCGCCTCGAGCTCCTGTAGGACCTGGGTGGCTTCCCGCCCCTCGCCGAGCAGCAGCCCCGCGGGCCAGCACGCGAAGCTCAGCCTCGCTCCGGACAGCTCACCCGCCGGGGCGCCCGCGGCGTGGGCCGGATGTGGAACGGGCACGCGCGGGTCGGGCGAGTGACCGCGTTCGATCACCCGCAGCCCATCCGCCAGGACCTGCCAGGGGTCGAGCGACGCGCTTCGGGCGCTGAGGCGGTAGAAGGCCACCAGCTCCGGGATCGCCTCGAAGCGGGCGCCGGTGCGCGCGATCCGCTGCCAGAGGTCCCAGTCCTCGCAGGTGACCAGCGAGGCGTCGTAGGCGCCCACGCCGCGCACCAGGGGGCGCCGGACCACGCACGCCAGAGTGGGGAGGGCACAGACCCGGGCAAACGCCGGAAAGAGCTCGCTGGGGCGCTCCCAGTGGTGCGTGAGGAGCACCTCGCCGCCGCCACCGACGCGCGCCCAGCCGCCGTAGACGGCGTCGGGCGCGTCGTCGGCGGCCAGGGGAGCGGTGAGCCGCTCGAGCGCCGATGGGTCGAGCCAGTCGTCGGCGTCGAGGCAGAGCAGCCAGTCGAAGCGCGCCATGCCGATGGCCCGGTTGCGCGCGGCGCCGACGCCCGCGTGAGCCTGCGAGACCGCGCGTATGCGGGCATCCCGCCGCGCGAAGGCGGCGGCGACCTCGCCGGTCGCATCGGCCGAGCCGTCGTCCACGACGACGGCCTCCCAGTGCGGGTGGGTCTGGGCCCGCAGCGACTCGAGCGTCCGGGCCAGCGTGCCCTGCGCGTCGTAGGCCGGAACGATCACCGACACCTCCGGCGGCGTGTTGTCGGGTAGGGCGCCCACGTCTGCCTGGCCTGGGCGGACCGTAGCGTGCCCTGCGGTGCGCTGGTAGCTTCGACTGGTGTTACAGGGCCGCCGCCACGGCGCACCCGTGAGCAGCGTCAAGGTCGTCAGGGTGGACGTCGACGACGGCCTGCGGGAGGTCGTGGTGGAGGACCGCTACCAGCGCGTCCTGCTCGTCGTGACCTCTCGCGGCGCGTTTCTCGGCCAGGTGACGGTTCCGGCGAAGCGCACTCTGACGGTCGAGTCGCAATGGGGCGCGATCGCGGCGTCGCTCGGCGAGCTGCTCTGGCGCCAGCGTGTGAGGACCGCCTTCACCCGCGCGGCACGCGGCCCGGACGCCGCGCCGCTGGACGGCCCGAGCGTATCCGTGATCATCTGCACCAAGGAGCGCCCCGAGGACCTGCGACGCTGTCTGGACAGCCTCGCCGTGCTGCGCACGCAGCCCGACGAGGTGATCGTGGTCGACAACGGGCCGGGTGACCCCGCCACCGCCGAGGTCTGCCGCGGGCGTCCGGTCCGCTACCTCGTGGAGAGCGGCCCCGGGCTGTCCCGGGCGCGCAACCGCGGGATCGCGGAGGCGCGTGGCGAGGTCGTCGCGTTCACCGATGACGACTGCGTGGTGGACCCGCGCTGGCTCGACGGCCTCGGCGATCCGTTCGACGACCCGCTGGTGATGGCGGCCACCGGCTACGCCGGCCCGCTCGAGATGGAGACCCGCGCGCAGTATCTCTTCGAGGCCCATGGCGGCTTCCAGCGCCATCCCGAGCGAGTCGTCTTCGACGGCTCCTCGAGCTCGCCGATCATCGTGGCCGCGACGGCGGGGGCGGGCGCGAACTCGCTCTTCCGCCGGAGTGTGTTCGACGAGGTCGGTCCGTTCGCGGAGGACCTCGGGCCGGGCACCCCCGCCCGCAACGCGGAGGAGAAGTACGCCTTCTACCGGATCGCCGCGGCCGGCTACCGGATCGTCTTCGATCCCGCCCGCATCGTCTGGCACCGCCACCGGCGGGACCTGCCGGTGCTGCGCCGCACCCTGCACAACTACACGGTCGGCGAGTTCGCCTACACGACACGCTGCCTGCTGGGGCACGGGGAGCTCGACGTGCTGCGGCTCTGGCGCTGGTGGCCGCGCCACCTCGCCGTCGACCTCTGGCGGCTGCGGCGCGGTGACGACCGCGCAATCCCGCTGGGGCTGATCGCCGCCGAGGCGGCGGGGATCCCGCGCGGCCCCTGGACCCTGTGGCGGTCGCGCTTCCGCCGGCCGGCGAACCCGCCGCTGCCCAGCCGGTCGAAGGAGCCGCAGGCAGGCGAACCCCGC
The DNA here is from genome assembly GCA_034664085.1 of Thermoleophilaceae bacterium. GTDB lineage: Bacteria > Actinomycetota > Thermoleophilia > Solirubrobacterales > Thermoleophilaceae > JACVRW01. The sequence goes on from JAXDII010000010.1 coordinate 44,674, forward strand.
GTCGCCGCGGGCGGGGAGGCCCCGATGCTCTCGGTGGTGATCGCCTCGCGCAACCGGCGCGAGCGGCTGCGCGAGGTGCTCGCCACGCTGGCTCGCCAGACGTACCCGCCGGAGCGCTTCGAGGTCGTGCTGGTGCTCGACGGCAGCACGGACGGCAGCGCCGAGATGGTCAGGGCGCTGGAGCTGCCGTACCCGGTGAAGCTGCTCGAGCAGGAGAACAGGGGGCTCGCGGCCACCAGGAACCGCGGCGCGCGCGAAGCCACGCACGAGATCGTCGTCTTCCTCGACGACGACATCGTGCCCGAGCCCGGCTTCCTGGCCGAGCACGCCCGCGCCCACCAAGGGCGCGACGGGCACGTGGCGCTCGGCTACTACCCGCCGGTGCTAGCCGAGCAGAGCCTCTGGGCCTACGCCATCCGCGCCTGGTGGGAGGACCACTTCCGGCGCAAGGCCGAGCCCGCCCATCAGTGGACGTACATCGACTACGCCGATGGCAACTGCTCGATGCCGCGGGGACTGCTTTTCGGCTGTGGCGGCTACGACGAGGACTTCAAGGGCCGCCGCCAGGACTGGGAGCTCGGGATCCGCCTGCTGCAGCGCGGCGTGACGTTCGACTACCACCCGCGGGCCAGGGGGGCGCACCACCTGGCCACCGGCTTCGCCACCGCGCTGCGCCATGCGCGCCAGGAGGCCAAGGACGACGTGCTGCTGGGCCGAAAGCATCCGCAGGTACGAGGGCAGCTGCCCGTGGCCGGCGAGGCGGGGCCCGGCCCCGGCGCGCCCCGGCGAGTGGTCCTGCTCTACCGCCGTCGCGATGCCGCCGAGGCGGTGCTGCGCGCGGGCCCGGCGGCGGCGGACCGCCTGGAGCGGCTTCGCCTGCGCCCTCAATGGCATCGCCTGGCACACCGGCTGCTGCGGCTCTCCTACCTGGCCGGCGCCACGGAGGCCCTCGCCACGCCGGCGGGCTTCGAGGAGTTCCTGGCTCCCGTGTGGGACGAACGGTCGGTCGAAACGGTGCCCGTGTGGCTGGACGCTCCCGGCGCCATCGTCGTGCCGCCCGCGGCCGGCGTGGTGAGCCTGAGCCTCGGCTACGCCGGCCGGGAGCTCGCCGCCACGCGTGCCATACAGGTCGCCGGCCAGTGGGACTGGCGCGAGGTCACCGAGCGGGTGGTCCAGGAGGCCCAGTGGCCGATGCGGATGGCGCTCCTCCTGCGGGATGAGTCCTGGGGAACCGCACCTCCGGAGCGCTCCCGCCCTCCGGAGCCCGGGTCGGCTCCACCGCCGCCGCCAGGCAGCCGCTGAGAAACGCGGCCGCCCGCCGGAGCGCGCTCCGTGGGCTCCGGTCCCGCGCTCGCAGGCTCCGATACAGATCGGCCGCCAGTGGCAGCAGCCCACGCCAGACGAACCAGGGCCAGCCGGACGGCCAGCCCGCGCGCCGGGCACGGCGGAGCATCAGGCCGCCACGTGACCGGTGGCGCTGCCACTCCGCCCGCCGCGCCGGGCGCGCGTGGGGCTCGAGTCCGGGCGTGTCGCGCTGGCCGACGACGTAGCCGGCGTCCACCGCGCGCTCCAGGAGGTCGAGCACCGGCGCGCACGTCCCTAGGCGCACCGTGGTCAGGTCGAAGCCGCCGAGCGCCTCGTACAGCGGCCGTCTGACGAGCAGGTACAGGGTCTCCGAGCCCGGCAGCGGATAGCGGCCGCACAGGAGCGCGCGCGAGGTCAACAGCAGCGGCTGGGAAGGTGTGCCCGGCGGCAGCGCGCCGCCCACGGCAGCCGCCACGCGGTCGCCGGTCACGGCCAAGCGTGCGCTCGCCAGCCAGCCCGGAGCGGCGGCGACGCCCGGCAGCGGCAGAGCAACCAGTTCCGCCTCAGAGGCCCTGATCGCGCCGTCGAGCGCGGCCCAGTGGCGCGCGGGGTCGCCGTCGAGGACCTCGACGCTCGCCCCGGCGGCCTCGAGGGCCGCGCGGTGCCGGTCGTCGGCGGGATGGCGGGCCGGCCCGAAGATCACCGCCGTGCCGGTGAGGTCGCGGCCCTCGGGCGACTCCTCGAAGGCCCGAGGGCGCGCCCCCGGCAACTCGTGCAGCCGTCCGGCCACCGCCGCGACGGCCTGGTCCGCCAGAGAGCCGGGCCACTGGCCGCCGAGCGGCCGCAGCCACCCGACCGAGGTGCCGTCCAGGGTGAGCTCGACGAGCGGAGGGGCGACCGCGGGCGGCGGGATCGGCTCGTCGGATCCGAGCTCGATGCGCAACGGCTGCGGAGCCGGCGCGTCGCCCCGAAGTCCGATTCCGGCCTCGCAGGCGCCCCGCTGGTAAGCGGCGCGCCGCGCCAGGCCGAACAGCCGCAGCCAGGTGGTGCGCAGCCGAAGCCACTCGAGCACGTTCAGGATGAGCGCCACCGGCCCCGCGCCGAGCCGCTGCACCGCGCGGAAGCGCAGCGCGGCGACTGGGTGCGGGCGGATGCCGGGCAGCGCGGGCGGCGCAGGCAGCGAGGGCGCCACCACGGGATGCCGCGCGGCGAGGAGCGCGTCGCCGCGGCCGTCGCGCCGGGCCTCCTCGATCGCCGCCCGGGCGCTCGGCGTGGCCGCTCGGACGGCGACGGCCTCCGGCTCGTAGCAGACCTCGACCCCTGACTGGAGCGCGCGCACGCCGAGCTCCCACGCGCCACGCCCGGCCTGCTCGAGCTCCGCGTCGAGGCCGCCCAGCCGCCCGAACGTCGTCCGTGGCAGGGACACGTTGCTGGCGACCACGTCGGCGAAGGTGAGCGCGACCGCCGTCCGCTTGGCTTCGAAGTGGTCGTGGCAGCGCAGCGACTCGTGGAGCGCCGTCAGCGTCGCGCGCGCCGGGCGCAGCACCGAGCGGCCCACCACCAGCCGATCGCGCCCGCCCGCGCGATGGCGGGCCAGATGGCTCGCCACGAGCCCGGGCTCGGGGACCGCCTCCGCGTCCAGGAACAGGAGCAGCTCGCCACGCGCCCGGCCGGCGCCCTCGTTCCAGGTCCCCTTGGGCGCGTCCTGGGGCCCGGCCACGATCACCTCGAGCTCGGCACCCGGTGCTTCCTGCTGGGCGAGGGCCTCCAGGCAGCGCGCCTCGCTGCCGGGCACCGCAGCGCTGACGACCACCGAGACAGCGACCGCGCCTGGGGCCGGGGTAGGCCGGGCACCCGTCGGTCGTGCCGAGACGTCGTCGCTCGAAGGCGCCCGCTCTTCGCGCCCGAAGCGCTTCCTTGACCTCCACCAGAGGGGGCCGCCGACCAGGCCGCCCAGCAGGTAGTCCCATCCGATGCGGACGTCGACCGCGTCGGCGCGTCCGGCCAGCCGACGGCGCACCGCGTCCATGTACAGCCACCACAGCCAGTACCAGACCTTGGGTCCGGCCAGCTCGCGCTCCTCGACCAGGAGCTTCGTCAGCACGGCGCAGACACCCACGCCATATCCGCGAATCGTCTTGTGGAGCGCGGCCGGGTCTGGGCGGTGCTGATGGAAGACGTAGGTCGCGGGGTCGTACACGACCCGGTAGCCGGCACGCAGCACCTTGTAGAGCGCGTACATGTCGCCGCCCGATTCGGTCGGCGTCCCGGCGTCGAGCTCCGGGGGGAACAGCTCTCCGAGCGGCTCGAGGAGCGACCGGCGGAAGACCATGTTCAGGCCCGCGCCCGCCCGGGTGGCGGCGATCGGGTCTAGCACCCGCCAGTCGAAGTAGAGCCGCTGGAGTCCCCGGATGTGCCCGCCCTGGTCCTCGAACCTGACCTGCGCCGGCGTCTCCAGCGCGTGCGCGAAGGCGGGGCCCGTCACGGCCGCGACGATCGGGTCGTCGAACAGCTCAGGCAGGTTCCGCAGCCAGCCCTCCACCGGCACGCAGTCGTCGTCTACAAAGGCGACGAGGTCGCTGCGTGCCGCCCGCAGGCCGGCGTTGCGGGCGTTGTCGAGCCCCTGGCGGTCCTCGCGCACGTAACGCGCGCCGGCCTGCTCGGCCTGCCGGCGGCAGTCGCGATCCCCCGGCGCGTTGTCCACGACGACGATCTCGTCGGCGGGCGGATCCAGCCGCCGCAGGGCCTCCAGCACGTCGGGGATGTAGTCCGGTCGCCGGTGGGTGCAGATCACCACCGAGCACGAGTGGCGCTTCGCCTGGCGCGGCAGGGCCCCGAGGCGCCGGCGGAACGCCTCGACGAAGCGCTCGCGCGCCGCGAAGGCGTCCGCGTGGCGCACGACGGCGGCGTCCAGCAAGCCCTCGTCAGAGGTGGTCCCCGGACCCGGCAGGTGCAGGTAGCCGCAGGGTGTGCCGCCGTGCGTCACGAGCACGCGCCACTCCTCCGCCGCACCCAGATCGCGAGCGGGCGGCCCGAGCGCCTCGACGGAGCAGGTTCCGACCCTCAGCCGGGACGTGCGGCTCCGGCCGCCGATATCTCCTCCGCCATGCGCCGCGCCTCGGGCTCGTCCGGCAGGCGGTGGGAGAACGGGACGTCCACGGCGCTGCAGATGAACGTTTGCGCGAACGGCTCGGTCGCCCGGTAGTCCACGCGGAAGCCGGCGGTCTCGAGCAGCGCATGCACGCAGCTCGGCGTCATGCCCCAGAACCAATTGCCGTACCCCTGGTGGGGCTCGAAGCCGTCCGTGATCCCGACCTGCCGGCCGACGCCGGCCGAGCTGAGATTCCACAAGCCGCGCTGCTCCGGCGCCAGCATCGGATAGAAGACGGCGGCGTTCGGCAGCGACTTGATCTCGGGGATCGTCGAGGTGCGCAGGATCAGCGTCTGACCGCAAATTCGGCGCAGGGCCGTCACTAAGTCGAAGGGACTCGGATGGTGATAGAGGACGCCGGCGCAGAAGACGACGTCCGCGACCCCGACCCTGGCGATCGTCTCAGGGTGGCTCACGTCGCCGAGGATGAACTCCACCGCGGAGCCGCGCTCCCGCTTCTTGGCCTCGAACTCGGGAGTGGGGCCGAACACATCGATCCCCTTGACGCTCGTCGCGCCGGCCTCCTCGGCCGCGAACGAGTGGTCGCCGTTGACCCCCCACATGCAGCCGACGTCGACGAAGGTGCGTCCCGGCGCGTGCTGCCCGATGTACTCGAACAGACGCTGGTACCCGCCCAGGTCGGCGTCGCCGCCGCGCCTGCGCCGGAGGCCGAACAGCCGCCGCCACAGCGCGCCCCCGCGCCTGCTCTTCAGGAACCGGACCTTCCACGTGTAGAGCAGGCCGGTCGGCATGCGGTCACGCTAACCGAGGTTCCGCGCAAATGGAAATGGCGGCTCGCGTGTAGTACTGATGCCCGATGAGCGGTCCGGAGGTCACGGTCGTCGTGCCCACCCGGGACCGTTGGCCCCACCTCTCGCGCGCCGCGCTGCCGGCGGCGCTCTCGCAGCAGGGTGTGGAGCTGGAGGTGGTGGTCGTGGACGACGGCTCGGCGGACGAGACGCCGCGTCGGCTTGCGCAGCTCGACGACGCGCGCGTGCGCACGATCCGTTCCGAGCGCAGCGAGGGCGTGGCGCGAGCGCGCAACCGCGGCATCGCCGCGGCGCGCGCGGAGTGGGTGGCGTTCCTCGACGACGACGACCTCTGGTCGCCGCTCAAGCTGCGGGCACAGCTCGACGCCGTGGCCGCGCAGGGCGCTGACTTCGCGTACTCGGCGGCGGTCTTCGTGGACGCGCACGGCACTCCGCTGCGCCCCGATCCGGCACCCGACCCCGCGACGGTGCGCGAGACGCTGCGCGCGTCAGACGTGGTGGGCGGGCCTTCGACCGTGATGGCGCGGACGGCCCTGGTGAGGGAGCTGGGCGGCTTCGAGCCGTCGCTGGCCGTGCTCGCCGACTGGGATCTTTGGCTGCGTCTGGCCGGCGCGGGCCGGGCGGCCGCTTGCGCGGACGTCCTGGTCGCCTACCGGGAGCACGGCGAGAACATGTCGGCGGTGGCCGCCGGGCGCGTGTTCGACGAGCTCGACGTGCTGAACGGCCGACACGGGCTTGCCCGCGATCTGGACGGCGTCCTGTTCACCCGGTGGGTTGCAGGCCAGCAGCGAGCCGGCGGCCGCCGCGGCGCTGCCGCGCGCGCCTACCTCCGCGGCGCGCGGCGTTTCCGCAGCCCGGGCCTCCTGGTGCGCGCGCTGGCCATGCCGTTCGGAGAGCCGGTCATGGGCATTCCGGAGCGATTCCGAGGGCTCAGGGGAGGCGCGGAATCGCGTCCGAGCGGCCCAATGGACCCGAACTGGCTCGACCTGTACCGCGGCCACCTGGCTGCGAGCCCTTGCGGGGACACGGGACCGCTCCTACGCTGAGACTCGGGCAGCACCATGAGCGAAACCGAATCCCTGCCTCCGCGGAAGGCGCCAGGGCGGACGACGGTCCCCTCCCCGGCGTGGGACGGCCCGGACGTCAGCGTGGTGATACCCACGCGCAATCGCTGGCCCACCGTGGCTCGGGCGGTCGCGAACGCCCTCGGCCAGGCCGGGGTGGACCTCGAGGTGATCGTCGTCGTCGACGGCTCCACCGACGAGACCGCCGCAAGGCTGGCCCGGCACCCCGACACGCGCGTCCAGGTGATCAGCTTGGCCCGGCGCAGGGGCGGCGCCCACGCGCGCAACGTCGGAATCTGCGCGGCAGGGGGACGCTGGGTCGCTTTCCTCGACGACGACGACGTGTGGTCGCCGGACAAGCTCCGGCACCAGCTCGAGGTCGCAAGCGCCACGGACGCGGGCTTCGTCTACGCCGGCGCGGTGCATCTGCGGGAGCCGGGGATCGTCGTGCGGATGCACGCGCTGCCGCCCGCCGCGGACCTGGCCCGCCGGCTGCTGGCCGCAAACGTGATCCCGGCGGGCGCGTCCAACGTCCTGGCGACGGCGACCCTGCTGCGGCAGGTGGGCGGGTTCGACGAGACGCTGGACCACCTCGCGGACTGGGACCTCTGGATCAGGCTGGCCCAGGAGGCGCCAGGCGCCTCCTGCGAGCACGTCCTGGTCGGATACGTCGAGCACCCCGACAACCGGTACAAGCTCGCGGGCGAGGCCGGCGCCGCAGAATTCGACCGGCTGGTGGGCAAACATCGGTTGGCCAGCGCGGCCGCGGGCGTCGAGTTCGACGGCGCACGCTTTGCGAGAGGGACGGCGCTCGGCCATCTGCATGCCGGGCGGCGCGGCGCCGCGGCCTCGACGTACCTGCGCAGCGCGGTTCGCTATCGCAGCGCCGGCAACGCGCTGCGCGCGCCCGCCGCTCTGCTCGGTGAGGGCTTCAGGGACCGCTTCGCGCAGGACACGCGCGTGCGGGTTGGGGAGATCGATTGGCTGCGCACCGTGTGGCACCCCCAGGAGCTGCCGGCCGAACAGGAGTACATCGTCGTGACCGGGTCCGACTCGGCCTAACCGACTTTCCCGCGGCCCCTCGGCACGGAGGCGTCCGGGGCTGGACGCAGAATCCCCTCCATTGGTGATCGTCCTCGGCATCGACCCGGGCACCGCGAACACGGGCTACGGGGTGGTTGTCTCGCGCGGCAGCACGCTCGCGGCGCTCGACGGCGGCGTGATCGAGACGCGCGCCGGGGTGCCGCTGGAGCGGCGGCTGGCCGAGATCCACGCGCGGGTCTGCGACCTGATCGTCGAGCACCGGCCTGCGGCGCTCGCGATCGAGGACCTCTACTTCGGCCGCAACGCCCAATCGGCCTTCGCCGTGGGCCAGGCGCGCGGCGTGGTGCTGCTGGCCGCCGGCATCGCGGGCGTGCCGTGCTTCTCGTACACGCCGCAGGCGGTCAAGCAGGCGGTCTGCGGCTCCGGCGCGGCGGCGAAGGGCCAGGTGCAGCGCATGGTCGGGGCGCTGCTCTCGCTCACCGAGCCGCCCGAGCCCGACCACGCCGCCGACGCGCTGGCGGTGGCCATCTGCCACGCCAACGGCGCATCCCTGAGGGCGGCGCTGGCGTGAGGCGGCGGCTCGCATGATCGCCTCCGTGCGCGGCGAGGTGCTGACGCGCCTGGCCGGCCAGGTCGTGATCGAGGCCGCCGGGGTCGGCTACCGGCTGGCCGTCTCCACCGAGACGCTGAGCGCCGTGCCCGCGACGGGCGAGCAGGCGCGCCTGTTCACGCACCTGGTGGTGCGCGACGACGGGATGCATCTCTACGGCTTCTCCAGCCAGGCCGAGCGCGAGCTGTTCCTGATGCTGATCGGCGTGCAGTCGATCGGCCCGAAGGTGGCGCTCGCCGTGCTGTCCGGCGGCACCGCGCGCGAGCTGCTCAACGCGATCGCCTCGGGCGACTCCGCGCGCTTCCAGGCGGTGCCCGGGATCGGCAAGCGCACCGCGGAGCGGATCATCGTCGAGCTGCGCGAGAAGGTCGCGGGCAAGGTCAGCGACGAGATCGTCGTGCGCCACACGCCCACAGACGACCCGCGCACGCTCGCCCGCGAGGGGCTGCTCGGGCTCGGCTTCACGCCCCAGGAGGCCGAGGCACTGCTCGACAAGGCGGCAGGGGAGACCCCCGAGGACCTGATCTCCGAGGCGCTGAAGGCGGCCCGATGAGCGGCGGCATCCGCACGCCCGGCGTCGAGCGCATCCAGACGCCCGTCGCGCTGCCGGTCGAGGACGACCTCGAGCTCTCGCTGCGCCCGAAGAAGCTCGCCGACTTCGTGGGCCAGGAGCGGATCAAGCAGCAGCTCGAGGTGTTCATCGAGGCGGCCCGCGCGCGTGGCGAGGCGCTCGACCACGTGCTGCTCGCCGGCCCCCCAGGCCTCGGCAAGACCTCGCTGGCGCAGATCGTGGCGAACGAGCTGGGCGTGGACTTCGTGCCGACGGCGGGTCCGGCGCTGGAGCGCAAGGGCGACGTGGCGAGCTACCTGACCGCGCTCCAGTCGCGCAGCGTGTTCTTCGTGGACGAGATCCACCGGCTGCCGCGCGCGCTCGAGGAGACCTTCTATCCCGCCATGGAGGACCGCAAGCTGCCGATCACGGTCGGTCAGGGAGCCGGTGCCGCGGTGGTCACGCTCGACCTGCCCGAGTTCACGCTGGTCGGGGCCACCACCCGCACCGGCCTGCTGACCACGCCGCTGCGCGACCGCTTCGGCGTGACGCACCGGCTGGAGCTCTACGCGCCGGGCGACCTGGCCCGCATCGTGCGCCGCTCGGCGGGCATCCTCGACGTGGAGATCGACGACGCGGGGGCGGAGGCGATCGCGGGGCGCTCGCGCGGCACGCCGCGCGTCGCCAACCGGCTGCTCAAGCGCGTGCGCGACTACGCCGAGGTGCGCGGGGCGGGGACGATCGACGCCCGTGTGGCGCGCGAGGCGCTCGACCTGCTCGAGGTCGACGAGGCCGGCCTCGACCGCCTCGACCGGGAGATCCTGCACAACATCTGCGAGAAGTTCAGGGGCGGGCCGGTCGGGCTGTCGACGCTGTCGGTTGCCGTGGGCGAGGAGTCGGACACGATCGAGGACGTCTACGAGCCCTATCTGCTCCAGCAGGGCTTTCTGATGCGCACCCCGCGCGGGCGCGTGGCGACCGAAGCCGCGTTCGCCCACCTCGGGCTCGAAGCACCCCGCGAGGGGTCCCAGCGGCTGTTCTGAGCGGGTCGCGTCCGCACCCCCCGGTTTGCGCGTGCGCGCTGGCTAGCATGGGCGGTTCGCATGCCGATCTTCATCTGCCCGAACTGCGGGGATCGCAGCATCTCCACCGAGCGCACAGCCGGTTTCCAGGACCGGGCGCGCGCCTGCGCCAAATGCGGCTTCGGCTTCCTCTTCGAGCTGCTCGACGACTACTACCCGGCCCCCAACGCCGCCTTCTTCCTGCTGGACCAGCAGGGGCGCCTGATCGGCACAGGCCGCGGCGCGCGGGAGCTCACCGGACTCGGCGACCTTGACGTGATCGGCAGGCCGGTCCAGGACGTGCTGAAGCTCCAGTTCGAGAACGACGCCGACCACGTCGGCACGGCGCTCGAGTGGGGCGTGCGGGTGCTCGACAAGCAGGTGACGGTGCACGCCGAAGGAGACCGCCCAGAAGCGGCGAAGGCGGACATCTTCCCCGCGTATGACGACGACGGGGGCGTCCTGCTAGTGCTCACCCCGCGATGACCAGCCGCTCCCGCAATCAGGCGATCCTCGCGGTCGTCGTGGCGCTGCTCGTGCTGGCGCTGCTCGTGATCGTCCCGGGCACGCCGCTCTCGAAGGACAGCAAGCTCGGCCTCGACCTCGAGGGCGGCATCGAGCTCGTCTACGAGGGCCAGCCGACGCCGCAGGTGCCCGAGGTCACGCCGCAGGCGGTCGACGACGCGATCGAGACGATGCGCAAGCGCGTGGACTCGCTCGGCGTCTCCGAGCCCGAGATCCAGCGTGCGGGCCGCAACCAGATCGCGGTCGGCCTGCCCGACGTGCAGAACGCCGAGCGCGCCCGCCAGCAGGTCGGCAACACGGCGCGGCTCCAGTTCTACGACTGGGAGCCGAACGTGCTCACCGACCGCGAGGTCTACGCGGGCAGCAAGGCGCTCTACCAGGCGGTCGAGGCGGCTTCGAAGCAGAAGGGCAAGGCCGAGGCCGAGGACGTCCCGCCCGGCTCCGACATCTCGCGCGCCGAAGCGGACCGCAACAACAACACCGCCAAGGATCGCTACTACCTGTTTGGACCCGACCAGCTTCCGATCGGGCCCGACAAGAAGCCGCTGCGCACCGGCAACTACGAGCCGTCCGGCACCTGCAAGGAGCTGCTCGCCGACTACGAGGCCAAGCCCGGGCCGCCCAGGAAGTACCCCAAGGACACGGAGTGCCTGGCCGAGCTCGAGGCGCTGGGGCCCGGCGGCCCGCCCGCCGGCTCGCGCGTGATCAAGGTCCCCGAGGGGGTCGTGGTCCTCGAGCAGGAGCGCGCGCCCAACCAGCCGCCGCAGATCAAGCGCTTCACGGTGCTGGAGGACGACTCCGAGCTCTCCGGCGAGGACATCAAGAACCCGGAGGCCAACACCGACCCGAACACCAACGCCCCGCTGGTGACGATGGAGTTCACCGACAAGGGGCGCGAGGCGTTCGCGCGGGTGACCAAGCGGATCGCCGAGCGCGGCTTCGATGCTTCGACGCTGTCGCCGGGAGCCACCGACAAGGAGCAGTTCTTCCAGCGCTTCGCGATCACGCTGGACAACTCGATCGTGTCGCTGGCGACGATCGACTTCATCTCCAATCCCGAGGGGATCGACGGCCGCACCGGCGCGCAGATCGAGAACGTTGGTGACTTCAAGGCGGCCAACGACCTCTCCGAGAGCCTGCGCATCGGCGCCCTGCCGATCGAGCTGAAGCTGATCTCGGAGACGCAGGTGTCCGCGACGCTGGGCCAGCAGGCGCTGCATCAGGGCCTGCTCGCGGGCGCGGTCGGCCTGGCGCTCACGATCCTCTTCCTGCTCGTCTTCTACCGCGTCCTCGGCGTGGTGGCCACGGTGGCGCTGCTGATCTACGCCGTGTTTCTGTTCGCGCTGGTCAAGCTGATCCCGATCACGCTCACGCTGCCGGGCATCGCCGGACTGGTGCTGACGCTGGCGGTGGCGGCAGACGCCAACATCGTCATGTTCGAGCGAATAAAGGAGGAGGTGCGCGCCGGCAGATCGATCCCGGCCGCCATCTCGGCCGGCTACTCCAAGGCGCTGCGGACGATCATCGATGCCAACGTCGTGACCGTCGGCGTGGCCTTCATCCTGTTCACGCTCGCCACCGCAGGCGTGAAGGGCTTCGCGTTCACGCTCGGTATCGGCACGCTCGTCTCGCTGTTCACGGCGGTGCTCGCCACCTCGGCCATCCTCGGCACGATGGCGCGCACGCGCGTGCTGCGGCGCCCGAGCGCACTGGGCGCCGGGCGCGAGCACGTGAGCTGGCAGCGCTTCGACTTCATGGGCAAGGCACGCTGGTTCTTCTCCGCCTCCGGCCTGATCCTCGCCGTCGGCGCGATCGCGATCTCCACGGTCGGCATCAACTTCGGCATCGACTTCGAGTCCGGCACCCGCATCACGACGCCGCTGGAGCGCTCGGCGAGCGTCGACGACGTGCGCGGCGCGCTGGAGCCGCTCGGCTACGGCGACGCGAAGATCCAGGATCTCGACGACCCCGAGCTGGGCGCCAACGTCGTGCAGATCTCCGTGCCCGAGCTCGAGCCTGACCAGGTGCAGAGGGTCGAGCGGGCGCTCGACGAGCGCTTCGGAGTGGCGCAGGACGAGTTCTCGTCCAGCTCCATCGGGCCGACGTTCGGCGAGCAGATCGCCCGCACGGCTCTGATCGCGGTGATCGCGTCCCTGCTGCTGATCTCGCTCTACATCGGCTTCCGCTTCGAGTGGAAGTTCGCGGTTCCGATCCTGATCGCCCTGGCGCACGACCTGCTGATCACCGCCGGCGTGTATGCCCTCGCCGACCGGGAGGTCACGACCGCCACGGTGGCCGCGTTGCTGACGATCATGGGCTATTCGCTCTACGACACGATCATCGTGTTCGACCGAATACGCGAGAACGTGCCGCGCATGCCGCGCGCGACCTTCTCGCAGATCGCGAACCGCTCGATGTCGGAGGTGCTGACCAGATCGCTGGCGACCAGCTTCACGGTGCTGATGCCGGTCGGCGCGCTGCTGCTGTTCGGCGGCGACACGCTCAAGGACTTCGCCTTCGCCCTGCTGGTGGGCGTGGCGTCCGGCGCCTACTCCTCGATCTTCATCGCCACGCCGGTGCTGGTCGAGTGGAAGGAACGCGAGCGCGTGTACATGCGCCGGCGCCGGCTCGTGATGGAGCAGCACGGCGGGCTGGTGCCCGCCTTCGCCACCGGCGCGATCGCCGACGAGGCGCCCGCCCGGGCCGCCGGCCCGGCGCAGGCGACCACGCGTGCGGCACGCCGCGCGAGCGGGCGCGGCCGCGCCCCGGCGCCGCCGCGTCCGGTCCCGCGCCAGCCGGCCACGCCTCCGCCCGCAGCGACGCAGCCGCCTGACGCCGGCACCAGCGACGGCGGGGCGCAGCAGCCGCCGCCGCCCGAGGCGACCGCCCCGCAGCCGGAGTCGCGCACGACTTCGACCGCCGGCCCCAGCAGGCCCAAGGACAAGCCGAAGCGGCAGCGACCGCGCAAGAAGCACGGGAGGCATTAGCCGATGAGCCTCGTCGTCTGGGTCATGATGGGCATCGCGGTGTGGCACTTCACGGTGTTCGTCCCCGACCGCTTCTGGGGCGGGATCGTGGGCGCGTTCCTAGCCGCGAGCATCGCCGCCGGGCTCTTCGGCTTCGCCGTCAACGGCGCCACCGTGCCGGGGCAGAACGACACCGATCTCGTGCAGGCGCTGATCGCCGTCCCGGGCGCGGTCATCGGCCTGGGGCTCTCCTACCTGTACGGATCCCGGGTCGACCGCGAGCACGGCGTCGACCACGGCTTCACCCGCGCGGGCACCCGCTGAGCCGCCGGCGCCGCGGGCGCCGGGCGGGCGGGCACGGTTACGTCCGCTCTGACTCCAAGAATGGGTCGGATGCAGTCCAAGCCGACTAGGTGGGCGTGCCAGCCCTATGACGTGGCGCTCGCCGAGCGGCTGGCCTCCGGGCTCGGCGTGTCGCGGCCGGTCGGGGCGATCCTGGCGCGGCGCGGCTTTGCGGACGTCGGCGAGGCGCGCCGCTTCCTGGCTGCCGACGAGCGCCACGACCCGCTCACGCTGCCGGGTGTCCCGGCGGCCTGCGAGCTGATCGCCGGCCACCTGCGCCGCGGCTCGCGGATCGCGGTGTTCGGCGACTACGACGTGGACGGCGTCTGCTCCACCGCGATGCTCGTCCGCACGCTGCGTGCGCTCGGCGGCGACCCCGCCTGGGAGCTGCCGAGCCGCTTCGACGAGGGCTACGGGCTCTCGGCCGCCGCGGTCGAGCGGCTGGCCGCGCGCGGCGTCGGCCTGCTGGTCACGGTGGACTGCGGGATCACCGCGGTCGAGCAGGTGGCCGCGGCCAGGGCCGCCGGCCTCGACGTCGTGGTGACCGACCACCACCGCCCCGGTGACGAGCTGCCCGACTGCGTGGTCGTGCACCCGGCGCTGGGCGAGTACGGCTGCCCGGAGCTGTGCGCCTCGGGCGTCGTCCTGAAGCTCTGCGAAGCCCTCCACGCCAACGCCGGCGGCGACCCTCGGGCCGCGGACGAGGACCTCGACCTCGCGGCACTCGCCACGGTCTGCGACCTCGTCCCGCTGCGCGGCGAGAACCGGCGCATCGTCCGCGAGGGCCTGGCCGCGATCGCGCGCACGCAGAAGCCCGGCCTGCGGGCGCTGATGGCCGTCGCGGCGGTCGAGCCCGCGGAGCTGACCGAGCAGTCGCTCGGCTTCCGGCTGGGCCCGCGCATCAACGCCGCCGGCCGCATGCGCCGGGCCGACGCGGCCCTGGAGCTGCTGCTGACCGACGACGCCGACCGCGCCCGCGAGGTGGCGCGCGAGCTGGACCTGCTCAACGGCGACCGCCAGCAGGCGGAGACGCGCATCCTGTTCGCGGCCGAGACGGCCAGCGCGGCGCAGGCCAGCCAGGCCGCGATCGTGGTGGCGGGGGAGGACTGGCACCCGGGCGTGGTCGGCATCGTGGCCTCGCGGCTGGTGGAGCGCTGGCGCCGGCCCTGCGTCGTGATCGCGCTCGACGAGCACGGCTCCGGGCGCGGCTCAGGCCGCAGCATCTCGCCCTATGACCTGCACGCCGGACTGGCGGCCTGCGCCGGCCACCTGACGCGCTTCGGCGGCCACCGGATGGCCGCCGGCGTCGAGCTCGACGCGGATGCGGTCGATGGCTTCCGCAGCGCGCTCGCGGCGCACGCGGGCGCGGCGCTCACGCCCGCGGACATGATTCCCGTGGAGCGCGTCGACGCCGTGGTCCCCGGCGGCCTGCTCGGGCTCGGCCTCGCCGAGGAGCTGGAGACCCTGAGGCCGTTCGGGATGGGCAACCCGCAGCCCACCCTGCTGGTGCCGGCGGCGCGCTTCCAGAACGTGACCGGGATGGGGGAGGAGCGCCAGCACACGCGCTTCACGCTCGTCACGGCGGGCGGCGCGCGCTCGCGCGGCGTCGCGTTCGGCACTCCCCCCAAGGCGCTCACGCCGGCGGCGGACGACAACCACGACATCGCGCTGCGGCTGGAGCGCAACCGCTGGAAGGGCGTCGTGGAGCCGCGCACGATCCTGCGCGCGCTCTGCCCGACGCGCTCCGGCGAGCTGCGCGTCCTCGGCGAGGAAGGGACGTTCTGGGAGCGGCTGCAGCGGGCCCTCGCGGGTGCCGCTGAGCGGGTCGCAGACGCCGACGCGCCCGCGCCCCTGGACCGCCGCCTCGAGGGCTTCGCCGGGGTGGCGGGCGACCTCTTCACGAGCGGGGAGCGCGTGCTCGTCGCAGTTGCAGACGTCGACCGGCGCCGCGCCGGCCTCGAGCAGATCGTGGCCGGCCTCGCCGAGGACGGCATGGCCGTCGCCTCGTGGAGCGCGATCGCCGCCGACCCGCAGCTGGCCCGCGCCCACGACCACGTGGTGGCGCTCGATCCGCCGCCCGGCGGGCTGACCGACCCGCTGCTGCACGTCGGTCCCGGCGCGCACCTCGCCTGGGGCCCCGCCGAGGCCGAGTTCGCGCTTCAGGTGTGGCGCGCGGAGCTGGGCCTGCGCCCGGCGCTGGCGGACGCCTACCGGGCGCTGCGCGAGCTGCCGCCCGACGCGGGCCCGGACGCCCTGCAGGGCGCGCTGTGCGGCTCCGCCCGCTACCCGCGCACGCCCGAGAGCTGTGCCCGCCTGGCCGGCGTCCTCACAGAGCTGGGCCTGATCGAGCTGAGCGCCGATGTGCCGTCGTTCAGGCTGCTCGAGGCGGCCCGCACCGACCTGGAGCGCTCGGCCACCTACCGCGCCGCCGCAGAGCGCCTGGCCGCGATCGAACGCGCCCTCGCGGGCGAGCTGCCGGCCGCCGCCGACGCCAGAGCTGCCTGAACGCTCGCGTTCGGCTCGCGCCGCCCGCAACCGGCTCTAAACTCGAAACCATGCCGAAGCTGCCACGCGGCAACGGGAGGTCGGGCCCCGAAACGGCGGCGAAACCGCCGCAGCGGAGCCCTGCCGCCGTCGGCGCGAAGTCCGGCAACGGGCACACGGCGGAGCACGAGCGCGAGTTCGAGCACCAGCCGGTCGACCAGCACGGCAACCCGGCGCCCGCCGGGCCGAAGGCGCGGCTGACCGACGACCAGCGCGTCCTGCTGGGCGACCTGTTCGCGGTGGTCGAGGAGCACGCGGAGGAGGCCGCCGAGGAGGTCGACCGCGAGCTGGTCGAGAACGCGTTCGTGTTCTCCTGCGAGCGGCACGCCGAACAGCGCCGTGCGAGCGGCGAGGACTTCATCGTGCACCCGGTCGGGGTCGCCAAGATCTGCGCCGGGATGCGCCTCGACACGGCCACCCTGTGCGCGGCGCTGCTGCACGACACCGTCGAGGACACCACCGCCTCGCTTGCCGAGGTGGAGCAGGAGTTCGGCGTCCAGGTGGCCGCGCTGGTCGACGGCGTGACCAAGCTGTCCGGCGTCACCTTCCAGAGCCGCGACGACCGCCAGGCCGAGAACTACCGCAAGATGATGGTCGCGATGGCCCAGGACATCCGGGTCATCCTGATCAAGCTCGCCGACCGGCTGCACAACATGCGCACGATCGGCTCGATGCCGAAGCACAAGCAGCAGGAGAAGGCGAAGGAGACGCTGGAGATCTTCGCGCCGCTCGCGCACCGGCTCGGCATCCACGCGATCAAGTGGGAGCTCGAGGACCTCGCGTTCGCGACGCTCCACCCGCGCAAGTACAACGAGATCAAGCAGCTCGTCTCCCAGCAGCGCGGCGACCGCGAGCGCTACGTGTCGCGCGCCGGCGAGTACCTGCAGACAGAGCTGCTCGCCGTGGGGATCGAGGCGGAGATCGCCGGCCGCGCCAAGCACTTCTATTCGATCTACTCGAAGATGACGAAGAAGGGGCGCGAGTTCAACGAGATCTACGACCTCACCGCCATGCGCGTGCTGGTCGGCTCGGTGAAGGACTGCTACGGCGCCATCGGCGTCATCCACTCGCTCTGGAAGCCGCTCCCCGGGCGCTTCAAGGACTGGGTCGCGATGCCCAAGTTCAACATGTACCAGGCCCTCCACACCACGGTGATCGGGCCCGAGGGGCGGCCGCTCGAGATCCAGATCCGCACCCAGGAGATGCACCGCACCGCGGAGTTCGGCGTGGCCGCGCACTGGATCTACAAGGAGGACGGCGGCAAGCCCGTCGAGCACAAGGTCGAGTGGCTGCGCCACCTGCTCGACTGGCAGCAGGACACCAAGGACCCGCAGGAGTTCGCCGAGACGCTCAAGGCGGACCTGTTCGAGGACGAGGTGTTCGTGTTCACGCCGAAGGGCGAGGTCAAGTCGCTCGCCGGCGGGGCCACCCCGCTCGACTTCGCCTACTCGATCCACACCGACGTCGGCCACCGCTGCGTCGGGGCCAAGGTCAACGGCAAGATCGTGCCGCTCCACTACGAGCTGGAGTCCGGCGACATCTGCGAGGTGCTCACCTCCAAGAAGGAGCGCGGCCCGTCGCGCGACTGGCTCGCGCTCGCCAAGACCACCCGCGCCCAGTCCAAGATCCGCGCCTGGTTCACGCGCGAGCGCCGCGAGGACTCCGAGCGCACCGGCCGCGAGATCCTGCACGAGAACATGAAGCGCGCCGGCCTGCCGCCGCAGAAGCTGGCCGGCTCGCCGCTGCTCGCCGACGTCATCCGCGAGATGGGCTTCAAGAAGGGCGAGGAGTTCTACATCGCCCTCGGCCAGGCGAAGATCTCGCCGAAGACCGTCACCAGCAAGCTGATGCACCGCCTCAAGGAGGGGGAGGGCGTGGAGCCCGCCTCCGCCGCGACCGAGCTGCTGGAGCGCCGGGAGGCGCCCAAGAAGACCGGCGCGTCCTCCGCCTACGGCATCAAGGTCGAGGGTGTCGACGACGTCATGCTGCGGCTCGCCAAGTGCTGCCGTCCCGTGCCGGGCGACCCGATCGTCGGCTACATCTCGCTCGGCAAGGGCATCACGATCCACCACCAGAGCTGCACCAACGCGCAGTCACTGATGCGCAACCCGGAGCGCTTCACCCAGGTCGCCTGGGAGGGCGACACCTCGGCGCCGTTCCGAGTCGAGCTCCAGGTCGACGGCTGGGACCGCCACCGCCTGCTCGAGGACATCACGCGGAGCTTCGCGGAGACCGGCATCAACATCCTCGAGGCCCGCTGCACCGTCGTGCACCCGATGGTCAAGAACCGCTTCGTCGTCGAGGTGGGGGACACGCAGTCGCTGAAGACCTGCATCACCCGCCTGCGGAACATCGAATCGGTCTTCGACGCCTACCGCGTCACCCCGACGGGCTGAGCCTCCGAGCCGCCCGCGTCGGGGGTTCCATACGTTGGTCCACTATGCGTGGACTTTCGTGCCGAACCCCCCCCGGCGTGAGGGGCCCTAGGAGACGGCCATCAGCGCGCCGGGCGCCGCGCTGAACTCGATCTCGCCGTACTCGCCGATGTAGTCGCCGTCGACCTGGACGGGGAAGGGGCGGTCGTCGATCGCCTCCACGCGCAGCGCGCCGAGCTGGCCCAGGCTCTCCACCTGCCGGTGGCGCAGCACGGTGCGGGCGCGGCCCGAGAGCAGGCGCGGGATCAGCGTCGGCAGCTCCAGCGGCGTGGCGCTCTTGAGCACGGCCACGCCGAGCGAGCCGCTGTCGAGGCCGGCGCCCTCCGCCACGCGGATCGGGCGCTTGCGGAAGTACGTAAACGGATCGGAGTTCTGCACGATCACCGTGATGCCCTCGAGCTCGCGGTCGCCGGCGTGCACGCGCACGTGCGGCGGGCGCACCAGGTAGTGGCGCGTGAAGATGTCGACTCCGGCGTAGGCGTAGTACCAGGCGCCGTAGCGCGCCTTGCGCAGCGGGTGGCGGTCCACCCGCTCGACCACCGAGGCGTCGAGGCCGACCCCGGAGGCGAACACGAAGTGGCGGTCGCCGGCGCGGCCGAGGTCCACGCGGAAGGGCTGGAACTCGTCGGCCATCCGCAGCAGGTGCTCGGTGGCGTCGACGACGTCGTTGGGAATCCCGAGCGTCCGCGCCCAGACGTTGGTCGAGCCGCCCGGCAGGGCGGTCAGCGGCGTCTCGGACCCGACCAGCCCGTTGGCCGCCTCGTTGACGGTCCCGTCGCCTCCGAAGGCCACCACGACGTCGTAGCCCTCGCGTGCGGCCTCGCGGCAGATCTGGGTCGCGTGGTCGCGCTTCTCGGTGTCGATCGCCTCGACCGAGTACCGCGATTGCAGCGCGTACACGACCAGGTTGCGCAGCCGGTCCGAGACGGTCGTCGCGTACGGATTGACGATGACCAGCATGCGCCGCTTCGGCGTGCGGTCGGGCAGGAGGCGCTCCGCGAGCTCCTCTGCCCGCTCCAACGCGGTCTCCGCAGACACAGGCGGAACGGTACCCACTCCCTGCGCAGCCGGCTAGCCGGCTGCTTCGGGCCCGCGCGCACCGAACACGCTGACACCGTCGCGCTCGGTCTCGTGCACGCGTCCCTCGTTCGCGAGCACATCCAGGTGGCCGAGCACCTCGGACAGGGTCAGGTACGCCTGGGTCACGGCGATGTTGCCCCAGAGCGCCTGAGCGATCTCGTAGGCGGAGCGCGGGCGCTCGGCGAGCAGCCGGTGGATCTTGTCGGCGCGCCGCCCGTGGAGGACGAAGCGCTGGTCGATCAGCGCGCGGTGGTCGGCGATCGGGTCGCCGTGGCCCGGCAGCACCAGGCCGACGTCCATCTCGCGGGTGGCGGCCAGCGACTCGAGGTAGTGGACCAGCGCCTGCGGGCGCTCGGTCGTGCCGTCGCGCGGGCGCGTGATCAGCGGATTGGACGAGATGTGCCCCAGCAGGTGGTCGGCCGCGATCAGGATGCGGCGCTCGCGGTCGTGGAAGATCGTGTCGGTGGGGGAGTGCCCGGGACGGTGGTGGACGTGGAGCGTGCGGTCACGCAGCTCGAGCGCCTCGCCGTCGCGCAGCGGGCGCGTCACGTCCACGCGCGAGCCCCACGCGCGGAAGGCGCGCGAGACCGACTGCAGGGCCGAGACCACGTCCTCCGGGATCCCGTGGCGGAGCATGATGTCGCGCGCGAAGTCGTCGTCCGCCTGCGCCTCGCCTGAGAAGTCCTGCACGAACGGCACGGCGGCGTCGATCGCGGCCACCTCCGCGCCCGAGTGGGAGGCCACCAGCCCCACCAGCCCGAGGTGGTCGATGTGCTGGTGGGTCAGGATCACGAGCTCGATGTCCTCGAGCGCGTGGCCGAGCCCGGCGATGCCGCGCTGGAGCTCGTCGAAGGATGTTCCCGAGTTCGGCCCGGCGTCCACGAGCGTGAGCGGCTCGTCGTCGATCAGGTACACGTTCACGCGCCCGACCGCGAACGGCGTGGGGATCGCCAGCCGGTGGATGCCCGCTTCGGCGGCGGGGGCGAACGGGTCGTCGGGGGCCGCGGCGGTCAACCTCGGATCAGCGCCAGCACCTCGTCGCGCTTCTGCTCCATGTGCTCGCGCGACACCAGCGACTCCAGGTTGAGCCGCAGCAGCGGCTCGGTGTTGGAGGGCCGCACGTTGAAGTGCCAGTCGTCGTAGTCCACAGAGATGCCGTCGAGCGTGTTCTGCTCGCCGTCGGAATAGCGCTCCGCGATCTCGTCCATCTTGCCCGACTGGTCCTCCACCTCGGAGTTGATCTCGCCCGAGATGAAGTAGTGCGAGCGCAGCGGCTCGAGCAGCTCGCTCATGCGCTTGCCCTCCACCGACAGCAGCTCGAGCATCAGCAGCGCCGGGAGCGTGCCGGAGTCGGCGCAGTAGAAGTCGCGGAAGTAGTAGTGGCCCGACACCTCGCCGCCGAAGGCCGCGCCGGTCTCCCGCATGCGCGTCTTGAAGAACGCGTGTCCCACGCGGTTGACCTCGGCGGTCCCGCCGGCGCGCTCGACGACGTCGCGCACGGCTCGCGAGGCGCGCACGTCGTAGAGCACGGTCGCGCCGGGCTCCTTGCGCAGCAGCGCCTCGGCCAGCAGCGCCGTGAGGAAGTCGCCGGCCACGAAGTCGCCGGTGTCGTCGATGAAGAAGCAGCGGTCGGCGTCGCCGTCCCAGGCGATGCCCAGGTCGGCGCCGGTGGCGCGCACCTTGTCGATGATGAACTGGCGGTTCTCCTCCAGCAGCGGATTCGGCTCGTGGTCGGGGAACTCGCCGTTCGGCTCCCAGTAGGTCTCGATCCGATCGATCGGGAACGGCTGGAGCAGCGGGCCGACCATCGGTCCGGCCATCCCGTTGCCGCCATCGAGCACCACGCGCATCGGCTCGAGACGCGCCGGGTCGATCCAGGCGAGCGCCGCCTCGCGAAAGGCGTCCGCCACGTCCTCGTGCTCGATGCGGCCTGGCTCGGCCACGGGGTCGCCGGGCTCCCCGGCGGTGACCAGCTCGCGCAGCTCCCCGATTCCGGAGTCGCCTGACAGCGCGAGCGCGCCGCGCTTGACGAGCTTGGCGCCGGTGTAGGCGGCGGGGTTGTGCGAGGCCGTGCACATCAGCCCGCCGTCGAGCCCGCGCGACCCGACCGTCCAATAGAGCATCTCGGTGCCGACCATCCCGATGTCGAGCACGTCGGCGCCCTCGTCGGCGATGCCGCGGGCGTAGGCCTCCGCCATCGCGGGCGCGGACAGGCGCATGTCGCGCCCGAGCGCCACGCGCAGCTCCGACGGCGGCGGGCCCTGCAGGTCGGACAGCACGCGCGCGAACGCGCGGCCGATGCGGTACGCGAGCCGCTCGTCCATCTGGTCGGGGTGTATGCCCCGCACGTCGTAGGCCTTGAAGATCGACTCGTCAATCACGGCGAGGGAGCCTACCCATGGCGGTCTGTGCGTCATCGCACACGCGGCCTGCGCCGGGTTCGGGATCGTGGGCGAATGGATGTGACGGCACAGAACCAGTGGGGCGACGCCCCCTCCGAGATCGGGCGCGGCCGGGCCGAGCGGCTGGGCTATCCGCCTGCGCTGCTGGACCGCATCCCCGCCGCGGCGCTCGAGTCGTTCGCGGGGGTGGGCTTCTTCTTCGACCTGGATGTGCTGCACAGCGGCGACAGCGTCCTCGACCTCGGATGCGGATCGGGGACCGACATGTTCGCCGCCGCCGCGCTGGTCGGCGACCACGGGTTCGTGGCCGGGCTCGATACGAGCCGCCCCGAGCTGGAGCGCGCCGCCCGCGTGTGCCGCGAGGACGGGTTCGGCAACGTGACGCCGCTGGAAGGCCGCATCGAGGCGATCCCGCTCGACGACGAGAGCGTGGACGCGGTGATCTCCAACGGCGTGATCAGCCTGAGTCCCGAGAGGGAGCTGGCCCTGGCCGAGGCGGCCCGGGTGCTGCGCCCGGGCGGCTGCCTGGCCGTGGCCGAGCAAACGCCGAACCTGGACGCGATCGAGGCGGCGGGCCTGGTGGTCACGGACGTGCGCCAGAGCCACACGAGCGTCTCGGTGCTCGCCCGCAAGCCCGACTGACGACCGCCGACGTGGCTAGGGCACACGCACTCGCCCCGGTCTTCTTCATCGACGCCGGGCCGCGTGACGCGCGTCGACGTGTCGTTCGTGATCGACTAGGCGAGGGCTGGCGCGACGACGCGCCCGATCTGCTCGACCGCCGCCAGGTCGCGGTGGAGCAGGTGCTGGAGCATCACGCGCTCGATCCCGGCGCCGCGCAGCTCGCGCAGCCGCTCGATGCCCTCGTCGACCGTCCCCGTGATGAAGCTCTCGGGCAGCTCCTCGAGGAAGCGCTCGGGCGGCCCGCCGTGGCCGCGCCGCTCCGCGAGCTCGGCGGCCCGGCCGAGCAGCTGATCGCGGTCGTCGGCTACGAGCCAGCCCGTCATCAGCGAGAGCGGGATCGGGTCGCGCCGCACCGCGGCGCAGGCGGCGTCCAGCTCGGCGCGGACGGCGGCGCACTCGGCGGCCGACTTGTTGACGGTGTTGTACTCGTCGGCGTGCCGAGCGCCGAGCGCGATCGAGCGGTTGCCGCCGCGGCCGCCGACGATCAGCTTCGGCCGCGGCCGCTGCACCGGCTTGGGCAGGGCGTCGAGGCCGCGCACGCGGTAGTGGCGCCCGTCGAAGGAGAACGGCCCCTCGGCCCACTGGCGCGCGACCAGCTCGAGCTGCTCCTCGAGCATCTCCATGCGCACGCCCAGCGGCGGGAAGGGGAACCCGTACGTCTCGTGCTCGGCCTCCAGCCAGCCGGTGCCCATCCCGAGCTCGACGCGCCCGCCGGACACGTGGTCGGCGGTCGTCACCAGCTTGGCCAGCTCGGAGGGGTGGCGGAACGTGGCCGGGGACACCAGCGTGCCGAGGCGCACCTTCGTGGTGACCGCGGCGAGCGCCACGATCGTGCCCCAGGCGTCGAGCGATCCGCGCCCGGGCTGGCCCTCGACCGACAGGTAGTGGTCCGACCGAAACAGCGTGCCGATGCCGTGGTCCTCGCAGGCGGCGGCGAGCGCCCGCCAGTCATCCCAGGTCACGTCCTCCTGGCCTTCGATCATGAGGTCCACGCGCAAGGCGCTGGACGATGCCAGATCCGGCCTAATGACCGGGGCATGGATTACCGCATGGACTACGAGCAGTTCGTCACGCTGGTCGAGCAGGATCTCGAGGTCGGGCGCGAGCCCGCCGAGCGGGCGATTCGGGCCACGCTGCAGACGCTCGCCGAGCGCATCGCGCAGGGCGAGGCGCGCGACCTCGCCGAGGAGCTGCCCGACGAGCTGGGGCCGTGGGTCGCCACGACAACCCCCGCCGAGCGCTTCGACGTGGACGAGTTCCTGCGCCGCCTGGCGGAGCGCGAGGGCGTGGAGGTGCCGGAGGCGGAGCGCCACGCGCGTGCGGTGTTCGCCGTACTCGGCCAGGCGGTCAGCCGCAAGCAGCTCCACGACCTGGCGGCCGAGCTGCCGAAGGACTACGCGCCGCTGCTGCCGGTCGGGCCGCAGGTCGAGGTGCTCTCGCCCGCGACCTTCCTGCAGCGGGTCGCCGACCGCGCCGCGGTCCACGAGGACGACGCCCGGCGCGCCACCGAGGCGGTGCTCGAGACGCTCGCCGAGCGCATCGCGGGCGGGGAGGTGGACGACCTGATCGCGCGCCTGCCGGTGGAGCTGCACGAGCCGCTGAAGCGCGGCAGGGAGCGCAGCGGGGAGAAGTCGACGCGCATGTCGCTCGACGAGTTCGTCGAGCACGTGGCCGAGCGGGCCGGCGTCTCGACCGAGCAGGCCCGCGACTACGTGCGGGCCGTGCTCAAGACGCTGCGCGAAGCGGTCGGCGACGACGAGTTCTTCGACGTCGCCGCTCAGCTGCCGTCCGAGTACGACCAGGTGCTGGCGGTCCGCTAGCTCTCGCGCACGACCACCACGGGGCACCGGGCCCGGCGAATCACGTCGCGTGACGTGCTGCCGAGGATGACCTCGCTGAGGCGTCCGTGCCCGTGTGCGCCCACGACGACGGCGGCGGCGTCGCGCTCGCGCGCCACGTTGACGATCGTCTCGGCGACCGGCGTGCCGACGTCCTCGGCCACGGCCAGCCCGTCGGCCTGGAAGCCGGCCTCGCGCGCCCGCTCGGCGCCCTGCTGGGCCAGCTTCTGGGCGCGCTCCGCCATCGCCTGGTCGATCTCGACGGCGGTGCGCACGTCGATCGGAGCCGGCGGCAGCCCGATGCTCGCCGCCGGCAGCTCCACGAGCTCCCAGCCGAGGCCGGCCTTCCACACCACCACGACGAGGGCGGACCTCCCCGACAGCAGCCCACCCGAGGCGCGCACGGCCTGGTCCGAGGCCTCCGAGCCGTCGTACCCGATGACGACCGGCCCACTCACGCGAGCACCTGCTCCAACGCCTCCTCGACCGGATCGTCGCCCGCCACGACGTAGATGGTCAGCCGCGCGGAGCGCGGCTCGTGCAGCACGGTGGCCAGCACCGCCGCCACGTCGTCGCGGCTGATCTCGTCGCGCAGCGGCTCGGTCTGGATGCGGACCCGCCCGGTGCCGGGATCGTCGCTGAGGAAGCCGGGGCGCACGATCGTCCAGTCGCGGTCGCTTGCGGCGAGCGCCCGGTCCGCCTCCGCCTTGGCGCGCAGGTAGACGCTGAAGACGTCGTCGTCCCCGGGCGGGCTCTCGGCGCCGACCGAGCTGACCATCACGTAGCGCGGGACGTCCGCCGCCCGCGCCGCCTCGAGCAGCTTGATGGCGCCGTCGCGGTCAACGGTCAGCTTGCGCTCGGGCCCGCTGCCGGGTCCGGCCCCAGCGGCGAAGACCACTGCGTCGGCGCCGGCGATGGCCTCGGCGACCTCGCCGGGCTCGGCCCGCTCCAGGTCGCAGAGCACCGGCTCGCTGCCGTCGGCGCGCAGGTCGTCGGCGTGCTCCGGCTTGCGGATCAGGCCGCGCACGCGGTCGCCGCGGGCGACGAGCAGGCGTGCCAGCCGGCGCGCCACCTTCCCGTGCCCCCCGGCGACGACGACGTCCATGGAAGGCTCCCATAGGCCGAAGTGGCTCGATTGCCAAGTCCCGGGCTAGCGGGGAGTGATCGGGCAGACGTCGACCGGCTTCGGTGAGGTGACGCCGAGGTGCCAGGGCTGCTCGGCGCGTCCACGCGGCGCGCTCACGAGGTACGGCCCGCCACCGACCTCCGCGAGCGGGGCGTCCGGGAACTCGTGTGCGAAGCGGCGCGCCCGCAGCGTCAGCTTGGCGTCCGGGCGCGCCCGCAGGACGACGAGATCCGAGTGCAGGGTGGCGTCGCGCGGCGTGGTGTCTCCGGGGACGGTCTGGCCGCGGTCGCATCCGCGGGCCAGCGCGCCAGGTCCGCCCACCGCGGCCAGCACCCGCCTCACGCCGGCGTTCACCCGAGCCGGCTCTACCTCGTAGGCGTGGGTCAGCACGTGGTCGGCACGCGCACGCGCGAATTCGGGCTCGCGGGCGAGCTCTTCTGGCGTGTCCGCCGGGCTGCTGTCGAGCCGGTCGGTGGCGGCGTAGTACACGAAGGCGATCACGTTCGGGTTGCGCTCGCCGCCGCGGTCGGGCTGGAAGGCGGGGTCGGGCGGAACCCGGGCGATCTCCAGCGCGCTCACGTCCGCGACGACGAGGCGGGCGTCGTGCCGGCGGTCGAGTGATCGCTCCAGCAGCACCCACACGTTCAGCGCGGCGCCCGCGCAGCACACGAGCGCCGCCGCAGCCGCGACCGGCGGGCGGATCGCGCGCCCGCGCGCCAGCTCCAACGCCACCAGGACGATCAGCAGCACGCCGACGTAGGTGTAGTTGGACTGGTAGGGCGAGTCGAGATAGCCGCGCGAGACCGTGAGCACCGCCCAGTAGGCGGCCAGGGTCGTCAGCAGCAGCGCGAGCTGGGGCGTGATCCGGTGCCTGCGCCGCGCCACCTCCGCCGCCAAGGCGAGCACGAGCACCAGCGCCAGCACGTGGAGGCCGGTGTCGAGCCAGGGCCGGCCCGCGACGGCCCCCAGCTCGAGGGGCGTGCCGAGGAAGCCGGCGACCGCCCCGGCCACCGTGTCGAACAGGTACGCCGGCGACGCGGAGAGGCGATATCCGGCGCGCTGATCGGACGCCGCGTCGTACGCGATGAACCAGAGCAGCCACAGCCCCAGCGGGAGGAGCGGCACCCACATCCGCCGCCAGGACCGCGCCCAGGCGAAGGCCGCTGCCACGCCGACGGCCACGACGACCCCCAGGCTCGCCGAGGCTATGGCGAGCAGCGCCAGCGCCGCCACGGCGGGGTCCAGGCGCGGATCCTCGCGGTCGAGGAGCAGGACGATGCCGCACAGCGCGGCGCCCGCGACCGACCACTGGATGTTGAAGGGAAAGACCAGCACGTACCAGCCCGAGCCCATGAGCAGCACGGGCAGGGCCACGGCGGCGCCGAGGGCGGGGCCGACGCGCCGGCGCGCGACCTCGAACAGCAGCGCGACGCAGAGCAGGTGCGCGGTCGCGCCCACGACCAGGTACGGCCAGTACTCGTCGAGCCCGGCGGTCACGAACAGGGCCTTGTAGACGGCTGCGACCACCAGCAGCAGGTGCTGGTTGTGAGGCTCGAGAAAGGCGTCGGCATCGCCGCCCAGCCGGAACTCGACGAAGTCCCACTCGTCCTGGAGGAACGTCAGGCCGCGTCCGCACCAGAGGATGAAGATCCCGGCGGCCGCCAGCAGTGCGAGCTCGATGCCCAGCTCGGCGCGACCGGACCGGGTGCGGAGCCGGCCCTTCCACATGCCCGGGAATTACCCGGGCCCGCAAATCTAGAGCCAGCCGCGCCGGCGGAAGTAGGCGATCATGCTCACGAGCACCACCGCCATCCCTCCGAGGATGCCCCAGAAGGCCTCGACGCCCGTCGAGAACGGGAAGTCGACGTTCATCCCGAAGATGCTCGCGAACAGCGTCAGCGGCAGGATCACGACGCTGAACGCCGTCAGCACGCGCAGGACCTCGTTGACCCGGTGCGAGAGCACCGACTCGTTGGTGTCCTCGAGCGCCTCGACGACCTCCTTGAAGTTCTCGAGCATGTCCCAGATGCGCTCGGAGGCGTCGACGATGTCGTCGAAGTAGACCTCGAGGTCCTCGGCCAGGTAGCGCTGCTTGGTGCGCTCGAGGTCGCGGAGGACGGCGCGCTGCGGACGGATCACCTTGCGGAAGTTGATGATCTCCTGCTTGGAGTTGGAGAGGTCGCGCACGACCTCCTCGGCCTTCCCCTCGAAGATCTCCTCCTCGAGGCGCTCCAGCTTGTTGCCGATCTTGCGCAGCATCGGGAAGCAGTAGTCGAAGGAGTCGTCGACGATCTTGTAGAGCAGGTAGCCGGAGCCCTTGGAGAAGAGCGCGTCGCGGGTCTCCTCCGAGGTCCGGCAGCGCTCGAACAGGTACTCGACCGGCGGCAGCGGCGAGTTCGGCAGCGTGATCAGGAAGTCGGGCCCGATGAAGATGTCGAGCTCGGCGGCGTTGAGCCGCCCGACCGCCTTGTCGAACACCGGGAAGTGCAGGACGATGAACAGGTAGTCGTCGTACTCGTCGATCTTCGGGCGCTGGTTGCGCGAGGCGACGTCCTCGTAGTCGAGCGGGTGGAAGTCGAAGTGCTCCTCCAGCCACGCGCGATCGACGGGCGCGGGACGCTCGATGTTGATCCAGCGGAGGCCGTGGGCCTCGACTACCTCGACGTTGGGCTCAGCGGGCGCTTGCTGAAGCGCGCCACCGTCGGCCCGCGCGCGGGCCGAGCGCCTGAGACGGGGCTTGGGAAGGCTCGGCATAGCGTCTAAGCGGGTCGTCCAGCGGGGTCATGTGCCTGATTCTACTTGCGCGGCGCGCTATCCTTTGCCGCTCACATAGCCGTTGCATCGAGAGGGGTGGAGGGACATGGCCCTGTGAAGCCCCGGCAACCACCTCGGATCTCCGGATTCGAGGGATGGTGCCAATTCCTTTGAGATGTGATCGGACGCCTCATGTGGGCCTCCGTCACAGAGCGACGGGGGCTTACGACATGAAAGGGGCGTCCAATGCCGGTCCAGGCACTGGCTTGCAAAGAATGTGGGACTGAGTACGAGCTCGAGGCGAACTACGTCTGCGAGCGGTGCTTCGGCCCGCTGGAGGTTCGCTACGAGCTGGGTTCGCTCGACGCGGAGTCGGCCAAGCGCCGCATCCAGGCGGGACCTCAGAACCTCTGGCGCTACGCGGACTTCCTGCCGTTCACGCAGCCGCCCAAGTACGCGCTTCCAGCCGGGTGCACCCCGCTGATCCGCGCGCCGCGGCTGGCCGAGCGGCTTGGCCTGCGTGACGTCTGGATCAAGAACGACGCCGCCAACCCGACCCACTCGTTCAAGGACCGCGTGGTGTCGGTGGCGCTCGCAAAGGCTCAGGAGCTGGGATACGGCGTGGTGGCGTGCGCCTCCACGGGCAACCTGGCAAACGCCGTGGCCGCCCACGCGGCCGCCGCGGGGCTCGAGTCGTACGTGTTCATCCCCGCGGACCTGGAGGAGCAGAAGATCCTCGCCACGGGCGTGTACGGCACGAAGCTCGTGACCGTGCGCGGCAACTACGACGACGTCAACCGGCTCTGCACCGAGCTGTCCGCCGAGCGCGACTGGGCCTTCGTCAACGTGAACGTGCGGCCCTACTACGCGGAGGGCTCGAAGACGCTCGCCTACGAGATCGCCGAGGAGCTCGGCTTCGAGCTGCCCGACCGGATCGTGGCCCCGATCGCGTCCGGCTCGCTGTTCACGAAGATCGCGCGCGGGTTCGACGAGTGGCGCGAGGTCGGGCTGGTGGAGGGCGACACGCCGACGATGAACGGCGCGCAGGCCGAGGGTTGCTCGCCCGTCGCGCAGGCCTTCGAGGCCGGCTGGGACGTCTGCAAGCCGGTCAAGCCGGACACGATCGCCAAGTCGCTTGCGATCGGCAACCCGGCGGACGGGCCCTACGCGCTGGAGCTGGCCCGCCGCAGCGGCGGGACGATCGACGCGGTCACCGACGAGGAGACGCGTGCCGGGATCCGGCTGCTGGCGGAGACCACGGGCATCTTCACGGAGACGGCCGGCGGCGTGACGACCGCGACGCTGGCCAAGCTGGCGGCGCGCGGCGACATCGATCCGGACGAGCGGGTGGTCGCTGTGATCACCGGCGAGGGCCTTAAGACGCTGGACGCGGTGCGGGGCACGTTCGAGGCGCACGAGATCGACGCGAGCGTCGACTCGTTCGACGCGGCACTGCCGACCGCCGCGGCTGTTTAGACTTCCGGCCGCATGTCCGTGACCGTCAAGATCCCGACGCAGCTGCGCAGCGTCACCGGTGGCGAGGGCGAGACCAGCGTCGACGGCGCCACCACCGTCGGGGAGGTGCTGGATGGCCTCTACGAGCGGTTCGACGGCCTGCGCGACCGGATCGCCGAGGACGGCGACCTGCGCCGCTTCGTCAACGTCTACGTCGGAGGCGAGGACATCCGCTTCCTCGACGGGCTCGACACATCCGTCGAGGACGGCGACGAGGTGACGATCCTCCCCGCCGTGGCCGGCGGCTGAGAGCGTCCTGAGCACGCTCGTCACAGGGGCGCAGGGCTTCATCGGCGCCGCTCTGGCGGAACGGCTCCTCAACGAGGGGCGTCGCGTCGTGGCCCTGTGCCGCGACTTCGAGCCCGACTCGCGCTTCCGCAGCGACGGCCTGGAGGCGCGCTGCACGCTCGCGCTCGCCGACCTGACCGACCGCGACGCGCTGGTGCGGGTCCTCAACGAGCACGAGGTGGACGAGGTCTTCCACCTCGGTGCCCAGGCGATCGTGGGCGTGGCCAACCGCTCGCCGCTCGCCACCTGGGAGTCGAACGTGCGCGGCACCTACATGCTGCTGGAGGCATGCCGCGACCTGGGCACGGTGGATCGCGTCGTCGTCGCCTCCTCGGACAAGGCCTACGGCGACCACGACGAGCTGCCCTACCGCGAGGACTTCGCGCTCCAGCCGCGCTATCCCTACGACGTCTCGAAGGCGTGCACCGACCTGATCGCCCGCTCGTACGCGAACACCTACGGGCTGCGCGTGGCCGTCACGCGGCTCGCCAACGTCTACGGCCCCGGCGACGTGAACTGGACGCGCATCGTCCCCGACAGCGCGCGTGCGCTCGCCCGGGGTGAGCGGCCCGTGGTCCGCTCTGACGGCACGCCGGAGCGCGACTTCCTGTACGTGGAGGACGCCGTCGACGCCTACATCGCCACCGGGGCCTCGCTGGACCGTCCCGAGCTCAACGGCCGGGCCTGGAACGCCGGCTGGGGCAGGCCCGTGCCGGTGATCGACCTGGTCCGGACGCTGATCGAGGTCTCCGGCCGCGACGTCGAGCCGGACGTGCGCGGCGACGGCACGCCGCACGGCGAGATCGACCGCCAGTACCTCGACTCGACCGCGATGCGGGAACAGCTCGGCTGGCAGCCGAGCTGGGAGCTCGAGCGCGGGCTCTCTACCGCCTGGGAGTGGTACGAGCGCCGCTGCGGCACATCGCCCTGAAGTCGAAGCCGCACGCAGGAACTTTCGACAGCGGTCCATAGGTGCCGGGCCCGGACTGGTCGACCATGTGGGCATGCCGGAACCTCGGATCAAGCGCTATGCGCTGGTGTCGAATGCCGGTGACGACGGCATCAGGCGCTTTCACCTCGCACGCGTAGCGTCGGCGTCGCGCTCTCCGCGCGGAGCGCGACGCCTGGAGCGCATGGAGGACGTCGCCGCGCTGGACCGCCACACGGAACAGCCCCCGCCTGGTGCCGCGCCGCCGGCGGCCTAGTGAGCGAGGCAGATGTCCACACCAGGTCTCAGCGCAGTGGCGGGATACGTCTTTCGCAGCCTGCGGGACCACCCTGACCTGAGTCTCCCCGAGGCGATCGCGACCGGTCCCGCCGTCGACGGTCGGGCGGACGTGGCGTCGGTCGAGCAGGCGCTCACCGAGCTCGAGGGCAAGGGCCTCGCGGAGCGCGGCCCCGACCGCGGCTGGCGGCTGACCGAGGCAGCGCTCTCCCGATAGGTTCGCCAAGTAGGCTGGTCCGATGGCCGGCGACGCCGAGCACGACGAGCAGGCCAGGCGCGAGCGCCGGGTGCGCGAGCGCGCCGCCACCACGCACGACAAGGCAGCCCGCACCGAGCGCGAAGCGGCTGACAGCTCGGAGATCTTCGGCGACGCCGAGGCAGCAGAACGTCACCGCGAGGCCGCTCGACGCCAGGAAGGCCACGCCGACGACCAGCGGCGCAAGGCCGACGACGAGCGGTAGCTAGCCGTCGGCGCTTGTCGCGCGCACTCTCAGACCTGGGCGGTCAGTACCACTTGCCCTTGGCGAAGCCGCCGAAGGCGACCAGCCCTACGAGCGCAATGATGAGCCCGAGCAAGAAACTCCACACGACCATGACGACGATCCCCACGATGACGAGGATGCCCCCCAGGCCGATGCCGCCGGCGTTGCCGCCTGTCCGACCTTCTGTTGCCATTCTCTTCTCCTCAGCGTCATGCCGGGCAATGGCCCGGCGATCAGTGCGCCTTTCGCGAACGCACGCCCTGCTCCTGCGCGTGGTGGCGGTTCGCACGACCCAAAGGAGCGCCGCGTGAACGACGAGCATCCAGTTCGGTTCTCGGTTGACTACCCCGACCGCCCGCTGGACCGCCTGACCACCGCCTTCCGGATCTTCACGGTGATCCCGATCGCGATCGTGCTCGGGACCATCGGGGGCTACGCCAGCGGCGGCGGCTACGACAGCGGGGGCGACGCTCCGACGATCGCCATCGGCGGCACCGGCCTGCTGTTCCTGCCGCCGCTGCTGATGATCGTCTTCCGGGATAAGTACCCGCGCTGGTGGTACGAGTGGAACCTGGAGCTGCTGCGCTTCACCAACCGGGTCGGCACCTATCTGGCGCTGATGAACGACCGCTACCCCTCGACCGACGAGCGGCAGTGGGTGGAGCTGGACTTCCCCTATCCCGACGTCAAGCGCGACCTCAACCGCTGGCTGCCGTTGGTCAAGTGGCTGCTCGCGATCCCGCACTACATCGTGCTCCTGTTCCTCTACCTGGCGGTGGTCGTCGTCGTGATCCTCGCCTGGTTCGCGATCCTGTTCACCGGCCGCTACCCGCGCGGCATGTTCGACTTCGTCGAGGGAGTGATCCGCTGGCACAACCGCGTGCTGGGTTATGCCTTCATCCTCGTCACGGACCGCTATCCGCCGTTTTCGCTGCGGGGCCAAGCCTGAGCCACGCACTCGGCCATACTTCGCGTCCAGGCATCAGACGGGGGAGGATCCGCATGGCAAAGACAAAGGCGCAGCGCAGCGCTTCAGCAAAGAAGGCCGCAGCAACGCGAAGCCGCAAGGCCGCCAAGAGGAGTGCTCGGGCCGTGAAGGCGCCTGCCCGCAGCACCGCCGGTCCTGTGGCCGACGCGGCCAAGGCCGCCGGCAGCGCAGCGGAAAGCGCGGCGCAGTCGGTCCTCAAGCGGGCCGACGGGGTCCGCAGCGGCGCCCTGGCCAAGCGCAGGCAGGGCAACCGCAAGCGAGGCTGAGCCGCTAGCTTGGGCCGGTGGCCCCTCGTTCGCGCATCCTCGCGTTCGGGTCTGCCGGCGTGCTCGTCGTCGCCGGTGCGGCGTGCGGTGTGCTGGTCGACGGATTGACCGGCCAGGTGCTCCTCATCGCTCTCACCGTGGCCGGGATGGGCGGCACCCTGCTCCTGCTGTTCCTGGAGGTCGGGCTCAGCGAGGACCAGGAGCGGGAGAGAGCCGAACGGCAACGACGCGAGTCGGCGGGGCGTCCTGTGGAGGCCCCGCGGTGGCCCTGGCTTCCGCGCGGGCCGCGCCGCCCCGACTGAGGCTCAGGCAGCCACCTCGCGGCGGTGCTCGGTGAACATCCGGAGGGCGTAGCGGCCGGCGGGGTGGTCGCGCACGCGCTCGATGAATGCCGCGATGTCGGGCGGGAGCACGTCGGGCTGGGGCAGAGGGACGCCATATGCGGGCGGCACGACGACGGACGCCGACAGCGCCGCGAAGGTCAGGTCGGCGGCGCTGAAGCGCTCGCCGCAGAGGTGCCTGCGGCCGTCTGCGAGCAGGTCGGCGACGAAGTCGAATTCGCCCCAGACCGCAGCCTCGTCCGCGTCCTCGATCCCCGGCCGGATGCCGAGCGCACGCCCCACGAAGCGCACGGCGAGCGGCCACCCGAGCCGCAGTGCGCGATCCTCCCAGCGCGGCACGCCCTGGTTGTTGAAGCGCAGCATCAGGTCGGGGTGGGCGAGCATGTTCACGTACATGAGCCGCCGGCCTCTTGGCCCGAGCACTTCGTCGAAGCGCCTGGAGAGCCGCTCGACCGCGCCGCGCTCGGTCGGATCGGAGGGAAACAGCCGTCGCTCCGGCGGCGAGCGCTCGTCGACCCAATGGAGGATCTGCCCGGACTCGCCCAGGGCGCCCTCCGGCGTCACCAGCACCGGAACCGTCCCCCCGCCACCCGCCCTGCGCGACGCGGTCCGGTGGATGCCCTGGACGTGGGGCTCCTCGGTGTACGGGATTCCCGCCCGCTCGAGCGCCCAGCGCGCCTTCTCGCAGTAGTGGCTGATCGGGATCGTGACGAGCCGCAGCACGGGCCAGCCGGTCGCGGTCAGTCCGTCGGCAGGGTGCCGTCGAAGACGACCTCGAGCGAGTCGCGTACCTTGAGCGCCCCCATCAGCCCGCGGTAGGGCTTGATTCCCCACTCGCTCTGGACCAGCGTCGTGGTCCCCGTGACGTGGCCATCGGCGTCCACGCTCAGATCGAAGCTCGCCGGACGGCTCTGCCCGTGCATGCTGAGCTCCCCGCTCACAGACAGGCGGCCGCCGCCGTCGGAGGCCTCCACGGCGCTCGCGCTGAAGCTGATCGGCTCGCCGCCCAGGACCTTCTCGTCGATGTTCTTGCGGATCTCCTCGCGGTCCCTGTCGCTGAGCGGCTTGATCCCGCGCAGCCCCTCGCGGGGATAGAGGGAGCGGGCGTCGGCGCGCAGCTGAAGGCTCGACTGCGACGGGTCCTCGCCGACCTCGAGCGTCGCCTCCCACTGCCTCACGTCGATGACGAGGTCGTGGCCCGCCTTTGCGGCCATCCCCTCGCGGTAGGTCTTGACCACGAGGCTCCCCGTGCCGGGCCCAAGCTGGTGGGTGCCTGGCCTGAGCCTCACGAGTCCGATCGTATGCTCCTGCTGTGCCTACTTCAACCGCGGCGACGAAGCGGGGCCTGGGGATCACCGCGGGCCTCGAAGCGGGACTCGCCCGCGACCTCGCCGCCCGCTGCGAGCACCTCGGCTACCAATCGCTCTGGGCGAACGACACGCCCGCCGCTTCCGGCCTGGAGACGCTTGCGCACTTCGCCGCCGCGGCGCCGCGGCTCGATCTGGGCGTGGGCGTCGTGCCCCTCGACCGGCATCGGCCCGACCGGATCGCGGCGGAGATCGACCGCCTCGGGATCGACCCCGCGAGGCTCTGGATCGGGATCGGGTCCGGCGGGCTGCGTCCGCAGATCGACGCGCTCCGGCGCGCCGTCGCCGAACTCCGGGAGCTCCTGCCGGACGGGACCCGCATCGTCGTAGCGGCAATGCGCCCTCGGCTGTGCCGCCTCGGTGGCGCGCTGGCTGACGGCGTCCTCCTGAACTGGATGCTTCCCGACCGGGCGGCAGAGGCGCGCCGGTGGGTGCAGGAAGGAGCCGATGAGGCGGGGCGCGCCGCGCCGGTCGTCGCTTCCTACGTCCGTGTCGCGGTGGGCCCCGGCGCGGCGCAGCGGCTTCGCGACGAGGAAGGCCGTTACCGCAACATCGACGAGCGGCACCGCAAGCACTTCGCAGCGATGGACGTCCCGCTCGGAGGCGTCGGCGTGGCCGCTTCCACGGCGCAGGAGGTCCACGAGAGGCTTGCTCTGTACCAGTCGGCGCTGGACCTTCCGATCGCGCGGGTGCTCGCGAGCCCCGATGCGGGCTCGCTCAGTGCTGTGGCTGACGCCGCAGCGCCCGCGTCGTGACCTCCACGCGAGCGAACGTCGGCGGGCTCTCGGAGCCGTTCGGCTCGCCGCCCACTGCCTCGGGCATTACGGGCTCTGGAACTTGATGTCGAAGATGGCCTCAGGCGTGGGAGTCGGCGCCTGCCCTCCGCTCACCTCGTCGGCGGCGGCAGCGAGGTCACCGCGGATGAAGGCGTCGAGACCCTCGCGGGAGTCCCAGACCTCGAGGATCCGCCACTGTCCGTCCGACTCCCCGGCGGCATGGAAGCGCATCCCCTTGTCAGCCCCGGGCTGCATCACCCTGGAGCTGATCGCCTCGTAGGTCTGCTGGTCTATGGCCGGATACCAGATGACACCGATCGCCATGACGCCTCCTCTTTGGGGACGCCTGCGACGCTACCTCGCCAGGATCTCTCGATGCAAGAGCTACGCGCCCGGGAGGATTCGAACCTCCGACTTCTGCCTCCGGAGGGCAGCGCTCTATCCACTGAGCTACGGGCGCGAGTGCGGTTGAGTGTAGACCCGTGCTGCTGGTCGCCGTCATCTCCGACACCCACATGCCGCGCGGCGGCCGGCGGCTGCCGGATGCCTGCGTCGAGCGCGTCGCGGCCGCCGACCTGCTCCTGCACGCCGGCGATTTCATGACCGCGGAGGTGCTGGAGGAGCTGAAGGCGATCGGCCCGCCGCTGGCCGGCGTGCACGGCAACGTGGACAGCGCGGAGGTGCGCCGGCTGCTGCCGGCGGAGCGCGTGGTGCGGGCGGGGGAGACCCGCATCGCGATGGTCCACGACGCCGGACCCTCGGCGGGCCGGCTCGAGCGCATGCGGGGGCGCTACGGCGGCCGGGCCGACGCGGTCGTGTACGGGCACTCGCACATCCCCAACCACGAGCGCGCCCCCGACGGCTTCCAGATCTTCAACCCCGGCAGCCCCACCGAGCGCCGCCGCGCCCCGGCGCACACGATGGGTCTGGCTCGCATCGACGGCACGACGATCGAGTTCGAGCTGGTGGAGCTCTAGGGCGTCGGGCGCCGAGTGGCGGATTCGACATCAAATAGATGTCGAATCCGCCTTTCGGCACGCCGGGGCGTCAACATGGGGCCCCCATGGACCTCGATGTTCTCTTCGTCGGCACCGCCGGCTCCGCTCCCAGCGCTCGGCGGGGGCTGCCCGCCACGCTCGTTCGGCGCGGCGGCGACCGGCTGCTGTTCGACTGCGGCGAGGGCACCCAGCGCCAGCTGGTGCGCTCCACCGGCCTGATCGAGCTCGAGGAGATCTTCATCACCCACTTCCACGCCGACCACGTGCTCGGCCTGCCCGGAATGCTCAAGACGTTCGCCCTGCGCGGCCGCGAGCGCGACCTTGTCGTGTACGGCCCGGTCGGCCTGCGCGGGCTCTTCAACTCGCTGCGCCCGATCGTCGGCAGGCTCACCTTCCCGCTCGAGCTCGTGGAGCTCGCTCCCAACGACGAGCTCGAGCGCGACGGCTACCGCATCGCCGCCTACGCCACCGACCACGGCCTGGCCTCGCTGGGCTACGCGATCGTCGAGGACGCGCGCCCCGGGGCCTTCGATCCCGAGCGCGCCCGCCAGCTCGGCGTGACTCCGGGCCCCGACTTCGGCCGCCTCCAGGACGGGGAGACCGTGAACGGCGTCGAGCCCGACCAGGTGATGGGGGAGGCGCGCCGCGGCCGCAGGGTCGTGCTGGCCGGCGACACCGCTCCCTCGGAGATGACGCGACTGGTCGCCTACGAGGCGGACCTGCTGGTGCACGAGGCGACCTTCCTCGACGAGGAGGCCGACAGGGCCGCGGAGACCCGCCACTCGACCGCCCGCCAGGCCGCACAGATCGCCGCCGCCGCGGACGTGCGCATGCTCGCCCTGACGCACATCTCCCCGCGCTACGGCGGGCGGGAGGTGCGCGACGAGGCCCGCGAGGAGTTCGCCAACACCGTGGTGCCGCGCGACTTCGACCGCATCGAGATCCCCTTCCCGGAGCGCGGCGAGCCAGTGCTCGTCAAGGCCTCCGACAGCCAGCCGGTGCGGGTCGCGCCCTAGGCGAGGAACCGCTCGAGCAGCCCGGCGCTCTCCTCCGGGCGCTCGAGGAAGAAGAGGTGCCCGGCGCCGGCCACCACGTGCAGCGCAGATCCGGGGATGCGCTCGTGCAGCACCTCGCTGCTCGGCGCCGGGATGACGCGGTCGTCGTCGCCCGTGACGATCAGCGTGGGGTGCTCGATCTGCGGCAGGCGGTCGTAGGTGTCGTGCCCCAGGACCGCGGCGACCTGGCCGCGGTAGCCCTCCGCCGTCTGCACGTCGCCCGACTTCTTGGCGATGAACCTGCGCAGCAGATCGGGGTCGACGCCGGCCGTGAAGGCGAACGGGGCGAGCGTGCGCATGCGCAGCGCCCAGTCGTCGGTCTCCATGGTGAACGCCAGCCCCGCCTCGCGCGGCGGGCGGGCGGCGTGGGCGAGGCCGCAGTGCGTGCACCCGAGCACCAGGCGGCCGACCCGGTCGGGCCAGCCGAGCGCCAGCTCCTGGGCGATCATGCCGCCGAGCGACATGCCGAACACGTCGGCCCGCTCGATGTCCAGGGCGTCGAGCAGGCCAACGGCATCGGCGGCCAGCTGCGCGCACGTGTACGGCGCCGCCGTCACGCCGGAGCGGCCGCTGCCGCGGTTGTCGTACGCAATCGTCCGGCGCGCGCCGCTCAGCCGCTCCGCCAGCGGCGCCCAGTCGCTCGCGACCGCCGGGATGCCGGCGATCAGCAGCAGCGGGCGTCCGGCGCCGCGCTCCTCGTAGTGCAGCTCGATGTCGTCGAGGGCGGCTGTCGCCACTACCCGACCGGCGCCACGGGCCCGCAGGACTCGATGTCCCGCAGCAGCTGCTCCGCGCGCTCGGGGCCCCAGCGTCCGGAGCCGACCAGGTCGCCGGCCAGGTCGCCGACCCGGGTGAGGCCGTCCCGGGCCTCGTCGTCCCAGGACAGGTCCTCGCAGAACAGCAGAGCGTCCGCGGCCTCGCGCACGAGCACGCGCTCGGTCGCGCCGAGCGAGTCGGGGCCGTCGTCGCGGATGGTCTCCATCAGCCGGCCATATGCCTGTGCGCGCTCCGAGTTCATCTGAGCCCAGCCTAGCGGCGCGCGGGGCCGGTGTCCCGGGCGAGTGCTACGCTCGGCGGGACGTTCCTTTAACCCGGTCCGGCGAGGCCAGGAAGGGGCAGTGACTTGAGCGAGAAGACGGTCCTCGACCGCGAGGACGTGCGGCGCACGCTCGTGCGCATCGCACACGAGATAGTCGAGAAGACCGGCAGTTTGCCGACACCCACCCGTCTCGCGGTCGTCGGCATCCATCGTCGCGGCGCCGTACTGGCCGCCCGGCTGCGGGACCTCGTCGCCGAGCTCGTCGGCGAGCCCGTGCCGCTCGGGGACATCGACATCAGCTTCTACCGCGACGACCTGGCCCGCCGCGAGCCGACCGCCCAGCCGGTCGTGCACGCCTCGCACGTCGACTTCCCGGTCGAGGACACCACGATCGTCCTGGTGGACGACGTCCTCTACACCGGCCGCACCGTGCGCGCGGGCATCGACGCGCTGTTCGACTACGGTCGCCCGGAACGGGTGCAGCTCGCCGTGCTGGCGGACCGCGGCCACCGGGAGCTGCCGATCCGGCCCGACTACGTCGGCAAGAACCTGCCCACGGCGCAAGGGGAGCGGGTGAACGTCAGGGTCGAGGAGATCGACGGAGTGGACGAAGTGGTAATCGCCGAGCACGTGGAGAACCTGGCATGAGGCGGCACCTGCTGTCGATCGACGACCTCTCGCGCGACGACATCGAGCGCATCCTCGGCCGCGCCGAGAGCTTCGCCGAGGTGTCCGGACGCGAGATCAAGAAGGTGCCGACCCTGCGCGGGCGCACCGTGATCAACCTCTTCTACGAAGCCTCGACCCGCACCAGCTCGAGCTTCGAGCTGGCCGCCAAGCGGCTCAGCGCCGACCTGGTCAACATCAAGTCGGTCGGGTCGAGCGTCGACAAGGGGGAGTCGCTCAAGGACACCGTCCAGACGCTGTCCGCCTACGACCCCGCGGCGATCGTGATCCGCTCGCCGCACGCGGGCGCCGCCGCGCTGGTGGCGCGCTGGTCGCACGCCTCGGTCATCAACGCCGGCGACGGCAAGCACGAGCACCCGACCCAGGCGCTGCTCGACCTCTACACGCTCAAGCGGCGCGCCGGCTCGCTCGAGGGCCTGCGGGTGTGGATCGTCGGCGACGTGCTCCACAGCCGCGTGGCGCGCTCGGGCATCCTCGCCTTCTCGCGCATGGGCTGCGAGGTGACGGTCTGTGGCCCGCCCACGCTGATGCCGCGCGGTATCGAGTCGCTCGGCTGCCGGGTGCGCACGACGCTCGACGAGATGGGCGAAGCCGACGTCGTCTACGCCCTGCGCATGCAGCACGAGCGCATGGACGGCTCGTTCGTCCCGTCGCTGCGCGAGTACGCCGCCCAGTACCAGATCGACGGCCGGCGGCTGCGGCCCAACCAGCTGCTGATGCACCCCGGCCCGGTCAACCGCGGCGTCGAGCTGGCCGCCGAGGTGATCGACTCGCCGCAGGCGCTGATCGTCGAGCAGGTGGAGTCAGGCGTGGTGGTGCGGATGGCCGTGCTGTACGAGCTGCTGGCCGGGCACGGCGCGCCCTCCGGGATGCGCGTCCACGCCACGACGGAGCCCCAGCCCGCATGAGCCGCCCCATCGAGCTCGACCGGGCGCCCGTCCCGGCCGCCACGGTGCTGATCCGCGGCGCGCGGCTGCTCGACCCGCGCACCGCGCTCGACGGCCAGGCCGACCTGCTGGTGCGCGACGGCCTGATCGCCGCGATCGGCGAGGCGCTCGACGCCCCGCCGGGCGCAGAGGTGGTGGATGCCGAGGGCCTGCACGCGTTTCCCGCCTTCGTCGACCCCCACGTGCACCTGCGCACCCCCGGCCGCGAGGACGAGGAGGACATCGACTCGGGCACCCGCGCCGCCGCCGCGGGCGGCTACTGCGCGATCCTGGCGCAGCCCAACACCGAGCCGGTGGTGGACTCGGCGCCGGTGCTGCGCTCCCTGCGCGAGCGCGCCCGCGCCGGGGCGCGCATCCCGACGGGGTTCCTGGCCGCCATCACCGTGGGCCAGCGCGGCGAGCAGCTGACCGAGATGGCCGAGCTGGCCGACTCGGGCGCCGTCGCCTTCACCGACGACGGGCTGCCGGTGCGCTCCGCCGGCGTGATGCGCCAGGCGCTCCAGTACCAGCGCCTCGCGGGCAGGCTGCTGGCCCTGCACGAGGAGGACCCGTCGCTGTCCGGGCAGGGCGCGATGCATGAGGGCGAGATGTCGGCGCTGCTGGGGCTGGCGGGGATCCCGTCGGTCTCGGAGTCCGCGCAGGTGGCGCGCGACTGCGCGCTGGCCGCCTACGAGGACGGCCGCATCCACGTGCAGCACCTGTCCGCGCGCGAGACGGTCGAGGTGATCGAGCGCGCCCGGGCGTCCGGCACCAAGGTGACCTGCGAGGCGACGCCGCACCATCTGCTGCTCACCGACGAGGCGGTGCGCTCGCTCGACACCAATTTCAAGATGAACCCGCCGCTGCGCAGCGAGGACGATCGCCAGGTGCTGATCGAGGCGCTCCGCTCCGGGACGATCGACTGCGTGGCGACCGACCACGCCCCGCATGCACGCGAGGAGAAAGAGCAGCCGTTCGAGCTCGCGCCGATGGGCGTAACCGGGCTCGAGACCGCCTTCGCGGCCCTGCACACGGGGCTCGTGCTGCCCGGCGTGCTGGACCTCGGCCTGCTCGTGGAGCGCATGACCGCCGGCGGCGAGCCCTTCGGCCTGCCGGTGCCGCGCATCGAGCAGGGGGCGCCGGCGAACGTCTGCCTGGCCGACCTCGACGCGGAGTGGGAGGTGGGCGAGGCCGGCTACGAGAGCCGCTCGGCCAACTGCGCCTTCGCCGGCCGGCGCGTGACCGGGCGGGTGCGGATGACGATCGCCGACGGGGCGGTCGCCTACCGCGAACGCACCTTCGCGCTCGGAGCGGTGGCCTGATGGCGCCCGCCTACCTCTTGCTCGAGGACGGCACCCGCTTCGACGGGGCCTCTGCGGGAGCCGAGCTCGACGGGCTCGGCGAGGTGGTCTTCAACACCTCGATGTCCGGCTACCAGGAGGCCGTCACCGACCCCAGCTACGCCGGCCAGATCATCGTCTTCACGTACCCGCTGGTGGGCAACTACGGGGTCGCCGGGGCGCACATGGAGTCCGACCGGATCCACGCCCGCGCGGTGATCATGCGCGAGGGGATCGACCGCGAGGACGCCGCGCACGCCGAAGGCGGCTGGCTCACGTGGCTGCGCGACTGCGGCGTGCCGGCCCTGACCGAGGTGGACACCCGCGCGCTGGTGCGCCACATCCGCGACAAGGGCGCCATGCGCGGCGGCGTCTTCAGCGCCGAGGTATCCGAGTCGAGCGCCCGCGAGCGGGTGATGGCGGAGCCGCCGATGGCGGGCCGCGACCTCGCCCGCGAGGTCACGCCGAGCGAGCCGCTCATCCTCGAGGGGCCGGGCCCGCGCGTGATCGGCATCGACACCGGCATCAAGACGTCGATCGTGAGCAACCTGCGCGAGCGCGGCGTGAGCCTGGAGCTGCACCCCTGCACGATCACCGGCGCCGAGCTGCTGGCGCGCGAGCCCGACGCCGTCTTCCTCGCCAACGGGCCCGGCGACCCGGCGGCGCTCGACTACGTCGTCGACGCCGTCCGCGATGTGGTCGGCAAGGTGCCGGTCTGGGGCATCTGCCTCGGCCACCAGCTGCTCTGCCGGGCGGTCGGCCTGGAGACCTTCAAGCTGCCCTTCGGCCACCGCGGCGCGAACCACCCGGTCAAGGACCTGGAGACGGGGCGGATCGAGATCACCTCGCAGAACCACGGGTTTGCGGTGGTGGGCCCGGGCGGAGAGCGCACGATCGACACCGACAAGCCGGTGCGCTGGGAGACCGACTTCGGGGCCGCGGAGCTCCAGCAGCTCAACCTCTACGACCGCACCGTCGAGGGGCTCGTGCTGCGCGACGTGCCGGGCTCCACCGTGCAGTACCACCCGGAGGCCGGCCCCGGGCCGCACGACGCGCGGCACCTCTTCGATCGCTTCCTGGAGCGCCTGGTTGCCGCGTAGAGACGACATCCACAAGATCCTCGTGATCGGCTCGGGGCCGATCGTGATCGGCCAGGCGGCGGAGTTCGACTACTCGGGCGCGCAGGCGTGCAAGGTGCTCCTCGAGGAGGGCTACGAGGTCGTGCTCGTCAATTCCAACCCGGCGACGATCATGACCGACCCCGAGTTCGCCACCGCGACCTACATCGAGCCGCTGCTGCCCGAGTCGGTCACGAAGGTGATCGAGCGCGAGCGGCCGGACGCGATGCTGCCCACGCTGGGCGGCGGCACGGCGCTCGACCTGGCCCGCCAGCTGTCCGAGGACGGCACCCTGGCCAAGTACCGCGTGGAGCTGATCGGCGCCGACTACGACGCCATCCGGCGCGCCGAGGACCGCGAGCTGTTCCGCGCCACGATGGAGCGCGCCGGCCTGCGAGTGCCGCGCAGCGCCGCGGTCAAGTCGATGCGCGAGGCAGAGCGCGCCCTGCCCGACGTGGGCCTGCCGGCGATCGTGAGGCCGGGCTTCACGATGGGCGGCGCGGGCGGCGGCATAGCGCGTACCGAGGTCGAGTACCGGCAGGTGGTGGCCGAGGGC
The DNA here is from genome assembly GCA_034664085.1 of Thermoleophilaceae bacterium. Taxonomy (GTDB): domain Bacteria; phylum Actinomycetota; class Thermoleophilia; order Solirubrobacterales; family Thermoleophilaceae; genus JACVRW01. The sequence goes on from JAXDII010000010.1 coordinate 87,892, forward strand.
CTCGCCGCCAGCCCGATCGGCCAGGTGCTGGTCGAGGAGTCGGTGATCGGCTGGGGCGAGTTCGAGCTGGAGCTGATGCGCGACCGCAACGACAACGTGGTGGTCGTCTGCTCGATCGAGAACATCGACCCGATGGGCGTGCACACCGGCGACAGCGTCACGGTCGCCCCGCAGCAGACGCTCACCGACAGGCAGTACCAGAAGCTGCGCGACCAGGCGATCGCCGTGATCCGCGCTGTGGGGGTGGAGACGGGCGGCTCGAACATCCAGTTCGCCGTCAATCCCGAGACGGACGAGATCGTCGTGATCGAGATGAACCCGCGCGTGTCGCGCTCGTCGGCGCTCGCCTCCAAGGCGACCGGCTTCCCGATCGCGAAGATCGCCGCCCGCCTGGCCGTGGGGTACGCCCTCGAGGAGATCGACAACGACATCACGCGCAAGACGCCGGCCTCGTTCGAGCCGACGATCGACTACGTGGTGGTCAAGTGGCCCCGGTTCGCCTTCGAGAAGTTCCCCGGCGCCTCGGGCGAGCTGCACACCTCGATGCAGTCGGTGGGCGAGGCGATGGCCATCGGCCGCACGTTCAAGCAGGCGTTCGTGAAGGCGATGCGCTCGCGCGAGCTCGACGTGCAGCCGGACGTGAGCGGAGACCTGCTGCAGCGGCTCGAGCGGCCCTCCCACGACCGTTACGAGGTGCTGTTCGAGGCGATCCGGCGCGGCCACACCGAGCAGGAGGTGTGCGAGCGCACCGAGATCGACCCCTGGTTCGTCGCGGAGATCGCTGCGCTGGCGCGCGGCGAGGATCCCCAGGCGGGGCTGGAGCGCTCGTTCAAGTCGGTCGACACCTGCGCCGCCGAGTTCGAGGCCGAGACGCCCTACTACTACTCGGGCTGGGAGCGCCGGGCGGCCCACGAGGTGCGACGCGGGGACAACCCGAGCGTGGTGATCCTCGGCTCGGGGCCCAACCGCATCGGCCAGGGGATCGAGTTCGACTACTGCTGCGTGCATGCCGCGATGACCGTGCGCGAGTCCGGACGCGACGCGGTGATGATCAACTGCAACCCGGAGACGGTGTCCACCGACTACGACACCTCGGACCGCCTCTACTTCGAGCCGCTGACGCTGGAGGACGTGCTCGGCGTGATCGAGGTGGAGCAGCCCGAGGGGGTGATCGTGCAGTTCGGCGGGCAGACGCCGCTGAAGCTCGCCGCCGGGCTCGCGGAGGCCGGCGTGCGGCTGCTCGGCACGCCCGTGGAGTCCATCCACCGCGCCGAGGACCGGCCCAGCTTCGGCAGGCTGCTCGACGAGCTTGGCCTCAAGGGCCCGCCCTACGCCACCGCCGCGTCGCCGTCGGAGGCGCTCGAGGTGGCCGCCGACGTGGGCTACCCGCTGCTCGTACGCCCCAGCTACGTGCTGGGCGGGCGGGCCATGGAGATCTGCTACTCGCGCGCCGCCCTGGCCGACTACCTCGAGCGCACAAACGCGCAGGTGGGCAACGCGATCTTCCTCGACCGCTTCCTCGAGAACGCGATCGAGGTGGACGTGGACGCGCTCTGCGACGGCGAGTCGGTCCGCATCGGCGCGATCATGCAGCACGTGGAGGAGGCCGGGGTGCACTCGGGCGACTCGGCGTGCGTGATCCCGGCCATGTCGCTCGGCCCGGACATGCTGCGCCAGGTTGAGCAGGCCACCGAGGCGATCGCCCTGCGGCTGGGGGTGATCGGCCTGATCAACATCCAGTTCGCCGTCTACGGCGACGAGGAGCTCTACGTGATCGAGGCCAACCCGCGGGCGTCCCGCACCGTGCCGTTCGTGTCCAAGGCGATCGGGGTGCCGCTGGCCAAGCTCGCGTGCCGGCTGATGCTGGGCGAGCGACTGGCTGACATCGAGGTCGAGATCCCGCGCGCTCCGCGCCACGTGTCGGTCAAGGAGGCCGTGCTGCCCTTCGGCCGCTTCCCCGGCGCGGACGCGCTGCTCAGCCCGGAGATGAAGTCGACCGGCGAGGTGATGGGCGTGGCCGCCGACTACCCGGCCGCGTTCGGCAAGGCGCAGGCGGCGGCGGGGTCCCAGCTGCCGCGTTCGGGCACGGTCTTCATCAGCGTCACGGACGGCGACAAGGCGGCCGCCACGCAGATCGCGGGCGGCTTCCACGACATGGGCTTCCACGTGCTGGCCACGGGCGGCACGGCCCAGGCGATCCGGCGCATGGGCGTGCCGGTGGAGCGGATCAGCAAGCTTTCGGAGGGGTCGCCCAACGTGGTCGACCAGATCGAGTCGGGCGCGGTCGACCTCGTGATCAACACGCCGACCGGCTCCGGCGCGCGCGCCGACGGCTACGAGATCCGGCGGGCGGCGGTCGCCCGGGGCGTCCCCTGCATCACGACGATGTCGGGCGCCAGCGCGGCTCAGCGCGCGATCCGCGCCAGCCGCAGCGGTGAGAGCGAGGTGGTGTCGCTCCAGGAGCTGCACGGCACGAGCAGCGCCCGCTTCGCGCGTGAGCCGGAGCCCGAGCCGAAGCCGGAGCGCGCAGTTCTCGGGGGGCTGGATGCCCCGCGTCGCGCTCCGGACGCGGGGCCGGACGCCCCGCGGAGGTAACTCCTTGAAGGTCGCCGCGGCCCCGCGCACGCTCGCGCCGCCCGAGCGGCGGACGGCGCGCGTGACCGCGGTGGAGCGCCTCGGCGCCTACGTGCTCGTGTCCGCGCTGGACGCCGACGGCCCGCGCGACCCGCAGCCGGGCCAGTTCTACATGGTCAGCGCCGCGGAGCGCTGGGGCGGGGGAGCCGACGAGCGGCCCTACCTGCCGCGCGCCTTCTCGCACGCGCGCGCGCGTGAGGGCGAGCTGAGCTTCCTGCTGGAGACGGTCGGCCCGGGCACCGCCCGGCTCGCCGAGCTGCGCGAGGGCGAGGGGCTGCACCTGCTCGGGCCGCTCGGACTGGGCTGGCGCCCACCCCGGGAGGGCACCCAGGCGGTGCTGGTGGGCGGCGGCATCGGCGCCGCGCCGCTGCTCTGCCTGCAGGACGAGCTCGGACTCGAGGCGCCCGTGCTGCTGGGCTTTCGCTCCGCCGCCCACGCGCAGGCGGCAGCGCTGTTCGCCGGCAGCCCGGCGGTGGCCACCGACGACGGCTCCGCGGGCCGTCAGGCGCTGGTCACCGACCTGCTGCGCGAGCAGCTCGACCGCGACCCGGCCGCCACCGTGTTCTCCTGCGGCCCGCCGGCGATGCTGGAGGCCGTGCGGCTGCTCTGCGCCGAGCTCGGGGTGCCCGCCCAGCTCGCGCTCGAGTCGGGCATGGCCTGCGGGTTCGGCGCCTGCTTCGGCTGCGTGGTGCCGACCACCGGCGGCTATCTGCGCCTCTGCGTCGACGGCCCCGTCCTGGACGCCGCCCAGCTCGATATGCCCGGCGCCCTCCGGCCAGGAATCAGCGGGGGCCCGGGGGGCGTGAGCCCCCGGGTGGCATGACCGTGGAGCTGTGCGGCGTCCGCCTGGACGGACCCGTCCTGAACGGGTCGGGCACCTTCGACGCGATCGCCGCCCGGCGCGCGTTCGGCGACGCGCTGCTGGACCGCTTTCCGTTCCACGCGTTCGTGTCGAAGACGATCACGCTCGCACCGCGTGAGGGCAATCCGCCGCCGCGGCTGTGGGAGACGCCGGCGGGGCTGATCAACTCGATCGGTCTGCCGAACAAGGGCCTGGAGGGCTTCCTCGCCCTCGACCTGCCCGAGCTGGCCGAGCTGCCGGTCCCGCTGATCGTGTCGGTGATGGGCTTCAGCCTCGACGAGCTGGCCACGCTGGTGCAGCGCACGGGGGAGAGGGAGGAGGTCGCCCTGATCGAGCTGAACGTCTCCTGCCCCAACGTCGAGACCGGCCTGATCATGGGCGCCGACCCGGTGGAGACGGCGCGGGCCGTCGAACGGGTGCGCCCGCTCACCGACCGCCCGCTGATCGTGAAGCTCACACCGAACGCCACCGACCCCGCCGCCGTCGGGCGGGCCGCCGAGGAGGCCGGCGCGGATGCGCTCTCGCTCGTGAACACGCTCAAGGGCATGGCGCTCGACCCGCGCACCGCGCAGCCGTGGCTGGGCGGCACCACCGGCGGGGTGTCGGGACCGGCGATCCGGGCGATCGCCCTCGAGCAGGTCAGCGCGGTTGCGCGGGCCGTCGGAGTGCCCGTCATCGGCATGGGCGGCATCGCCTCGGGGCGTCACGCGGCCGACTTCCTGTCCGCGGGCGCCAGCTGCGTGGCCGTCGGGACCGAGAGCTTCCGCGATCCGGCCGCCGGTCGGCGGATAGCCGCCGAGCTCGCCGAGCTCCAGCCAGCTTGAGGCCGGCCGTCCGCAGGTCCGCGAACCGGCTGACCCCAACCGAAGCCAGCCTGGGCCCCATCCGGGGGACCGGTTCCCGACGTTTCGGCGGAAGATGCGGGAACTTCTCGGGCCGCGCACGGTTACGGGAACCCCGGGGTTCTGAAAACCCCTGCAAACAGTGACAATACGCTCAAGCTACCCGAACCAGCCTAAAGCTAAGGTGGAGGTCCAGCTGAATTCGCCGGTTTTTTGGGTCTGGAGCGTGGACTCCCCGCCTCCAGCGTGTACTATCGCCGCCCATGCCGGTCGCCCCTCAAACGTCCGCCAAGCCACAGTCGGCGGGCCTGGCTCCAGAGCGCTCGCTGACCCAGCGCATGGACGCTCTGAAGCGCGCCAACGAGATCCGCACCAGGCGCGCCCGCCTCAAGCGCGATCTCAAGGCCGGTCGCGCCCAGATCCATGGGCTGCTGCTGGACCCGCCCGAGTACGTGCTCACGGCAAAGGTCTTCGACCTGCTGCTGGCGGTGCCGAAGTACGGGCGCGTGAAGGTGAATCGCATCCTCACGCACTGCCGGATCTCGCCGAGCAAGACGATCGGCGGCCTATCCGAGCGGCAGCGCAACGAGCTCGTCTCCTTCCTGCGCCGCTAGCGCGAGTGAGCACGCCGATCCTGGTCATCACCGGTCCGTCCGGTGTCGGCAAGGGCACTCTGATCAAGGGGCTGCTCGAGCGCGTTCCGGGCCTCGAGCTGGCCGTGTCGGCCACCACGCGCAAGCCGCGCGATGGCGAGGTGAACGGGGTCGATTACCACTTTCTCAGTGAGCGGGACTTCGATCGCAGGGCCGCCGCCGGGGAGTTCGTCGAGCACGCGGAATACGCAGGGAATCGCTATGGAACGCTGAAAAGCGAGCTCACGCGGCCGGCTCGCGGGATCGTTCTCGAGATCGACGTCCAGGGCGCACGCCAGGTGCGCGAGGAGCTCCCGGAGGCGGTGCTGATCTTCATCGAGCCGCCGTCGTTCGACGATCTCAAGCAGCGGCTGGAGGCGCGCGCGTCCGATCGTCCGGAGCAGATCGAGCGCCGTTTGGCCGCCGCGAAGGACGAGCTGAAGGCCGCCGGCGAGTTCGATCACCGCATCGTCAACGCCGATCTCCAGCGCGCCGAACGCGAACTCAGCGATCTTGTCGCTACCATGTTGCCGCAGTGATCAAACCGCGCCTAGACAACCTTCTGGCCCAGGTCGACTCGCATTACGCGGTCGTCCTCGTCGCCGCCAAGCGGGCCCGGCAGATCAACTCCTACTACCACAACCTCGGCGAGGGAACCTTCGACGAGTACCCGCCTCCGATGGTGGAGACGGGCTCGAAGAACTACCTGAAGATCGCGCTCGAGGAAGTCGCCGCCGGGAAGATCAAGTACCGGTACCGGTAATGAGGTCCCCTGCGCAGCCGGCCAAGCCGGCTGCTTCGGGCTAAGGACGGCGGTCCCTGTGGCTCGAATCCTTGTCGGCGTATCCGGCGGGATCGCCGCGTACAAGGCGGTGGAGCTGGTTCGCCTCGCCACGGGTGGTGGCCACGCCGTGCGCGTGGTCCAGACGGCGGCCAGCCTGCAGTTCGTGGGGCGCGCCACCTTCGAGGGCATAACCGGCGCGCCGGTCCTCGTAGACGAGTTCGAGCACGACCAGGCCCGCGGCGCCTATCCCGGCGAGCCGGCGCCCACACACGACCCGATCTCGCACCTCGAGCTCGTCCGCCGTGCCGACCTGCTCTGCATCGCGCCGGCCTCGGCCAACACGATCGCCAAGCTGGCGCACGGGCTGGCCGACAACCTGCTCACCAGCGCCGCGCTCGCGTGCACCGCGCCGCTGGTGGTCGCGCCGGCCATGAACAGCCACATGTACGACCACCCGGCAACCCAGGCCAACCTGGCGCTGCTGCGGTCGCGCGGCGCCACCGTCGTGGATCCCGACAGCGGGCGGCTCGCCTCGCGCGGGGAGTGGGGGGTCGGACGCCTGGCCGAGCCGGCGCGCATCCTCGAGACGGTCGAGAGCCTGCTCGGCAAGGCCGGCGGGCCGATGGACGGCCTGCGGGTGCTGGTGACCGCCGGAGGCACGCGCGAGCCGATCGACTCGGTGCGCTATGTCGGCAACCGCTCGTCCGGGCGCATGGGCCTCGCTCTCGCCGCGGAGGCCGCCCGGCGCGGAGCCGAGGTGACCCTCGTGGCCGCCAACGTGGCGCTGCCGACGCCCGCGGGCGTGAACGTGGTGGAGGTCCAGACAGCCGCGGAGCTGCTGGCCGCCGCGCGCACCGCGTTCGCCGACGCGCACGTGCTGCTGATGGCCGCCGCCGTCGCCGACTTCCGCCCCGGTGAGGCGCTCGACGAGAAGATCACCAAGTCGGGGCGCGAGCGGCTGGCACTCGAGCTGGAGCCGACCGAGGACGTGCTCGCCACGCTGGCGGCGGATCGCAGCCCGGGCCAGACGCTGGTCGGCTTCGCGGCCGAGCACGGCGAGGGCGCGGTCGAGCGCGGCCGCGGCAAGCTCGAGCGCAAGCAGCTCGACGCCGTCGTCGTGAACGACATCTCGCGCCCGGAGATCGGCTTCGACGCCCACGACAACGAGGTCACGGTCGTCACCGGCGCGGGCGAGCGGCACGTCCCGCTGGGTGCCAAGGAGGCGGTGGCGGCCGCCATCCTGGACGAGGTCGAGCTGCTGCGGTCCGGCCCCGCGAAGGCGACTACGGTGGAAGGCGAGCCATGAGCTCCGAGGACGCATACGAGCTCTTCCGCAAGGGCAGCGAGTTGCTGGAGGCAGGCGACTTCATGGCGGCGACGATCCCCCTGGAGCGCGCGCGCTCGCTGGAGCCCGACAAGAGCTCGGTCCGCGAGGCCCTCGGCCGGGCCTACTTCCGCTCCTCGCGCTTCGAGCAGGCCGCCGAGGAGTTCGCCGCCGTCGTCGAGCGCCACCCGGTCAACGACTACGCCCACTTCTGCCTGGGCCGTTCGCTGGCCAACACCGGGCGCACCGCCGAGGCGCGCCGCCACGCGGCATTGGCCGCGAACATGCGGCCGGACCGCAAGGACTACCAGGCCTTCTCCAGGCGCCTGCGCGCCGCCTAGCTGCGCAGCCCGCGCACCGCGGCGGCGCCCTCGGCCACGAGTCCGAGCAGCCGGTCCACGCCGCGCTCGTCCAGTCCCGGGGCGGGCACGTCCGCGTGCACCCAGATGTCGCGCGAGCGCGTGCAGCCGAAGCGCACGATGCGCGTCTGGCGGTTCCACCAGAGCAGCATCCACGGGTCGACGTCGCCGGCGCCGTGCAGCGCCACGGCCTGGGCGCGCAGCAGGCCGTCCGCCACGCGCAGCCCTACGTCCAGCGGCTCGCCGTCGAGATTGTCGCCCGGGATCGTGATGCCCCACTCGCCGTGGGCCAGGCGCCGTGCGCCCAGCGCCGGCATCGACGCCAGGTAGGCGTCCACTACCTCGGGTGCGGCCATTCGGTCAGAGTACGTACGCGTGCGCGCTCTGGTGCAGCGGGTGGGCGAGGCCGCGGTCGCGGTCGACGGCGAGGAGCTGGCCCGCATCGGTCCGGGACTGCTGATCCTGCTGGGCGTGCGCACCGGCGACACCTCGGAGCAGGCAGACCGCCTCGCCGCCAAGCTCGAGCGCCTGCGCGTGTTCGAGGACGCCGACGGGAAGATGAACCTGTCGGTGCGCGACGTCGGCGGCGAGCTGCTGGTGGTCTCGCAGTTCACGCTCTACGGCGACGCCAACAAGGGCAACCGGCCCAGCTTCGTCGACGCGGCGCCGCCGGAGCAGGCCGAGCCGCTCTACGAGCGCGTGCGCTCTGCGCTGGGCGCGCAGGGCGGCGCCTTCGGCGCGCGCATGCGCGTGGAGCTGGTCAACGACGGGCCGGTCACGCTGCTGGTCGAGGTGTGACGCGCGCGCAGGCAGCGAGGTAGGCTGGCTCCGATGAACGAGGTCCAGCGCGAGGTACTGCGCGCGATCGCCGACACGGCCGTGCCGCGCGTGGAGCGCGCGGACGATCCGGACGGCTTTTGGGCGCTGTCCGGCAGCGACGTGGGCGCCCACGAAGGCGTGGCGCAGGCGGTGGCGCAGCTGCCCGAGCTCCAGCGCGAGGGCCTCGGCCAGCTGCTGGAGGGACTCGCCCACATGGGCTTCCTCGGCGCGTCGCAGCGCTCGCGCGAGCAGCTGCTGCGCAACCTCGCCGCGCTGGGTCCGCAGGCCGCGGCCGGCGCGCAGGCGCTGATCGGCCTGTCGCTCTTCTTCGCCTACGGCATCCCCGACCCCCAGACCGGAGTCAGCCCGTTCTGGGCGGCGTTCGGCTACCCCGGGCCCGGCGCGCCGCCGGAGCCGCAGCCGCGGACCGTGACCCCGCTCGCGCCGGAGGACGACGCGGTCTACGAGGCGGACGCCGTGGTGATCGGATCGGGCGCCGGCGGCGCCGTGATCGCCGCGGCGCTGGCGCACGCCGGCCAGCGCGTGATCGTGCTGGAGGCGGGCGGCCTCTACGACGAGTCGGAGTTCAACCAGTACGAGCTGTGGGCCTACCAGAACCTCTACTGGCGGGGCGGCCCCAACCCGACCGCTGACCTGAACGTGTCGCTGTACGCCGGGTCCGGCTACGGCGGGGGCACCACGATCAACTGGACCAACTGCCTGCGCACGAAGCCCTGGGTGCGCGAGCAGTGGGCGCGCGAGCACGGCCTCGAGGGCCTCGACGGCCCGGACTTCGACCGCCACCTGGACGCCGTCTGGGAGCGCCTCTCGGTCAACGACGGCTGCTCGGACCTGAACGGCAGCCAGGAGCTCATGAAGGCCGGCGCCGAACGGCTCGGCTGGTCCTTCAAGGCGATCACGCGCAACATCGACGCAGCGCGCTACTCGCCCGAGACCGCCGGGTTCATCGGCTTCGGCGACCGCACCGGCGCCAAGCAGTCGACGGCGCGCACCTATCTCGCAGACGCGCGGGAGCGCGGCGCCGACGTGATCGTGCGCTGCTTCGCCGAGCGCGTCGTCACCGAGGGCGGCCGCGCCGCCGGGGTGGAGGCTGCCTACGCGGATCCCGAGACCGGGCGCAGCGGGCGGGTGACGGTGCGTGCGCCGCGCGTGGTGGTCGCCTGCGGCGCGCTCGAGTCGCCCGCGCTGCTGCTGCGCAGCGGCATCGGCGGCCCCGCGGTGGGCCACAACCTGCGCCTGCACCCCTGCACGGCGGTGAGCGGCCAGTACTCCGACGACACGCGCGCGTGGTGGGGAGCGCCGCACGCGGGACTCGTGGACGAGTTCGCCGACGCGGAGGACGGCTACGGCTTCCTGATCGAGGCCACCCAGTACGCGACCGGCACCGCCGCGGCGGCCATCCCGTTCGTGTCGGGGGCCGGCCACAAGCAGGCCATGAGCGAGCTGCGCTTCGGCGCCACCTTCATCGGCCTGGTGCGCGACCACGGCGCCGGCCATGTGACGCTCGACGAGGCCGGCCAGGCCGTGCCCTGGTACTCGCTCGCGGATCCGCTCGACGTGCGCAACACCCACCGCGCGCTGGAGGCCCAGGTGCGATTGCACGTGGCCGCCGGCGCCCGCCGGATCACGGCGCTGGCGGGGGGAATGCCGGAATGGCGCGTCGGCGACGACGTCGACCGCTACGTCCAGCGGCTGCAGCGCGTGCCGCTGCGCGCCGGCGGCTTCCGCCTGTTCGCCGCCCACCAGATGGGCACGTGCCGCATGGGCCACGATCCGCAGACGAGCGTGGCCAACCCCTACGGCGAGCTGCACGACACGCCGGGCGTGTGGATCGGCGACGCGAGCGCGTTCCCGACCTCCTCAGGCACCAACCCGATGATCACGATCATGGCGCTGGCCCACCGCACCGGCGAGGCGATCGTGGCGGGCGCGCCCGCCACGGCGGCCGCCAGCGCCTGAAAAGGAGACGCACCAGATGGCAACCGCAGCCGAACCCCTCACCCGCGACCGGCTCTTCATCGGCGGCGAGTGGGTCGAGCCCCACGGCACGGGCACGATCGACGTCATCAACCCGACCACCGAGCAGGTCATCGGCCGCATCCCCGAGGGCACGGCGGAGGACGCCGGCCGGGCCGTGCAGGCCGCGCGCGCCGCGTTCGACTCCTGGTCGCAGACGTCGCCGTACGAGCGCGCCGCGTACTGCGAGGCGATCGGCGCGGGCCTGGCCGAGCGCGGGGACGAGATCGCCGCCCTGATCACCTCGGAGATGGGCATGCCGATCGGCCTGTCGCGCATGATCCAGGCCGGCCTCCCGTCGCTCACCTTCGCGTCGATGCCCGAGCTGGTCGAGGAGGTCGCCTGGGAGGAGGAGGTCGGGAACTCGCTGATCGTGAGGGAGGCCGCCGGCGTGGTCGCGGCGATCACGCCGTGGAACTACCCGCTGCATCAGATCGCCAACAAGGTGGCGCCGGCGATCGCGGCGGGCTGCACGGTCGTGCTCAAGCCGAGCGAGGTGGTGCCGCTGAACGCCTTCGCCCTCGCCGAGGTCATCGAGGCCGTGGGGCTGCCGGCCGGCGTCTTCAACCTCGTCACGGGCACGGGCCCGGTGGTGGGGGAGGCGATCGTGTCGCACCCCGGCACCGACATGGTCAGCTTCACTGGCTCCACGCGCGCGGGCCGGCGCGTATCCGAGCTCGCCGCCCAGGGGGTCAAGCCGGTGGCGCTGGAGCTCGGCGGCAAGTCGCCAAACGTGATCCTCGACGACGCCGACCTCGAGCAGGCGGTGACCGACGGCGTCGCCAAGTGCTTCCTCAACTCGGGTCAGACCTGCAGCGCTCTCACGCGCATGCTCGTGCCGCGCGACAAGCTCGAGCAGGCCGAGCGCATCGCCGCGGTGGTCGCCGACGAGGCGTTCACCCCGGGGGACCCGTTCGTCGACGGCAGCGCGCTCGGCCCGCTCGTCTCGGAGGCGCAGCGCGAGCGCGTGCGCGGCTACATCGAGAAGGGCCAGGCGGAGGGCGCCAAGCTCGTTGCCGGCGGCGCCGAGGCGCCCGAGGGGCTCGAGCGCGGCTGGTTCGTGCGCCCGACGGTGTTCTCCGACGTGACGCCGGACATGACGATCGCCCAGGAGGAGATCTTCGGCCCGGTGCTGGCGATCATGCCCTACGACGACGAGGAGGACGCCGTCCGGATCGCCAACGACACGATCTACGGGCTCGCCGGAGGGGTGTGGTCGGGCGACGAGGAGAGGGCCAGGCGGGTGGCCGCGCGCATCCGCACGGGGCAGGTCGAGATCAACGGCGGAGCGTTCAATCCGATGGCCCCGTTCGGCGGCTACAAGCAGTCCGGACACGGGCGTGAGCTGGGCCGCTACGGGCTCGAGGAATTCCTGGCAGCCAAATCGCTGCAGCTCTAGAAGAAGCGCCTATACTCGGCAGTCGACTTTCAGCCGTACGCCGCTCCGGAGACGGGGCGGCGCCTGAAGGTGGGCCTTACGGTCCACCTTTTTTTCGACCTCATGCAGAAACACCCACGCCAGACAGACATCGAGCAGCGACTCGCCTCCGCTGAGCCGGAGGTCGAGGTGCTGGCGTGCGAGCAGGTCGGGACGGACCGCCTGCAGCTCTACATCGACCACCCGGAGGGCGTCACCCTGGCGCTGTGCGGGCGCGTCACGGAGCACCTGCGCGAGCTGCTCGAGGAGTACTCGCTCGAGGTGTCCTCTCCCGGGCCGCAGCGGCCACTCACGAAGCCGGACCACTTCCGGCGCTTCGTCGGTCGCCGGGCGCGTGTGCGCCTGCGCGAGCCGCTTGACGGCCACAGGAGCTACACGGGAGAGCTCGTGGGCGCCTCCGACGACGAGGTGACCGTGGCCGCGGAGAGCGGTGTCGTGGCCATTCCGTACTCCGAGATCAACCGCAGCAACTTGGTGGAGGGAGAAGGATGACCAAGGAGATCGTCGAGGCCGTGGGCGTCCTCGAGCGCGAGAAGGGAATCTCCGCCGATCGCCTGATGGCAGCCCTGGAGGACGCGCTCCTCTCGGCCTACAAGAAGACTCCCGATGCGGCCAAGTACGCCCGCGTCGAGGTGGACCGCACCAGCGGGGACTTCCTCGTGTACGAGCTGATCCTGCCCCCGGACCTCGAGGAGCAGCTGCTCGACGAGGTCGAGGAGGAAGCGGGCGAGCCGAGCGTCGATCCCGAGACCGGGGAGCTCGTGTACCCCGAGCCGCCGGAGATCGATCAGGAGCGGCTGATGCAGTACCGCGACCAGATCGAAGAGCGCGACGTGACGCCGGACGACTTCGGGCGCATCGCCGCCCAGACCGCCAAGCAGGTGATCCTGCAGCGCATCCGCGAGGCCGAGCGGGACATGATGTACAACGAGTACCAGGACCGCGTGGGCGAGCTGATCACCGGCATCGTCCAGCAGTCCGACTCGCGCTACACGCTCGTGCAGCTGCGCGAGCGCGTGGAGGCGCTGCTGCCGCGCGGCGAGCAGGTGCACGGCGAGCGCTACGACCACGGCCAGCG
>JAXDII010000034.1:0-3969 GCA_034664085.1 Thermoleophilaceae bacterium
GTCACCGACATGGCGCGGGACGCGCTCGAGGTGGCCGACGCCGCCGGGTTCGAGAGCTTCCACCTGCTCGGTGTGTCGATGGGCGGGGCGATCGCCCAGGAGATCGCGCTGGCGGCGCCGGACCGGATCCGGACGCTCACGCTCACCGTGACCTTCGCGCGCGGGGGCGCCTGGGGCCGGGACCTGGCGCGGGTCTGGAGCGCTCGAGTGCGCGCGATATCGCGCGAGCAGCACATCGACGAGCTGCTGCTGCTCACCCTGTCCGAGGAGCTGTTCGAGGACCCGGCCCAGGTGGAGGTCGCGCGCAGCATGATCCTGCAGAACCCCCACCCGCAGGATCCTGAGGCGTTCGCGCGCCAGCTCGCCGCCAGTGCAGGTCACGAGGCGCTGGACCGGCTGCCGTCGCTCTCGATGCCGGTGCACGTGATCGGTGCCGGGCACGACATCCTGGTGCCGGTTTGGAGGTCCGAGGAGATCGCCGAGGTCATCCCCGGTGCACGGCTCACCGTGGTCGATAAGGCGCCGCACGGCCTGCAACTCGAGCGCGCCGAGGAGTTCAACGATCTGGTGCTCGGGTTCATCGCTGAACACGAACCTGCAGCCGTCTGAGAGGCGCCAGGCCGGGGGTACCCTGGCTGGATGCGCTGCGCCCTCGCCTGTGCTGCCGCGTTCTTCGCGCTGACCGCACCCGCCATGGGGCAGGAGCCGAAGATCATCGCCCCCGGGGTGACGGTTAGCGGAGTGGCCGTGGGCGGGCTGGCCGTCTCCGAGGCAGCCGTTGTCCTGGAGCAGAGGCTTGGCAAGCAGTTGCGCTCGCCCGCGGACGTTCGCGTGGGACGCTTTCGCTCGCGGCTGACGATGCGCGTCCTGGCGCTGAAGTTCGCGCCCGACCGGACCGCCCGCCGCGCCTATCGCGCCGGGCTCAAGGGCGAACTGGAGGCGGCGCCCTTCGTGACCTACCGCCGATCGGCGGTGAGGGCCTGGGTGACCGGCATCGGCCGGCGCCTGTTCGTGGCGCCTCGAAACGCCCGGCTGCGGATCACGGTGCGCCGGATGATCCGCCGCAAGGGGCGAAACGGCAGCGCGCTGGTGGAGTGGCGCCTGCGCCGGGCGATCAACCGCGCCGTTGTCGACCCGCTGCGCACCCGTGGCCTGACCGGACGGCGCCGGCGCGTGCGGCCGGCGATCACCCACGCCGGGCTCGCGCGGCGCAACCGGACGGTGGTCACGATCGACCGCGGCGGCTTCCGCCTGCGTCTGTTCAAGCGCCTGCGCTACGACCGCAGCTACCCGATCGCCGTGGGCGCCGCCGGCTTCGACACGCCGTCGGGGCTGTTCAGGATCACCAACAGGCGCGTGAACCCGTCGTGGACGGCGCCCAACCGCCCGTGGGCCGGCTCCTACGCCGGGCGCACCGTGCCCGGCGGCGCCCCCGACAATCCGCTCAAGGCCCGCTGGCTCGGCGTGACCGGCAGCGTGGGCATCCACGGCACCTCGGAGGACTGGTCGATCGGAAGCCGCGCGTCGCACGGCTGCATCCGCATGCACGTGAGCGACGTGATCGACCTGTACCCGCGTGTGCCGTACGGCACGCCGGTGCTGATTCGCTAGCGCCCCTCAGCCGCCGAGCTCCTCGCGCAGCGCCGCCACCTCCGCCTCGAGACGCGCGACTCGCTCCTCGAGTGACGCGGCATCAGGCGCCGCCGCCGTGGGCGGCTCGTCGACTGGCTCCTCCTCATCCCCGAGCAGCTGCACGTACCGCTGCTCCTTCTGGCCGGGCCGGCGCGGCTGTGCCGCCGCGAGCTCGCGGCCGATCAGCCCCTCGAGGGTCTCCTGCACCTCGGCGAGCGATCCGAAGCCGTGCATCCTGTCCGTGCGGGTCTTCAGCTCGCCCGGTGTCTGGGCCCCGCGCAGCATCAGCACGGCGAGCAGGGCGGTGTCGCCGGGCGAGAGGCCGAGGGCCGAGTCGAACACGTGGCGGTACTTCGCCGCGCGGCTGCCCGCGGCGCTGGTGAACCGCGCCCATCCACGCTCGCCGAGGCGCTGGGCCGCGGTGCGCACGGTGGACTCGTCCCAGTCCACCACGGGGTCGCGGTTGGTGGCCTGGTTGCAGGCAAGGCGCAGCGCGTTCACGCTGAGCGGGTAGGCGCCGGGCGTGGTGCGCTGCTTCTCGATCAGGCACCCGAGCACCCGCAACTCCTGGGAGTTCGGGGGCATCATGTGCCGACCGCGCGATCCTCCCCGTGCAGGCGCCGGCGCATGGTGACCGTGGTGCCCTCCGGCGCAGGGGAGACGTCCACGGCGTCCATCAGCGCTCGCATCAGCACGAGGCCTCGCCCCCGGCCGTCGGCGCGGCTCGGACGCCAGCTGCCGGTGTCGCGGAGCACCACCTCGATCTCCCCACCGGCCGCCTCGCCCGAGATCTCGATTGGGCGCTCTGGCGAGGCGGAGCCGTGCTCGATCGCATTCGCGGCGGCCTCGCCCGTGGCGGAGAGGATCTCCGCGAGCTCCTGGTCGGACGCACCGACGTGGCGCAGCCATCGCCGAAGCAACGCGCGCATGGAGGCGAGGCGGGCGGCTTCGGCCGGCAGGTGAAGGCGGAAGTGGTCGCCGAGCGGCGGGCTGTGAAGCGCCAGAACCGCCACGTCGTCGCCTCCGGCGCCGGTGGGGACGAGGCGGCGCACGAGGCTCTCGCAGAGGCGCTCGGGCCCGCCCTCTGCCGCCGCCGCGGCCGAGGAGAGCCGGGCGAGCCCGATGTCGAGCAGCTCCCCCGGGCGCTCGACCAGACCGTCCGTGTAGAGGAGCACTGTGGCGCCCGTGGGCAGCGGGCGCGTCTCCTCGCTGTAGGACGGGAACGGCATCACCCCCAGCGGCACCGACGCGGCGCTCTCGAGCAGCTCGGCGTCCCCGTCGTCGGCCACCACCAGCGGCGGCAGGTGGCCGGCGTTCACCCACGAGACCGTGTTCTCGGCGGGATCGATCACCACGTAGACCAGCGTGGCCATCTCAGAGTCGTTCGCCTCCGACCAGACGAGCTGGTTGAGCTGGGCGACGACGGTCGGCGGATCGTGCCCCTCGAGCGCGTAAGCCCGCAGGGCGCTGCGAAGCCTTCCGACCATGGACGCCGCCGCCAGCCCCTTGCCGGCCACGTCGCCCATCACCAGCCCCACCCGGCCGCCCGCGATGGGGATCACGTCGTACCAGTCGCCCCCCACCTCGGCCTCGGCCGCGGCGGGCAGGTAGCGCGCGGCAACCTCGAGGCCCGGCAGCGCCGGCAGCCGCTCGGGCAGCAGGCTGCGCTGGAGCGTCTCTGCGATGCGGTGCTCCCGCTCGAAGACGCGGGCGTGGTGGATCGCCAGCGCCACCCGGTCGGCGGCGAGCCCGAGTAGAAGGAGGTCGTCATCAGTGAAGCGACGCGGCGGCGGCACGCCGACGAGGATCACGCCGGCCACCGAGTCCCCGGCGAGCAGCGGGACCCCGAGCACCGAGCCGCAGTCGTGCAGGGCGGGATCCACGACGTCGGAGGCATGCGGGTCGTTCACCAGCTCCGGCTCGCGGGTCTGCCCCACGCGTCCGGCCACGCCTTCCCCGAGATGGGCGCGGAGCGGGTTCTCGTCATCGAGGGCGCCCGTGGAGGCGTGGACCGTGAACGAGCCGTCGGCGTCGGGCAGCAGTACCGAAGCGGCCTCCGCGGTCAGGACCTCGCACAGGCGCGGCAGCAGGGCCTGCATCATGTCGTCGACCCTCGCGTGCGCGAGGGCCGCGTCCAGCAGCACCTGGAGGCCGTGCACGATGCTCGCCATCTGCTCCGCCTCCTCCCGGGCGGCCTGCTCGCGCATCAACTCCTCGCGCTCGCGGTCGCGCTGGCGGCGGGCGGACACGTCGCGCACGAAGAACGCGAACAGGATCCGCCCCTCGGCCTGCACCTTCGACACGGTGATCTCGGCCGGGAAGCTGCTGCCGTCGCCG
>JAXDII010000037.1:0-4920 GCA_034664085.1 Thermoleophilaceae bacterium
GCGAGATCACCGCCAAGGACATCGACCTGCCCTCCGGCGTCGAGATCCTCACGCCCGACGCGCCGATCGCCACGCTCGAGAAGAAGACCAAGCTCGAGATGTACCTGACCATCGGCCGCGGCCGCGGCTACCGCCCGGCCGAGGACAACAAGACGGCCGACCAGCCGATCGGCGTCATCCCGATCGACTCGATCTTCTCGCCCGTGCGCCGCGTCGCCTACAACGTCGAGCCGGCCCGCGTCGGCCAGCGCACCGACTTCGACAAGCTCACGCTCGACATCGAGACCGACGGGTCGATCGACCCCCAGGCCGCGCTGCGCGAGGCCTCCGAGATCCTCATCTCGTCGCTGTCGATCTTCACCGACGAGGACCGCATCGAGGAGCTGCGCCAGGGCCCGGCCGCGCTGGGCGGGGCCGTGGACAACGGCCTCGGCGGCGGCGGTGCCGCGCTCCCGGGTCGCGGTGGCTCGCCGATGGACGACATCCTCATCGAGGAGCTCGAGCTCGGCGTCCGCTCGTACAACTGCCTCAAGCGCGCCGGCATCCAGACCGTCGGCGACCTGATCTCGAAGTCCGAGGGCGAGCTCAACGCGATCCCGAACTTCGGCAAGAAGTCGATCGACGAGGTCGTCGAGACCCTCAACCAGCGCGGCCTCGGGCTGCGCAACGACTAGGTCCGATGCGCCACCAGAAGGCCCGCGGGAAGCTCTCGCGTGACTCGGCGCACCGGAAGGCGATGCTCGCCAACCTGTGCATCGAGGTCATCGACCACGAGCGCATCAAGACCACCGAGGCCAAGGCCAAGGCGGTCAAGCCGGAGCTCGAGAAGCTGATCACGCTGGCGCGCAAGGGCGACCTGCACGCGCGCCGCCAGGCCATCTCGACCCTCCAGCACCCGGACAAGGGCATCATCTACAAGCTCTTCGAGGAGATCGCCCCGCGCTACGCGGAGCGGCCGGGCGGCTACACGCGGATCCTGAAGCTCGGGCCGCGTCGCAGCGACTCGACCGAGATGGTCTTCCTCGAGCTCGTCTGAGGCTCAAGCTCACACTCGAGTACGACGGCTCCCGCTTCTCGGGGTGGGCGGCGCAGCCTGGCCTGCGCACCGTCCAGGGTGAGCTGACGCAGGCGCTCGAGACGCTGCTGCGGGCGCCGGTGGAGCTGACCGTGGCCGGCCGCACCGACGCGGGCGTCCACGCACTGGGGCAGGTCTGCTCCTTCGAGGCCGCCGGGATCCCGCGCGTGCGCTCGGTGAACGCGCTGCTGCCCGACGAGGTCGGCGTGCTGGGCATCGAGGAGGCGGGGGCCGGCTTCAACGCCCGCTTCGACGCCAAGAGCCGGGTCTACGCGTACCGCGTCCACATCCGCCGCGCCGGCCCATCGCCGTTCGCCCTCGGGCGCGCGCTGTGGTGGCCGCACCGGACAGAGCTCGACGCGCTCCAGGCGTGCGCGGCCACGCTCCCCGGCACCCACGACTTCACCGCGTTCACGCCCACCGACACCGAGCACGTCCGCTTCGAGCGCGACGTCCTCGAGGCGGGCTGGACCCAGCTGGACGACGAGACGCTCGAGTTCCGCATCGAGGCCGACGCCTTCATGCGCAACATGAACCGGGTGCTCGTCGGCACCATGCTCGAGGTCGCCGCCGGCCGCCGCACGCTCGAGTCCTTCACCGCGCTGCTGGACGGCGCCCCGCGCAGCGCAGCCGGCCAGACCGCGGCCGCCCACGGCCTGTATCTCGTGGCCGTCCGCTACTGACGGACGACCCGGCGCCACATGCGCAGGTAGGCGGCGGCGGATCCGTAGAGGGCGCGGAGCGCGCGCCGCCCACCCGGCGCCGTCCGGGCCCGTGCGAGCAGGTCGGGCAGCAGCCCGTAATGGGCCATGCCGTCCTTCGCGAGGTCGTAGGCGCGCTCGCCGGTGCGCTGGCGCGTGAAGCGCGCGCCGCCGAGCTGGAAGGGGTAGCGCAGCCCGGCCACCGGCGCCGGCAGCGTCGAGAACCCGCCGACATCCGTGCCCAGCGCGGGGCCGACCCCGCGGGCGCGCAGCCGCAGGGTGGTCTTGGCGAGCTGCTCGGGAGCGTCGAGGCGGGCGGTGGCGAGGCCGCCGGTCTCACGCAGCACGCGCAGCTCCGGGTCGGTCCACGTCCCGCCGGTGCCGGTGTGGCTGGAGACGAGGGGATAGCGGCGCTCGCGCGCGATCGCGAGCACGCGTTGCCGGGCGCGCTCGCTGAGGTGGTCGGCCTCGATGAGCATGTGCCGGTCCATCAGGCGCCGAATCGCGTACTCGCCGAGCTCGGTGAGCCCGCGGGTGTTGCAGCTGTCGCCCTGGCCGGGCTGCGGGCAGTCGCCGGTGGCGAACGGCCCGCCCGTCTGCTCGACCTGCATCGCGCCGATGAACGTGCCCTTGTCGCCGCCCTCGAGCGCCGCGCCGGCCAGCGCGTTGTCCACCCAGTGCGCGACGAAGAGCCCGCGCACGCCGGCCCTGCGGAGGCGGTCGATCCCGGCGTCGACGTCGGCGCGGTCGCACGCCGGCATGCCCTGCACCTCGCTGCACCCGAACGGGTTGGACGACTCGACGCCGATGATCACCGCCAGGCGCCCGGCGCGGATCACCCGCGCGGCCTGGCGCGGGGTGGTGACGATCCGGAAGAACCCGCGCCCGCCCGCCTGTGCGTCGGCGTAGGCCTGGAGGTCGCGCAGCGTCCTGGCCTGGAGCTCGATGGTCTCGGTCTCGTCGCACGAGTGGGAGCGCAGCGGCTCGAGCTGGCACAGCGGCTGGTCCTCGACGGTCTGGGCCACGGCGAGCCGCAGACCGCCGCGCCACGCGCGCTGCAGCCAGCGGTAGTAGATCTGCTGGTGGGTGTTGGTGTCGAAGGTCGGCCAGCCCGAGAACGACGGCCAGCCGGCGGTGTCGTGGGTCCCCGCCGGGCTCCCGCTGCGGAGCAGGTTGCCGGTCACGTCCGCCGCGCCGTCGGGGCCGTGCACCTCGGCGTCGCGGCCGAGCGCGTCCGGCAGCCCGTAGGGGGAGAAGGGCTCGCCGGAGATGACCCGGCCGCCGGCGCGCAGGCTGGCGGTGAGGTGCACGTGCGCGTCGGCGATCCCCCACAGGCCGACCTGCCGCGGCCGCCCGCGGACGCCCAGCCCGGCTTCGGGGTAGCGCTTGCAGCCGACCACGGGCGTCAGCCGCGCGGTGCGCGTCGTCCCGTCCGCCACCCGCTGGAGCCGGTAGCCGCGGCCGGCGCGCTCGATCCGCCACTCGATCGCGGGGCCCGTCTCAGTCCCGTCGTAGAGCAGGTACGTCCCGAGGCCCGTGGGCTTGACGTGCCGCACGCCCAGCCCGGACACGTCGAAGCAGCGGTTCGCCAGCCGCGGCGCCCCGTGCGCCGTGGCGGCGCCGAGGGAAAGCCCCGCAGCGAGCAGCGTCGTCACGACCCCGCGCATCGCTCCGAGCGTAGGATCTCCGCATGGTCCGAATCGTCGCCGCAGTCTCCGCCCTCGCCGTGCTGACCGTCGCTGCGCCTGGCCTGGCGCAGGACTACGACGTTCCCACCAAGCCGAAGGCCGTGAAGCTGAAGGCCAAGAAGGTCGGCAAGCGCCGCTACAAGGTGCGGGCCACGGTGGTGCTGAAGGCGAGCCAGACCAAGGCCGACTGCGCCGGCGGCAAGGCGAAGTTCACCGCCCGGCCGGGCGGCAAGCTGACGACCACGTTCGACGCCAAGTGCCACGCCGACATCACGGTCAAGGCGAACCCCGGGACGAAGCTGAAGGTGCGCTTCGGCGGGACCGACGCGCTGCTGCCGAAGTCCAGCAGGACGATCCGCCTGCGCAAGTAACGTCAGGACCCGCGTGCGGGTCCTGCTCACCAACGACGACGGCATCGACGCGGAGGGTCTCCAGGCCCTCCGCCGCGAGCTGCTGGGCGTGGAGGGGGTCGAGCTGGCGGTGATCGCGCCGGACGACAACCGCTCGGCGACGGCGCGGTCGATCACCATCCGGCGGCCGCTGTGGGTGGAGGAGGTGGAGTTCGGCGACGGGACGGTCGGCTACGCCACCGACGGGACGCCGGTGGACTGCGTGCGCTTCGCGACGCTCGGGCTCGTCGAGGGCTTCGAGGCCGACCTGATCGTGTCCGGCATCAACCACGGCTCCAACCTGGGCGACGACATCACCTACAGCGGGACGGTCGCCGCCGCGCTCGAGGGCATCGTCCTCGGCCTGCCGGCGATCGCCGTGTCGCAGCAGTCGGCTGCGCGCGAGCTCGACTTCCGGGCCGGGCGCGACTTCGACTTCTCGACGGCGGCGCGCTTCGTGGCCACGCTGGTGGACCGCATCGAGGACGTGCCGCTGCCCGGCGGCACGCTGCTCAACGTCAACGTCCCGGCCGGCGAGGTGCGGGGCGTGGAGGTCGCGCGGCTGGGCAAGCGCCTCTACCGCGACGAGCTGAACCTGGTCGAGGACGACGGACCGCGGCGGCGCTATCGGATCTACGGTGAGGCGCCCGACCACCACGACGAGCCGGGGACCGACCTGTCGGCGATCGCCGCCGGCCGCATCTCCGTCACCCCGCTGCACTTCGATCTGACCAGCACACCGAGCATCGAGTCGCTGGGGTCCTTCGACCTGGCCCAGCTGCTGTGAGGCACGAGCAGCGCGCGGCAGAGCTGCGCGAGGAGCTCGAGCGCCTCAACAAGGCCTACTACCAGGACGACGAGCCGCTGGTCGGCGACGACGTCTACGACGCCAAGCTCGACGAGCTGCGCCGGATCGAGGCCGAGCACCCCGAGCTGCAGACCCCGGACTCGCCGACCCAGAAGGTGGGCGCCGAGCCGGTCAGCCGCCTGGAGAAGGTCGAGCACCTGCAGCCGATGCTCAGCCTCGCCAACGCGCGCTCGGAGGAGGAGCTGCGCGCCTGGATCGA
>JAXDII010000084.1:0-45016 GCA_034664085.1 Thermoleophilaceae bacterium
CTGCTGCCCGCGATGAAGGAGGTGGGCGACAAGTTCGGCGCCGGTGAGCTGATCCTGCCGTTCGTGCTCCAGTCCGCGACGGTGATGAAGCGCGCCGTGGCACAGCTCGAGAACTACCTCGAGCGGATCGAGGGGCACACCAAGGGCCGCGTGGTGATCGCGACCGTGTTCGGCGACGTGCACGACATCGGCAAGTCGCTCGTCAACACGATCCTCACCAACAACGGCTACACGGTGATCGACCTCGGCAAGCAGGTCCCGATCGACACGATCATCAACGCCGCGATCGAGAACGAGGCCGATGCGATCGGGCTGTCGGCGCTGCTTGTTTCGACCTCGAAGCAGATGCCGACCTGCGTGCAGGAGCTGCACGCGCGCGGCCTCGAGTTCCCGGTGCTGATCGGCGGCGCCGCCATCAACCGCGACTTCGGACGGCGCATCCTCTATCCCAAGGGCAAGGAGTCCGACGAGGTCTACGAGCCCGGCGTCTTCTACTGCAAGGACGCCTTCGCCGGCCTGGCGACCGTGGACCAGCTCGTGGACGAGGAGAAGCGCCCGGCGCTGGTCGAGAAGTACCGCGACGAAGCGCACGCGCTGCGCCAGCAGGTCGAGCGCGTCGACGACGGCCCGCCGGTGACCGACGACTCCGTGCGCTCCGCGGCGCGCACCGACGTCCCGATCCCCGAGCCGCCCTTCTGGGGCGTGCGCGAGATGGACGTCGACCTCGACGACGTCTACCCCTACCTCGACCGCCACGTGCTGTTCAAGCTCCACTGGGGCGGCCGCGGCAAGAAGGGCGAGGAGTGGCGGCAGATCGTGGAGGGCCACGGCGACGACGAGGGCTTCGCGCCCAAGCTGGAGCGCATGTGGCGCGAGCAGGACTACCTGCGCCCGCGCGCCCGGCTCGGCTACTTCCCCGCCGCGGCGGACGGCAACGAGCTGGTCGTGTTCGACCCGGAGGACCCGGACCGCGAGCTCGAGCGGCTTCACTTCCCGCGTCAGCCGAGGCACGACCGCATCTGCCTGGCCGACTTCTACCGCCCCGTCGACTCGGGCGAGCGCGACGTCGTCGCGCTCCAGGGCGTGACGGTCGGTTCCGAGGTGACCGAGGTGATGGCACAGCTCGAGCGCGACGGTGAGTTCGCCGAGCAGCTCTTCACCCACGGGCTGGGCGTCCAGGCCGCCGAGGGCCTCGCCGAGTGGCTGCACGCAGAGGCGCGCCGCGGGTTGGAGATCGAGCCCGATCAGGGCCGCCGCTACTCGTGGGGCTACCCGGCGTGCCCGGACCAGTCCGAGCACGAGAAGGTCTGGCGCCTGCTGGACCTCGAGAAGATCGGCATGTACCTCTCCGACGGCTTCGCCGTGATGCCCGAGCAGTCGACGGTGGCGATCATCGCCCACCATCCGCAGGCGGTCTACTTCGGCATGAAGTCCGGCTTCATCCCCAAGGAGAAGATCGCCGACGAGCTGATCGCGGGCACCGAGCGCGGCGGCGCGCTGCCGCCGGAGACGGATCCGGTGGAAGAGCCCGCGCCGACGGCCTAGAAGGGGCGCTCGGGCGCCCCTCGCGCCGTTACTCCACGACGAGCGGCCGTGCGCCCTCCGCCGGGGCGGGCATGACGGCCAGCGTCACGCGCGAGGTGCTGCAGAGGCGGCCCCCGGCGTCCACGAAGTCGATGTCCCAGACCCAGGTCGTGCGCCCCCGGTGGCGCGGCCGGCCGTCCGCGAAGATCACGCCCTCGCGCACCGGGCGCAGGAAGCTGGTGGCGTTGGACATCCCCATCGCCATGCTGCCGCGGCGGGCGACGCCGCACGTCGTCGCCTCAGACGCCAGGACCTCCGCCCAGGCGCAGAAGGTGCCGCCGTGCACCACGCCGAAGCGCTGTCGCACGCGGTCGTGGACCTCGAGCCGGGCACGCACCCGCTCGCCGCTCATCTCCAGCACCTCGAACCCGATGACTCCGTCGAGTGTGTGCTCGAAGTCCGGGATCGCGATCGGCTCTTCCACCTCTTGTTCCATCAGGGCACGATATGCACGACCACGATCGAGCGCCATCCGCGCGCGGCGACGCCGTGACCCATCTCGCTCACCCGTCGAGCCGGCAAGCGGCCCGGCGAGCCGCCCGAGCCCAGACGGGGTGGGGCGCTTTATGGGTTCAGATGGACCCAAAAACCGACCAACCCCCCTTTGGGCCTAACGTCACAGGCGATGCACGAGCTCCCGACCTCCGGCGGCGAGCTGAACGCGCTCGCGCTGAGCGCCACGCTGCACTGCCTGACCGGCTGCGCGATCGGCGAGGTGGCCGGCATGGTGATCGGCACCGCGCTCGGGTTCTCGGACTGGGGCACGGTCGCGCTGGCCGTGGCGCTGGCGTTCCTGTTCGGCTACACGCTCACGAGCCTGCCGCTGCTGCGCTCGGGCATGGCGCTGGCGGCCGTGGTGCCGGTCGCGCTGGCCTCCGACACGATCAGCATCGCGATCATGGAGATCGTCGACAACGCGATCATGCTGGCCATCCCCGACGCGATGGACGCCGGCCTCGGCAACGAGCTGTTCTGGGGCAGCCTGTCGGTGGCGCTGGTGGTGGCGGGAGCGGTCGCCGTGCCCGTCAACCGCTGGCTGATCGCACGCGGCAAGGGGCACGCCGTCGTCCACCAGAGCGGCCACCACGGCGAGTTCCCGACTCGCCTGGTGGGGATCGTCGCGGCGGTCGCCTTCGTGTTCGGCTCCGTCGTGCTGTTGGGCGAAGCCCTCTAGGGCGCTCGACCGGCCGGCGAAACGCCGCACCCGAATCTTCGACACCTGGATAAAGACCGCGCCGGGATGCGCTCGTACCGTGGCTTCAGCACCCCTCGGAAGGAGGCGTCCCCATGGACTTGTTCTTGGCAACCGCCGACGACCTGGCTCAGGCGATCGACGGCAAACTTGGCGAGACGGTCGCGACCAACACGATGTTCGTGTTCGTCGCCGCTGTGCTCGTGCTCTTCATGCAGGCGGGCTTCGCGATGCTCGAGATCGGCTTCTCTCGAGCGAAGAACGCCGGCACAGGGGTCGCGAAGATCCTCACCAACCTCTCGATCGCGGCCATCTGCTATTGGGCCGTGGGCTTCGCGCTCGCCTTCGGCAGCGCCGACGTGCTCGGCATCTCGAGCTCGATCATCGGCAGCAACGGCTTCTTCCTCCAGTTCTCCGGCAACGGGGCGGAGGCATTCCCGGTGATGGGCGTCTCGGACGCCGTCGTCGAGGTCAAGTGGCTGTTCCAGTTCGCCTTCTGCGCCGTGTCCCTCGCGATCGTGTGGGGCTCGACGCTCGAGCGCATCAAGTACAGCGCCTACGTGATCTACGCGATCGTCTTCGCGTCGATCATCTACCCGATCGGCTCGCACTGGGTGTTTGGCGGCGGCTGGCTCCAGAACGGCGACACGGCTCTGCTGCCGACCGGCATGCAGGACTTCGCCGGCTCGACGGCGGTGCACCTGATCGGCGCCACCGGCGCGCTCGCGGCCCTGCTGCTGCTCGGCCCGCGTCGCGGCAAGTACGGGCCGGACGGCAAGCCGCGGGCGATCCCGGGGCACTCGATGCCGCTCGTCGGCCTCGGCACGATCATCCTGTTCGTCGGCTGGTTCGGGTTCAACCCGGGCTCCACGCTGGGGATCGGCGACACGCGCCTGGCCGAGGTGGCCGTGGTCACCCTGCTCGGGTGTGCGGGCGGCGTGATCGGCGCCTTCGTCGCCACGCAGCTCAGGCAGAAGACGATCGACATCGGCATGGTCGCCAACGGCGCCATCGCCGGCCTCGTCGCGATCACGGCGCCGTCGGGCTACGTGGAGCTCTGGGCCGGCCCGATCATCGGGTTCGTGGCGGGGCTGATCGTGGTCTTCGGCGTGATCTGGATCGACAAGAAGATCGACGACCCGGTCGGCGCGACGTCGGCGCACGGCCTGGCCGGCATCTGGGGCACGATCGCGTGCGGCATCTTCACCGCACCGCGGCTGGCCCAGTACAACGCGTTCGGCGATCCCGACGGAGGCCTCGTGTACTCCGGCGAGTTCACCCAGCTGATCGCTCAGGCGGTCGGCGTGGTCGTGGCCTTCGCCTTCGTGTTCGCGATGAGCTACGCCACCTTCGCCGCCATCAAGGCGACGATCGGGCTGCGCGTCTCCGAGGAGGACGAGGAGGCGGGTCTCGACATCGTCGAGCACGGCATGTACGGGTATCCCGAGCAGTTCATCCCGCAGTCGGACTTCGGCGGGCCGACGGGCGGGCCGCCCGAGGGCCCGGCGCACGCGCCACGCGGCGCCACGATCCCGCGGCCGGGTGAGGTGACGGCATGAAGATGGTCATCGCGTACATCCGGCACGAGGCCTTCGAGCCGATCCGCATGGATCTGCTCGAGGCCGGCTTCCCGAGCCTCTCGATCACCGAGGTGAAGGGCTCCGGCAGGCAGAAGGCGATCACCGAGCACTACCGTGGCTCGGCGCTCGCGGTGCACCTGCGGCCGAAGCTCAAGATCGAGTGCGTCGTGGAGACGAAGGACGTGGCAATCGTCAAGGACGTGATCCTGCGCCACGCCCGGACGGGGTCGGTGGGTGACGGCAAGCTGTTCGTGCTGCCGGTGGAGGAGGCGGTTCGCATCCGCACCGGCCAGGACGGCGAAACCGTGCTCCAGGCCCACGAGGGCGACGAGATCGCCGTCAACGGCGACCGGACCTGAGGGGGCGGAACGATCCCCGCTCCTGACCTGAGACTGGCCGCGGAGCCATCCGCGGCCGCCGAGACGCCGCGCGGCGCCCACCTGGCGATGGTGGGCGCCGTGCTGGCCGGCGACGGGCTCGAGCGGGTGGCGGAGATCGCCTCCGCGCACGCCGGTGCGCCGGTCGCAGTCGTCGTGCCGCGCCTGGGGATGCCACTCGAGGGATGGGCGCGCTACGAGCGCTACGTGGGGGCCCGCCTGGCCGGCGGGCGCCCGCAGCGCCCGTCCGACGTGACGGCGGAGGTGCCGATCTCGTCGGGCGGGCGCGAGCTCGGCGCCGTGCTGCTGCTCGGCCCGGGGCGCCACGACGCCGGCGAGTACCTCCACATGGCCGCCATCGCGGCGCTCACGGAGGTGGCCGTCGTCGAAGCCAGGGACGAGACCGAGCAGAGCCTGCGCGGCTCCTTCCTGGAGGAGCTGCTGACGCGGCCGGAACTGGACCCGGTGGACGTGCAGCGGCGCGCCGCCCGGCTCGGCTGCGACCTGTCGGGCGGGTTCGTGGCGGTCTGCGCGAATCCGGGCGGCCGCGGGCCGGGCCGCCTGGTCGCTGCGCTCGCGGCGGAGGTGCCGGGCGCGCTGGCGCAGACCGTCGAGGACAAGGTGTACGCCCTGCTGCCGGGGCCGCCCGAGCCCGCGCGCCGGGCCGCGGCGCGGCTCGGGCGCCACGCCGAGATCGGCGTGTCCTCCTACCGCAGCGGCGCCGCCGAGGCGCGCCGTGCGCTCGAGGAGGCGGAGCTGGTGCTGGGTGTCATGGCCGCCGGCGGCGGGCCGCCCGGCGCCGAGATCGGCGAGGGGACGTACCGCCTGCTGTTCCGGGTGCTGGCCAGCCACCCACAGGAGGTGCGCAGCTTCTTCGACGACACGGTCGCGCCGCTCGTGAGCTACGACGAGCAGTACGCCACCGACCTGGTCGGCACGGTCGACGCCTACCTGGCCAACAACTGCAACATGAACGCCACCGCGCAGGCGATCCACGCCCACCGCCACACGGTCGCCTACCGGCTCGAGCGCGTCAGGGAGCTGACCGGCCTCGACCCGCTGCGCAGCGAAGACCGCGAGCGGCTCGGCCTCGGCCTGAAGGCCCACCGCATCATCGCGCCGTCGCTGCCCCGCTAGAGCGCGTCGAGCACGGCGTCGAGCACGCGGTCGGGCCCGAAGCGCACCACGTCGTCCGCGACCAGGCCGGTCTCGGCCTGCGCCGCCGCGATGGCCTCCCGCGCGGCCTCGTCGGAGTCCAGGTCCGCCGTGTTGAGCGCGATCGCAGCGACCCTCGCCGGGCGCACGCGGCTCGCCACCGACTCGTAGGCGGCGATCAGCTCGACCAGCGGCGGGATCGGGAGCTGGGGGTAGTTGCGCAGCGAGGTGGCCCCCGCCTTGTGCACCAGCACGAGCAGGTCGGGTGCCGAGCCGTGCAGCAGCCCGAGCGTCACCCCCGAATACGCGGGGTGGAAGAGGCCGCCCTGGCCCTCGACGAAGAGCAGGTCGCCGCGCTCTGCGCCCTCGTGCACCAGCCGCTCGGCGGCGCCGGCGACGTAGTCGGAGATCACGTGGTCGACGGCGATGCCCCAGCCCGCGATCGCCACGCCGGTCTGGCCGGTCGGCACGTACACCGAGCTCCGGCCGCGCTCGCGTGCCGCTCGATCGAGCTCGAGGGTGACGACCTTCTTGCCGATCACGGTGTCCGAGCCGACGCTGTGCACCACGCGCGTCGAGTCGGGGCGGCCATAGGGCCCCTCGGGGACCGTCAGGTCGGCGGGCGCGGCGCGGAGGTCGCGCAGGGCGACGTTGGCGCGCGTGGCGGCGCGGCGCAGCTCGGCGTCCTCGGAGAGCTGCGTGTGGAGGCCCGCTTCGATGTGGAGCCCGGCGTCGATCGCCTCGATCAGCGTGGGGCGCCAGGCCGGATCCAGCCTGCCGCCCGTCGGCGCCACGCCGATCAGCAGCGCGGTGGCGCCGCGCTCGACCGCCTCGGCGAGGGTGGCGACGATCGGGACGGGCCGGAGGCTGAACGGGACCACCTCGGAGGCGGTCCGGCCCGCCTCCGTCGAGTCGATCACCGCCACCACGTCGCGCGTGCCGTAGCGGATCACCCCGTGGGCGGTCTTGCCGTTGTGCTTGGCGAACAGGCCCTCCGCGAAGATGGCGAGCTTCTCGCTCACGCCGGCTCGACCCCCAGGCCGGGCCCGTTTCCCGGCAGCACGCGCCCGTCGGCCAGCTCCAGCCCCCGGAACGGCTCGTCGGCGAGCAGCAGGTGGCCGTCGAGGTCGACCCAGTCGGCCAGCGAGGCCAGCTGTGCCGCGGGCGCGACGCCGAGCTGCGACTCGACCATGCAGCCGATCATCACGCGCAGCCCCAGGGCGCGCGCGGCGTGCACCATGCGCAGCGCCTCGCGCAGGCCTCCGGATTTCGCGAGCTTGACGTTGATCCCATCCGCATACCCGGCCACACCCGCCACGTCGCGCAGATCGTGGCAGCCCTCGTCCACGATCACCGGCGGTCGCGGCTCGACCTCCCGCAGACCCCGGAAGGATTCCAGGTCGGCGGCGGGGAACGGCTGCTCGATCAGCTCGACGCCCAGCTCGACGAGCGCCGGCACCAGCTCGCGCGCCGCCTCGAGCGTCCAGCCCTCGTTCGCGTCCACGCGCAGGGGGGCGTCGGACTCGGCGCGCACCGCCTCCAGGCGGGCCAGGTCCTCGGTCCCGCCGACCTTGATCTTGAGCACCTTGAAGCCGCGCGCGCGGCGGGCCCGGCCGCGCGTCCCCTCGACCGTGTCGATGCCGATCGTGTACGAGGTGACGGGGGCGCGCCGCGACAGGCCCAGCAGCCGCCACACCGGCACGCCCAGGCTGCGGCCGATCCAGTCGTGCAGGGCGGCGTCCAGCGCCGAGCGCCCGGCGGCGTCGCCGTCGAGCCGGCCGAGGACGTCCTCGAGCGCGAACGGGTCGTCGCCCAGGGCGCCGGCGGCACCGGCCAGGAAGCTGCTGGCCGTTGCAGGGGTCTCGCCGCGGTAGTAGATCGGGGCCGCCTCGCCGCGGCCGATGACGCCGTCGTGCTCCAGCTCGACCTGCACGACGTCCTGGGTCGTGCGCGAGCCGCGGGCGATCCCGAACTCCTCGGCCAGGTCCAGCGAGACGGTGCGGCTGGTCAGCTGCATGGCGCCGCCAAGCATGACGGCCCGGCTCGGCATGGCGCCAGGCCGCCCGTTCAGACCGGCGCGCCGGTGTCGGCCAGCCCTTGGCGGAGCGCCACCGCGGCGGCCTCCGTACGCGAGCGCACGTCGAGCTTGGCGAGGATGCGCGACACGTGGACGCTGGCCGTCTTCTCGGCCATGTGCAGCTCGAGGCCGATCTCGCGGTTGGTCGCGCCGCGCGCGACCAGGGCGAGCACCTGGCGCTCGCGGGGGGTGAGGCCGAAGGGCTCGTCGTCGGGCTCGCCGGCCGCGGGGCCGGAGGGCTGTCCGCTGTCGGCGAGCCGCAGGCGCGCCCGGGCCGCGAGCGACTCGAGCTCGCCGGCCAGCCAGTCGCTGCCCAGCTCGCGTGCGCGTTCGAGCGCGGGGGCGGCCACCTCGGCGGCGGCGGCGCGGTCGGCGGCCCGCACGAGCGCCTCGGCCTCGCGCCAGCGCGCGTACAGCTCGGGGTAGGGGCGTCCGAGCGAGCGCCAGGCCTCCGCCGCGGCGGCCCAGAGAGACGGGTCGTCCTCGCCGCGCGCGCGGGCGTGCTCCGCCTCGCCGCTCGCCAGCTCGGCGGATTCCACCGGGCCGCCCGCCTCGGCGGTCATGCGCAGGCGGTCGAGCAGCTCCTCGCCGCGCCCGAGCGCACTCTGCACGGCCTCGGTGGCGTCCCGGCGGTCGCGTGCCAGCGTGGCCGCGTCGGCCTCGACGCGCACGCCGGCCGCGGCCACGCCGGCGATGCGAGCCACGTCGTCGGAGCAGTACTCGATCTGGTCGAGCGCCTCGGCCACCGCGGCCCGGGCGGCGGCCAGGCTGCCCTCGCGCCGCTCGAGCTCGGCGCGCATCCAGCCGTAGGCGCCGATGAACTGGGGCTCGGTGGATTCCTCGGCCGGCCGCTCCATGTAGTCGAGGTCGGCGCGCGCGCCGTCGAGGTCGCCGCGGCCCAGCGCCAGCATGGCGCGGCCCATCCGCCAGAGGAACAGGAGGGTGCCCGAGCGGCGGCGGCCAGACGGCGGCACCAGCTCGCGCGCCTCGGCCCAGCGGCCGAGGTTGTAGGCGTACTCCACGGAGCTCATCGTCAGCCAGTCCTGGCCGCGCGTGCCAGGCACGCCGGCGGCGAGGCCCTCGCGGGCGACGCGCAGCGCCTCCTCGGTGCGCCCGTTCACGTGCAGGACGTCGGCCAGGTTGACGTAGGCGTTCGTCACCTCGCGGGGCATGTCGGAGGCGCGCGCGATCTCCAGCGCCTCGCGCAGCGCCGCGGCTCCCTCGTCGACCTCCCCGCGGCTGCCCAGCGCCGTGCCGAGCACGTTCAGGCCGGCGACCTCCACGGAGCGGTCGCCCATGGCGCGCGCCGCCTCGAGGGTCTCGCGCGAGACGCGGATCGCCTCGCCGTAGCGCGCCTGCAGCATGCGCACGCGCGCGAGTGCCGCCAGCAGCGCGGCCCGCTCGTGCGACTGCTCGCCCTCGGGCAGGAGCTCGAGCGCGCGGTGGATCGTGGCCACGCTCTCGTCTCCGCGGTTGAGGCTCCACTGCGCGCGCGACAGGCGCTCCAGCGCCGCCGCCGCGCGGCGCGGCTCGCTCGCCTCGTCGACCAGCTCCAGGGTGCGCCGCAGGAACGCCTCCTGGCGCGCGGGGTCGCCGGCCACGTCCGCGGCGCCGGCGGCGCGCAGCAGCAGCTCGACTTGGTCCGAGCCGGTGAGACCCTCCGGATCGTCCACTCGCTCCCAGAGCCCGAGGGCGCGCTCCAGCAGCGACAGCGCCTCGTGGAAGGCGTTCACGCGCTCGGCGGCCGTGGCCGCGCGGACCGAGGCCACCAGCGCGGCGGGCTGGTTGCCGGCGGCGAGCCAGTGGTGGGCGACCTCCGCGGTCAGGTGGACGCGCTCGCCCTCGCGCTCCACCAGCTCGCCGAGTGCGCCCGCGACCGCGGCGTGCAGCTCGGCGCGCTCGCCGGGGAGCAGGTCGTCGTAGACGACCTCGCGCAGCAGCGCGTGCCGGAAGCCGTAGCTGGCGTCCGGCAGGGCGGCTGCGATGTGGCTGCCCACCGCCTCGCGCACGCCCTCGCGCACCGCGGCCGGCTCGAGGCCGGTGAGCCGGGCGAGCAGGGCGTCGTCGAGCGGCTGGCAAGCGAGCCAGCGCAGCACCTCCTGGGCCGCCGGGGACAGCCGCTCGACGCGCAGCATCAGCGCGTCGCGCAGCGTCGGCGGCAGCGTGCCGCGCCCGTCGAGACCCACGGCCAGCAGCTCCTCGGTGAACAGCGGGTTGCCCTCGCTGCGCGAGTAGAGCCGCTCCAGCAGCGCCGGCTCCGCCGGGCTGCCGACGATGTCCTCGAGCTGCTCGGCCATCTCGTCGCGCGTGAGCGGCGCCAGCGCCACCATGCGGGCGAGCGGGTCGCGCGCCAGCTCGGCCAGCAGCGGGCGCAGCGGGTGGCGGCGGTGCAGCTCGTCGGAGCGGTAGGTGCCGACGACCAGGATGCGCTCGAGGCACAGCGTGCGGGCGAGGAACGCCATGAACCCGCGCGTGGAGCTGTCGGCCCAGTGCAGGTCCTCCACGATCAGCAGCAGCGGCCGCTCGTCCGCCATCGCGTCGAACACCGCCAGCAGCGCCTCGAAGACGCGCACCTGCTCCGCCGCGGAGCCGTCCTCGGCGGAGCCGCCGCCGAGACCCGGGAGGATCGTGGCGAGGTCGGCGCGCTGGCTGGGCGGCAGCGCCTCGAAGGCCGGGTCGCCCTCGCGGACCACCCGGCGCAGCGCTCCCACCAGCGGCGCGTAGGGCAGCTCGCCCTCGCCCAGCTCCACGCAGTCGCCGCTCAGCACGCGGCCGCCGGCGTCGCGGGCGCGCTCGGTCAGCTCGGCCGCGAGGCGCGACTTGCCGACCCCGGAGTCACCCGCTAGGAGTGCGAGCGACGGTGTGCCCGCGGCGCTGGCCTCGAGGGCCGAAGAGAGCTCGGCCAGCTCGGCGGCCCGCCCGACGAAGCGGGTGCTCGTCACCCTGGTCGCCATAGCGGCTCCATCCTCCCACTCGGCGGGAGTCGGCGCGGCGGACTTGGACGTCGTGCTGCGTCGTGATCTGGATGTAGAGGAGGCGGGGGTCCATCGAAGGTCCTCTCTGATTGCTGACACCCAGTCAGTCTCGGCCTGAGGCGGCCGCCGTACATCGGCCATCCGGTGCCAGCTCGGGAATCCGAGGCCTTACGCGGAGCGGTACAACCCCTTACACGGATGCGGGCCGGACTGTGCGACAGCTGCAAGCACCAGAAGCTGGTGCGCAACACCAGGGGAAGCGTCTTCTCCATGTGCCTGCGCTCCCGCACCGACCCGCGCTACCCGAAGTACCCGCGCGTGCCCGTCAAGGAGTGCGCGGGCTACGTCAGCGTGTCCCGCTGACGACAGTCTTGCCGTCCGCGCCCACGCGCACGTCGGGGGCCTCGTCGGAGACCGTTCCCGAGAAGCTGCCTCTGGGCGCCTCGCCGCCGTCCGGGCCGACGGCCTTGGCCTTGCCGTCGAGACCGGCGCCAACGCGCCAATCGATCTCGTACGGGCCCGCCTTCACGGCGGTCACGGACCACTCGAAGGTCTTCTCCCGGCCGGGCCGCAGCGGCCCGCAGGCCCACGTGTTCAGGTAGGCCGTGTCGCAGCCGAGCGGCGTCGCCTCCTTGGCCTCCGGGAAGCCGCCGATCTCGCGCGGGACCCCGTTCACGACGAAGCGGGGCCGCTCGGGATCCGACAGGCTCGCCGCCGTGCTGCGGAAGCTGAGCCCGCGCACCGTGACAGCCACGTTCGGAACCGCCTCGCCGCCCGCGTTGCGCACCGTGATCACGAGCTTCGAGCTCTTGGCGAGCTTCTGCTGCTTCGGGAAGGCCGCGCTCACGACCTCCACTTCGAAGTCTCCCTCGGGCTCGTCTTCGTCCTGGCGCTCGCCGCCACCGCAGCCGACGACCGCCATCAGGCCAATCGTGGCGATGCCCGCGAAGCGCTTGGTCCTCGCCTCCAAGTCGCGGGCGAACATAGCACCGTTCATGCTGGCAGGGGGCAGGGACATGCCATAGGCTTCGTGCCCGGAGGGAGGAGTTTTGCTTAGTGGTTAGAGCTGCAGCCGATCGGGTTTTCCTGCCGACTAAGAGCCTGCTCGAACAGGTCGGCGACATGATGATCCTCACCGGCAAGACGCTGGTGTCGGCTCTGCGGCCGCCGTACCCCTACGGCACCGAGTTCGTCCAGCAGTTCCTGTTCATGCTGCGGCTCTGCTGGCTGCCGCTGACGATCTCGACGATCGCGTTCGGCTACGGCGCGCCGGGCCTCCAGGCGGGCAACTTCCTCGTGCTCTTCGGCGCGATCGACCGCCTCGGCGGCTTCTTCGTGCTCGCCTCGATCCGCGAGTTCGCCCCGTTCGTGACGGCGATCATCCTGGCCGGCGTTGGCGGCACCGCGATCACGGCCGACCTCGGGGCGCGCAAGATCCGCGAGGAGCTGGACGCGCTGCAGGTGCTCGGGGTGGATCCGATCAAGAACCTCGTCGTCCCGCGCTTCCTGGCCCTGATGGTCGTCACGGGCCTGTTCAACATCTACGCGCTGATCTTCGGCATCTTCGGCGGCGTGCTCGCCACGCTCACGTTCGACGCGCCGCTGGGGCCCTTCTTCGCCACGCTGCTCAACAACGCATCGATCCCGGACCTCTGGGGGTCGGTCCTGAAGACGACCCTGTTCGGGGCGATCATCGCGGTGGTCTCCTGTTACAAGGGGATGACCGCCTCCGGCGGCGCCGAAGGGGTGGGTAGAGCAGTGAACCAGGGCGTGGTGATCGAGTTCCTGGGCATCTTCGCGTTCAACTACGTCTTCACCCAGACCCTGCTCGCCACCCATCCCGAGATCTCGGTGATCAAATGACCCCGAACGCTCCCACGCACCGCGTGTTCGCTAATGACCCCGAACGCTCACACGCACCGCGTGTTCGCTGACTAATGGGAAGAAGCTGGCTCGACGTCCCGAAGGACTGGATCGCCTCGTTTGGCGACATCGCCAAGTTCTCGGCGCGCGTCGTGGCGGACGTCTTCAACGGCCGCGTCTTCCGCTTCTTCGGCGAGACGCTGCGCCAGGCCGGCATCCTGATCCTCGGCTCCGCGATCGTGATCTGGGGGCTCGCCTTCATCATCGGCCTCCAGTGCGGCATCGAGGGCGCCTACCTGAACCGCTCGATCGGCGCGCCCGCCTACTCGGGCGTGTTCTCGGCGTGGTGCGACCTGCGCGAGCTGATGCCCTACGCGTTCGGCTACATGATGTCCGCCAAGGTCGGCACCGGCCTGGTCGCGGAGATCGGCGCCATGCGGATCTCGGACGAGATCGACGCGCTCGAGGTGATGGGCATCAACTCGCTCGTCTTCCTCTGCGCCACCCGCCTGCTCGCCGCCTGGCTGGTGCTGCCGTTCGTGTACATCGCAGCCGTGGGCGCCGGCTTCTTCGCCAGCTACTTAGCCGTGGTCGAGCAGATCGGCGAGGTCTCCTCCGGGGGCTACTTCCTGATCTTCTGGATGTTCCAGAACCCGCCCGACCTGTTCTATTCCCTGCTCAAGGGCATGGCGATGGCTACCGTGATCGTTCTGGTCGGCTGCTACTACGGGTACACGGCCAGCGGTGGACCGGTCGGAGTCGGCACCGCGACCGCCAAGTCGATGGTGCTCAACACCGTGATGGTCCATCTCGTCGGAATGGTTGGCACGCAGATCTTCTGGGGCTCAAACCCACGAGCCCCAATCGGCGGCTAGACGTATGCAAGGAGAGCATTGATGGAAGGGCGAACGCAAGACGACCGGCCGCTCGATCCGCGCGAGTGGGAGGAGAGCCGCGGGGCCCCGGCGCAGCAGGAGCGCCAGGAGGTCGTGCCGGACAACATCCTGGCGCAGACCCGCGAGGGCGAGGACCCCTACCTCTGGCACAGCGGGCGCACGCGCGAGCACGGCGCCAAGGACGCCGTCGAGTTCATCGACGTGCGCAAGTCCTTCGGCCGCAACACGATCCTGAACGGGCTGAACCTCGGCCTCCCGGATGGCCAGATCTCGATGATCCTGGGGCCGTCGGGCACGGGCAAGTCGGTGTGCATCAAGCACATGGTCGGGCTGCTCTACCCCGACGAGGGCGACGTGCTGGTGCACGGCGAGTCGGTGCCGGACATGGCCGACGACGAGCTGTTCGAGATGCGCAAGAAGTTCGGCGTCCTGTTCCAGGACGGCGCCCTGTTCGGCTCGATGAACGTGTTCGACAACACGGCCTTTCCGCTGCGCCAGCACACCGACAAGGGCGAGGACGAGATCAGCGAGATCGTCCTGCGCCGCCTCGGCGAGGTGGGCCTGGGCGGGGCGCTCGACAAGATGCCGAACGAGCTCTCGGGCGGCATGCGCAAGCGCGCCGGATTCGCGCGTGCGCTCGTCCTCGATCCGGACATCGTCCTCTTCGACGAGCCCGACTCGGGCCTGGACCCGGTCCGCACGGCCCTGCTGTGCGAGCTGATCATGGAGGTCCACGAGGAGAACGGCGGCGCCTACTGCGTGATCACGCACGACATCATGTCCGCGCGTCGCGTGGCGGACTACATCGCGATCCTCTGGAAGGGCAGGATCGTGGAATCCGGACCGGCGGCCGAGCTGTTCAACTCGGACAACCAGTTCGTCAGGCAGTTTCTGTCCGGAGAGGCGCAGGGGCCCCTCGGGATGGAGTAGATGAGACGGAGCAGTACGGCGCGCAAGGCATCCTGCGCGCGCCATGAACTTCGGCCCTAGACTGGCCTCCGTGGGAGGCGTCGGGCGACCGACCGCGCTTGGACTCAAGGCAAACGAGAGAGGGACGGACCCGGGAGCCACTCCATGACGAGCGGGGATCGACGGTCGCCCGTGTCATAGCGGTCGCGGCGCTGGTCGTCGCCGTCGCGCTCGCCGCGCTCGCCATGTTCGGCGGCGGCGAGACCTACAAGGTGCGCGCGGTCTTCCAGAACGCGGGCCAGCTTGTGAGGGGCAACGAGGTGCGGGTCGGCGGCCAGCCGATCGGCACGATCACCGACATCGAGCTCGACGACTCGGCCCAGGCCGTCGTCACGATGCAGATCGAGGAGGACCTCGCGCCGCTGCACGACGGCACGACGGCCACGATCCGCTCCACCTCGCTGTCGGGCATCGCCAACCGCTACGTCTCGCTCGAGCCCGGCCCGAACAGCGCTCGCGAGATCGCCGACGGCGGGCGCATCGGGGCCGACGACACCAGCGCCCCGGTCGACCTCGACGTGTTGTTCAACACGCTCGACGCGGACACCCGCGAAGGCCTGCGCAACCTCGTGCGCGGCTCGGGCGACTGGTACGACGGGCGCGGCGCGGACGCGGCCGCCAGCACCAAGTACTTTGCGCCGTTCTTGGGGAGCACGACGCGCCTGACCGAGGAGCTGGCGCTGGACCAGGCGCTCTTCGAGCGCTTCGTGACCGACGGCGCGGCAACCGTGTCGGCGATCGCCGAGCGCCGCGACGACCTGGCCGCGCTGGTGGGCAACACGAGCCAGGCGATGGACGCGATCGCCGACGAGAGCGTGGCGCTCCAGCGCGCGCTGGAGCTGCTGCCGGGCACGCTGCGCAAGGCCAACACGACCTTCGTGAACCTGCGCGGGACGCTCGACGACCTCGAGGTGCTGGTGAAGGAGTCCAAGCCGGCGACGCGCGAGCTGGCGCCGTTCTTCCGCGAGCTGCGCCCGCTGGTGGCGGAGGCGCGCCCGACGATCGCCGACCTGAGCAACCTGATCCGCAAGCCCGGGCCCAGCAACGACCTGACCGAGCTGACCGCCAAGCAGCCGCGCCTCGCGCAGCTGACCGCGTCGGTGTTCCCGCGCGCCATCCGCGCGCTCGACCGCTCCCAGCCGGTCATCGAGTACGCGCGCCTCTACACCCCGGACCTCGCCGGCTGGCTCACCAAGTTCGGCCAGGTCGCCGGCTACTACGACGCCAACGGCCACTACGCCCGCGTGCAGCCGGTGTTCGCGCCGACCGTCCTCTCGGGCGGCTCGCTCGTGGCCGTCCCGCCCGAGCGCCGCCTGGAGGGCTTCGAGCGCGGCATCCTGCGGCACTGCCCGGGCTCCGCCGTGCAGCCGCCACCCGACGGCTCGGCCCCGATCGCCGCCGAGGGCTGCGACCCCGCGGACACCCCACCCGGTCCATGAGGCGGCTGATCTACATCTGCCTGATCGTGGCGATCGTGCCCTGGATCGTGATCGGGATCGTGCGCGAGGCCACCGATGACGACACCACCGAGCACTACTTCGTGCGCGCGATCTTCGACAACGCGTCGACGATGGTTGCGGGCGAGGACGTGAAGATCGCCGGCGTGCCGGTCGGCCAGGTGGCCGACATGAACGTGACCGAGGGCAACAAGGCCGCGATCACGCTGCGCATCGACAACGAGGACTTCACGCCGTTCAAGACCGACGCCAGCTGCAAGATCCGCCTGCAGGGCCTGATCGGCGAGCGCTTCGTGGAGTGCGAGCCGGGCTCCGCCAGCGCGGAGCGCCTGCCCGCCATCGAGGAGGGCGACGGCAAGGGCGAGCGCCTGCTGCGCGTGGAGAACACCAGCTCTCCGGTGGACCTCGACCTGCTCAACGACGTGATGCGGCTGCCCTACCGCCAGCGCTTCGCGATCCTGCTGAGCGAGCTGGGCACCGGCCTGGCGGGCCGCGGCGAGGAGCTCAACGAGGTCATCCACCGCGCCAACCCGGCCCTGCGCGAGACCGACCAGGTGCTGGCGGTGCTCGCCAAGCAGAACCGCGTGCTGGCCCGGCTGGCGCGCGACTCCGACCAGGCGCTCGCCCCGCTCGCGCGCGAGCGCGCCAAGTTCGCCGACTTCATCGTGCAGGCCAACCGCACCGGCGAGGCCAGCGCCGAGCGGCGCGGAGACATCCGCCGCGGCATCAACAGGCTGCCCGCGTTCCTGCGCGAGCTGCGGCTGCTGATGGTCGACCTGGAGGGCCTGACCGACGAGGGCACCCCGCTGTTGAGCGACGTGCGCCAGGCCGCGCCCGACCTGGGCCGCCTGATCAAGGCCCAGGGCACGCTGGCTGACGCCTCGCGCGAGTCCTTCCCGAGCCTCGGCGACGCGCTCGAGCGCGGGCGCCCGGCGCTGATGCGGGCGCGCCCGCTGGTGCGCGACCTCGGCCGGCTCGGGAAGGAGCTGGCGCCGACTTCGGTGGACCTCGACGAGCTGACCAAGAGCCTGGACGAGACCGGCTTCGTCGAGCGCATCAACGACTTCCTCTACTACGTGACTCTGTCCACCAACGGCTTCGACTCGATGGGCCACTACCTGCGCGCCGGCCTGATCGCCAACGTCTGCTCGAAGTACGCGCTCGAGTTCAACAGCTCGTCGTGCAACTCGAACTTCTACAACCCGTTCGACGATCCCGCCGCGGCCAAGGCGGATTCGCTGGAGGCCCGCAACGCGCAGGAGCCGAAGGCCGGCTCCGGTGGCAGCGTCGCGCCGAGCGGCACGCTGCTCCAGGGCCTGATCGGCGCTGGCGAGACGCCGGAGCAGGCCGCCCAGCGCAAGGACTCGCTCCAGCGGCTGCGCTCCCAGGCGCGCGACCGCTCCGGCTCCCTCGGCGGCGACGAGCCGATGCTCGACTACCTGCTCGGCGGTGAGGGCCAGTGAGAGGGCGCGGCAGCGGAGCGGCCCTGAGCGCCAGCCCCGTGCTGGTGGGCGCCGTGACCGTGCTGGTCACGATCGTTGCGGTCTTCCTGTCGTACAACGCCAACTCGGGCCTGCCGTTCGTGCCGACCTACGACCTCAAGGCCAACCTGCCGAACGCGGCCCAGCTCGTGAAGGGCTTCGAGGTGCGCATCGGCGGCGCGCGCGTGGGCGTGATCTCCGACCTCCAGCCCAAGCGCCGCCCGGACGGC
The DNA here is from genome assembly GCA_034664085.1 of Thermoleophilaceae bacterium. Lineage (GTDB taxonomy): Bacteria > Actinomycetota > Thermoleophilia > Solirubrobacterales > Thermoleophilaceae > JACVRW01. The sequence goes on from JAXDII010000084.1 coordinate 17,837, forward strand.
TCCAGCTACGCGCAGGTGACGCTGAAGCTCGACAAGCAGATCGAGCCGCTGCCCGCCCAGTCGACGCTGCTGATCCGCCCGCGCTCCGCGATCGGGCTCAAGTACATCCAGCTCGATCCGGGCCGCCGCACCGCCGACGAGGAGGTGCTCGAGGCCGGCTCCACGATCCGCGTCAGCCAGGCGCGTCCGGCGCCCGTCGAGCTCGACGAGGTGTTCGACATGTTCGACGAGCCCGCCCGGGTGGGCTCGCGCAACTCCCTGGACGGGTACGGCGGCGGCTTCGCCGGGCGCGGACAGGACCTGAACACCGCCATCGAGGCGTTCGTGCCGCTGCTGCGCGACCTGGAGCCGGTCGCTCGCAACCTGGCCGATCCAGACACGCGCCTCGACCGCTTCTTCCGCGCCCTCGCCGACGCGGCGACCGAGGCCGCCCCGGTGGCCGAGGAGCAGGCCGCGCTGTTCGTCAACCTCGACACGTCCTTCACGGCCCTCGCCTCGATCGCCCGCCCCTACCTGCAGGAGACGATCAGCGAGTCGCCGCCGTCGGAGGAGCTGGCGATCCGCGAGTTCCCGCGCCAGCGCCCGTTCATCCGCAACAACACCGCCTTCTTCCGCGAGCTGCGCCCGGGCGTGGCGACGCTGCCGCGCTCCGCACCGATCCTGGCCGACGCGTTCCAGGCCGGATCCGAGGTGCTGCCGCGCACGATCCCGGTGAACGACGACCTGGGCGACGTCTTCGACACCCTGGCCGACTTCTCCGAGGACCCGTTCGTGCGCCAGGGCGTAAACCAGCTCACCCGCCTGTCGTCCTCGCTGCGGCCCACGCTGAACTTCCTGACGCCCGCCCAGACCGTCTGCAACTACGCCACGCTCTGGTTCCGCAACGCGGCCAGCCTGCTCTCGGACGGCGACTCCAACGGCACCTGGCAGCGCTTCCAGGTGGTCGCGGCGCCCACCGACCCGGCCTCCGGGAAGCTCGGCCCGAACAACGAGGCCGCGCCCTCGTCGGGACCCGCCAACGGGCCGACACGCGAGAACTACCTGCACTACAACCCGTATCCGAACACCGCCGCGCCGGGCCAGACGCGTGAGTGCGAGGCCGGCAACGAGCGCTTCCAGCCCGGCCGCGCCGTGATCGGCAACGCGCCCGGCAACGGCGGCACGAAGACGAGCGGCCAGACTCGGGCGACGGTGGCGGGGGCGGGGGTGGAGCCGTGAGGAAGCTGCGCCACGGCGGCCGCTTCACGGCCTTCCAGGCGGGCCTGATCGCGCTCGTCCTGATCCTGATCGCCACCTACCTGGCCTTCACCAAGGACGTCCCGTTTACGCGGTCGTTCGAACTGAAGGCGGCGTTCGAGAACGCTCCGCCGATCCAGAAGAACCAGGCCGTCCGGATCGCCGGGGTGGACATCGGCAAGGTCTCCTCGGTCGAGCCGGTGGGCGGGGACTCGCCTGCCGTCGTCGTGACGATGAAGCTCGACGACGACGCGCTGCCGATCCACGAGGACGCCCAGATCAAGGTGCGCCCGCGCATCTTCTTCGAGGGCAACCTGTTCTTCGACGTCAAGCCGGGCACGTCCAGCGCCCCGGAGCTGGAGTCGGGCGACACGCTCCCCGCCTCGCAGACCTCGGCGCCCGTTCAGATCGACCAGGTGCTGGGCACGCTGACGACCGACACGCGCGAGGGGCTGCGCAAGCTGCTCGTGGGCTACGGCGGCGCGCTCAACAACGAGCCCCAGGCCGGCGAGGACGACGACCAGGATCCGGACGTGCAGGGCGAGACCGGCGGCCAGGCGCTGAACGACTCGCTGGAGTACTCCGCCGAGGCGCTCCGCGGCGGCGCGATCCTCAACGAGTCGACGCTCGGCACCGAGCTGCACGACCTCTCCAAGCTCGTCTCCGGCCAGCAGCGCGTGTTCGCGGCCCTGTCGCGCAACGAGACGGTGCTGAAGGACCTGGTCACGAACTTCAACACCACCATGGGCGCCCTCGCGCAGGAGCAGGGCAACCTGCGCGAGACCGTCGGACTGCTGCCCGACGTGCTGGAGGCCGCCAACCCGGCGCTCGACAAGCTCAACGCCGCGTTCCCGCCCACGCGCGCCTGGGCGCTCGAGATGATCCCCGGCGTCCGCGAGACGCCGGCGACGATCACCGCGGCCTTCCCGTGGATCCGCCAGGCGCGGGCGCTGCTCGGCCCCGCCGAGCTGCAGGGCCTCGTGGACGACCTGCAGCCGGCCGTGGACGACTTCGCCCGCTTCACCGACGGCCAGGTGCAGCTCCTGCCGGTGCTCGACCTGTTCAACCGCTGCCAGCTCGACGTCGTCCTGCCGACGGGCGAGGCGCGCATCGAGGACGGCTCGCTCTCCACCGGGCTGCGCAACTACGAGGAGTTCTTCCAGGTGCTGGTGGGGCTCACCGGCGAGTCCCAGAACTTCGACGGCAACGGGTCGTACACGCGCTTCAACTCCGCCGGGGGCTCGGTCCCGGTGCAGACCGGCTCGACCGGCACCCAGGGCCCGCTGTTCGGCTCGGCCTCCGCGCCGCCGCTGGGCACGCGGCCGGCGCGCTCGGCCAAGCCTCCCTACCGGCCCAACGCGGCGTGCCACGAGCAGCAGCCGCCCGATCTGAACGCCGCGCCCATCGGAGCCGGCCCGTGAAGCGCCAGATCCGCAAGCAGCTGCCGGTGTTCGTGGCGATCGTCTGCCTGTTCGTGCTGGCGGCGGCGGTCGGCGGCTACATCCTGTCCAACCAGCGCTTCTACCTGCCGGCGTGGGTGCCCGGGCTGGGCACCGACTTCTACGAGGTCAAGGCCGAGCTTCCGACCGGCCAGGCGGTCGTTCCGGGCCAGGGCCAGACCGTCAACATCGCGGGCGTCAAGGTCGGCGAGGTGGGGGACGTGTCGCTCGAGGACGGGCGCGCCGTCGTGACCATGCAGATGCAGGAGGAGTTCAGCCCGATCTACCGCGACGCCTCGATCCTGCTGCGGCCGAAGACCGGCCTCAAGGACATGTACCTGGCGCTCGACCCGGGCACGCGGCAGGCCGGCGAGGTGCCCGAGGGCGGGCGCGTGCGGATCGCCAACACGCTGCCCGACGTGAACGCGGACGAGGTGCTGGCCCAGCTCGACGGCGACACGCGCGCCTATCTCAGCATCCTGCTCAACGAGGGAGGCACCGCGTTCGACGACCAGGCGACGGGCGCCTCGGAGCGCTACGACCAGACCGCCGAGCAGGACCTGCGCGAGGTCTTGAAGCGCTTCGAGCCCACCGCGCGCGACGGCGAGAAGATCACCGAGCGGCTGATCGCGCGCCGGCGCAACATCCGCCGCGTGATCCACAACTTCCAGGAGCTGTCCACGGCGCTGGGCGAGAAGGACGACCAGCTTGCGGCCCTGGTGGACTCCGCCAACGCCAACTTCGAGGCGTTCGCCGACGAGGAGGCCTCGCTGCGCTCGGCGCTGCGTGAGTTCCCGCCGGCCCTCTCCCAGACGGCAACCACGCTGCGCAAGGCGGAGGGCTTCGCGGGCCAGCTCGGCCCGGCGCTCGACCGGCTGCGCCCGTTCGCGCGCGAGCTGGCCCCGGCGCTGCGGCGCACGCGGCCGTTCCTGCGCGAGACCACGCCGATCATCCGCGATCAGATCCGCCCGTTCGCCCGCGACACGCAGCCGGTGGTGCGTGACCTGCGGGCCGCCAGCGAGGACCTGGCCGTAGTCACGCCGCGCCTGACGCGCAGCTTCGGGGTGCTCAACAAGTTCTTCAACACGCTCGCCTACAACCCGCCCGGCGCGGTCGAGCCGTTCCTGTTCTGGAGCGCCTGGGGAGCGCACAACGGCGCCACGCTGTGGTCGCTCCAGGACGCGCACGGCCCCGTGCGCCGAGGCGTCGTGCTGGTCGGCTGCCGGACCTACAACACGCTCGAGCAGATCGTGATCGCCAACCCGCAGCTCGGCGTTCCGACGCAGCTCCTCAACCTGCCGACCGAGAGCCAGTTCTGCCCGAACAACCCGCCCGGACCGGACAACCTCCCGCCGTGATCAAGCAGGCCCCCAGCATAGGCCGGATCCTCACGATGCTCGCCTTCGCGCTGTCGTGCTTCGGCATCCTCGTGTTCCTGTGGCTCAACTTCGGCGGATCGGTTCCGCTGAAGCCCGAGGGCTATCGCCTCACGGTGGCGTTCCCCGAGGCCACGCAGCTCGCGCAGGAGGCCGAGGTCCGCATCTCCGGCGTCAAGGTCGGCAGGGTCAAGACGACCGAGCCGAACGAGCAGACCGGCCTGACCGACACCGAGCTCGAGATCGACTCGCGCTACGCGCCGCTGCCCAAGGACACGCGCGCGGTGCTGCGCCAGAAGACGCTGCTGGGCGAGACCTACGTCGAGCTGACGCCCGGCGCCGCCGGGGCGCGCGAGCGCGCCGACGAGCAGGAGATGGTGGCCGACGGCGGGCGCCTGGCGGGCGGGCAGGTGTCGGAGACCGTGGAGCTCGACGAGATCCTGCGCACCTTCGACCCGGTCACGCGGCAGCGCTTCTCCACCTGGCTCGACCAGCAGGGCCGGGCTGTGGGCGGCCAGGCCGAGGCGATCAGCGACGCCCTGGGGCTGCTCACGCCGTTCGCCGAGGAGACCGACGACGTGCTGAAGGTGCTGCGGGCACAGTCGGGAGCGACGCAGCGCTTCGTGCGCGACACCGGCGAGGTGTTCGGCGCGCTGACCGAGCGCCGCGGGCAGCTGCGCGACCTGATCGTCAACTCCAACCGCGTCTGGGAGGCGGTCGCGAGCCGCGACCAGGCCCTGGCGGACACCTTCCGCGTGTTCCCGACCTTCCTGCGCGAGGGCCGCACCACCACCAGGCGCACCAGCGAGTTCGCCAAGGAGGCCAACCCGCTGATCGACCAGCTGCGGCCGGCGGCGCGCCAGATCTCGCCCACGCTCCAGGACCTCGACAAGCTCGCGCCGGACCTGCGCGGCTTCTTCTCCGACCTCGGTCCGTTCGTGAAGGTGGCACGCCGCGGACTGCCTGCCACCGAGCAGGTGCTCGACAACACCCGGCCGATCCTGCGGCGGCTCGACCCGTTCCTGCGCCAGCTCACGCCGATCGTCGACTACCTGGGCCTCTACCGGCGCGAGATCGCCAGCTTCTTCGGCAACGACGCGGCGGCCACGCAGCTCAGGGCCTCGGCGTTCACGGGCGGCGGCTCCCCGCACGTGCTGCGCGTGATGAACCCGATGAACCCGGAGATCCTGGCCGGCTATGCGAACCGGCTGTCCACCAACCGCTCCAACCCGTACACCGAGCCGGGCGCCTACGACCGCATCGGCGAGGGCCAGCCGCTGCCGGTGTTCGGCAGCTACCTCTGCACCGCGAACCCGATGCCCGGTCCGCCCGCGCCCGTCGATCCGTACATGCCGGCGAGCCTGGTGAACGAGATCATCGAGTACACGTTCGGCGGCGCCAACAACGCCGGCAGGACCCCGCCCTGCGTCGCGCAGCAGCCGCTCGGCCGCCTGGTCGGCCAGGGCGGCGCGTTCCCGCAGCTGCAGCCGCTGCCGGAGTGAGCGCGGCCAGGGCCGCCCCGGGCGTGGCCTAACCTGACCCCGGTGAGTGGGGACGCCTTCGCACGCATCGTGGCGGCGGTCACGCGCCGCCCGCTGCTCGTGCTGGGCGCGACCGCGCTGCTCGCGCTGGCGGGCGCCGCGCTGGCGCTGCGGCTCGAGCCGAGCGCGGCCACCGACACGCTGGTGGACAGCGGCTCGGACAGCTTCAAGGCGACCGAGCGCTTCAAGCAGGACTTCGGCGACGAGGCCGTGGTCGTGCTGGTGCGCGGGGAGCTGTCGAACACGCTGCTGACCGAGGACCTCGGCCGCGTGCTCAGGCTCGAGGGTTGCCTGTCGGGGAACGTGCCCGACACGAAGGAGGGGCTCGGCAACCTGCCGCGTGTCTGCCGGGAGATCGCCGAGCTCAAGCCCGCCAAGGTCGTGTTCGGACCGGCCACGTTCGTCAACACGGCCGTCAACCAGATCGTCGCGGAGTTCGCGCGGCGCCAGGCGGTCGCTCAGCGCCAGGGCCGGCGGGTGGCCCGGGCCGCGCGGGCGCTGTCGGCACGGCGCGGCGACCCGCCCGCAGAGCAGGAGCGCCTGGCCCGGTCCGCCGCCGCGGCGGTCAACGCGCAGTTCACGCAGTACGTGATCCAGCTCGGGCTGCGCTACGGGCTGACCGACATCCCGCGCCTCGACGACCCCGCGTTCGTGTCGTCGCTCGTGTTCGACAGCGGTGCCGGCGGGGCCGGCATCCCCAAGTCGCGCTTCGCCTACCTGTTCCCGTCGCCGAACGCGGCCATGATCACGATTCGGCTGAAGCCGAACCTCGACGACGCGGAGCGCCGCCGCGCGATCGGGCTGTTCCAGACCGCCGCCGAGGAGCCGGTGTTCAGGCCGCGGCGCGGCGCCGAGTACGTGGTCACCGGGGTGCCGGTGGTCACGGAGGGGCTGGCCGACGCCGTCCAGCGCGCCATCTTCGTGCTGCTGGGCGCGGCGCTGCTGGTGATGGCGGCCACGCTGGCGCTGGTCTTCCGCGCGCGGCTGCGGCTGCTGCCGCTCGCCCTCGCGCTCGCGGCGGCCGCGCTGACCTTCGGGGCGCTGTCCGTGGCCGGCGGGAGCCTGACCATGGCCTCGATCGCGGTGCTGCCGGTGCTGATCGGACTCGGCGTGGACTACGCGATCCAGTTCCACGCCCGCTTCGACGAGGAGATGGCGATGGCATCCGGGGGCTCGCGCCCCCGGTCCCCCGCTGATGCATGGCCGGCCGACGAGGGGATGGCATCCGGGGGGATGGCATCCGGGGGCTCGCGCCCCCGGTCCCCCGCTGATTCCTGGCCGCGCCCGATGGCATCCGGGGGGATGGCATCCGGGGGCTCGCGCCCCCGGTCCTCCGCTGATGCATGGCCGGCCGCCGAGGGCTCGCGCCGCGCGGCGGCGGCCGTCGCCGCAGCGGCCGCGGGCGGCCCCACCATCCTTACCGCCGGCGTGGCGACCGCCGTGGGCTTCCTCGTCCTGCTGCTGTCGCCCGTGCCGATGGTGCGCGGCTTCGGAGGTCTCCTGGTGGTCGGCATCGCGCTCGCGCTCGTCTGCGCCGTCTGCGCCGGCTTCGCCGCGCTGGTGCGCTTCGGCGGGCGTCCGGCGCGGCCGCTGCCGCCGGCGCTGGCGCGCGTGGGCGGGCGCCTGGCTGCGCTGCCGCTGTTCGCCGGCGGGCGCGAGTGGCTGGCCGGCCGCGCGTGGCGGGCGCTCGGGGTGGCGCTGGCCCGGCCGCGCCGGGTGCTGGCGATCGGGCTGGCCGTGGCGATCGCGGGGCTGGCGCTCGACACCCAGAGCGAGGTCGTGTCGGACGTGCGCGAGCTGGTGCCCGGCGACCTCCAGGCGCTGCAGGACGTGAACGCGCTCCAGGAGGAGACCGGGGTGTCCGGCGAGATCGACGTTGCCGTGCGCGCCGACGACATCACAGACCCCGCCGTGATCGCCTGGATGACCCGCTTCCAGGACGGCGTTCTGCGCGCGCACGGCTACCGGCCCGGCAAGCGCTGCACCCAGGCGCGCAACGCACCCGAGCTGTGCCCGGCGCTGTCGCTGCCGGACCTGTTCAGCGCGTCGGGGTCGGGCCAGGCCGAGGTGCGCCAGCTGCTCGACACCGTGCCGCCCTATTTCTCACAGGGCGTGATCACCGCAGACCGCAAGACCGCCAACCTCGCCTTTGGCATCCGGCTGATGCCGCTCGACCGCCAGCAGCGGGTGGTGGAAGACATCGAGCGGCGCCTCGACCCGCCGCCGGGAGTGCATGCCAGCGTAGTAGGGCTGCCCGTGCTGGCCGCCGAGGCCAACGACGCGCTGTCGTCGCCGTGGCGGCGCGGCCTGACGCTGCTGGCCGCGCTGGCGGCCGTATTCGCCGTGCTGCTGGCGGTCCGCCGGTCCTTCCGTCAGGCGGCCGTGCCGCTGATCCCGATCGCGCTGGCCACCGGCTGGTCGGGCGGCGTGCTGTTCCTGCTGGGCCTGCTGCCCGGCCCGCTGGAGGTGGACCTCAACCCGATGTCGGTCACACTGGGCGCCCTCGTGATCGCCATCTCAACCGAGTTCAGCGTGCTGCTGTCGTCGCGCTACCGCCAGGAGCGCGAGGCCGGCGCCGGCCCGGCGCGCGCGATCGAGCTGACCTATGCGTCGACGGGGGCTGCGGTGCTGGCGTCCGGGGCCACCGCGATCGCCGGCTTCGCCGCGCTGATCGCGTCTGACATCCGCATGCTGCGCGACTTCGGCATCGTGACGGTGGTGGACTTGACCATCTCGCTGCTCGGAGTGCTGCTGGTGCTGCCGGCGGCGCTCATGTGGGCCGAGCAGCACGGCCCGTTCAGCGTCCGCGACCTAGACCCGCGCAGGTGGCTGCGCGCCCTCAGGGCGCCGCGCAGCGCGCAGGCCGACGCGCCATGAGCGACGACCGCTTCGACGACCTGGGCGGGCAGCAGCGCCGCGCCGACATCGGCGAGCGGCTGGCCGAGCGCGACCGCACCCATCCCGAGCAGCCGCGGCGGCCGGAGGTGCCGCGGCCGGGCAACAAGTACGCCTGGGCGGTTGGAATCGTGATGGTGATGGGGCTCGCGGTCCTGCTGTTCTTCCAGACGCTCCCGAACCAGGGCAAGGGCCTCGACGGACCCCGGCGCGGCACGGTGCTCAAGGACTTCGCTGCGCCCTCCGTGCGCGGCAACCTCGAGGGTGACGCCAACGTCTGCCAGGGGAAGGATTGCGCGGAGCAGGCGGGCGCGGCCCCCGCCTGCGAGCTGATCTCCGACGACGTGGTGAACATCTGCGAGCTGCGCCGCAAGCCGCTCGTGCTGACGTTCATCTTCGACCGCGGCGCCGACTGCTACCCGCAGGTGGACCGCACCGAGCGTGTCCGGGCGAGCGTTCCGGGCGTGAACTTCGCGACGCTCTTCTTCTCCAAGAAGAAGCGCAGCGAGCTGCGGCGGCTGGCGGAAGAGCGCGGCTGGCGCCAGCCCGTCGCGGTCGACCGCGACGGAGCGGTGGCCAACCTCTACGGCGTGGGCGGCTGCCCGACCACGGTGTTCGCGCGAGCGGGCGGCCGGGTGGCGGACACCGAGCTCGGAAACCTCACCGAGGACGAGCTGCGTCGCAGGGCGAAGCGGCTGCTGGGCTGATGGAGCTCGAGCTCGCCGAGGGCTGGGTCGAGGCCGAGCTGGCGGGCGACTTCCCCGAGCTGGGGCTCGTGCACACGGCGCTCGCGGCGCGGGCGGTGCGCAGCCCGCGCGACGTGAAGGAGCGGCTGCGCGCCCTGGCCGACCGCTACACCGGCGCCAAGGTGATCCACATGCGCCAGGACTCGGTGCCGTGGGCCTACCGGGTGTTCTCGCGCCAGGTCGGCATCGACCCCGACACGGACCGCACCCCGGTCGAGCGGATCGCGGTCGAACGGCTGCGCCACGGCGGCCTGGCGAGCGAGAACCTGCTGGACGACGCGCTGACGATCGCGATCGCCGAGACCGGCGTGCCGGTGTTCGCGCTCGACGCCGACCGGCTGGCGGGCGAGCCGGGCCTGCGACTGGCCCGCTCCGGAGAGCGGCTCGCGGGGGTGCGGCCGCTGTCCGAGCGCCAGCTGATCGTGGCCGACGACGAGCGCGCGCTGGCGCTCGTGCTCGGCGACGTTTCCCACGAGGCGGGCGTCACCCGCGGCACCGAGCGCATGCTGCTGTGTGCTCTGCGCGTCAAGGGGGTGCCGCCGATCGCGGTGGAAGAAGCCCTCTGGACCGCCGCCGAGATCGTCAGCCCGGACGCCTGACCGCTTTGACGGGCCCCCGTTTGGGGGTACCCTGTCCACACCGCCGTGCCCGATCTGCTCTCACCGCTCGCACCCCGCGCGCCGCAGACCCAGCCGGACGAGCGCGCCGCCCGCCGGACGCTGCTCGACCAGGTCGCGCGCCTGGAGGATGAGCTCGGCCAGCTGTTCTGCTCGGTATGGCCGCGCAAGGGCTTCTCGCTCGGCGTCCCCGGCCACGGCGGGCCGCGCCTGCTGACGCTGGGGGAGCTCGAGGTGCTGCGCGACGACCTGGCCGAGCGCGTGCGCCACGCCCGCCGCTCGCTCTCCGACCGCACCTACGCCGAGGAGCAGCACCGGCGCCTGATCGAGGAGATGCTGCTGGATCCGGCCGCCCACAAGTGGGTCCGGGTGGCGAACGAGGACATCGGCGAGCCCGGCTGCAAGCACTGGCACGTGCGGCCGCGCTGGAGCTTCATCGGCATGCTGATGGGCTGGTGGCGCGTGGTCATCAGCTCGGGCTGCCCGTTAGCCGCCTGACATGGGGCGCCGCAGCCGCAAGCGCGGGGTGACCACGCGCGCCGAGCGCGACGCCGCGCGGCGCGAGCGTCCGCGCCGGGCGCGGACCTCGGCCTCGGAGCGCCCGCGCGCGCCGTGGGGGAGCTTCCCGCTGTCCGAGCTCGTGATCCTGGCCGGGATCGGCGTGATCGTCTGGGGCTTCCTCAGCGGTGCGGACAAGGGCGACGAGCGCGTCGCCGCCGGGCTCGTCCTGGCCTCCCTGGGCGGAGGCGAGCTGGCGCTGCGCGAGCACCTCGCCGGGTTCCGGTCGCACTCGGCTCTGCTGGCCGGCGTGGCGGCCTTCGCGGTGGTCACGGCGGTGGCGCTGGGGCTCGGCCCGGTGAAGGTCTGGGTGCTGCTGGTGACCGGCGCGGCGGTGTTCGCCGCCGCCTTCTACGCGATGCGCGAGCTGTTCAAGCGCCGCTCCGGCGGCCTGGGCTTCCGGTAGCTTCCGGCCGCATGAGCACTGAGCCAGCGGGCGAGCGGCGGCTGCGGATCGCCGGCCTACACCACATCACGCTCCTCTGCCGGAGCGCCGAGCGGTCGGTCGAGTTCTACCGCAACCTGCTCGGCATGCGGCTCGTCAAGCAGACGGTGAACGAGGACGACCGCGGGGCGCGGCACCTCTTCTTCGGCGACGAGGAGGGCAGGCCGGGAACGCTGCTGACCTGCCTCGAGTACCCGGAGCTAGACGAGGGCAGCGTCGGGCGCGGCTCGACGCACCACTTCGCGCTGGCGGTCGAGTCGGAGGAGGAGCTGGCCGGCTGGCGCGACTACCTGCGCTCGCGCGACATCCCGTGCACCGACGTGATGGACCGCACCTATTTCAAGTCGATCTACCTGCGCGACCCCGACGGCCACATCGTGGAGCTGGCAACGGCCGGCCCGGGACTGACGGCGGACGAGCCGCTCGAGGAGCTGGGCCGCAGGCCGGTCGGCGGCTGAGCGGGGGCCGAGCGCGGCGGCCGGGCTGTTGCCCCCGGCCGCCTACCCACTCAGCTCCGTCAGGCGGCAGTGAGCTGGGGGACGCGCGCCTCTTCGGCGGGCGCCTCCGCCTCCTCCTCCATGCCTACCGGGGCGTTCTTCGCGGTCAACACCGCGGCCAGCGCGAGGCGCTGGCGTTCCGTGAGCGTCCCCACCTGCTTGTTCTCGGGAACCCCCAGGGACACGAGCAGCCGCCTGCAGCGGGTCCGGCCCCAGCGCTTCTGGCTCATCAGCAGATCGCTGATCGACATGCTGTGTGCCTGCCAAGGGCAGCTGAGCACGACCTCCGTTGCCGACAGCTCTCCCGCGGCGATCTTGCGCTTCATCCGAGCACGGGCCAGTCGCACGCGATTCGCGTACTCCAGCGCCCGCAAATGCTGCTCTTGACCAGCGCTCAGCGTGGCAGAGTTGCCCATCAGACCTCCCCGCACATCTAGTGCGTTTCTCAAACAGATGCAGTTCCCCGGCGGCCTTCAGGACGACATCGGACCTGCGTCGGAGGACGGAGCCAATGCAGGCGGTCGGGGACCCGACCCGCCGCCAGCGCCTGCCCTCTCGACACACTGGACCAAGCCGTCGAAGGCCGGCGCCAATCAAAGCCGCCAGGCGGGCAAGCGTCAACCGAACACGAGGCCACCCGTTCGCTAAGAGCGGGCTTTTCGTGTGCGGCCGTTCCTTGATCATTTTTCACAAGCGCCGGCGGCCCCGACGAGTATGTTCCAAGGGCTCTCATGCGCTCCACGAAGATCGTCGCAACCATCGGACCCGCCTCCAGCGAGCCGGACGTGCTGACCGCGATGGTCGTCGCCGGCATGGACGTGGCCCGCCTCAACTTCGCCCACGGGACGCCCGAGCAGCACGCCGAAACGGCCCAGCGGATCCGCGCCGCGGCGGAGCGCGCGGGCCGCGAGGTGGCCATCCTGGGCGACCTGCCCGGGCCCAAGCTGCGCATCGGCCCGGTGGCCGGCGGCGTCGCCGAGCTCGGCCGCGGGACGAGCGTGGTGCTGACTCCGGCGGAGGTCGAGGGCACCTCCCAGCGCCTTCCGGTCGCCTGGCAGGGCTTCTCGGAGCTGGTCGACGAGGGTGACGTCTGCTACCTCGCCGACGGCGCCGTGCGGCTGCGCGTCGAGACGATCGCCAACGAAGAGGTGATCACGAAGGTCGAGGTCGGCGGCAGCGTGGCCTCGCGCCAGGGGCTCAACCTGCCCAACGTCACGGTGTCGCTCCCAGCCGTCAGCGCCGAGGACATCGCCCTGATCGACCTCGGGCTGGAGATGGGCCTCGACTACTTCGCGCTGTCGTTCGTGCGGCGCCGGGAGGACCTCGACCCGGTGCGCGAGCACCTGGCGGAGCGCGGCGTCGAGGTGCCGCTGATCGCCAAGATCGAGAAGCCCCAGGCGGCGGCCAACGGCGAGGAGATCGTCGACGCGGCGGACGGCATCATGATCGCCCGCGGCGACCTCGGCATCGAGCTGCCGATCGAGGAGGTGCCGCTCGTGCAGAAGCGGCTGCTGGCGGTGGCGGGGCGCCGCGCCAAGCCGACGATCACGGCGACCCAGATGCTCGAGTCGATGGTGCACTCCACGCGGCCCACGCGCGCCGAGGTGGCCGACGTGGCCAACGCGATCTTCGACGGGACCGACGCCGTGATGCTCTCCCAGGAGACCGCGGTGGGGCGCCACCCGGTGCTGGCCGTGGAGATGATGGCCTCGATCGCGCGGACCACCGAGCGCGAGCTGCCCTACGGGCGCTGGCTCGCCGAGCGCGGGCCCCAGGCCAACAACCAGTACCACGCGATCGCGTTCGGCGCGGTCGGCGCCGTCTACCAGCTCGGCCTGAAGTGCATCGTGTCGCCCACCAACACCGGGGCCACCGCGATGCTGATCTCAGCCTACCGGCCACGCGCGCCGGTGCTGGCGCTCTCGCCGCGGCGCGAGGTCGTGCGCCGCTGCCAGCTGCTCTGGGGCGTGCACCCCCAGCTGCACGAGGAGCCGCTGGAGACGCTGGACCTGATCGAGGAGTGCGCCGAGGTCGCCCGCAAGGCCGGCCTGGCGGACAAGGGCGACAAGATCGGCATCACCGCGGGCCTGCCGGCGGGCAGCTCGGGGGGCACGAACCTGTTCAAGGTTCACACGATCGAGTGAGACCGAGGTGACCGTCGCTTGAGCCCGCGTGGCTGGGGGCTGTTCGCGGCCGTATGCGTCCTCTGGGGCATCCCGTACCTGTTCCTGAAGCTGGCGATCGAGGACATGACGCCAGGCTTCGTCTCATGGGCGCGCGTGGCGATGTCGGCGGCGGTCCTGCTGCCGCTGGCCTGGAGGGCCGGCGCCCTGCGCAGGCTGCCGCTGGGCTGGCTGGCGATCTTCGCCCTGTTCGAGATCACCATTCCGTTCCCGCTGATCGCCTTCGGCCAGGAGCGCGTCTCGTCGTCGATGACCGCGGTGCTGGTCGCGGCCGTCCCGCTGATGGTGGCTTTCCTGGCGCTGGGCTTCGACCGCGAGGAGCGGCCGACGCGGATCCGCTTCGTCGGCATGCTGATCGGCCTGGCCGGCGTGGCGGCGCTGGTGGGGATCGACATCGGCGGCCGCGGCGCCGAGCTGGTCGGCGCGGCGGCCATCCTGCTCGCCACGGTCGGCTATGCGGTGGGGCCGCTGATCGCCAAGCGCCACCTGAACGCCGTGGACCCGCTCGGCCCGGTAGCCGCGGCGATGGGCATCGCCACCATCTACCTGTTTCCGTTCGCGGTGGCCGGCTTCCCGACCGAGATGCCGTCGGGCGGGGCGACGGCCTCGCTGGTCGTGCTCGGCCTCGTCTGCACGGCGGTCGCTTTCCTCGTCTACTTCCGCCTGATTGCGGAGGTCGGCCCGAGCCGGTCGATCGTCTTCACCTACATCAACCCGATCATCGCCGTGGCGCTCGGTGTGGCGCTCCTGGACGAGCGGCTCACGGCCGGCGCGGTCGCGGGCATGCTGCTGATCCTGGCCGGCTCCTGGCTGGCTACCGACGGCGGCGCGCCGCCCGGCATCGGCATCCTGGCCAACCGCGTGCGCGCCAGGCGGGCAGACCGCGGCGGCGGCAGGCCACAGCCGCAGGAGCTGCGCGCCTAGCGGAACAGGTGAGGCACGCGCAGCAGGTCGCGCGCCGCGGCACGCAGGCTCTCGCGCAGGGCCGCGCCGATGCCCTCGTCCGGGAGGTCGACCTCCAGCGCGACGCTGCCCCGGTCGCGGTCGGTGACCCTGACGTCGCCGAGGTCGTCGATCAGGTCGAGCATGGGCCGGTTCTCGGCCAGGATCTCCGCCCCGAAGCGGCGGATGCCCTCCTGGCGCGCCCGCTCGGTGAGGCGGTGCAGCAGGGCGCTGGCCACGCCGCGGCCCTGCCACGAGTCGGCCACGGCGACCGCCACCTCGGCCAGCTCAGGGTCGCTCTGCGAGCGCACGAAGCGCGCCACGCCGATGCCGCGCCCGCTGTCGGGCTCGACCGCCACCAGCGCCTCGTGGTCGTGGTGGTCGACGTCGGTGAGGTAGCGCAGCTGTGACGCGCTCAGCTCGCTCGTGGGGGTGAAGAAGCGCCGGTAGCGCGACTCGGGACTCAGCTGGCGCACCCCGTCGGCCAGGTCCTCGCGGTCCTCGGGGCGGATCGGGCGCACCACGATCGGCTCGCCGTCGCGCAGGCGTGCCTGCCACTCGGGCCCGGCGCCGGCTGCGTCAGCCGAGCTCGTCCGCCCCGGCCTCGGGCGCGGTGGCCGGCGGCGCGCCCACGTCGGGGGGCGTCATCGCCTCCACCTCGCCCTTCACGCGCTCGAAGACCGCCAGCGCGCGGTCGAGATGCTCGCGCTCGTGCGTGGCCATCACGGAGGTGCGCAGCAGCGCGCCACCGCGCGGGACCGCCGGATAGATCGCCACGTTGACGTAGACGCCGGCGTCGTAGAGCGCCTTCCAGAGCAGCACGGCCTTCCAGTCGTCGCCCACGAGCACGGGGACGATCGGCGTGATCAGGTCCGACCCGTCCGGGAGCCGGTTGGGCTCCATCACCTGGTAGCCGAGCTCGGCCAGCCCGCTGTGCAGGTAGCGCGCGTTGTCGAGCACCCGGGCCATCATCTCGAGCCCCTCGTCGGAGCGGATGATCTTCAGCGCGCCGAGCGCGGCGCCGGTCGCAGCGGGCACCGCGGCGGCGGTGAACATGAACGGGCGCGACTGGACGCGCAGGAAGTCGATCACGTCGTGCGGGCCGGCGATGAAGCCGCCGCACGAGGCCAGCGACTTGGAGAACGTGCCCATGCGCAGGTCCACCTCGTCCTCGCAGTCGAGCAGCTCGCAGGCGCCGGCGCCGCGGGCGCCCAGCACGCCGACGGCGTGCGCCTCGTCCACCATCAGCCGCGCCCCGTGCTCGCGGCACAGCGCGGTCACCTCGGGCAGCGGCGCCAGGTCGCCCTCCATCGAGAACAGCCCGTCCACGGCCACCAGCACGCCGCCGCCGTCGGACTCGGCGCGCGAGAGCATCAGCTCGAGCTTGTCGAGGCGGTTGTGGCGGAACGGACGCACGCGGGCTCGCGAGAGCGCCACGGCGTCGAGGATCGAGGCGTGGTCGCCCGAGTCGCAGATGACGGTGTCGCCCGGGTCCAGCAGCGTCCCGATCGCGCCGGTGTTGGCGAGGTAGCCGGTGGTGAAGACGATCGCGTCCTCGGTGCCCATCCAGTCGGCCAGCTCGCTTTCGAGCTCGAGATGGAGCGGCGTGGTGCCGTTCATGAAGCGCGAGCCGGTGAGGCCGGTGCCGTAGTGGTCGAGCGCGTCGCGGGCCGCCTGCTTGACGCGCGCGTCGCCGGTCAGGCCGAGGTAGTTGTTGGAGCCGAGCGTGATGCGCTCGCGGCCTTCCATCAGCGCCACGGGCCCGGGTTCCGCCTCCACTACGCGGAAATACGGCATCAGGTCGTGTTCCCGCGCCGCCCGGAGCTGTTCCAGACGCTCGTGCCTGCGAGCCTTGTCGAAGAGATCGATTGCGGTTGGCATGTAGGGTGGCGCGCCGTGTCAGTTGAAGTCCGACCGGTCCGCTCTCTGGCGGACAGGCGCCAATTCGTCGATCTGCCGTTCCGGCTGCATGCTACCGGGACGCTCTGGGTGCCTCCGCTCAAGCTGGAGCGCCACCTGTTCCTGAGCCCTCGCTTCAACGGGTTCTTCAAGCACGGCGAGGCCGAGCTGTTCCTGGCCTGGCGCGACGGCCGGGTGGTCGGCCGGATCAGCGCGCAGATCGACCATCACTTCAACGAGTTCCACGACAACGCCTGGGGCATGTTCGGCTTCCTCGAGGTCGAGGATGACCTCGAGGCGCTGCGCGAGCTGCTGGACGCAGCGGCCGGATGGCTGCGCGGCCGCGGCCGCGACCGCATGGTCGGCCCGATGGACTTCACGATGAACGACGAGAGCGGGGTGCTGATCGAGGGCTTCGAGCTGGAGCCGCTCATCCGCCAGGCCTGGCAGCCGCCGTACTACCAGCGCCTCTGCGAGGAGGCGGGGCTCGAGAAGGCGGTCGACACCCTGATGTGGTCGTTGCACATCTCCGGGCGCGACAAGGTGATGTCGATCATCTGGGACCTCGCCGAGCAGCTCGAGCCCAAGCACGGCATCAGGATCCGCAAGATGACCCGCCGCGGCCTGCGCAAGGACCTGGACGCCTTCGCCGAGATCTACAACGAGGCGTGGTCGAAGAACTGGGGCTTCGTCCCGTACACGAAGGAGGACCTGGACGCGTACGCCCAGGAGCTGCAGATCGTCTTCGACAGGCCCTGGTTCATGATCGCCGAGGACGAGCAGGGCAAGACCGTCGGGATGGCGATCACGGTGCCCGACATCAACCAGGTGCTCAAGCGGATGAAGGGGC
The DNA here is from genome assembly GCA_034664085.1 of Thermoleophilaceae bacterium. Lineage (GTDB taxonomy): Bacteria > Actinomycetota > Thermoleophilia > Solirubrobacterales > Thermoleophilaceae > JACVRW01. The sequence goes on from JAXDII010000084.1 coordinate 35,061, forward strand.
GCCTGCTCCCGCTCGGCTGGTGGCACTACCTGCGCCGCCGCCGCATCATCGACCGCTGCCGCGTCGGGTTCCTCGGCGTCAGGCCGGCCTACCAGCACACCGGGGTGGCCGCCGGCCTCTACGCCGAGCACTTCGAGATGGCCGAGCAGACGCCCGTGAAGGGCGGCGAGATGGGCTGGATCCTCGAGACCAACAAGGCGATGAACAGCGCCATGAAGGCCATGGGCGGAGAGATCGTCAAGAAATACCGGGTTTACGAGCGTCAGCTCTGAGCTTGCCGGCCGATCGCCCGGGTACACTCGCCCGGTGCCTGAGCCGCAAGCGCTTCCAGACCCCGAGCACGAGGCCGAGGTGCGGCCGCTGCCGGTGTTGGCGGAGCCGCGCCCGATCGAACGCGCCCGCCCGGCATCGCTGCCGGCGGCCGTCGTGGCCGCCACCGGAGGGTTCCTGCTCGGTGTGGCCTGCTTCGTGCTGGTGAGGCTCCTGCGCCGTCCGCGGGCGGCGCAGTCGCTGCGGCTCGGAGGCGGTCGCGGACGCTCGAAGCGCGTCGACGTCGCCGCCTCGCGCTCGTTCCTGGTCGACATCCACCTGCTCAAGGACCGATAGCCGCCGTCGTCGAAGTGGACGTCGCGCCCGTGGGGGCCTACCGGCTTCCCACCGCGGGCCGCGACGGCGTGATGTGCCGCAGCGGCGGCACGCTCGTGCGCGTCGTATACGCGGAGGGCGGGGCGGCGGTGGTGCGCGCCTGGGTCGCCGGCGGGAGCGTGCGCTTCCGCGCGGAGGGCCCCAGCCGAGCCGTGGCCCTGGCCGCGGTCGAGCGGATGCGCTTCGCGCTGGGCACCGACCACGACCTGCGGGAATTCCACCGCCGCTTCAAGCGCGATCCGCTCGTCGGGCCGGTGATCCGCTGGAGGCCGTGGCTGCGCCCGCGCCGGCGCCCCGAGCCGTTCGAGGCGCTCGCCTGGGCGGTCTGCGAGCAGCTGATCGACTCGCGCCGCGCCGCCGGGATCGAGCGGCAGATCGTGCGGCGGCTCGGCTCGCGCAACGCGGCCGGGATGCTCGCGCCGCCCTCGGCAGAGCGGCTGGCCGGCTGCGCGCCCGCCGAGCTGGATGCCTGCGGGCTGGCGCCGAAGCGCTCGATCGCCCTCGTGCGGGCCGCCCGCGAGGTCGCCTCGGGCCGGGCCGACCTGGCCGAGCACGAGCCGTCCTGGACGCGCCTGCGCGCGATCCCCAACATCGGCAACTGGACGATCGAGAAGCTCGCCTTCGACGGTCAGGGCCGCGACGACATGCTGCCCGCGCTCGACCTCGCGTACGTGAAGCTGGTGGGTGAGCTGGCCGGCCTCGGGCGGCGGGCGACCGAGGACGAGGTGCGCGTCCACTTCGCCCCCTACGGGGAGCACGCGGCGCTGGCGGGCCTCTACGCGCTCGCACGTCGGTACCTTTGAGGCATGGCCGAGAAGCTGGAGAAGACCGACCAGGAGTGGCGTTCGGAGCTGCCGCCCGAGCGCTTCCACATCCTTCGCGAGAGGGGCACCGAGCCGCCGTTCACCGGCGCCTACACCTACTCCAAGGCGGACGGCATCTACCGCTGCGGGGCCTGCGGCGCTGAGTTGTTTCGCTCGGACGCCAAGTTCGACTCCGGCACCGGCTGGCCCAGCTTCACCGAGCCGGCGGTGGCCGACGCGGTCGAGCTGCACGCCGACCACAGCCACGGCATGACCCGCACCGAGGTCAACTGCGCCCGCTGCGGCGGCCACCTCGGGCACGTGTTCCCCGACGGGCCCGGCCCGACGGGGCAGCGCTACTGCATCAACTCGCTCTCGCTGGACCTCGACGAGTCATAGGCCCGAGCCGGGCAGCAGCCCGTTGTCGTAGGCGGCGCGCACGTCCGGCGGCTGCTCCAGCAGCTCGTTTTCGTGCATCCAGGCGGCGAAGGCGTCCCACTCCTCGGGGTCCTGCCAGCCGAACGGCTTGCCCTCGGGCGCGGAGAAGAGCGGCAGGGTCACCTCCACGACCGCGCGCTGCAGCTCCGGGTCGAGGTCGGGGTTGGCGTCGAGCAGCCCCTGGATCGCCTCGTCGGGGTCCTCGCGCAGGTCACGCGTCCCGCGCGACAGCGCGCCGATGAATGCGCGGATCTTGTCGCCGTCGCGCTCGAGGGCGTCCGCGTTGGCCACCAGGACCAGCTCGTCGTAGGTGGGCACGCCCGCCTCCTCCATGCGGATGATGCGCGGCTTCTTGCCGCGCAGCCGCAGCTCCGTGCCCTCGTAGTTCCAAAAGGCGCCCAGCACGGCGTCGACCTTGCCGGTGAGCAGTGCAGGGGTGAGGCTGAAGCCGACGCTGCGCTCCTTGACGGTGTCGCGCGGCACGCCGGCCTCGTCGAGGATCGTGCGCAGGTAGGCCGACTGGTAGTCGATGCCCGCCGTTCCGACGGTCTTGCCCTTGAGGTCGGCCGGCTTGCGTATGCCGGCCTCGGGGAGCGACATGATCGAGGTCAGCGGCTCCTGGACGAGGGCGCCCACGCCGACGACGTTCAGCCCCTGGTCGCGGGCCCGCAGCAGCTCCGGCTCGTAGGAGATCGCCAGGTCCACGCGGCCCGCCGCGACCTGCTTGATCGGCGCCGCCGGGTCGGGCGGCTGGCGGATCTCGACGTCCAGCCCGGCCTGCTCGAAGTGCCCGCCCGCCTCGGCCGCGAAGATGCCCGCGTGGTCCGCGTTGGGGAAGTAGTCGAGCATCAGCTCGACGCTCTTGGAGCCGGAGGGCTCCAGCACGTCCTCCTTCTCGCCGCAGCCGGCGAGCACCGCCACGAGAACCAGGGCGAGGACGAGTTTCATGCAGGTGTTTCCTTTCGGTTCCAGGAACAGGCGAGGCGCTCCAGCGACGCCACGAGCGCGAACAGCCCCACCGCCATGACGGTGAGGATGACGATGCCCGCGTATACACGCGGGGTCTGAAGCTGGTTGTTGCCGAGCAGCACGAGCCGGCCGAGGCCCTCGTCGGCGCCCGCCCACTCGCCGAAGACCGCCCCGATGACGGACACGGTGGCGGCCACCTTGAGGCCGGTGAACAGCGACGGCAGGGCCGCCGGCAGCTCGACCGAGCGCAGCGTGCGCAGGCGGGAGGCGCCCATGCTGTGCATCAGCTTGAGCAGCTCCGGCGGGGCGGAGCGCAGCCCGTCGAGCAGGTTCACGGTGATCGGGAAGAAGCAGATCAGCGCAACGATCGCCAGCTTCGGCCCGATCCCGTAGCCGAAGGCCAGCACGAACAGCGGGGCCAGCACCAGGACGGGGATCGCCTGCGAGCCCACCAGCAGGGGATACGCGGCGTCCCGCAGCGGGCGCACGAGGTGCATCGCCACCGCGAACAGCACGCCGGCGGCGGCCGAGATCGCCAGCCCGAGCACGACCTCCACGAGCGTCACGCGGGCGTTGTCGATCAGCAGCGACCAGTCGTCGCGCAGGGCATCGAAGGTCTCCGCCGGGGAGGCGAGCGTGAGGTCGTCCACCGAGCCGAGCGACGCGACGCCCTGCCAGGCGAGCACGAACAGGCACAGCAGCGCGAGGGCGAGCGCGAACCTCATGCCTTCAGCGCCTCCAGAGCGCGGGCCTTGAACTCGGCGAACGACGTGCCCGTGACCGAGCGCGGGCGCGGCAGGCGCACCTCGAAGTCCGCCACCACCCGGCCGGGCCGCGGCGAGAGCACCACGATGCGGTCGGCCAGGAAGACGGCCTCCTCGACGTCGTGGGTGACCAGGAGCACCGTTCGTGGCTGATCGGCCAGCGCGGCGGCGAGCCACTCGCGCAGGTCGGCGCGCGTGATCGCGTCCAGCGCCCCGAAGGGCTCGTCCAGCAGCAGCACGGGGCGGCCCTGCAGCAGCGTGCGCAGGAAGGCGACGCGCTGGCGCATGCCGCCTGACAGCCCGGCGGGGCGCACGCCCTCGAACTCGGCCAGGCCGAAGCGCTCGAACAGCGGCTCGGAGCGGCGCCGCGCCTCTGCGCGCGCGACGCCCTGGCACTCCAGGGCGAGCGCCGCGTTGCCGAGCGCGTCGCGCCAGGGCAGCAGCAGGTCGCGCTGGGGCATGTAGGCGCAGGCCGCGCGACGGTCGGCCGGGGCGGTGGCGCCCAGCACGCTGACCGTGCCCTCGTCGGGCTCCTGCAGCCCGGCCACCAGCTCGAGCAGGGTGGACTTGCCGCAGCCGGACGGGCCCACGACTGCGGTCAGTTCCTGCGCGCGCAGCTCGAGGCCGATGCCCGACAGAGCGGTCACCGCGCCGTAGCGCCGCGTCAAGTTCTGAAACGAAAGAGGCTCCGTCACGGGAGCCTCTGCCTCGATCTCCATCGCTCCCTCCGCGGGCATTACCCCACAGGTTCGAAGGGTCAGCGCCGGACTACTGGGGCGCTATCTCAGCCCGCCTTGCCGCGAGCCCCCCTGGCTTGTCGCGTGGCAGTCTAGCTGCCGCTGGAGGCCCCAGCCATCGGCTCGTCGCGCCACGGCTCACACAGGGAGTGCACGATCTCGAGGAAGGCGTTCATCACGCGCGGGTCGAACTGCGAGCCCGCGCAGCGGCGCAGCTCGTGGAGAGCAGCCTCGAAGGCGACCGGCGAGCGGTAGGGCCTTCCGCTGGTCATGGCGTCGAAGGCGTCGCAGACGGCGATCACGCGCGCGCCGAGCGGGATCTCCTCGCCGGCCAGGCGGTCGGGATAGCCCTCGCCGTCCCAGCGCTCGTGCGTCGCCCGGACGATCCGCCCGACCGGCGCCAGCGCGGCGGCGGCCGACAGGATGCGCTCGCCGATCATCGTGTGCTCGTGCATCAGCAGCCACTCGTCGAGGGTGAGCGGGCCGGGCTTGCGCAGGATCTCGTTCGGGATCGCGATCTTGCCGATGTCGTGCAGCTCCGCGGCCCGCCCGACCTCGTCGATCTCCTCGGCGTCCATCCCGAGATGGCGGGCGGTCGCCACCGCCAGCGCCGCCACGCCGAACGCGTGCTCGCCCAACTCGGGGTTGGTCTCGTCGATGAGCTGCAGCAGCGCGGCCTTGGTCTGGCCGCGCGGCGACGAGCGCCTGCCGCCCTTGCGGCTGTAGAGGCGCTGGTCGGCCAGCTGCATCGCCGGCGCCGCCTGCGTCGCCTCGTCCGGCAGCGAGACGGCCCCGTGGGAGGAGGTCACGATGAAGCCCTCGCCCTGTTCGGACAGCGCCACGAGCGCGGCCCCGATGCCCGGCTCGGCGGCGGCTCCGGAGCATGGGAGCAGCACGCAGAACTCGTCGCCGCCCATCCGATAGGCCGTCCCCTGGTGGTCCTGGGCGGCCTGGTCGAGGCGCCGCGAGAGGCGCTGCAGCAGCGCGTCGCCGGCGGGGTGGCCGAAGCTGTCGTTGTAGTTCTTGAAGCCGTCGAGGTCGAACAGCACCAGCGTGGCGGCGGGGCTCTGGACAGCCTCCTCCAAATCGGGCATCAGCCGGCGCCGGTTGCCCAGCCCGCTGAGCGCGTCCGTCGTCGCCTCCACCTGGCTGTGCGACAGCATCGTCCGGTTCTCGGTCAGCGTCAGCGCCAGCCGGAGGACGACCGCGAACAGCGTGGCGACGGTCAGTACGGCCGCGACCGGCGTCAGGTGATAGAGGATGCCGTACACGCTCAGGCCGAGCGCCGCGAGCGAGGCGGCCAGCGGCGCGAAGATGGCGCGGTCGCTGCGCGCCTGGCCGGCGGAGACCTGGGGCCTCTGCCACGCGGCGAGGGCGATCAGGCCCGCCGCCAGCAGCCACCCCGAGTCCTGGAGCGTTCCGCGCGTATAGGTCTCCGTGGCCACCGAGTAGACGTACGCGCTGTTCGCGAGCGAGTTCACGACCAGGCCGGCGGCGAGCAAGTACCAGGCCCGCCCGACGGTCGACCAGCCGACCGTCATGGCCGCCACGACGAAGCCCAGGACCAGCATGTCGCCGATCGGGTAGGCGACGTTCAGGATCAGGGCGGCGGTGTCGCCTTGGTACGCCGAGAGGACCCGCGGGAGCACGATCGCCGTGCCCAGTGCCCCGATTGCGAGCGCCCCGGTCAGCCCGTCGAGCCACACGGCGGCCCGGTGCGCCACGACTTGCGAGCGCATCAGCAGGGCGATGCCGACGTACACGCAGGGGTAGTACAAGATCCACAGCGCGTCGGCGCCGGTGGGCGACGGCGGGGTCACGTCGTCCGCGTGGACCAGCGACCAGTAGAGGCCGCCGGCCGCGTAGCTGCTCAGTCCAAGAGCAAGGATCGTCCACGCGAGCCGGTCCTGGCGCACGATCACGGCTCGCGCGACGGCGACGAGGCCGGCCGCGACCATCACGCCGTCGTACACCCGTTGTGAGAAGAAGGCGTCGCTGCCCGTGCCTCCGAAGCCGGTGAGCGCGTGGAGGGCGTGGGCTGCGATGGCTAGTACGAAGAAGGCGGCAACTGCACCCTTCACGACCGGCCGAGTCAGCGCCGTGCTAGCGCGGGAGTACATACCTGTCTCATCGGGCCGCTGCGCGGCGGGCTTTAGCCCATTGGCGCCCGTATCCGCGGTTTGGGGGCATCCCGCCTAGGCGACGAGCTCCATCAACAGCTCGTCCTGCCATTCGCCGGTCACCGGGTTGCGCTCGCTCTTGTGAGTCACGCCGATCCTGCGGAAGCCAGCTTTCTCGTAGGCGCGGATGGCACGCGCGTTCTCGGGCGAGGTGGACAGCGTGACGCGGTGGTGGCCGCGCTCCTCGCTCAGATGCCGCACCAGCATGAGCAGCGCCTCACCGCCGAGGCCACGGCCCTGGTGCTCCGGCGCCAGGAAGATGTCGACGTCCGCGTGGCGGGCATCCGGGTCGCGCTCTTCGGCGAACTGGAGGAACCCGGCCACCTGTCCGCCGACCACGATCACGAAGCGCTCGTCCACGTCGTCCTGCGGGTCCAGCGGCCAGTCGGGCTCGGCCGGATGCCACCAGCGCTCCACCTCTGGGGTTCGGCGCATCTCCCGCAGGCGCTCGGCGTGCTCGGGACGCAGCGGCTCCAGGACGAGCCGCTCGCCTCGGAACGGGCTCCGCCCGCTCACACGGCGCGCAGGTCGGCGATCGCGTTCACGAACGCCTCGAGCTGCGTGGTCGTCCAGCACTCGAAGACGCCGTCGCAGAAGGGCTCGTAGGCGGACATCACCGAGTCGCCGTAGTTCCAGTAGAGGCGCGGCTCGGGGTTGATCCAGAAGGTGCGCCCGGCGCGCTCGGCCACCTGCGCGAGCACCTGGGCGTGCGGCTCGCGTCCGTTGGTGCGGGCGTCGCCGAGCACGATCACGGTCGAGCGCGGATCCAGGTCGTCCACGACCTTGTCCAGGAACTCGAGCCAGACGCGCCCGTAGTCGGTGTAGCCCGAGACGTCCGCCACGCCCGCGTCGGTGGCGATCTTGCGCGAGACGACCTCGAAGGAGCGCTCGCGCTCGAACACGTCGGTGACCTCCGAGATCCGCTCCACGAACACGAACGAGCGCAGCTTGCGGAACTGGTCGTGCAGGGCGTGGAGCACGGACAGGAAGAAGACGCTCGCGCTCGTGACGCTGGTGGACACGTCGCAGAGCACGTACAGCTCGGGCCGGCGCGGCCGCTTGGGGCGGTACTTGAGATCGAGCGGAACGCCGCCGGTCTGGAGCGACGCGCGCATGGTCCGGCGCACGTCCACCTGCCACGAGCGGCGGCGGCCGCGGTGCTCGCGCCCCTGGGACGCCAGGCGCCGCTTCAGCTGGGCCACCACGCGGTGCACCTGCGACAGGTCCTGGGCCGGGTTCGAGGGCAGGCTGCGGTCGAACTCCCGCAGCGGCTTGGCGGGCGGCAGCGTCTGGGTGCGCTCGATCATCTGGCGCTCGAGCTCGCGGCGCACGAGCTGCTCGAACTCCGCCAGGGCGTCGCGCGGCACGGCGTCGGGGTCGGGCGGGTCGGCGCCGAGCCGCTCGCCCTTGAGGCCGAGCGTGCGCCTGATCCGCTGCACGTCGACGCCGATCACGCCCGAGCCCTCGCCCTCGCGGCCGAAGGCGGCGATCGCGAGCCGCGCCAGGTCGCGCATGTCGCCCTCGTCCCCGGCGCGCAGGGCTTCGCGGATGCGCTCGCGCAGGGCCTCGAGGTCGAGGCCCTCGGCGCCCTGGAAGCGCTGCTCCGCGATGCCCTGCCGCACCGCCTCGCGCTCGACGGCGCGGAAGAAGAAGCGGTCGAACAGCACGTCGAGTACGTGGCGGTCCTCCTGGGACTTCGCCAGCGTGGTCGCGAGCGCCTCGCGGAAGTCGGCGGACGAGGTCCAGCTCACCTCGTCGAGGGCGTGGAAGGCGTCCAGCAGCTCCGACGTGCCCACCGCCACGCCCTCGCGGCGCAGCTCGTCAGCGAACTCCAGCAGCCGCGGCGCCATGCCGGGCGGCCCGGCCGGCTCGGGCATCCCTCCGTAGAGCCCGGGCCTGCCCACGGTCAGCCGGCGCGCTGGGCGCCCATGATGCCGCCGTCACCGAGCTTCACGCCGACCCGCTCAGCCACCAGGTCGAGGTCGGTGCGGTGCTTGACGATGATCGACATCGTCTTCTGCAGCATCGCCTGGTCGATGTCCTCGGCGCCGAGCAGCAGCAGCGCGCGTGCCCAGTCGATCGACTCCGCGATCGAGGGCGGCTTCTTGAGGTCGAGCGCGCGCACCATGTGCACGACCTCCACCAGCTTGCGCGCGATCCGCTCGTCCAGCTCCGGCGCGTGCAGGTGGACGATCTCGAGCTCGCGCTCCACGCTCGGATAGTCGAGCCACAGGTAGAGGCAGCGGCGCTTGAGCGCCTCGGTCAGCTCGCGCGAGTTGTTCGACGTGAGCAGCACGAGCGGATGCGTGCGCGCCTCGACCCGGCCCAGCTCGGGGATCGAGATCTGGAAGTCGGACAGCACCTCCAGCAGCATCGCCTCGAACTCCTGGTCGGTCTTGTCGATCTCGTCGATCAGCAGCACGACCGGCTGCTCGGCGGTGATCGCCGTCAGCAGCGGCCGCGCCAGCAGGAAGTCCTCGCCGAAGATGTCGTCCTTGACCTGCTCCCAGCCGGCCTCGCGCGCCTCGGTCTGGATGCGCAGTAGCTGCTTGCGGTAGTTCCACTCGTACAGCGCCTTGGCCTCGTCGAGCCCCTCGTAGCACTGGAGCCTGATCAGCGTGCGGTTGGTGGCGCGCGCGACGGCCTTCGCCAGCTCGGTCTTGCCCACCCCGGCCGGTCCCTCCACCAGCACCGGCTTGCCGAGCCGGCCCGCCAGGAAGGACACCAGGGCGGTCGACTCGTCGGCGAGGTAGCCAGCTCCACCCAGGCCCTCACGAGCCTCTTCGATCGTCTGGAACTCGGCGGTCATGCGCCCCAAGGATACTTTCGCCTCCTTGCTCGCAATGACGCTTCTCGCTCAGGTGGACCTGCCCGGGCTCGGACAGGAAGGTCCGGGCGACCTCCGCTCCCTGCTGAACGCGTCCTTCATCCTGCTCTCGGTGGGCCTGGTGCTCGGAGTGCTGGGCCACCTGACCCAGCTGCGCGGGCTGGTGGCCACCGGCATCGCGCTCGTGTTCGCGGGAGCGGCGTGCTTCGTGGTGGCGGTGGGGCAGTTCGGATAACGCAGCTAGCCAGGAGCGGGCCCGGCACATGGGTGGTGGGCTGTGTTTTGCGTCATATGCGCGACGTTTGCCGCCCACCGCCGGCCGGGAGGCCCGCGCGAAGGCGGGGGGCCGGGGGCGCGAGCCCCCGGATGCCATCCCCGGATGCCATCGGGGGCGGCCAGGAATCAGCGGGGGGCGGGGGGCGCGAGCCCCCGGATGCCATCCCTGGATGCCATCGGGCGCGGCCGGGAATCAGCGGGGGTCCGGGGGCGCGAGCCCCCGGGCGCCGCAGCCGGCCGGCCAGAAGTCAGCAGGGGCCCGGGGGCGCGAGCCCCCTGGCGCCGCAGCCGGCCGGCCAGAAGTCAGCGGGGGCCCG
>JAXDII010000095.1:0-71561 GCA_034664085.1 Thermoleophilaceae bacterium
CCCTACCAGCACGCGGAGATCGACACGCTGGAGCGGCTCCAGATCATCCGCGAGCTGCGGATCGGCGAGTACGACGTCCTCGTCGGGGTGAACCTGCTGCGCGAGGTCGGCTTCTGCTCGGGGATCGAGAACTACTCGCGGATCCTCGACGGCCGCGCGCCGGGCGCACGGCCCTACTGCCTGATCGACTACTTCCCCGAGGACTTCGTCTGCTTCATCGACGAGTCCCACCAGACGGTGCCGCAGATCGGCGGCATGTTCGAGGGCGACCGCTCGCGCAAGCAGACGCTGGTGGAGTTCGGCTTCCGGCTGCCGTCCGCGCTCGACAACCGGCCGCAGACGTTCGACGAGTTCCTCCAGCGCACGCCGCAGATGGTGTTCGTGTCGGCCACGCCGGGCGACTTCGAGCGCAACCACTCCAGCCGCATCGTCGAGCAGATCGTGCGGCCCACCGGGATCATCGACCCCGAGGTCGACGTGCGCGAGACGAAGAACCAGATCGACGACCTGATGGAGGAGATCCGCAAGCGCGTGGAGGCGGAGGAGCGGACGCTGGTCACCACGCTCACCAAGAAGATGTCCGAGGACCTGACCGACTACCTGCTCGAGTACGGCTTCAAGGTGCGCTACCTGCACTCCGAGATCGACACGCTCGAGCGCATCCAGATCATCCGCGACCTGCGCCTGGGCGAGTACGACGTGCTCGTGGGGGTGAACCTGCTGCGCGAGGGCCTCGACCTGCCGGAGGTGTCGCTGGTCGCGATCCTGGACGCCGACAAGGAGGGCTTCCTGCGCGGCGAGACCTCGCTGATCCAGACGATCGGCCGCGCCGCGCGGAACATCCGCGGCAAGGTGATCATGTACGCCGACAAGGAGACCGCGGCGATGCGCAGCGCGATCGGGGAGACCAACCGCCGCCGCGAGATCCAGGTCGCCTACAACGAGGAGCACGGCATCACGCCGGCGACCATCCAGAAGGGGATCTCGGACATCAGCGACTTCCTCATGATGGAGTCGAAGGTCCCGGCCGGCCGCGGGCGCCGCAACCGGCGCGACACCGAGGGCATGACGGCCGAGGAGCTGCGCCGAACGCTCGTCGAGCTGGAGGAGGAGATGCTCGCCGCGGCCGACGATCTGCGCTTCGAGTACGCGGCCAAGTTGCGCGACGAGATCAAGTCTCTGAGGCGCGAGCTCGAAGAGGCGGAAGCAAGCGCCTGAGCGGGCGGCGCCGTTCTCTGATAAATCTCCCTGGCGGACCTTCCCCGACTCGCCGCCCGCCCCTTGTCAGAGACCGCCCCACGCAGCACGGCTCTCCGCCGCGCAGCCGCTATCGCGTTTGCCGCTGCGCTGACGTCGCTGGCGCTCGCGCCGAGCGCCGGGGCGGTGGCGCCGACGGGCGGCGACTTCACGTGGGCGCCGGTGGTTCCCAACACCGGCCAGGCGGTCGGGTTCACGGCTGACCTCGGTGGCGTCGACTGGGGCGACGCCGACGTCGGCGTCGAGGCGCGCACGGTCAGCTGGAGCTTCCCCGGCGCCAGTGCAACGGGGCCGACGGCGACGCACGCCTTCGTCACGCACGGGCTGCAGGTGGTCTCGATGACGCTCAGGAACGGCGTCGGCGACGTCACCACCATCCCAGACTTCATCAACGTCAACGCCATCCCGTCCGCCGGCTTCTCCTGGTCGCCGCTGCTGCCGGTCATCGGGCAGGAGGTGAAGTTCGCCTCCGAGTCGGACGACGCCGATGGCGCGATCACCTCGTACAGCTGGAACTTCGGCGACGGCTCCAGCTCGAGCCTGCGCAACCCTGCGCATCCGTACGCCGATCCCGGCTTCAAGACCGTGAGCCTTACGGTCACCGACGGGAACGGTGCGCAGAGCACGGCCACGCGCACGGTCGTCGCGCAGGGCCTCCCGGTGGCCGCCAACGCGCCTCCCTCCGCGAGCTTCGCCTACAGCCCGCGCAGTCCCGAGGTGGGGGACCCCGTCGAGTTCGTCTCGACTGCGCTCGACCCCGAGGGCGACCTGAGCCAGCAGACCTGGGACCTCGACGGGGACGGCCAGTTCGACGACGCGCGCGGGGACGAGGTGCTCTACACGTTCGTCACGGCGGGCGAGAAGATCGTGCGCCTGCGGGCCGAGGACGCCGCGGGCGGAGCCGCGGTTCGAGAGCGCACCTTGACGGTCAAGCAGGGCCCGGTGGCCCGGGCCGGCTTCCTCAACCCCTTCCCGGTCGTGCGCCTCAACGGGGAGATCCTGAGCGGCGGCGCCCGCATCAAGGTCCTGACCGTGCGCGCGCCGCGCGGGACGCTCGTGCGTGTCAGCTGCAAGGGCAAGGGCTGCCCCGCGAAGCAGCGCCGCAAGCGCGTCAAGAAGTCCGGCACGGTGCGCTTCCGCAACTACGAGCGCTTCCTGCGGGCCGGAATCAAGCTCGAGATCTTCAGCCGCAAGCCGAACACCATCGGGGCGTTCACGCGCTACACGATCCGCGCGGGCAAGGCTCCGGTCCGGCTGGACCGCTGTCTCGAGCCGGGCAAGTCGCGGCCCACGCGCTGCCGCGGCTGACCGGCGCGTACGCGCCCGTAAATTTGCACCTGTCGCGCAAATAGGTAAGCTGGCCAGGTGGTGTCGGCCCCCCTGAAGCGTGCCGTCTGCGCGCTCGCGTCCTCTGTTGCGCTGCTGGCGCTGCTCGCACCGGCCGCGTCCGCCGGCCAGGAGGCCACCGGCGCCGTCGTCAAGGTGTCCGCCGGCGCCAACGGCGCCCAGCGGCTGACCTACAAGGTCGGGCCGTTCCAGGTCATCCCCGGGCAGAACGACATCAGCTTCGAGTCGATCGCCCAGAAGCCGGACGTGGACGGCTGGATCACGCGCATCCGGCCCGACCTCACCTACACGAGCGGGAAGATCCCGGGCGTCGAGGTGATCCACCTGCACCACGGCGTGTGGCTCAACCTGTCGCGCCAGGACGCCACCTCGCCGGGCCTGCCGGAGCGCTTCTTCGCCGCCGGCGAGGAGAAGACGATCATGCAGTTCCCGAAGGGCTACGGGTACGAGTACAAGGCTTCCGACTCGTGGCTCCTCAACCACATGATCCACAACCTCACGCCGGTGCCGACCGAGGTCTACATGGTCTACGAGATCGACTTCATCCCGAAGACGTCGCCGAAGGCGCGCGGGATCAAGCCGGTCAGGCCGATCTGGATGGACGTCGAGAACGGCTCGACGTACCCGGTCTTCAACGTCGCGAAGGGCTCTGGCAGCGACGGCCGCTACACCTACCCGTCCGACGAGCCAGCCGCCTACTCCGGGGGCAGCAAGGACAACGAGTGGGTCGTCGACCGCGACGGGGTGCTCATCTCCACGGCCGGCCACCTTCACCCGGGCGGCCTGCACACGGACCTCTACATGCGCCGGCAGGGCTCGCGCATCCGCAAGCAGACCGGCTGCGCCGCCAAGAAGTCGGCGGCAGCCCGCAAGCTCTGCAAGCGCAACGCCCCGCGCGGGTTCGGCAGGAACGCCCACCTGTTCCGCTCCAACGCCAAGTACTACGAGCCCGCGGGCGCCGTCTCGTGGGACGTCGCCATGACCGGCACCCGCTCCGACTGGGCGGTGAAGGTGAAGGCGGGCGACAAGCTCTGGACCAGCGCCACCTATGACACCAAGCGCGGCGCCTGGTGGGAGTCGATGGGGATCATGGTCGTCTACATGGCCGACAGCGGGCCGGGCAAGGACCCCTTCCGCAAGCGCGTCGACTTTCCCGGCAAGCCCACGCACGGCCACCTGCCCGAGAACGACAACCACGGTGGAGAGCGCACCAACCTGCCCGATCCGCGCAAGCTGCGCGACGGCGCTGACGTGTCCGGCGGCCTGATCGACATCCTGGACTTCAAGTACACGCTCGGCGACCTCAGCCTCGCCGGCCAGGGCGGTCTGCCCCCGGTGATCCGCCAGGGCCAGTCGGCGACCTTCCGCAACGCGGAGCTCCTCGGCCGGCGCCTGTACCACTCGATCACCTCGTGCAAGGCGCCCTGTAACCGCAAGACCGGCATCGCGTACCCGCTCGCGGACAGCGCGGTGCAGTTCGAGTCGAACACCCTCGGCACCCGGGTACCGGCGAGCGGGGCGATGGATTGGAAGACCCCGTCCAGCCTGAAGCCGGGCACCTACACGTACTTCTGCCGGATCCACCCGTTCATGCGGGGCGCGTTCCGGGTCAAGCAGTAGCGCGCCCGGACGTTACGCTTCGCTGCCTATGGCGGAGCGGACAGGTCAGTCGGCGGCCGCGGCCGCGGCCGAGCAGGTGAAGGCGGTCCTCGAGGCCGCGGAGCGCAGCGCTGCCGAGATCGTGGAGGCCGCCCGCGCCGACGCGGAGCGCATCCGCGCCGAGGCGCTCGAGGCGGTGGACCGCGTGACCGAGCTCGCCGCCGGCGTCCGCGAGGCCGTCGCCGCGCTGGAGCGGGAGGTGGACGCGCTGCGCGAGCCGGACGTGCCGGCCGCGGTCGAGGACCCGGCGACGCGCGTGGACCCCGAGGCCGACGACGAGCTGATCGCCGAGGCGGAGGCGGTCGCCGCGCGCAAGCCGGAGCCGGAGCCGGAGCCCGAGCCCGAGGAGCCGCCCGCGGCGCCCGCCGCGGCGCCCGAGGGCGCCCGCGTGCTCGCCCTCAAGATGGCCCTGGACGGCAGGCCACGCGAGGAGACCGCCGGCTACCTGCGCGAGAACTTCGAGCTCGAGGACCCAGAAGCGCTGCTGGACGAGGTGTACGCCCGGGCGGGGCGGTAGCGCGGGCTGGCGTTGGGATGGCATCCGGGGGCTCGCGCCCCCGGTCCCCCCGCTGATTCCTGGCCGGCCGCCAGCAGCGCCAGGGGGCTCGCGCCCCCGGTCCCCCGCTGATTCCTGGCCGGCCGCCAGCAGCGCCAGGGGCTCGCGCCCCCGGTCCCCCGCTGATTCCTGGCCGGTTTGCTGGCGCGCCGGCTGGCTCTCGCACCAGAAAGCCGCAACTAGCGCACTCCGAACACCTGTTCGCTCCGACCTCGGCTCTACACTCGTTATCCCTTGATCCAGAGTGGCGAAATCGTCGTCTCGGGCGCCCGGGAGCACAACCTCAAGGACCTTCATCTGAGGCTGCCTCGCGACGCCCTGGTGGTCATCACCGGGCTGTCGGGCTCGGGCAAGTCGAGCCTCGCCTTCGACACGATCTACGCAGAGGGCCAGCGCCGCTACGTCGAGTCCCTGTCGGCGTATGCGCGCCAGTTCCTGGGCCAGATGGACAAGCCCGCCGTCGACTCGATCGAGGGCCTCTCGCCGGCGATCTCGATCGACCAGAAGACAACGAGCCGCAACCCGCGCTCGACGGTCGGCACCGTCACGGAGATCTACGACTACCTGCGCCTGCTGTGGGCGAGGGTGGGCCACCCGCACTGCTACAACTGCGGCCGCCCGATCGCGGCGCAGTCGGCGGAGCAGATCATCGACCAGGTGATGATGCTCCCGGAGGGCACCAAGTTCATGGTGCTGGCGCCGGTCGTGCGGGGCCGCAAGGGCGAGTACGGCAAGCTCTTCGAGGAGCTGCGCGAGCAGGGCTTCACGCGCGTGAAGGTCGACGGCGAGCTGCGCCGGCTCGAGGAGGACATCGTCCTCGACAAGAAGTACAAGCACGACATCGCCGTCGTGATCGACCGGCTCGTGATGCGGCCCGACCTGCGCAAGCGGCTCGCCGACAGCGTGGAGACCGCGGTGGCGCGGGCCGAGGGCCTCGTAGACGTCGAGCACGTCGACAGCGGCGAGGTGACCACCTACAGCGACCGCTTCATGTGCCTCCACTGCGGCACCTCTATGCCGGAGCTCGAGCCGCGCATGTTCTCCTTCAACTCCCCGCACGGCGCCTGCCCGCGCTGCACCGGGCTCGGCTCGCAGATGGAGATCGACCCCGAGCTGATCGTGCCGGACCCGTCGCTGTCGCTCAACCAGGGCGCCATCCTGCCGTGGTCCACCAGCGCCTCGAACTACTACGAGCAGATGACGCAGGCGATCGCGGACAAGTGGGAGGTGGACATGGACACCCCCTGGGAGGACCTCCCGGAGGACGTCCGCCACTGCTTCCTGTACGGCACCAACGGCGAGAAGATCTACGTCTCCTACCGCAACCGCTACGGCCGGCGGCGCTCGTACATGACCACCTTCGAGGGGATCGTGCGAAACCTCGAGCGCCGCTACCGCGAGACCGACTCGGACTGGTCGCGGGAGAAGATCGAGGAGTACATGACGCTGCGGCCCTGCCCGGAGTGCAAGGGCGCCCGGCTGCGGCCCGAGTCGCTGGCCGTGAAGATCGGCGGGCTCGGCGTCCACGAGTTCACGCGCCTGTCGGCACAGCGCGCGATCGCCTGGCTCGAGGAGCTGGAGCTGTCGGACACCGAGCGACAGATCGCGCGCCTGATCCTGCGCGAGATCGACGAGCGGCTGCGCTTCCTCGACAACGTCGGCGTCGGCTACCTGTCGCTCGAGCGCGCCGCGGCCACGCTGTCGGGCGGCGAGGCGCAGCGCATCAGGCTGGCCACCCAGATCGGCTCCTCGCTGGTCGGCGTCCTCTACATCCTCGACGAGCCCTCGATCGGCCTGCACCAGCGCGACAACGAGCGCCTGATCGGCACGCTGGAGCGCCTGCGCGACCTCGGCAACACGGTGATCGTGGTCGAGCACGACGAGGGCACCATGCGCGCCGCCGACCACCTGATCGACCTCGGGCCCGGCGCCGGCGAGCACGGCGGCGAGCTGGTGGCCCAGGGCACGCCCGAGCGCGTCATGCGCACCAAGGGCTCGCTCACGGGCGAGTTCCTGTCCGGCGAGCGCGAGATACCGCTGCCGAAGAAGCGGCGCCGCCCGACCGGCTACATCGAGGTGGAGGGCGCCGCGCAGCACAACCTGCGCGACATCGACGTGAAGGTCCCGCTGGGCGTGTTCTGCGCCGTCACCGGCGTGTCGGGCTCGGGCAAGTCCACGCTCGTCAACGAGGTGCTCTTCAAGGCGGTGGCCAACCGCCTGCACCGGGCCAAGCAGCGGCCCGGCGCCCACCGGCGCATCAGCGGCCTCGACCAGGTCGACAAGATCATCAACATCGACCAGTCGCCGATCGGGCGCACGCCGCGGTCGAACCCGGCCACCTACATCGGCCTGTTCGACCACATCCGCGACCTCTACTCGCGCACTCAGGAGGCGCGGGCGCGCGGCTACAAGCCCGGCCGCTTCTCCTTCAACGTGAAGGGCGGGCGCTGCGAGGTCTGCCGCGGTGACGGCCAGATCAAGATCGAGATGCACTTCCTGCCGGACGTCTACGTGCCGTGCGAGCAGTGCCACGGCAAGCGCTACAACCGCGAGACGCTCGAGGTGCGCTTCAAGGGCAAGACGATCGCCGACGTGCTCGACATGACGGTCGAGGAGTCGGTCGGGTTCTTCGAGCACATCCCCAAGATCAAGCGCCGTCTGCAGGCACTCCACGACGTGGGGCTCGACTACATCCGGCTGGGCCAGCCGGCCACGACGCTGTCGGGCGGCGAGGCGCAGCGGGTGAAGCTGGCGTCGGAGCTCAGCAAGATCGCGACAGGCCGCACGCTGTACGTCCTCGACGAGCCCACCACGGGCCTCCACTTCGCGGACGTAGAGCGGCTGCTGGAGATGCTCAGCCGGCTGGTGGACCAGGGCAACACGGTGGTCGTGATCGAGCACAACCTCGACGTGATCAAGACCGCCGACCGCATCATCGACCTCGGCCCCGAAGGCGGGGACGAGGGCGGCCAGATCGTCGCCCAGGGCACGCCCGAGCAGGTGGCCGCGGCCGCCGGCTCACACACCGGCAGCTTCCTGGCCCAGATCGTGGAACCGGCGAAGAAGCGCCAGCGGCGGCCGCGCCCGAAGGTCGCAGCCGCCGCCTGACGCGGGCTGGCTAGGGCGTCGAGCCCGTCGCGCCGAAGGGCACGAACAGCACCTGCAGGGCCGCCTCGTCGAACGTCGTCGTGGGAGCCACGTCGAGGCCTTCCAGGTCCACCTTGTGGCTGCCCGCCCCCACCTGGACGGTGGTCTCGGTGGTGCAGTCCTCCTCCGAGTTGGCTGCCCCATCGATCTCGATGGTCCGGATGGAAGGAGGCGACTGCGTTTCGTCGACCTCGATCCAGCAATCGAGCGCGTCGGCCGCGCTCCCGAAGACGTCGGACCCGGCGTTGATGAGCAGGAAGCCCGGGCCCGGCGCGGTGATCGTCGTGGTCAGGACGGTCCCGCTCACGCCGACAAGGGCATTGTCGTTGTCACCCGCGAACGCAGACCGCACGATCCCGCTTGGGCCAAAGCCGCCCACGGTGTTCGCGTTGCCGGCGCTGGCCGCGCTGGGTACCTGGGCGAGCGAGCCCTCGTTGATCTTCGCGCCGGACACCGCGTTGTTCCGGATCTTTGCGGTCGTTACCGCGCCGTTCCGGAGCTTCGTGCTGGTTACGGCGCCGCGCCCGATGTCCGAGCTCTTCACGGCGCCTCGCTTGAGGTCACCGGAGTCGACCGTGTTCTTGCCGGGCAGGGCTACCGCCGTGCCCGAAAGAGCGACGACGAGCGCCAGGAATGCCACGCCAAATGCCGGCGAGGGCCGCCAGCTCAGAAAGGAGAGACGCATGAGGTACATACCTCCGCAGTGGGGTTGCGAGCCCGGCCCGATGCCAGGGCTCCCGGTGCGGGTGATCCTCTGCCCCCGCGAGAGGGCGTGTCAAGGAACCGGCGCCGTCACTCCGCCTGCGACGAGCCGCTCTCGCGCGCCCGGCGCAGCTTGCGCACCGTCTGGATGACCTCCATGCGGCGGCGGGCGCGGACGGCCACCTCCATCAGGGTCGGCGCTTCGGTGCTGTCGGCGATCCCGATCGAGCAGGTCACCGGTGCGGACGGGAGGTGGGCAGAGCACGCTTCGAACATGTCCTCGAAGCGCTCCTCCCAGGCGGTCGCGCTCTCGGAGTCCGTCGCGTGCAGCAGCACGGAGAACTCGTCGGGGCCTGTGCGGGCCAGCTCGTCTACTCCGCGCAGGGTCTGGTGCAGCACCTCGGCGCAGGTGCGCAGCAGGTGCGTTCCGGCGGCCGCCCCGTGGCGGCTGTTGACGTTTCCGAGGCCGTCGATGTCGAGCACGGCGACCACCAGCGACTCGCTGGTGCGGCCGCGGCGCAGCTCCTCGCGTGCGAGCAGCGTCTCGAACTCCTCGGCGCTGGGGAGGTCCACGAGCGCATCCATGCCACCTTCATCGGCCGTTTGCCCGAGAAGCCTGAGATCCTGTTGCGCGTGGGCAACGCTTGGCTGTGGTGGCAGAAGTGGCGCTGGTACGAGCGCAACACGCTTCCGTGGAACCGCGCCCGCATCCACGGAGAGTTCGCGCGGCGCCGCGCCTTCGCGCGCTGGCCCGTGCACGGCAACGTGCTGGAGGCCTTCAGGGAGGGTCGCCTGGAGGTCGGCGAGCACACGCTGCTGGAGCCGCACGTGTGGCTCACGGCTCCGGACGACGCCCGCATCCGGATCGGGTCCGGAACGTTCCTGAACATCGGCGTGATGGTCGCCTCCGTCGAGCTCGTGGAGATCGGCGACCACTGCATGCTGGCCAACGGCTGCTTCGTCACCGACGGCTCGCACCGCTTCGACGATCCCGAGCAGCCCGTGCCCTGGCAG
Organism: Thermoleophilaceae bacterium; assembly: GCA_034664085.1. Lineage (GTDB taxonomy): Bacteria > Actinomycetota > Thermoleophilia > Solirubrobacterales > Thermoleophilaceae > JACVRW01. The sequence continues at coordinate 9,683 of JAXDII010000095.1, forward strand.
GGCTTCGTCAGCAAGGGGCCCACGCGGGTACGGGACAACGTCTGGTGCGGCGCCAACGTGGTGGTCACCAGCGGCGTGACGATCGGCGAGCGCTGCGTGATCGGCGCCAACAGCGTCGTCACGCGCGACATCCCGCCCTTCTCGGTCGCGGCTGGCGTCCCCGCGCGCGTGCTGCGCCCCGTGGACTACCCGACCGCGATCAGCACATGACGATCAGGTGGAACGGGCGGTCCAGCTCGGTGCCGTTGGTCCCGTTCTCCGTGCGCACCGACACTCCGTTCACGTTCGAGCCCAGCGAGCTCACGCTGATCTGGCCGTTCTGCGGCGGCGCCGACGCGCTTTCGTCGCCGACCGTGGCGTAGTAGCCGCAGTTGCGCACGTCGCCGTTGAAGATCACCTGATAGCGGCCCGCGGAGGTGCGCGCGGCGGAGCTGACGTCGCGGCCGCGCACGGCCTGTCCGCCGGCGTTCACGACCGCGAAGCGGGACCCGCCGGTCGCCAGGTAGGCGCTCGGGACCGGCCCTAGGCTCGCTTCCTTGACCGACCCGCCGCCGATGCCGTCGCGGCGCACGTCGGTTCCGCTCAGCGACCGGTTGCGGATGTCCTTGGTCGTCACCGAGCCGTTCTTGATGCTCTTGCCGGTGATCACGAGCGCGTAGGCGGACCCGCCCAGCGACATGACCAGCGCGGCGACGGCGACGACCATCGCGGGGGACGGCAGGAAACGGCGAAAACGAGCCATGCGTACCTCTCCTTCGGGCAGGGGTGGGCGTAGGCCCTAACCCAGGGGCTACCCGGAGGGTTTCGCTGCTATCAGCCCAGTACCTGCACGACGACGGTGCGCTCGCGCGGCCTGTCGTCGAAGTCGACCAGCACGAGCTGCTGCCAGGTGCCGAGCTGGAGCTGGCCGTCGCGCACCGGCACCGTCTCCGACGGGCCGACGATCGCCGCCCTGATGTGGGCGTGCGAGTTCGTGTCGTGGTTGAGCCGGTTGTGGGCGTAGTCGCCCTCGGCCGGAATCAGGCGCTCGAACGCCGCCTTCAGGTCCTCGAGCCCGCCGGGCTCGTGCTCCAAGGCGGTGATCGCCGCCGTGGAGCCGGGCACGAACACCGACGCGATGCCCATGCGCACCCGCGAGGTCTCGACGATGGTCGCCACTCCCTCGGTGAGGTCGATGACGTCGCCGTCGCCCGCCGTGGAAAAGCGCAGGTGCCCGCTGTACACGGCCACCGAGCGGCCCTAGAGCGTGAAGCCGCCGGTGAAGGGCTCGCCGGTGCTCTCGCGCAGCAGGCCGTGCAGGCGGTCGATCTCGTCGGGGGCCATCGTGTAGCCGTGCTCCGCCTCGGGGTAGCGCCGGGTGCGCACGTCGTCGGTGAACGCCTTCACGCCCCTGATCATCTCGTCCCGCACGCTGGCGTAGCGCTTGACGAAGCGGGCGGCGTGGCCATGGTAGATCCCGAGCAGGTCGTGGAAGACGAGCACCTGGCCGTCGGCCGCCGGGCCGGCGCCGATGCCGATCACGGGGATCCGCATGCGCGGCATGATCATCTCGGTGACCGCGCTCGGGATCGCCTCGAAGACGATCGCGAAGCAGCCGGCGTCCTGCAGCGCGAGCGCGTCGTGCATGACCTGGAACGCGCGCTCCGCGGTGCGGCCCTGGGAGCGGTAGCCGCCGAGCGCCGTCGCGCTCTGGGGCGTCAGCCCGACATGGCCCATCACCGGGATGCCGGCTTCCACCACCGCGCGCGTGCGCTCGACCGAGCTTCCGCCGCGCTCGAGCTTGACCGCGTCGCAGCCGGCCTCCTTGACGAAGCGCTGCGCCGTGCGGATGGCGTCCGCGTTCGTCGCCTCGTAGGAGCCGAACGGCAGGTCCCCGACCAGCAGCGGCGTGGAGAGGCCGCGCCGGACCGCGGAGGCGAGCATCAGCAGCTCGTCCAGCGTCACCGGGACGGTGGAGGTGTAGCCGAGCACGGTCATCGCCCCGGAGTCGCCCACCAGCGCGATGTCCACGCCGGCCTCCTCGGCGACCTGCGCGCTCGGAAAGTCGTAGGCGGTGACCATCGCGATCGGCTCGCCGAGCGCCTTCATCTCGCCGAGCTTGGTCAGGGTCACGGCGGGCCGCTGCGTGGGACGCGTGCTCATGTCAGCAACTCCTCGACTTCGGCATTGACATCGATGATCCCGTTTCGGGTGTCCACGTGCACCACGATGGGCTCGTGGGTGTCCAGCTCCGTCTCGTCGTACCCGGCGTAGGAGATCACGATCACGGTGTCGCCTTCGTGCACCAGCCGGGCGGCGGCTCCGTTCACCTGCACCGTCCCGGACCCGCGCTCACCGGCGATCGCGTAGGTCTCGAAGCGGCTGCCGTTGTCGATGTCGAGCACGTGGACCTGCTCGTGCTCGCGGATGTCGGCGGCCTCCAAGAGCTCCGCGTCCATCGTGATCGATCCGACGTAGTGCAGGTCGCTGCCGGTGACCGTTGCGCGGTGCACCTTGGACTTCAGCATCGTGCGCCTCACTCGGCACCTCCGAGAATCGTGTTGTCGATCAGCCGCGCGCGTCCGATCCGGGCCGCCACGGCGAGCAGCGTCGAGCCGTTGACCCGCTCGACGGGGGACAGGTCGGCCGCGGAGCGCAGCTCCAGGTACTCCGGCTCGATGCCGTGGGCGTTGAGCTGCTCGCGGGCCGCCGCCAGCACCGCCGCGGCGTCGAGGCGCCCGGCGGCGACCTCCGCCTCGGCCGCGCGCAGGGCGCGGCTCAGCCCGAGCGCCCGCCCGCGCTCGTCGCCCGAGAGGTAGGCGTTGCGCGACGAGAGCGCCAGCCCGTCGGCGTCGCGCACGGTCGGGCAGACCTCGATGCGCACCGGGATGTCGAGGTCGCGGACCATCGTGCGGATCACCAGCGCCTGCTGGGCGTCCTTCTGGCCGAAGTAGGCGACGTCGGGGCCCGCCATGTTGAACAGCTTCGCCACGACGGTCGTGACTCCCGCGAAGTGGCCGGGCCCGCGCTGCTCGGGGGCGCCGTCGAGCACGTTCGTGACGCCGCCGACGGTGACGGTGGTGTCGAACCCCGGCGGGTAGACCTCCGCCACGGGCGGGACGAACAGCACGTCGACGCCCGCGGTGTCAGCCAGCGCCTCGTCACGCGCCTCGGCGCGCGGGTAGGCGTCGAGGTCCTCGCCGGCGCCGAACTGGGCCGGGTTGACGAACAGGGAGACCACGACCACGTCGCACTGCTCGCGCGCGCGCCGGATCAGTGCCAGGTGGCCGTCGTGGAAGAAGCCCATCGTCGGCACCAGCCCGATCGTGCGCCCGGCGCGCCGCTCCGGCGCGAGCGCCGCGCGCAGGTCGCTCACGCTGCGGACCGTCTTCATGCCGGCACCTGATGCGCGGCGAGCGCGCGTGTGTGGCGCACCAGCTCGTCGAACAGGCCGAGCAGGTGCGGAGCCACCTCGGCGACCGCCGCGCGCTGAGCGTCGATCGTGGCCTGGTCGCCGCGCGCGACCGGGCCGGTCAGCGCGCGCTCCGGGCCGAGCTCGGCCAGGTTGTCGAGCGTGCGGCGCAGCAGCGGGGCGAGCAGCATCCTGGCCTCCTGCGGCTCCAGGCCGGCGCCCGCGGCGATCTGCTCGGCGGCGGCCTGCAGCGTCACCATGAAGTTCGATGCCACCGAGGCGGCCGCGTGGTAGGCGGCGCGGCCCTGGTCGTCGATCTCGAAGGGCGTCATCCCCAGCGTGCGCGCCAATCCGGCGGCGAAGGCGAGCGCCTCGGGCGTGTCGCCGGCGACGGCGCAGCCCGCCCCGGCGAAGGCGCCGAGGCCGGCGGAGCCGGGCGCGAAGGTCTGCAGCGGATGCAGCCCGAAGGCGCCGGCCCGGGCCGGCTCCAGCGCGCTCAGCGGCGTGGCGCCGCTGGTGTGCCCGACGAGCAAAGCGGCGCCTGCGACCGTCGCCGCGGCGGCGCCGATCTCGGCGTCGGGCACGCAGAGCACGATCGCGTCGCAGCCGCGCGGCACCTCGCCGCGCGCGGCAGGGCCGGCGGTCTGGACGCCGGCCTCGCGCAGGGCGCTGCAGAGCGCGGTGCCGAGCCGGCCCGCGCCCACGATGCCCACGTGGGCGATGCTGGGGGTGTTGCTGATCGGGTCCATCCTGGTGCCGGTCCACTCCGATGTCGGTAGCGGCCGGACGGGACAAGGATACCGTCGCCTCGGGCCCCTAGTCTTGGGCCATGCAGTCGCGGAGCGCAGAGGAGCGCCGCGAGGCCCTCGTCGAGCTCTACCGGGAGGCCTCCGGTTGCACCCGATGCCCGCTCCATCGCGGGCGCACCAGGGTGGTCTTCGGATCGGGGAACGCGGACGCCGACCTGATGTTCGTCGGCGAGGCCCCGGGGCAGCAGGAGGACCTGCAGGGGCTGCCGTTCGTGGGCCGCGCGGGCAAGCTGCTGGACCAGCTGCTGGGAGAGGTCGGCCTCGAGCGCTCCGACGTGTTCATCACGAACGTGCTGAAGAGCCGCCCGCCCGGCAACCGCGACCCCCAGCTCGAGGAGATCGACGCCTGCAAGCCCTACCTGCACAGCCAGGTCGAGCTGATCGAGCCGAAGGTGATCTGCACGCTCGGCAACTTCGCCACCAAGCTGCTGACCCGCTCCCAGCGCGGCATCACGGGCGTGCACGGCCGGCCGCAGGTGCACGAGCTGGGCGGGCGCGCGGTGCGCGTGTTCCCGATCTACCACCCGGCCGCCGCGCTGCGCAGCACGAAGACGCTCGAGGAGCTGCGCGAGGACTTCCGCCGCCTGCCGGCCCTGCTCGAGGAGCCGCCCCCGGTGCCGATCGGCGCTGTGGCGCCGGTGGCGGTGGCCGCCGCCGCGGAGCCGGAGCCCGAGCCGCCGCAGATCAACCTGTTCGACTGAGGGCCGGGAGATATGGAGCTTCCTGCCACCACCAGCGAGTCGTCGTCCCCGGCCGAGACCGAGGCCGCGGGCGCCGAGCTGGCCGCCCGGCTGGGCCCCGGCGATCTGGTGCTGGTCAGCGGCGAGCTCGGCAGCGGCAAGACCACCTTCGTGCGCGGCGCCTGCCGCGCGCTCGGGGTGGATGGCCCGGTTACGAGCCCGACCTACACGGTCGGCCAGGTGCTGGCCGGCCCTCCCGACGTCGCGCACCTCGACCTCTACCGGCTGGGCTCGCTCGCAGACGAGGATCCCGGGCTGCTGGACGACTACCTGACCCCCGAGCGCGTCGCCTTCGTCGAATGGCCCGGCGTCGGCGAGCCCGCTTTCGAGCGCGTGGCGGCCCGCGTGCTGCTCGAGCACATGGGCGGCGACCGCCGCCGGATCACGATCGGCTGAGCAGACGCGTGGCGCTGCTGGGCATCGACACCTCGACGCCGGCCAGTGCGGCCTGCGTGCTGCTCGACGACGGCGAGAGCTTCGAGGTGCTGCCGGAGCCGGCGCGGCTTGCCGACCGGCCGGCGCACGCGAGCGAGCTGCTGCCCGCGGTGGCCGCGGCCATGGAGCGGGCCGGGCTGGAGTTCGGCCAGCTCGACGCGATCGCCGTGGGGGTGGGGCCGGGCACGTTCACGGGCCTGCGCATCGGGCTGGCGACGGCGCGCGCGCTCGCCAGCTCGGCCGGGGTGCCACTGCGGCCGGTGTCGTCGCTCGCCGCCCTGGCGCAGGGCATCGACGCCGAGCTCGCGCTCCCGCTGATCGACGCCCGCCGCGGGGAGCTGTTCGCCGCGCTCTTCGGCGAAGGCGGCGAGCAGCTGTGGCCGCCCTTCGCCGCAACCCCCGAGCGCGTGGCGGAGCGCGTGCGGGAGGCTGGGGTCGAGCCGCGGGCGGCCGGGGATGGGTCGATACGATTTCGGAGGGTGCTCGAGGCGGCAGGAATAGGCGTCGACGCGGACGAATCGCGCTCCCATGTGGTTCGGGCCCTCAACGTCTGCCAGCTGGCGCGGGCGGTGCGGGACCAGCCGCCGGAGGCAGTCCTCCCCGAGTACCTGAGAGAACCCGACGCCAAGCCGCAGTGAACAGCGACCTTCAGATCCGCCGCCTGACCTACGCCGACCTGCCCCAGGTGATCGCGATCGAGCGGCGTGCGTTCCCGACGCCCTGGTCGCTCGCCATGTTCGTGCTGGAGCTGTCGAAGCCGTCCGGGATCTGCCTCGCGGCGACGATCGACGAGCGCGTGGTCGCCTACCTCGTGTGCTCGCGCTACGACACGGTCTGGCACGTCATGAACGTGGCGGTGGACGACCGCCTGCGCCGCCAGGGCCTGGCCCGCGCGCTGCTGGAGCGCCTGTTCGAGATGGCCGACCGGCCGACCGAGCAGTACACGCTGGAGGTGCGCACCTCCAACGAGGCGGCGATCCGCCTGTACGAGAGCTTCGACTTCCGCGCCGCCGGGCGGCGGCGCGCCTACTACCACGACAACCGCGAGGACGCCCTCATCATGTGGCGCACGGTGCCGGAGCGAGCCACGGCTTGATCCTGGCCATCGAGACCAGCTGCGACGACACCTGCGCCGCGCTGGTCACCGCGGACGGCGAGGTCCGCTCCAACGTGATCGCCTCCCAGGGGCTGCTCCACGCCCGCTACGGCGGTGTCGTGCCCGAGATCGCCTCGCGACGCCACCTGGAGCTGGCCGACGCGGTCACCGCCGACGCGCTGGAGCGGGCCGGGGCGCGGCTCGACGACGTCGACACCGTTGCCGTGACGCACGGCCCGGGGCTGATCGGCGCCCTGCTGGTGGGGCTGTCCTCCGCCAAGGCCCTCGCCGCCGCGCGGCGGCTGCCGCTCGTGCCGGTGGATCACCTGCACGGGCACGTGACCGCCAGCACGCTGGGGCCCGAGCCGATCGAGCCGCCCTACCTGTGCCTGGTCGCGAGCGGCGGCCACACGTTCCTGGCACGCGTCGACGACCCGGCCTCGTACACCGTGCTCGGCCAGACGCTGGACGACGCCGCCGGCGAGGCCTTCGACAAGGGCGCGCGGCTGCTCGGCCTGGGCTACCCGGGGGGGCCCGAGGTGGACCGCCTGGCGCGCCAGGGCGATCCCGAGGCCTACGCGTTCCCGCGCAGCGCGCCGGGTGAGCTCGACTTCAGCTTCAGCGGGCTCAAAACCGCGCTGCTGTACCGCCTCCGCGACGAGCCCGACGCCGATCGGGCCGACCTCGCCGCGGCCTACCAGCGCGCCATCGTGGACGCGCTCACCGCCCGCACTCGCGCCGCGCTCGAGCGCGAGGGCCTCGAGCGGCTCGCGATCGGCGGCGGCGTGGCCGCCAACTCGGAGCTGCGCGCGGCGGTCGAGCACCTCGGCGTGCCGGTCTCGGTGCCGCCGCTCGAGCTCTGCACCGACAACGCGGCGATGATCGCCGGCGCCGCGCGCTTCCTGGAGCCGCTGCCGTACCCGGAGTACCTGGCGCTCGACGCCGCCGCGCGCCTGGCCTGAGCCGGGCTCAGTCCGGGTAGGAGATGTACTCGAGCAGGCTGCCGTCGGGATCGCGGAAGTACACGCTGGTCCCCGTTCCGCCGGCGCCGAGCCGCTCGACCGGGCCAGTCTCGATCTCCACGCCCTGGCGCCCGAGGTGCGCTATCGCCTCCTCGATCGGTCCCGGCCAGACGAAGCACAGGTCGCTGTTGCCCGGGCGGACGGGCAGGCGGGCGACGTTCTCCGACAGGTCGGTGTTCGGCCCGTGCACGTTCAGCTGGGTGTCTCCCAGCCGGTACGCCACGTGCCCCTCGCCGGCCGGCACGAGCTCCGCGCCGAGCACGTCGCGGTAGAAGCGATTCGACACCTCCCAGTCGGAGACGGCGATGACGCTGTGGTCGAGTCGGGTGATCGTCGGCACGCGCCGGACCCTAGCCCTCAGGCCAGGCGCGACTCCTCGAGGTCGAGCTCGCGCTCGACCCTGCGCCGCACCTCGTCCGAGATGTCGCCGCCGTTGCGCATACCCGTCAGCTGCTCGCGCTGGGCGTCGAACAGCTCGTACATCAGGCGCGTGTAGGCGCCGCTGCGCTCCTCGTAGTGGTCGCCGTCGCCGTCCTCCCGCGCTGCGAAGCGGCGGCGCCGGTAGTCGTACACGCCGCGCACCCGATCGATGGTGTCCTCGAGCACCCAGTCGGCGCCGCGCAGCTCCTCGAGGCGCGCCAGCGCGGCCTCCGCGAGCGCTATCCGCGCGGCCACCTCCTCGCGATCCTCGGAGCCGTCGTCGTCCACGCGCAGGCGGGCGATCAGCGGGCCGAGCGTGAGGCCCTGGCCGACGAGCGTGACCAGGATCACCACGTAGGCCACCAGGATGATCAGCTCACGGTCGGGGAACGGGCCGCCCGCGTCGGTCTCCAGCGGGAGGGCCAGGGCCGCGGCGAGGGAGACGGCCCCGCGCATCCCGGCCCAGCCGACGATCAGGCGCTCGCGCGGGCTCGTGCGGCGCTCCCGCTGCTGGGGGCGCCGGTCGATCGCGCGCAGCAGGTAGGGCACGGTGAACTGCCACCCCAGCCGCACGACGATCACGACGGCGCTGATCAGCAGGCCCCAGCCGATCAGCTCCCCGGCGGAGTACCCCGCGACGTCGTCGATCACCGACGGCAGCTGGAGCCCGATCAGCAGGAACAGCACCGCGTTGAGCAGGAACAGCAGGATCTCCCAGATCGAGACGATCTGGATGCGCATGATCGCCGTGGTCAGCTGCGGGGTGTGCCAGCCGACGTAGATCCCGACCGTCACCGCGGCGATCACCCCAGAGAGTCCGAGCTCCTCGGCGGGCAGGTAGGCCGCGTATCCGCTCAGGATCGAGATGGTGATCTCGGTCGGGGGGTCGTTCACGCGGCTGCGGACCTGCTTGATGACCCAGCCCACGGCGAGGCCGACCAGCAGCCCGCCCACGCCGTTGACGACGAAGCGCAGGCTGGCCTCGCCGAACGAGAAGCCGCCGGTGACCACGGCGGCGACCGCGAAGCGGTAGAGCACCAGGGCCGTCCAGTCGTTTGTGAGGTTCTCGCCCTCGACGATCGTCAGCAGGCGCCGCGGGGCGCCCACCTTGCGCATGATCTCGGCGGGGGCGACCGCGTCGGTGGGCGAGACGATCGCCCCGAGCACGAAGGACTCGCCCCAGCCCAGGCCGATCACCTGGTGCGCCACGACGGCGACGATCCCCATTGTGGCGAACACCACGCCGACCGAGAGCAGGGCGATCGGGCGCGCGTTGCGGCGCAGGTCTCGCAGCGAGGTGAACAGCGCCGCCCCGTACAGGAGCGGCGGCAGGAAGATCAGCAGCACGAGGTCCGGGTCCAGCGCCACCTCGGGCACGCCGGGCAGGAACCCGATCGCCGAGCCGCCGACCACGAGCGTGATCGGATAGGGCACGCCGATCAGGCGGGCGAGCACCGCGAGGGCGGCGATCGCCACGAGCATCCCGAACAGGATCAGTTCGATGTGCTCCACGGACGTAGAGTGCCATCCGTGTCCGTCCTGACCCTGTACGGCAAGCCCGGCTGCCACCTGTGCGAGGACGCGCGGGCCGCCGTGGAGCTGGCGCGTGCCGGCCGCGACGTCGCGCTCGAGGAGGTGGACATCACCCTCGACCCGGTCCTCCACCGGCGCTACGGCGAGCGCATTCCGGTCCTGGAGATCGACGGCGAGGAGGTATTCGAGCTCTTCATCGACGCGGACGCCCTGAAAGTTCGGCTCGATAGAGTGGACCGCGTGAGCTTTCGCGAGCCCGTGACGGGCGGGACCGGGGTGCAGGACGGCACGGTGGAGCGTCTATCGCTCGGTGTCGCCGCGCGCCTGTCGCGGTACCTCCAGGTCCTCACGCAGGCCAAGAAGATGGGCCGCGAGACGATCTCGTCGCAGGAGCTGGCGGACTACACGCACGTCAACTCCACCCAGATCCGCCGCGACCTGTCCGGCTTCGGCAAGTTCGGCAAGCGCGGTGTCGGCTACAACGTCGACTCGCTCGTGTCGCAGATCCGCAAGATCCTGCGCACCACCGGCAAGCACAACATCGTGCTGTTCGGAGCGGGCAACCTGGGCCAGGCGATCGCCGGCTCGGACATCTTCGCCGACCACGGCTTTCGCGTCGTCGCGCTGTTCGACAAGGACCCGTCGAAGGTCGGGCAGAACGTCAGCGACAACCTCACCGTCCGCCGCTACGAGGACCTCGAGAAGGTGATCCGCGAGGAGGACGTCGTCGTCGGCGTGCTCGCGGTGCCCACGGGGGCCGCCCAGGAGGTCGCCAACGACCTTGTCAAGGCGGGCGTGAAGATCATCTTCAACTACTCGGAGGCGCTGCTCCAGGTGCCACCCGAGGTGACGGTCCACACCTCGAGTCCCGCGGTCGACCTGCTCTACGCGCTCTACTTCTACCTGACCTGATGCTCGACATGGCCCGCGTCCATGAGGCGTTCGAGGCCTCAAGGGACTTCACGGTCGGAATCGAGGAGGAGTTCGCGATCCTCGATCCGCACACGCTCTCGCTGGACCACCGCTTCGAGGAGCTGCGCGACGCCGCGGCCTCCGACCCGGTGCTGGGCGAGTCGGTCGCGGGCGAGCTGATCAAGTCCGAGATCGAGATCCGGTCGGGCAGGGGGGAGCACTTCGCCGACGCGATCAAGCGCCAGCGCGAGGCGCGCAGCCGCCTGTTCCGGCTGGCGGCCGACCACGGCGCGCTGCTCGCGGCGACCGGCACGCACCCGTGGAGCACCTGGCAGGAGCAGCAGATCATCGACACCGACCACTACCGCCGGGTCGCCGACGACCTGCAGTACGTCGCGTGGCGCAACAACACGTTCTCGCTGCACGTCCACGTGGGCGTGCGCGGCGCGGACCGCGCGATCAAGGTGTGCGACCGACTGCGGCCCGTGTTGCCCGAGCTGCTGGCGCTGTCCGCCAACTCCCCGTTCCTCGACGGGCGCAACTCCGGCCTCCACTCCGCGCGCTCGCAGATCTTCACGAAGAGCTTCCCGCGCTGCGGCATCCCGGATCCCTTCGGCGGCTGGACCGGCTATGCGGACTACGTGGACTTCCTGGTCGCGACGAACTCGATCGTCGAGCAGACCCAGATCTGGTGGAGCGTCCGCCCGCACCACTCCTACGGCACTGTCGAGCTGCGCATCTGCGACGCCCAGACGAGCGCCGCGGACTCCACCGCGCTCGAGGGGCTGATCACCGCGTGCATCGCCCAGGCGGCGCTCGACCATGACGAGGGCGTGCCGCACGAGGACCTGCCGCCGCGCCTGATCGAGGAGAACTTCTGGCGCGCGATCCGCTACGGCCTCGACGGCAAGCTGATCGACCTGCCGCTGCGCGAGGAGTATCCCGCGGCCGCGGTGGGCGAGCGCCTGATGGCCTGGACGGCCCCGGCGCGCACGGAGCTCGGCATCGACGTCACGCTGCCGGAGCGAAACGGCGCCCAGCGCCAGCGCCGCGCGCTCGCCCAGGGAGCCTCGATCGAGGAGGTGTTCACGGCCGAAGTGGCGGAGACCCAGCGCACCTATGCGGCCGAGGAGGTGAACGCGTGAGCGAGCAGGAGCCCCGCCTGCCGGAGGTGGAGGAGGTGCTGGTCAGCACGGTGGCCTCGCTGGTAAACCTGGCCGGCATCCGCTTGACCGAGAAGGAGCACAAGAACGCGCCCAAGGCGAAGGAGGCCATCGACGCCGCGCGCGAGCTGCTGCCGCTGTGCCCCGAGGAAGCGGTCGGTCCGATCAAGGATGCACTCTCCCAGGTGCAGATGCTCTACGTGAAGGAGACGGAACAGCGCGCCGAGGCGCGCTCTCAGATCTGGACGCCGCCCGGGTCGTGATCGGGGTCTTCGGGGGGTCTGGCTTCTACCGCTTCCTCGACGACGTCGAGGAGGTCCCGGTCGCCACTCCCTACGGGCGTCCATCGGCGCCGGTGCGGGTGGGTCGCATCGAGGGCCAGGAGGTCGCGTTCATGCCGCGCCACGGCGACGAGCACACGCTGCCCCCGCACCGGATCAACTACCGCGCGAACGTCTGGGCGATGCGCGAGGTGGGGGTGCGCAGGCTCGTCGGACCGTCCGCCTGCGGGTCGCTGAAGCCCGACCTGGTGCCCGGCACGTTCGTCCTCTGCGACCAGTTCGTGGACCGCACGCAGGCGCGCGAGAGCACCTTCTACGACGGGCCGGAGACCACGCACGTGTCCGCCGCCGACCCCTACTGCGCCGACCTCTCGGCGGTGCTCGCCGAGGCGGCCACCGAGGAGGGCGTGCCGGTGGTGCAGGGCGGCACGGTCGTGGTGATCCAGGGGCCGCGCTTCTCCACCCGCGCCGAGTCGGGCTGGTACGCCCGCAGCGGGTTCGACGTGGTCAACATGACGCAGTACCCGGAGTGCTGGCTGGCCCGCGAGCTGGAGCTCTGCTACGCCAACATCTCGCTCGTCACGGACTACGACGTCGGCCTCGAGGGGGCGGCGCCGGTCTCCGCCGACTCGGCCTTCGCCGTCTTCCGGGAGAACCTCGAAAAGCTGCGCTCGGTGCTGTTCCGCGCCATACCGCGGATCGGGCCGCAGCCGCAGGACATGTGCGCCACCGCGCTGGGCAGCGCCGTGGTGCCGCGGTGACCGGGAGCCTCCGTCCGGTGAGAGTCGATAAACTGCCGACGCTCTTTTCCGGGCGGTGTGGAGGCTGCCCCCAGACTTGGCCTCCAGCGCTCCGCGCATGACCGCCCGCTGACAGAACTCGACGGAGGACAAACCCCTTGGAATTCCTGACTGACTGGGGCGTGATCATTGCGCTCGTCTGCGCTGGCGCCGCCGTTGTATACGGCGTGCTGACCTCGCGCTGGCTCCTGTCCCTCTCCCCCGGCAACGAGGAGATGCAGGCGATCTCCCGTGCCGTGCAGGAGGGCGCCACCGCCTACCTGCGGCGCCAGTACACCATCATCGCCGGAGTGGCCGTGGTGCTGGCGATCGTGCTGGCCGTCGCGCTCGAGGCCACCGACGCCGAGGGGATCCTGATCGCCATCGGCTTCCTGATCGGCGGCACGCTCTCGGGCGCCGCCGGCTTCATCGGCATGAACGTGTCGGTGCGGGCCAACGCGCGGGTCGCCGAATCGGCGCGCTCCGGCGTGTCGCGGGCGCTCGACGTCGCCTTCAAGGGCGGCGCGGTCACCGGCATGCTGGTGGCCGGCCTGGCGCTGTTCGGCGTGGCCGGCTACTACGGGATCCTGACGCTCGCCGACGTCGACGAGCGCGACGCGATCGACGCGCTCGTGGGGCTCGGCTTCGGCGGCTCCCTGATCTCCGTCTTCGCCCGGCTGGGCGGCGGGATCTTCACCAAGGCCGCCGACGTCGGCGCCGACCTCGTCGGCAAGATCGAGGCCGGCATCCCCGAGGACGACCCGCGCAACCCGGCCGTGATCGCCGACAACGTCGGCGACAACGTCGGCGACTGCGCCGGCATGGCGGCCGACCTGTTCGAGACCTATGCGGTCACCGCGGTCGCCGTGATGCTGCTCGGCGTGCTGACCTTCCAGGAGGTCGGGACGGTCGCGGTCTACCCGCTCGTGATCGGCGGCGTGTCGCTGATCGCCTCGATCATCGGCACCTTCGCCGTGAGGAGCGCGGCCGGCAACGTGGAGCGGGCGCTCTACCAGGGCCTGATCGTCTCGGGCGGCCTGGCGGCGCTGGCCTTCCTCCCGATCACGCTGTGGATGATGGACGACCTCGCGTTCAAGGAGGGGGTCTCCTCGCTCCTGCGCGGTGGCTCGGACCTGTCGCCCACGGGCATCGAGCTCTACCTCTGCACGCTGGTCGGCATCGGCATCACCGCGGGCCTGTTCGTGATCACCGACTACTACACGTCGACCCGCTTCCGGCCGGTGCGCACCACCGCCCGCGCCTCGCAGACGGGTCACGCGACGAACATCATCCAGGGCCTCGCCCAGGGCTTCCAGTCCACGGCGGCGCCGGCGATCCTGCTGGCGATCGGCATCCTGGTGGCGAACGAGCTGGCCGGGATCTACGGCATCGGCGTGGCGGTGATGGCACAGCTCTCGCTGACCGGCCTGATCGTGGCGCTGGACGCCTTCGGCCCGATCACCGACAACGCCGGCGGCATCGCCGAGATGGCGGATCTGCCGGAGGACGTGCGCAACGTGACCGACCCGCTCGACGCGGTCGGCAACACGACCAAGGCCGTCACCAAGGGATACGCGATCGGCTCCGCGGTGCTCGCGGCGCTGGTGCTGTTCGCGGCCTTCGTCGAGGAGCTGCGCGAGGAGGCGGCCAAGGAGGGCAAGGGCGTCACCTCGTTCGACATCTCCCAGCCGGAGGTGCTCGTCGGGCTGCTGATCGGCGGCATGATGGTCTACCTGTTCGCCGCTCTGGCGATCGAGGCTGTCGGCCGCGCGGGCGGCGGCGTGGTCGAAGAGGTGCGCCGGCAGTTCAAGGAAAAGCCGGGCATCATGGACTACACCGAGAAGCCCGACTACGCCCGCGCCGTGGACATCGTGACGGCGTCGGCCCAGCGCGAGATGATCGTGCCGGCGCTGATTCCGATCCTCGTCCCGGTGGTCGTGGGCTTGCTCTCCACGCAGGCGCTCGGCGGCCTGCTGATCGGCGTGATCGTCGTCGGCTTCTTCGCCGCTGTCTCGATGACCGCCGGCGGCGGCGCATGGGACAACGCCAAGAAGCTGATCGAGGACGGCGAGTACGGCGGCAAGGGCTCGGAGGCCCACGCGGCCTCGGTCACCGGCGACACGGTGGGCGATCCCTACAAGGACACCGCCGGCCCGGCGATCAACCCGATGATCAAGGTGGCGAACATCGTTGCGCTGCTGATGATCCCCTTCCTGGTGTAGGTGGCGGCCGCGAAGCGGCTCACACTCACACTCGCGCTTGCAGCGCTCGCGGTCGCCGCTCCGGCGGCGGCCGCGGCGCCGCTTTCGCTGCAGGTGGTCAACGAACGGGGGATCGCCCAGGTGAGCCTCGTCCAGCTCACCGGTGCGGCCTGCCCGGCCGGCTGCACCCGCCTCACCAACGGCTACGGGCGCCTCGCTCTGGACGTCGCACCGGGCGACCGGGTCGCGGTCACCCGCGGCAGCCTGGCGCCTGAGGGCGCCGGGGTGCAGTACGTCGTGCCGCCGGCCGTGCCGGCGACACCGGTCACGTTCACGCTGCCGACGGTGCTGGACGCCACACCGGCGTCCGCCCACGACGCGGACGAGCGCTGGCTGCTCGACCGCGTCAACCAGGAGCGGGCCGCCCTGGGCCGCGCGCCGCTGCAGCAGGCCGGGCCGCTCAACCGGGCGTCGGACGCCTACGCCCGCTGGCTGCTCGCCAACAACAAGTTCGACCACACGGCGTACGCCGACCCGGGTGTGCGCGCCGCCGATCAGGGCTGGCCGGTCTACGGCGGGGTGGGGGAGACGCTTGCCCTCGCGCCCTCGAAGGAGACGGCCCTGGCGCTCTGGAAGGGCAGCGCGCCGCACTGGACGCTGCTGATGATGGACGGCCTGACCGTGGCGGGAGTGGGCCGGGCCGGCAACCGCTGGGTCATGATGCCGGCCGCCTGCGCGCCGACCGACGCGCCGGAGCGCTGCGAGGTCGGCGGCAGCGGCGTCCTGCCGCCCCTGCCCCAGGGCGGAGGCGCGGGCACGGGCCAGGGGCAGGGCCAGCCGCAGGGCGAGGCGAAGGGCCAGCGCCGCCGCGCACGCCTGCGCGTGCGGCTGCACCGCGACGGCCGCAAGCTGACCGTGGCGGTGCGCTTGGTCGAGGGCCGCGGCAAGGTCGAGGTGGCGGTCCGCCAGGGCCGCCGCCGCGCGCGCGTGCGCGGCCATCGGGAGCACCGCATCTACCGCGCGGTGACCACGCTTCCGCGCACGGGCCGGTGGAAGGTCGCGATCCGGTTCGAGGGCGTCGACGGCTGGAGCAGCCGCCGGCTGCAGACCCGCACGGTGCGGGTCCACTGAAGCGCCGCCGGCGAGAGTAGTCTCGCCGCTCGGCATGGCTGAGTATCGCCCGAAGAATCGAGGGCTCGAGCGCGTCCTCGGGACGGGCTCGCTGTTCGCGACCGCCTACGGCAACGTCGGCTCCTCGATCTACTACGCGCTCGGGCTCGTCGCGATCTACGCGGCTGGCATGACGCCGGTGGTGTTCGTGATCGCCGGCCTCATCTTCGCCGCCACCGCGGCCACCTACGCCGAGGCCACCACGATGTACCCCGAGGCCGGCGGGTCGTCGTCCTTCGCGCGCCGCGCCTTCAACGAGTTCTGGTCCTTCTTCGCGGCCTGGGGCCAGATGCTCACCTACATCATCACGATCGCGATCTCGGCGTTCTTCGTCCCGCACTACCTGGGCGTGTTCTGGGACCCGCTCGGCGAGTCGCCGGGGGACATCATCGCCGGCATCGTCGTGGTGATCGTCCTGGCGGGCGTCAACATCGTCGGCGCCAAGGAGTCGGCCGGGGTCAACGTCGGCTTCGCGGTCGCCGACTTCCTCACGCAGGTGGGGCTGGTGGTCGTCGGCATCTTCCTGGTGCTCGACCCGGAGATGCTGGTCGACCAGATCGACTTCGGCACCACCCCGACGGTCGGCGACTTCCTGATCGCGATCCCCGTGGCGATGGTCGCCTACACCGGGATCGAGACCGTGTCGAACATGGCCGAGGAGGCGCGCGACTACGGCAAGACGATCCCGCGCGGCATCGGGCTCGTGGTCGGTGCAGTCGCGGTCATCTACACGTTCCTGCCGGCGATCGCGCTTTCGGCGATGCCGGTCGAGAACGGCGAGACGCTGCTGGCCAAGTCCAAGGAGGAGGGCGGCTACGCCGACGACCCGGTGCTCGGCGTGGTCGAGAACATGGACCTGGGCGCGCTGTCCGGCGCCGCCGAGATCTACGTCGGCATCCTGGCCGCCACGATCCTGTTCATCGCTACGAACGCGGGGCTGATCGGCGTGTCGCGGCTGACGTACTCGATGGGCCAGCACCGCCAGCTGCCAGAGCTGCTGCGCGCGCTGCATCCGCGCTTCCGCACGCCGTACGTGGCGATCATCGTCTTCGGCGCCGTCGCCTGCCTCGCGATCGTGCCCGGCCAGGCGGACTTCCTGGGAGTGATCTACGCCTTCGGGGCGATGCTCTCGTTCACGATGGCGCACCTCTCGCTGGTCAAGCTGCGCATCGACCAGCCGGACGCGGAGCGCCCGTGGCGCAGTCCGGGCACGCTGCGCGTGAGGGGCCGCGAGCTCCCCCTCCTGGCGCTCTTCGGCGGGTTCGGCACCGGCACCGCGCTGATCGTCGCCACCGTGCTCGACCTGCGCGTGTTCGTGTCGGGCCTGCTCTGGCTGGCGCTCGGCGTGGTGATCTACGTCGTGTACCGGCGCCGGCAGGGCCTGTCGCTCACCGAGACCGTCAAGATCGTGACGCCCCAGCCGGCAGTGGAGCACGAGGTCGAGTACGAGTCCGTGCTGGTCGCCTTCGAGGAGGGCCACTTTTCGCCCGAGGTGGTCTCGACCGCCGCCCGGCTGGCCGCACGCCGCCGCCGCGGCATCCACGTGCTGGTGACGATCACGGTGCCGCCGAACTCGCCGATCGACGCCCCGCTGCCTGAGCAGGAGGCGCGTGCGGCCTCGGTGATCGACTCCGCGCGCGTGCGCGGCGGACGCCGGGTCACGGGGCACTGGGAGAAGGTGCGCCCCGGGCAGGCGGGACGCCGCATCGTCGAGGAGGCGCGCGAGATTCGCGCCCGGGCGCTCGTGATGTCGCTGCCTCCGCGGCGTGCGGGGATGTCGCTGTTCGGCAAGACGCTCGAGACGGTGCTGAGCGAGCGGCCCTGCCGCGTGATCATCGAATCGTCGCGCGGGGTGGACGGCAGTCGCGGGGGAAGCTGAGCCGGCCCCCGGCGGAACTACGATGTTGGCCGTGCAACGCGCCTATCACGCGTCCACGCGGCTGCTCAGCGCCGTGCTGCTGGCGATCGGCGTGGCGATGGTCGTGTCCACGCTCGCGCGCGGGGGCGGTCCCCTTGCGCTCGGCGTCGTGCTCGGCACGATGCTTGCCCTGATCGGCGCGGGGCGGCTGTGGCTCGCCCGCGGCGGCGAGCGGTGAGCTCAGAGGACGACGGGGGGCCGCGGCCCGGAGGCGCCCACGAGCGCGCCCGGCGCGCGGCCGTGGCCGGCCGCGCGCGCTCTCAGCTGAAGCGCGGCACGGAGCGAGCCGGACGCGCGGGCGCCCGCATCGCCCGCGGGCTGGGCGAGCCAGCCCTGTTCGCGATCCTGCTCAGCTCGGTCGTCTCCGGGCTGTTCATGGTGCTCGGGGTCGTCGCCGACGACGCACTCGGGCTCACGCCGGTCGCCTTCCTGCTGGCCGGGATGTTCCTCGTCCTCACCTTCGCGACGTACGTGGAGGGCAGCTCGCTGCACCCGGAGCGTGGCGGCGCGTCGACGTTCGCCCGCTATGCCTTCGACGAGCTCTGGAGCTTCGTCGCCGGCTGGGCGATCCTGCTCGACTACGTGATCGTGATGGCGATCGGCGCCGTCACGATCACGGATTACCTCGCGGTGTTCTGGGACGACCTCGACGACGGCGGGCTCGAGGTCGTGATCGCGGGGCTGGCGCTGGCCTTCGTCGCCGCGCAAAACGTGCGCGGCCTGACCGCCGACCGGCTCGGCGGCGTCCTGCGGCTCTCGCTGTTCGGCATCGCCCTGCTCGTGGCGGTGGCGGCGATCGCGCTCGCGCAGAACTGGGATCCGGCGGCGATCACGGACTCGATCGACCTGGGCGCCGCCCCCGGCTGGGACGGTTTCCTGTTCGCCACCGTCGTCGCCGCCGTGGCGCTGGTGGGAGTGGAGGCGGCATCCGGGCTGGCCGGCGAGGTGCGCGTCGGGCGCCGCGGGCTGCGGCGCGTGGTGCTGGTGACGTCCGGAACGGCGCTCGTGCTGTTCGTGGGCGTGTCGATCGCCGCGCTGATGGCGCAGCCGGTGACGGACGGCCAGACCGCGCTCGGGGGCCGCTTCGCCGAGGCGCCGGTGCTGGGCCTGGTGGCGGCGTTCGAGCAGGACTGGCTCAGGCACGCCGGACGCATCGTGGTGGGCACCACCGGCGCGGCGGTGCTGATCGTGGCGATGAACAGCCAGATGCTCGGGATCGCCCGGCTGGCGTACTCGCTCGCCACCAACCGGCAGATCCCCAGTGGCGCCGGGCGGCTGCACGAGCGCCGCGGAACGCCCTACATCGCGATCACGGTGGCGGCGGTGGTCGCCTTCGCGCTTGCCGTGCCGCACGACCTCGACTTCCTGGCCGGCATCTTCGCGTTCGGCGCGATGCTCACGTTCGCGATCGCGCATCTGTCCGTGATCGTGCTGCGCTACCGCGAGCGCGACCGCCCGAGTGCCTTCCGGGTTCCCTTCTCGATCAAGGTGGGCCGCGGGACGATCCCGGTGCCCGCTGCGCTGGGTGCGCTCTTCTCGATCCTCGCGTGGGTCAGCGTGATCGTGCTCCACGAGGGCGCGCGCATCGTCGGCGGCATCTGGATGGCGGTCGGGATCGCGATGTACGTGGCGTACAGGCGCGCGCAGGGCAAGGCGCTCACCAAGCGCTTCACGATCCCTCCCGAGGCGCTGCAGGAGAGCGCGCCGGTCGAGTACGGCAGCATCCTCGTGCCGGTCTTCGGCGACCCGATCGACGACGAGATCGTCGGCACCGCCGGGCGGCTGGCCGCGGAGCACGCCGAAGACAACGAGAGCGGGGCCGTGGTGGAGGCGCTGTACGTCTTCGAGATCCCGATGTCGCTGCCGATCGACGCCCGCGTGCCGGACGAACGCGTGAAGGAGGCCAAGCGCGTGCTCGCGCGTGCGAAGGCGGTCGGGGAGGAGTACGAGGGCGTGGAAGTGGCCACCGCCATGGTGCGCGGACGCACGGTGGGGCAGGCGATCGTCTCCGAGGCGCGCCGGCGCGGGGTGGAGGCGATCGTGCTCGCCGCGGAGGAGCCGAGCCGCGTGCGCGGCGGTGCGATCCTCGGGGGACGCGGACGCTCGCGCGACCGCTTCGTGGGGGACACCACCCGCTACGTGATCGAGAAGGCCTCCTGCAAGGTGTTCCTCACGGCGCCGCCCGCGGGCGAGGAAGGCACCCGCGAGGGCGTTCTCCCCTAGAGTGGGAGCTGAATGTTCGTACTGATCGTGGGATGCGGGCGCGTGGGGTCCGCGATCGCCAACTCGATGCTCGCCGAGGGGCACGAAGTCTCCGTCCTGGACGAGGACGCGGAGGCGATTGCGCTGCTCGAGCGCGGCCAGACCGATGGCTGGGAGGAGCGCGGCGGGCGCTTCACCGAGGGCACCGCGCTGGAGATCGACGCGCTGCTCGCCGCCGGCATCGAGCAGGCCGACGCCTTCGTCGCCTCTACGGATGGCGACAACACGAACCTCGTGATCGCCCAGATCGCGAAGCGCCGCTTCAACGTCGATCGGGTCGTGGTGCGCGTGCTCGACCCGGCACGTGCGCGCTGGTACGCGGAGCAGGGTCTGCAGACGGTCTGCCCGACCCAGACCGCCATCGAGCTGCTCGAGGCCGCGGTGCGCGGCCAGATCCGCTTCGAGGGAGTGTCCGGCTAAGCCATGTATGTGGTCATCGTGGGCGCCGGCAAGGTCGGCTGGAACCTGGCGCGGGAGCTGCTCGCCAAGCGGCACGAGATCACGGTGATCGAGTCCGACCCGAACCGCTTCGCCGTCGTCGAGCAGGAGCTCGAGCACAGCGCCCAGTACGGCGACGGCTCTGAGCTGTGGATCCTGGAGCGCGCGGGCATCGAGCGCGCCGACCTGGTGGTCGCCGTGACCGGCGACGACGAGGACAACATCCTGATCTCCCAGGTGGCGCGCGAGAAGTACGGCGTCACCCGCGTCGTGGCGCGCTGCAACAACCCGCGCAACCTCCAGCACTTCGAGCTGCTCGGCGTGAAGCCGGCCATCTCCGCCACCGACCTGATCCTGCGGCTGATCGAGCACGAGGTGCCGAAGTACGGCCTGGTGCACCTGCTCGACCTGCCCGAGGAGCGGCTCGAGATCATCGAGCTCGAGGTGGCCGAGGGCAGCGAGGCCGCCGGCAAGCGCGTGAAGGAGCTCGGGCTGCCTGACGGCTCGCTGGTGATCTCGGTGCTGCGCGACGGCGGCGGGTTCGTCCCCACCGGGGACTCCGTCGTCCAGGCCGGCGACGAAGTGCTGCTGGTGCTCGACGTGGGCCTCGAGAACCGCGTGACCGAGCGCTTCAGCGACCGCTCCGGCGCCCCCGCGTAGTGGCTCGCCGCAGGGTCGACCATCTGCTGATCGGCGGCGGGCTCGCCGCCGCGAACTGCGCGCGCTGGCTGCGCGAGGAGGGCGCCGACGGGTCGGTGCTGCTCGTCGGCCGCGAGCCCGACGCGCCCTACAACCGGCCGCCGCTCTCGAAGGGCTACCTTCAGGGCAAGGAGTCACGTGAGGACGCGCTGTTTCGGCCCGACGGCTGGTGGGGCGAGCAGGACATCGAGCTGATGACCCGCACGAGCGTGATGAAGCTCGACACCGCCGAGCGCGTCGCGACGCTGTCCACGAAGGAAGAGATCGAGTTCGGCAGCGCGCTGATCGCCACCGGCGCCAACGTGCGCCGCATCCGCGCCGACGGCGCCGAGCTGGACGGCGTCCACTATCTGCGCGCCTTCGGCAACTCGGACGCGATCCGCGCCGACGCCGAGGGCGCCGGGCGCGTGGTCCTGATCGGCGGCAGCTACATCGGCTGCGAGGTGGCCGCCTCGCTCACGGCGGCCTACGGCGTCAAGTGCGCGATCGTCATGCAGGAGGAGGTCACGCTCGAGCGCCAGTTCGGCCGCGAGATCGGCAGCTTCTTCCAGGGCGTGCTGGAGGAGCACGGCGTGGAGGTGCACGGCTCCGACGAGCTGGCCCGCTTCGAGGGCTCGGACGGCCGCGTGCGCAAGGTGGTCACCGGCAACGGGCTCGAGCTCGACTGCGACCTCGTCGTGGTGGGCGCCGGCGTGATGCCCGACGTGATGCTCGCCCGGTCCGCCGGGCTAGAGCTGGGGGAGACCGGCGGCGTGAAGTGCAGCGCGCAGCTCGAGACGTCCGTGCCCGGCGTCTACGCCGCCGGCGACATGTGCGAGTACGAGAGCCCCATCCACAACGCCCGGCTGCGGCTGGAGCACTGGGACGTCGCGTTCAACCACGGCAAGACCGCGGCGCTGAACATGCTCGGCCGGGGCGTCGAGCACGACGTGATCCCCTACTTCTTCTCCGACCTCGCCGACTGGGCTTCGTTCGAGTACGTCGGACCCGGCTCCGGCGACGTGGTGGTGCGCGGCTCGCTGGAGAGCGGCGAGTTCGCGGCCTTCTTCCTGCACGAGGACGAGGGGCACGTGGTCGCCGCGCTGTCGGTCGGCCGCTCCGACGACCTCGAGCACGCGCGCCGCTTCATCGCCGAGCGGACGAAGCCCGACGCGGGCAAGCTGGCGGACACCAGCTCGGACCTCGGCTCGCTCTAGCCGCTTCAGGCGGAGGCTGCGATCACGGCGAGGTCGCCCTCGGCCCAGCGCAGCTCGGGCCGCAGGCCCGCCTCGCTCAGCCAGGCGGCCAGCGTCTCGAGGCGGTCGGGAAAGTCCACCGCGGGGTCCAATGGGGCCGGCCGGGCGACTGGCGCGTCCGGCACCACGACGTCGGCCATCACGAAGCGCCCGCCCGGCGCGAGGCGTTCGCCGACGCGCCGGAACAGGCCGGCCTTGCCGGGCCCGTCGAGGTGGTGCACGGCGAGGGCGGAGACGACCAGGTCGAACAGTCCGTCGGGCAGCGGGTCCTCGAGACGCCCGAGCAGCAGCTCCGCACGCCCGCCGAGAGCGGCTGTGGCCACCTTCAGCATGTCGGCGCTCGCATCGAGGCCCACGGCCGCCGCACCGGGGTGCGCCTGCAGGCAGCGGCGCGTCGTCTCGCCCGTCCCGACACCGATGTCCAGCAGACGGGCGACGGTGAGATCCGCAGTGGCGAGCACCAGCTCGTCGTGCAGGCGGTCGTATAGCGGCAGCGCCTCGCGCATCAGGGCCAGGTACTGAGCCGGAGCGTCGTGGTACTGAGCCACGGCGCGAGACTACGCGGCGCGCCTGCTAGACCCAGTGGGGCGATGAGCCGATCCCCCAGGGCCAGCTACTTCGACGACGCATCGATGCTGCGCCGCGTGCACCGCGAGCGCGCCGTGGCGCTGAGCGGCCCCCGCGCGCTGCTGATGCAGGCCGCCCACCCGCTGGCGGTGGCGGGGCTGCTGGCGCACACGACGGCGCTGGACGAGCCCTACAAGCGCCTGGCGCGGACGGCCACGGTGCTGCACACGATCGGCTTCGGCTCGCGCGACGACGCCAACCGGGTCGCACGGGGCGTGCGCGGCATGCACCTGCAGGTGAAGGGGCGGCTGCGCCAGCCCGCCGGGGCCTACCCGGTGGGGACGGAGTACCGCGCGGACGATCCCGACCTGCTGCTGTGGGTCCTGTTCACGCTGGCCGACTCGGGCCAGGCGGTGTACCGCACCTGCGTCGGTGCGCTGTCGCGCGAGGAGCAGGCCGCCTACTGGAAGGACTACCGCACGATCGGGCGCCTGTTCGGGCTGCGCGCCGACGAGATGCCGCGCACGCTTGCCGACCTGGACGACTACCGCCGCTCGATGCTCGAGGGCGACGAGCTGCACGTGACCGACTGGGCGCGCGAGCGCGCCCGCACGATCGTGCTGGACCCGCCGGTGCCGCTGGCCGCCCGGCCGCTCGTGGAAGCCGTCAACTTCGTGACGATCGCCCTCCTGCCCGACCGGATCCGCGACGAGTACGGGTTCTCGCCGCTGCCGCCCGCCTTCGTGCGCAAGGCGGTGGTGCGTGCGGGCGGCGCGTACGTCAAGCGCGCGGTGCTGCCGCTGCTGCCGGCGCGCTTGAGGCTGAGTCCGGCGGCCTGAGCGGCCCTACTGGGGAGCAGGGACTCGAACCCCGATAACCAGCTCCAGAGGCTGGCGTCTTGCCATTAGACGACTCCCCAATCGGTCGAAAGGATAGAGGCCCTAGCCTCGCTCGACCTTCACGCGCACGCGCAGCCGCGTGCGCTTCCCGCGGGTGTCGGTCATCGTGACCGGCACCACCACGGTGCGGGGGAGCTTGCCCTTGGTGCGCCGCAGGCCGCGCCAGACGATCTTGACGCGGCGGGCGCCCTTGCCGAGCTTGGGCCGGATCGCGCCGCGCGCCCGCTTCGTCTTCATGGCCTTGCCGTTCACGCGGATGCTCGGGGCGCTGCGTCCGGCGCGCAGGCGCTTGGGAAGCGCCACGCGCGCACGCTTGATGTCGGGGCCGACGCGGGCAGCCTGCAGCACCGCGGCGAGGGTGAAGCGGTTGCGCTTCCTGGTCAGCCTGATGCTCGCGAGCGGGTCGCAGCCGGGCGTGGCGAGGTCCTGCCGGAACTCGCGCAGCTTGCCCGAGTGCGACGTCAGCTTCACCGCGATCGCCGTAGGCGTTCCCGGGGCGCAGAGGTTGTCCCTCAGCTGCACCGGCCCGAACTTCCCGCCGTCGAAGCGCAGGGTGAAGCTGCGCAGCGGCAGGTCCGGGTTCGTCGCAAAGATGTTGCGCAGGCCAGCGGCCGCCGTCTCGATCGTGGCGTCGATGCGCAGGTCCACGGGGGGCGGCAGCACGACGATCAGGCCGGGCAGGGGAGAGGGCGTGTTCAGCGCCAGGTAGACGGGGCCGGACACCGGCTCGGCCTGGAGCGGCGAGTCGATGATCGCCGTGCCCACGCGTGAGCTCTCGGGGCACGCCGTGGCGGCCGCCTGCGCCCGCGAGCAGGCTCGCGAGACCACGGCGAGGTTCGGCTGCAGCGAGCGCGGCAGGGTCACCTCGGCGCGATTCAGCGCCGCGTCCTCGGGGTCGAAGTTGAGCGTGGTCGACAGCGGCGGGAAGTCGCCCTTGCCGGTTGCGCCCGGGGCGCCGAGCGTGCCCTCGGCGGTCGGAGCGAACTCGAGCGCCTCGCAGCCGGTCGGCACGAACCCGTAGGCGCGCTCGGAGAAGGCCGCCGGCAGATCGTAGGAGTTGATGCGCGTGAGCGAGTTGGCAGGGGCACACGACGTCGGCATGCGCATGAACGTCCCGCGGCTGGCCTCGCCGAGGAAGGTGAGGCGCACGGCCGTGATCTGGATGTTGAGCCCGTCCTGCTCGCGCGGCTGGTCGGCGAACACCGATTCCAGACCGATGCCGTCCGCTCCTGGCCGCAGGTACACGGGCGACTCGAGGTAGACCGGCGGCAGCGACTGGGGCAGCGGCGGCGGCAGCTCGAACGGCTGCAGCTTGAGCCCGAGGCGGGCCGGCTCGGAGCCGAGCGGGCGCAGGTTGTAGACGGTCCCGTTGATGTGCTGGTCGGGCAGCGACAGCGCCGGTGGCGCGGGGTGGATCGTCGCGGTCACCTGCACGGTGCCGACCCTGGCGCTCGCCGGACAGCCGGCAGACGAGCGCAGCTGGTCGCGCGAGCACAGGGTGGCGCTCTGCGGATTGCCGAGCAGGCCGGGGGCGAGGCGAACGAACGTGTCCTTGACGTCGTCGGTGGCCGACGAGTAGGACATTCGCTGGAAGAGGGTCACGGACGGATGCGAGCCCGCCTGGAGGCTCGACGGCGTGACGGTGAACTCCTCGAGCGTGACTGCCCCGAACGCGGACGCGGGCAGTGCGAGCAGCACGGCGAAAGCCAGTCCGAGGCGCCTCACGGCCGGCAAGATAGATGGAAACGCGTTTCGGTGCTGCGCTGGTGCGTCAGGCGACCGACTGATTTGCCCAGTCGCGGTAGAGCCGGGCATAGGCGCCGCGCGCCTCGAGCAGTTCTTCATGCGTTCCCTGCTCGACGATTCGGGCCCGGTCCAAAACTACGATGCGCCCTGCTCCACGAATGGTCGATAGGCGGTGGGCGATGACCAGGGCTGTGCGGCCCGCCAGCAGGCGCCGCAGGCCGCGCTCGATTTGCGCCTCGGTGCGCACGTCCACGTTCGACGTCGCTTCGTCGAGGATCAGGATGCGCGGGTCCGCGGCGGCGGCGCGCGCGAAGGCCACCAGCTGCCGCTGTCCGGCGGAGAGCTGTCCGCCGCGCTCGCCGACCTCGGCGTCGTAGCCCTCCGGCAGCCGCTCGATGAACTCGTGCGCGCCGACGGCCTGTGCGGCCTCGCGCACGTCGTCGTCGGTGGCGTCGGGGCGGCCGAACGCGATGTTGTCGCGGATCGTGCCCGAGAACAGGAAGCCCTCCTGCGGCACGATGCCGAGCTGCGAGCGCAGCGAGTGCTCGGTCACGTCGCGCAGGTCGTGGCCGTCCACGCGCACGCTGCCGTGATCGGGGTCGTAGAAGCGGGCCACGAGCTTCGCCAGCGTCGACTTGCCCGCGCCGGTGGCGCCGACCAGTGCGACCGTCTGGCCCGGCGGGATGTGCAGGTCCACCTCGCACAGCGCGGGCGCCTCGCCGCCGTACGAGAAGCTCACGTCGTCGAACTCGATCTCCCCGCGCACGCGCGGCAGCACGAGCGCGCCGGGCTTGTCGCCCAGGTCGGGCTCCTCGTCGAGCAGCTCGAAGATCTTGTCGAGCGCCGCCATGCCGGCCTGGTAGGTCGTGTAGAGCTGGGAGAGCGACTGGATCGGGTCGAAGAAGCTCTGGAGGTAGAAGACGAACGAGGCGAGGACGCCGATCGTCACGGCGCTGTCGCCGTCCAGCACCTGGTTGCCGCCGTAGAGCAGGATCGCGGCCGTGGCCACCGCCGACAGCAGCTCGACCGAGGGGAAGTAGGCGGCGTTCAGGTAGACCGTCTTCATGTTCACCGCGCGGTGCTCGTCGTTGAGCTCGGCGAAGCGCGTGCGGTGGCGGTGCTCCTGGCCGAAGGCGCGCACCACTCGCACCCCCGACAGCGTCTCCTGCAGGTAGGCCGTGACCGCGGCGATCTTCTCGCGGGTGAGCCGGTACGCGCCGCTGGAGGCCAGCCTGAAGGCGATGCTGCCGAGGAACAGCACCGGGAAGGTCAGGAACGTGACGAGCGCGAGGCTGGGGTCGAGCACGACCAGGATCGCCGCCGTGCCGATCAGGGTGAGCGTGGACGAGAACAGCGTCTGGATGCCCTCGGTCACGAGCTGGTCGAGCGCCTGCACGTCGTTGGTGATGCGCGAGATCAGCACGCCGGTCTTGTTGCGCGAGTAGAACCCGATCGACAGCCGCTGGAGGTGCTCGAACAGCTCGACGCGCAGGTCCTGGAGCGCGCGCTGGCCGACCCAGTTGATCAGGTAGGTCTGCACGTAGGTGGCGCCCCAGTTGATCAGCGC
Organism: Thermoleophilaceae bacterium; assembly: GCA_034664085.1. Lineage (GTDB taxonomy): Bacteria > Actinomycetota > Thermoleophilia > Solirubrobacterales > Thermoleophilaceae > JACVRW01. The sequence continues at coordinate 36,966 of JAXDII010000095.1, forward strand.
CGCGGCCACGAACGCGACCAGCACCTTCGTCAGGACCCCGGTGTCCTGGCTGTGGATGCCCTCGTCGATCGCGACTCCGGCGAGGTACGGCGGCACCAGCGCGGCGCCGGTGGCGACCCAGAGCGCGGCCAGCATCAGCAGCACGCGCCCGCGGTAGGGGCGCAGCAGGCTGATCAGGTGGCGCAGCCGGCGGTTCCTCACAGCCCGGCCACCTCCCGCTCGGGATCCTCGCGCGTGAGGAACACCTGGTCGGGCAGGCCCTTCTCGGCGATCTCGCGATAGAGCGGCGACTCCTCGAGCAGCTCCTCGTGCGTGCCGCGAGCGGCGACCACCCCGTCCTCCAGCACGACGACCTCGTCGGCGAGCGCGATCGTGGACAGGCGGTGGGCGATCACGAACGTGGTGCGCCCCTCCATCACCTCTGCGAGCGCCGACTTGATCTGGCTCTCGGTGGTGGCGTCCACGCTGGAGGTGGCGTCGTCGAGGATCAGGATGCGCGGCTCGGCCAGCAGGGCGCGGGCGATCGCGACGCGCTGGCGCTGGCCGCCCGACAGGGTCAGGCCGCGCTCGCCCACGAGCGTGTCCAGCCCGTCCGGCAGGTCCTCCAGCAGGCCGCCCAGGCCGGCGCGCACGGCCGCGGCCACGATGGCGTCGTCGCTGGCCTCGGGCCGCGCGTAGGCGATGTTCTCGCGCAGGGACGCGGAGAACAGGAAGGCATCGTCGGAGACCAGCGCCACCTCGCGCCGCAGCGACGCCGGATCGACGTCGCGCACGTCGGCACCGTCGACCAGCACGGTGCCCGCGTCCACGTCGTAGAGGCGGGGGATCAGCATCACCAGGCTGGTCTTGCCGGATCCGGTCGGCCCGACGAGCGCGACCGTGCGCCCGGGCTCGACCTCCAGGTCGACGTCGCGCAGGACCGGCTCGCCGCCCTCGTACGCGAAGCTCACGCCGCGCAGCTCGACCCGCCCCCCGCCAGCGGGGAGCGGGCGCGCGTCCGGCGCCGACGTCAGGCGCGGCTCGCGGTCGAGCAGCTCGAACACGCGCTGCCCGCTCGCCACGGCGCGCTGCGCCATCCCGAGCGCGATGCCGAGCATGCGCATGGGGGAGGTGAGCATCAGCACGTACCCGTAGAAGGCCACGAACTCGCCCTCGGTGAGCTGGCCGTCGATCACCTGCTTGCCGCCCACGAAGAGCAGCGCGGCCAGGCCGAGCTGGGGCAGGAAGCCGATGAACGGCGAGTAGAACGCGCGCAGGCGTGTCGACACCATCGACTGCGTGAAGACGCGCCTGGTGGCGGCGTCGAAGCGGCGCAGCTGGCGCTCCTCCTGCGCGAACGCCTTGACCACCCGGACGCCGCCGATGTTCTCCTCGGCCTCGGCGGTCAGCTCGGCGATGCGCTGCTGCACCTCCTGGCTGGCGGGCCGGTTGCGGCGCCCGTAGCGGAAGGCGACCCAGATCACGAAGGGCACAGGCGCCAGCGCGACCAGCGCGAGCCGGGGGTCGAGCACGAGCATCACGGCCGCCGCGATCAGGATCGTGATCGCCGACTGCAGGATGAAGATCAGGCCGTAGCCGAGGAAGAAGCGCACCGCCTGCAGGTCGACGGTCGCGCGGGACATCAGCTGCCCGGTCTGCTGCGAGTCGAAGAAGCTCAGCTCGAGCGAGTGCAGGTGCTTGTACATGCGGTTGCGCAAGTCGTACTCGACGCCGAGCGACACCTTGCCGGCCACCAGCCGGCGCGACACGCTGAAGGCGAGCCGCAGCACCCCGGCTGCGACGACGGCGAGCGCCAGCGGCCAGAGGCTGCCCCCGCCGCCGCGGATCTCGTCGACGGTGCGGCCGACGAGGTAGGGGATCAGCACGCCGGCGCCCATGGCGACGGCGGCGAGCGCAAAGGAGACGAGGACCTCGCCGCGGTACGGGCGCAGGAACCCAAGCAGTCGCCAGAACATGCGCATGAGGCCTTTACTTTACTTTGTGAAGCAAGGTCCTTGCAGGAGGCATCCGAGGCAGCGAGAACAGTTTCGCCAATGGGCAACGCACAGGCATCGGCGATCTGTTTGAGCCAAGGCGAGCAGAGGGCGCTTGCCTCCTTCCTCGCCGGCCGCATGCCCGCGGGCCAGCTGCACGGCGAGCTGTGCCGCGCACGCGAGGCCGCACTGGCGAAGGCTGCGGCCCAGCCGGTCGCAGCCAGGCGCGCGCCCGTAGCGGCGCCGGCCCTTCAAACGGCCTAGCGTCAGCCCGCTGAGCCGCAGATGCGGCGCACGATCGCTTCCATCTCGGTGTGGCTCGGAGGCGAGTCGGCGAGCAGCGTCATGATGATCAGGCCGTTGCAGGCCGCGACCATCGCCCGGGCGGTCGGCTCGTCGACGTAGCGGGTGAGGATGCCCACGAACTCGGCGTCCCATTGGATGCTGAACTGGCGCAGCGTCGGCCGGCGCAGGGCCGCGACGTACAGCTCGAACCCGACCATCCAGAGTCCGCGGTCCGGGCCCAGCGAGCGCAGGATCAGCTCCGCCATCGCGGACGCCAGGTCGGGCTTGGAGTCGACCGTCTCGCCCCACGCCTGCAGCTCGGCGATGTTCTCGGCGGCGGCCCGCTCGAGCGCCGCGGCGAGCAGGTCGTCGAGGTCGGCGAAGTGGTAGGTCGTCGAGCCGAGCGGGACGTCTGCCTTCGCGGCGACCGCGCGGTGCGTCAGCCCCTCCACGCCGCGCTCCGCGACGATCTCGATGGCGGCCGCAGCGATGCGGTCACGCCTGTGCGGATCGAAGCGGCGGCGACCGGTTCGAGCGGCGGCCATCAGGCTCTGCTCCGGCCACGGATGGCGGTCATGTGCGCCAGGGCGCGCCTAACCTACCGTGTCTCGGGGAAGCCGAGGTCGACCCGCGACGTGGCCGGGTCGGGCCAGCGCGACGTGACCACCTTGCCGCGCGTGTAGAACGCGAATCCCTCCCGGCCGTACACATGGGTGTCGCCGAACAGCGACGCCTTCCACCCGCCGAACGAGTAGTAGGCGACCGGCACCGGGATCGGGACGTTGATGCCGACCATGCCGACCTCCACCTCGTGCTGGAACTGGCGGGCGGCGCCGCCGTCGCGAGTGAAGATCGCCGTGCCGTTGCCGTACGGGTTGCCGTTGACGAGCCGGATCGCCTCCTCGTAGGTGTCGACGCGCGCGATGCCGAGGACGGGCCCGAAGATCTCGTCGTCGTAGGCCTTCGTGCCAGGCCGGACGTCGTCGATCAGCGACGGCCCCAGGAAGAAGCCCTCCTCGGGCGCGTTGCGCCGGCCGTCGACGACCACGCGGGCGCCCTCGAGCGGGGCGTTCTCCACATAGGACGCGACGCGGTCGCGGTGCTCGCGCGTGACGAGCGGCCCCATGTCCGAGGTCGGGTCCATCCCGTCGCCGATCTTGACGTCGGGGATGCGCCGCTCGATCGCCTCGATCAGCTCGTCCGCGGCGCCGCCGACGGCCACCACCTGCGAGATCGCCATGCAGCGCTCGCCGGCGGAGCCGTAGGCCGCGGAGACCGCCGCGTCGGCGGCCATCTCGATGTCGGCGTCGGGCAGGACGACCATGTGGTTCTTCGCGCCGCCGAGTGCCTGGCAGCGCTTGCCCTGCACGCACGCCGTCTCGTAGACGCAGCGGGCGATCGGCGTCGAGCCGACGAAGCTCACGGCGGCCACGTCTGGATGCTCCAGCAGCGCGTCGACCGCGACCTTGTCGCCGTGCACGACGTTGAACACGCCGTCCGGCACGCCCGCTTCCTTCAGCAGCTCGGCGGTGAACACCGAGGCCGACGGGTCCTTCTCCGACGGCTTCAGCACGAACGTGTTCCCGCACGCGAGCGCCGGCGCCCACATCCACATCGGGACCATCACCGGGAAGTTGAACGGCGTGATGCCGGCGGCCACTCCCAGCGGCTGGCGGATCGAGAAGACGTCGACCCCGGTGGACACCTGCTCGGAGAAGTCGCCCTTCAGGTTCTCGGCCAGGCCGCAGCAGAACTCGATCACCTCGAGGCCTCGCGCGACCTCGCCGCCCGCGTCCGAGAGCACCTTGCCGTGCTGGGCGGTCACGAGCCGCGCCAGCTCGTCGCGGTTGGCGTCGATCAGCTGCCGGATGCGGAAGAACAGCTCGGTGCGCTTGGACAGCGACAGCGCGCTCCAGGCGGGGAAGGCGGCCTTCGCGGCCTGCACGGCCGCGTCGACCTCCTCGGCCGCGGCCAGGTCGACGACGCCGGTTTGAAGGCCGGTCGCCGGGTTGTGGGTCGGGGCGGTGCGGCCGGTTCCGCCCTCGGCGGGCCGGCCTCCGATCCAGTGGCGGATGTGGTCGGTTGTCTGTGTCATATAGGTCATGCGCTGTGGTAGTCGCGCACCCAGCGGTGCGGCCGAAGCGCCTGGAGCTCGGCATCCGAGAGCGGGCCGGCGTCGATTGCGCGGGCGTTCGCCTCGACATTACGGAGCGAGCGCATGCCGGCGACGACCGTGGAGACGGCGGGATCGCTGATGCAGAAGCGCAGCGCCATCTCGGCCATGCGATCGGCCGGCACGTCGAGGTCGGACGCGATCGCGTCCACGCGGCCGGCCACGTCGCGCCTGCGGTCGCCGCGGAAGTAGTGGTTGCGGAAGTCGCCCTGCGGGAACTCGGTGTCGGGCCGGATCTTGCCCGTCAGCCCGCCCTCGTCGAAGGGGACGCGCGCGAGCACCCCGATGTCGTGCTCGCGCACGACCGGGAACAGCTCGTCCTCGGGGTTCTGGTCGAAGACGTTGTAGACGACCTGCACGGTGTCGACCAGGCCGGTCTCGAGCAGGCGCACCCCGTTGGCCGGCTGGCCGTAGCTGACCGACACGCCGAGGAAGCGGATCTTGCCGTCGGACTTGAGGCGCTCGACGGCCTCGGGCCAGCCGCCCTGGCCGACCCAGTCGTCCGACCAGACGTGCAGCTGGAGGAGGTCGATCGCGTCCACGCCGAGGTTGCGCAGGCTCGCCTCCGCGGACGCGGTCACCCAGTCCGCCGGCAGCACCTCGTCCACGTGGACGCCCTCGGGTGGCGGCCACCCGCCGATCTTGGGCGGGACCTTGGTCGCAACGTGGACCGTCTCGGCGCTCGCCTTCAGCGCCTTGCCGACGAGCCGCTCGCTGTGCCCGTCGCCGTATGCGAGCGCGGTGTCGACCAAGGTGACGCCGAGCTCGATCGCGCGTCCCAGCGAGATCAGCGCCTGGTCGTCGTCCCCGCCGCCCCAGTCGGCCTTGCCGATGCCCCAGGTCCCGTAGCTGAGCTCGGAGACCTCCAGGCCGGTTCTTCCCAGCACTCGATAGCGCACTTGCACGTCCTCCTAGTAGGCCTGGCGGTAGAGCTCGACGATCTCGCCGGCCGAGGCCTCGCGAGGGTTGAACGCGGGGCTGCCGCTGGCGATCGCCGCTTCGGCCATCGCCTCGAGCTTCGACTCGAACACGTCGCGCTCGACGCCGAGCTCGCCCAGACCGGGGATCGACAGATCGCTGTTGACCGCCTCGAGCTCCTCGACAAGCGCGCGGCAGGCGTCGTCGTCGGAGCTGTCCGGCGGGGCGGCGCCCATCACGCGCGCCACGGCCGCGTAGCGAGCCGGCGCCGCGCTCACGCTGAAGCGCGTCACGGCCGGCAGCAGCACGGCGTTGCTGAGCCCGTGAGGCAGGTGGAAGTGCGCGCCGATCGGCCGGCTCATCCCGTGGACGAGGCACACCGAGGCGTTGCTGAAGGCGGCCCCCGCGAGCGTCGCGCCGAGCATCATGGCGGCCCGCGCGGGCTCGTCCGAGCCGTCGTGGAAGGCGCGGCGCAGGTTGGGCCCGATCTGGCGCGCGGCCTCCAGCGCGAACATGTCGGTGACGGCGTTGGCCTGGGTCGACACGTACGCCTCGATCGCGTGCGTGAGCGAGTCCACGCCCACGTGGGCGGTCAGCGGCGGCGGGCAGCTCACCGTGAGCAGGTAGTCGACGACGGCCGCCCGCGGCAGCAGCGCGTCGTCGCGGATCATCATCTTGACGTCGCGCCCGGTGTCGGTGATCACCGTGACCCGCGTGACCTCGCTGCCGGTGCCCGCGGTCGTAGGCACGGCCACGACCGGCAGGCCGGCGCTGGCGATCAGGTCGTACCCGGCGTAGTCGGCGAGGCCGCCTTCGTTGGTCGCCATCACCGATGCGGCCTTGGCGGTGTCGATCGAGCTTCCGCCGCCCACGGCCACGAGGCCGTCGGCGTCGTGTTCGCGCAGCGCGGCGACCGCGGCGGTGACGTTTGCCACCGTGGGGTCGGCCTGAACGTCGCTGAAGATGGCCACGCTGGCGCCGCCGTCCTCCAGCCGGCCCGCGAGCTCGTCGGTCGGCCCGTGCTCCCGCATGAACGGGTCGGTCACCAGCAGCGGGCGCGCGATGCCGTGGCGCCGCGCCACCTCGCCGAGCTGCGCGCTGGCGCCGCCGCCCACGACCACGTCGGCGGGCACGCGCAGGTCGAAGGGCGCCGCCATCAGATCGCGTAGGGCGCCGAGGTGATGACCTCGTAGCCCGTGTCGGTGATCAGGACGGTCTCCTCGAGCGCCGACTGGATGAACGAGCCATCGGGCAGCCACTTGTGGCAGTGCGGCTCGATCGCGACGCACATGCCGGGCTCCAGGACCATGTCGAGCCGGTCGGGGGCGCTGCCCGCTTTCATCAGGATCGGCAGCTCCAGGCACGCGAGGCCGATGCCGTGGCCGCTGTCGAAGCGCGTGTCGAGGTAGCCATGGTGGTGCTGCACGTCGCGCACTGCGGTGTCGACCTCCGAGCAACGGGCCCCGGGCCTCATCTTCTCGATGCCGGCGTACATCGCTTCGTAGTTCACGCGGTGCAGCTCCTCGAAGTCCTTGGTCGGCTCGCCTGCGATGGCGGTGCGCATGCAGTCTCCGTGGTATCCGCCGAAGATGGGGCCGAGGTCCATGATGACCGGGTCGCCCTCCTCGATCGTGCGGTTGGTGGCGAACATGCCGCCCTCGCGCACGGGGCCGCTGGTCAGGAACGGCGAGAACGCGTTGCCCTCCGATCCCAGCTCGTACATGCGGCCCATGAACGCCGCGGCGATCTCGTTCTCCGTAACCCCGGGCCTGACGGCCTCCATCCCGGCTGCGAGGGCCTGGCTGGCGACCCACGCGGACTGGCGCATCAGCTTCTGCTCCTCGGCGTTCTTCACGGCCCGCTGGCGCTGGAGCTCCTCCTCGGCGCGGACGAACTCCACGTCGGGCATCGCCTCGCGGAAGGCCTCGAACACGTCCCAGGAGACCCGGTCGATGCCGACCCTGCCGTTTTGCACGCCGACCTCCGCCAGTGCAGCCCTGGCCCACTCCGCCCACTTCTCGGCCACCATGCCGGCGTTGAAGATCGTGTAGTGGTTCCAGCCGTCGCGCTCCTGCAGCGCGGCGCCGTCGTCCTCCCACGCCGAGCCGGGGGAGAAATAGTCCCCGCCGGCGAGCAGCTTGGACGCGCCCTCGCGGGTGATCACGGCCAGCGAGTTGGGCTCCCACCCGTAGATGAAGAAGCGCCGCTGGTCGGTGATGTACTGGACGTTGTCGTACTGGGTCCCGATCAGCGCCGCGGCGTCCAGCCGCTCGCAGGCCCGCACCGCGGCCTGCTGGCGCTGCGCGATCAGCAGCTCGGTGTCGACCGCGACGTTCATGCCGCCTGCGCGCCGTTGAGCGCGCCCGCAGCTCCCACGTCGGGCTTGTGGAACGCGCTGCTGTTGATGCGGCGCTGCATCCGCTCGGAGCGGGCGATCCCCCAAACGAGCAGCGAGCGCGCGTCCAGCAGCGGCCGCGGCCAGTGCGTGCCGATCGTCCCGTAGAAGCGCGAGTAGCGCTGGGTGGTGTCGGTGATTTCGCGCTCGCTCGCCTCCCACAGCGGCAGGGCCTTCAGCACCTCGTTCTCGCAGGCGTCGAGCGCCTGGCCCAGTGCGACGGCGTTGCACATCGCGACGTTCGCAGCCTGCCCGAGGTTGGGGGCCATCGAGTGGCAGGCGTCGCCGATCAGCACGACGCGTCCGCTCGTCCACGAGTGCACGGAGACGTCCATGAACGGCGCCCACATCCCGCCGTCGGGCACGCGCTCGATCACGTCGCTGAGGTGCGGGAACGACTCGACCCAGGCGTCGCGCGAGTGCTCCTGCTGGATCGCGGCGGTGTCCTTCGCCGGGGCGCAGAGGAAGATGTAGACCTGATCGGGTGCGCAGGGCACGACACCGGCACGGCGCGCGCCGTCCCAGTGCTCCTCCTGGCCGAGCTTGGGGTCCATCGGCTTGCGGACGATCAGGTGGCGGCCGCAGCCGTCGCGCAGGTCCTTGATCTTCTTCGCCAGCCCGAGCGAGTCGCGCACGCGCGAGTTGACGCCGTCGGCGCCCACCACCAGGTCGGCCTTCAGGCGCTTGCCGTCGGCGAGCACCAGCTCTCCGTCGGCGCTCGCCTCCTTGACGGGCGAGTCGGTAACGATCTCGGCCCCGGCGGCGATCGCCGCGTTCGCCAGCGAGCGGTGGAGCGTGGTGCGCAGGATCGCGTACGACTCGGTCACGCCGGGCATCATCCAGACGTCCTGGAGCTTGCGCCGTCGCTCGTCGAAGAGCTCCCAGCGCTGGAGCGGCTCGGCGTCCTTGGTGGCCTCCTCGAACACGCCGATCTGCTGCAGGGCCCAGCAGCCGTTCTGGAATACCCCGATGCCGGCGCCGATCTCGCGCAGGTCGGGCCCGCGCTCGTGGACGCGGACGGTCCAGCCGCGCTGGCCTAGTACCGCTGCGGTCGTGAGCCCGGCGATGCCGGCTCCCGCGATTTCAGCGTGGGGGGGTGTTGCCATCTGTTTTCTCCTCTTGGTGGTGCTGATGAGTCGCAGGGGCCCGGGCGCCGTCGCGCCGGTAGGCGAGCTCGCCACCGACGAAGACGTAGTCGACCCTGATGTCGGGAAGTTCGGATGCCGGGACGGAGCGCGGGTCGCGTTCGAGCACGACCGCGTCGGCGAGCTTGCCGGGCTCCAGCGAGCCGCGGTCGGCCTCGACGCCCAGCACGCGGGCGCCGTTGATCGTGTGCATGCGCAGGGCGTCGGCGAACCCGACAGCCTCCTCCGCCTCGACGACATCCCCCTTGAAGCTGCGGCGTTCCATGGCGCACCACATGCCGAACAGCGGGTTGGTCTGGCGCTCCTCGGCGCCGAGCGTGATGTCCGAGCTGAGCGGGAGCTCCCACCCGTCCGCGAGCAGCGAGCGGAACGGGAAGCGCCCGTGCGAGCCGTGCTCTCCCAGGTAGACCGGCAGGAAGCCGCCGAAGTTGTAGAGGAACACCGCTTGTGGCACCGGGGCGATGCCGGCGCGCCGCCAGGCGTCGGTCGTCTCCGGGCTGGTGACGAGGTTGCCGGCGTGCTCAAGGCGCACCGGCAGGTGGCCGTCGCCCGGCCCCTGCGCCTCGATGCCCGCGCACACGACCGCCTGGGCGCGCTCGCCGTTGGCGTGCACCGCGAGCTGGAGGCCGGCTTCCCGCGCGCGGCCGAGGGCCAGCGCGATCTGCCGGCGGTCGAGGCTCACCTTGCCGCGCGACCCGGGGCGCAGCGCGTGCTCGGGCAGGTACGGCCGCCGGGTGGCGGCGTTGCGCGCCGAGTAGCCGCCGTCGGCGAACAGCTTGATGCCGCGCACGTCGAACCAGTCGGAACCGCTGGAGACGTCCAGGTGGCGCTCCCACTGGCAGGCCTCCTGGATCGAGAGCGTGCCCGGCGCCCAGAGCAGGATCGACATGCGCGTGGCGAGCGTTCCGGCGCGCAGCAGCGCGTCCATGCTGTGCAGGCCGTCGAGCGTCTCGGAGATCTCGCCGATCGACGTCACGCCGTACGCGGTGAAGAGCTCGCGGGTGCCCTCCTCGATGGCGACCTGGAGCTGGTCGCGCGTCGGATTGGGCAGGTTCAGCGCCTTGTCAAGCTCGGCGATCACACCGGTCGGCTCGCCGGAGCCGTCCACCTCGACGACGGCCCCGCCGGTCATGCCTGCGCGCCCGACGTAGTCCATCACCTGGGGCGAGAGCTCGAAGGCGCGGGAGTTGAGGATGCTCAGGTGTCCGCCCGCGCGCACCACGATCGGCACGTCGCGGCTGACGCGGTCGAGGTCGTGCCGGGTCGGCAGCCGCCCGTCCTCCAGCTTCTGGTCGAAGAAGAGGTTGGCCTGCCCGATCAGCCAGCCGGCGGACTCCTCGGCGCGTCCGAGGTTGTCGCGCAGCGTGTCGAGCACGTCGGAGATGTCGGCGCAGCGCGGCGCCCGGCAGTCCACCATCATCGAGCGCGCGCGGCAGCCGACCTCCATGTGTGCGTGCGGGTCGATGAACCCGGGCAGGACGGCGCGGTCGCCGAAGTCCAGCACCTCGTGTCCGGCGCCGGCGATCGACCGGCCGCCGACGGCGGCGACGCGGCCGCCCTCGAAGGCGACGGCCTCGGCCTCGGTGTCCGAGGCGTCGACGGTGAGGACGCGGCCGAGCAGCACCGCGGGGATCTTGTTCAAGTCAGTGGGCATCGCTGATCGCTTTCATCTCGGCGTGACGTGCGGACACCGGCCCCCGGATCGCAGCGGCGACCCGGGGGCGGCTCCATCGACCGTCGGGTGCCTAGTTCGCCGAGACGCCCTCCACGAACCAGCCCCACTTCTCGTACATGAACTCGTCCGTGAGCTCCTCGCCCTCGGCGAGCCTCACCTTGCCGCTCTGGTCGCGCAGCGGACCGACGAATGGGCTCTTGCCGTCGATGATCTCCTGCTTGGCCGCTTCGACCTTCTCCTGCACGTCAGCGGGGACCTTGGGGCCCCACGGCGCGAACTCCAGGCCATCGGCCATGCCGTACAGGCGCGGGCCCTGGTCGATCGGCTTGTCCTCCAGCAGGGAGCCGAGCACGAGCTCCATCTCCTTCTGGATGGCGCCCTTGATGAGCACGCCCGTGACGAGCGCGTTGGGGCCGAACTCGGCCTGGTCGGAGTACTGGCTGAAGCCCCAGACCTTGTTGCGCTCGGCGACCTCGACGACGCCCGGGGTGACCGAGAACGTCGCCAGCACGTCTGCGCCGCCGTTCACGAGCGTCTGCGCCGCCTCGACGGTCTTCGGCGCGTCGTTGAACGAGTTGATGAAGACGACGTTGACCTTGCACTGCGGGTTGACGCTGCGGCATCCGAGCAGGTACGCGTTCGCCTGCGCGGTCTCGTACGGCTGGTCGAACGACGCGACGTAGCCGAGCGTGTCCGACTCGGTCAGCAGCCCCGCGGCGACGCCGTAGAGGTAGAAGCTCTCCCAGAACTTGAACCAGTGGCCGGTGGTGTTCGGCGGCGGATCGCCGAGCGCCTGGACTGAGTTGCAGGCCTTGTCCGGGTACTTGACGCAGGCGGCGTAGAACAGGTCGCCGGCTGCCAGCGTGTCCAGCACGAGGTCGTTGCCCTGCTGGAAGAGCTGCTCCGTGATCTGGGTCGCCTGGTTCGAGTAGGGCACCCCCTCGACGTCCTTGAGCGTGACCCGGTCCGAGCCCACCGTCTCGATCGCGGCCTTGGTGCCTTCGTTGAAGGCGCGGCTCCATGCATCAGCCTCGAGGTTGGGCAGATACAGCGCCGCCATCTTGATCGTCTTGCCGGAGTCGGCGGCCGTGTCCGAGCCGGAGCTCGAGCCGGAGTCGGACTCCGAGTCCGAGCCACCGCAGCCGACCACGACCGCGACGAGCGCGGCCATGGCCAGGGCGACGAGCCGTGACCTCCACATACGTGCATGGACCACTTGTTGAACCTTTCGCTAGCGCTGCCCGCGCACGAAGACGGACCCGAGTGCGGCGGGAGCTGTTGGTGGACCGCCAAATCGCCGCGTGCGAGTCGCCCGTGCGATGAGGACAGCGATGGTCAGGAGGTACGGGGCCATGTCGAGGATGGGTGAGGGAATCCCCCAACCCTGCGACTGGCCGACGTCCCCGAGTACGAGCAGGATTCCGAAGAAGTACGCGCCCCAGAGCAGGGAGACCGGGCGCCAGGCGACGAAGATCACCAGCGCGAGCGCGATCCAGCCGCCGCCGGCGACCATCTGGTCCTGCCAGTGGCGGATCGTGACCAGGCTCAGCATCCCGCCGCCCAGCCCCATCAGCGCGCCGCCAACGGTGACGTAGAGGAGCTGCCAGCGCACGACCGGGACGCCGGCGGCGTGCGCCGACCCCGGGTCCTCGCCGATCGCCCGGAGGTTCATGCCGTGGCGCGTTCGGTTCAGCAGGAACGCGACCGCCAGCACGACCGCGACGCCGAGGTAGACCGGCCAGGGCTGCTCGAAGAAGGCCTTGCCGACCAGCGGCAGGTCGCGCAGCAGCGGCACCTGGATCTCGGCCATGCGCTGCGGCAGCGCGCTCGAGGTATAGGACGCCCCCAGCTCGGCCGACAGCCCGATGCCGATGAACCAGGCCGCGAAGCCGATCACGATCTGGGACGCCCGCGCGAGCACGATCGGCAGCGCGACGAACAGTCCCGCGAACAGGCCACCCGCCGCCGCGCTGGCCACGAACCCGGTGACGGTGCTGCCGGAGTCCACGGCGATCACGAAGCCGACGGCGGCGCCGACGAGCATCACGCCCTCGATCCCGATGTTGATCACGCCGACGCGCTCCGACAGCAGCTCGCCGAGCGCGGCGTACGCGAGCGGGATGCCGGCGAGCATGGCCGACGCGAGCATTCCCTCGAAGACGTCGAAGCTCATCGCGGCGCCTCCGGGCTGGGCTCGGCATCCGGCGGCGGCACGCGCCGCCTGCGGCGCAGGATCCCGTCGCGGGGGAGGGCCGCCGCCAGGCTGGCGCAGATCAGCAGCAGGCCGACCAGCAGCAGCACGACGCCGCTCGTGACGCCGGCGATGCGCAGGGCGCTGCCGACCGCCTGGAGCAGCGCCAGCAGCAGGCCGGTCGCCAACACTCCGCCCATGGAGCCGGCGGCGAGGATCGCGACGACGATGCCGACGTAGCCCGTGTTGTCGGTCAGCGACGGCGCGTAGCTGTGCGCCGTGCTCATCTCGACGAGGCTTCCGGCGAGGCCGGCGATCGCGCCGGACAGCAGCATCGCCGCGAAGCGGGCCCTGCGGGTGTCGAAGCCCGCGTAGCGGCCGGCCTCCTCGGAGGCACCGGTGACGTGGGTGCGGAAGCCGAAGTGCGTGTGGCGGAAGACGAGCCAGAGCGCCGCGACGACGCCGACCGCGATCAGGAACGAGACCCCGATCGCGGCGCCGCCCACGGTGAAGGAGGGGAGGAACGTGCTCTCCGGGATCGGCTTGGTCTGGAGGGCGACGTTGGCGTACTCGGTGGACTTCCACGGGCCGGTGATCCAGTAGGTGGTCCAGGAGTACGCGACGAAGTTGAGCATCAGCGTCGTGACCACCTCGCTGACGCGCAGGTAGGCCTGGGCCAGCGCGGGCACCAGTGCCCAGCCCATCCCGCCGGCCAGCGACGCGAGCAGCATCAGCGGCACGAGCAGCACACCCGGCAGGCTGGGCAGGGAGAAGGCGACACCAGTCGCGGCCCACGCACCGACGAGCAGCTGCCCGTCGACGCCGATGTTCCACAGCCCGGCGCGCCGGGCGACCGCGACTGCGCAGCCGGCCAGGATCAGCGGGGTGGCAAGCGAGATCCACTGCTGGATCCCCAGCGGCGTCCCGAGGGTCGAAACCCAGATCGTCTGAAACAGGTCGGTGCCGGGGGTGAGCTGCGTGCTGAGGTACGCGAGGCCCAGCAGGAGACCGACCGCGATCGCCGCGATGCGCAGCCACAGCTGCCGGTTGCCGGCAAGCTCGGCGATGCGCAGCGCAGCAGCCGGGCTGCGCGCCGCAGTGGAGCTCATGCGCGCGACTCCGGGGAGTTCCCGTTGCCGTTCGCGGACGCGCCGCCCATCAGCGCGCCGATCGTGTCGCGGCTGACGTCCGCGCGCGAGAAGGACCCCATGATGCGGCCCTCGTAGAGCACCACGATCCGGTCGGTGAGCTGGAGCACCTCGTCGAGGTCCTCCGAGATCATCAGCACGGCGATCCCGTCGGCGCGCGCCTTCAGGAGCAGCTCGTGCACGCCCGCAGCGGCCGCGACGTCGAGCCCGCGCGTGGGGTGGACGGCGACGAGGCCGACGCGCGCCGCGAGCATCTCGCGGTGGGCCACGAGCCGCTGCGCCTGGCCGCCCGAGAGGGTGGAGGCGGGGCGGGCCGTCGCGATCCTCGAGAGGCCCGCCTTGCCGAGCAGGTCGGCGGAGAAGGCGCGCAGGGCGCGGCGCGTCAGCCAGGGGCCCCTGCGCAGCGGCCGGTCGTGGCTGGCCTTGATGGCGGCGTTGGTCTCTACGGAGGCCTCCAGCGCGAGCCCGCTGCCGAGATCCTCCGGGATGTAGCCGACGCCCGCGCGCACCGCCTCGATCGGCGGCGCACCGGTCAGGTCGCGGTCCTCGACCCGGATGCTGCCGGCGGTCGCCCGCCGCAGGCCGACGATCACCTCGGCCAGCTCGCGCTGGCCGTTGCCCGAGACGCCGGCCACGCCCACGATCTCGCCCTTGCAGAGCTCCAGGCTCACGTCGTGGAGGGCGCGGCGGCCGAAGTCGTCGTCGGCGCACACCCCCTCCAGCGTCAGGGCGACCGGCTGCGCGCCGCGGACGGCGCCGTCGCTCGGCCGCACCTCCTCGACGCCGCCGCCGACCATCAGGCGCGCGAGCATGTCCTTGTCGCAGCCCGACTTGGCCAGGCCCGACGCGACGTTGCGGCCGCCGCGCAGGACCGTGATCCGGTCGGCGATCTCGAGCACCTCGTTGAGCTTGTGCGAGATGAAGATGACGGTGTGGCCAGCCGCGCGGATGCGGTCGATGGCCGCGAACAGCTCGGCGGTCTCGGACGGGCTCAGCGTCGCGGTCGGCTCGTCGAGGATCAGGATCTCCGCGCCGCGGGCGAGCGCGCGCAGGATGGCCACGCGCTGGCGCTCGCCGGTCGAGAGCTGCCAGATCTGCGCCGCCGGGTCGACCTCGAGCGCGAACTTCGCGGCGAGCTCGGCGGTGGCGCGCTCCAGCCCCGTATCCGAGACGAACAGCGGCGTGGCCTCCCACCCGACGTGCACGTTCTCCGCGACCGTGAACTTCTCGATCAGCCGGAAGTGCTGGTGGACGATGCCGATGCCGCGGTTGAAGGCGTCCCGCGGGGAGTGGAAGGTGACCGGCTCGCCCCGGACGGTCATGTCGCCGGAGTCGGCAGGGATGATCCCGCCCACGACGTTCATCAGCGTGGTCTTGCCGGCGCCGTTCTCGCCCAGCAGCGCATGGACCTCGCCGGAAGCGGCCTCGAAGTCGACGCCACCGAGAGCGGGGAACAGTCCGTAGTACTTGACGATCTGCCTGAGCCCGAGCGTAAGCCCAGGCTCGGCGAGCGCCGGGGCGCCCATCTCCGTCACCGACACCCCGCCACGGATCTGATCCGAGTCACTTCGCCGAACGCCGTGACCATTGCGCGTGCTCCCTTTCAGCCCTTCTTCGGACGTGCTGGCCGAAGGGGCAGCAGACGTCAATGGGGATCTGTACATCTGTACATTACAGAAGATTCGGTCCTCGGCAAGCATCTGGCGGAAAGCCGTTTCCGCGGCGCCGGACCCGGAACACGAGGGTTATGAACGCTGGACGATTGATCGCACGCCTCACCATCGGCGGCCTGTTCGTCGGCCATGGGACCCAGAAGCTGTTTGGCTGGTTCGACGGGCCCGGGCCCGAGGGGACCGCCGAGATGATGGAGAATCTCGGCCTTCGCCCGCCCCGCGAGCAGGCACTCGCGGCGGGCATCACGGAGACGGCCGGCGGAGCCATGCTGGCGCTCGGCGCGCTCACCCCGCTGGCGGGAGCGCTCCTGTCCGGGACCATGTTCACGGCGATCCGCAAGGTGCATCTCCCGAAGGGCCTCTGGAACACCGGCGGCGGCTACGAGTTCAACCTCGTGCTGGTCGCCGCGGTCGCCGCCCTGATCGACGGCGGCCCCGGCCGGCCCTCGGTCGACCATGCACTCGGCATCGACCGGACCGGGTCGGGCTGGGCGCTCGCCGCGCTGGCCGCCGGAGCGGCCGGGTCGGCGTTCGCGACCGGGGCGGCCCCGCTCGTGGAGCAGGCCCAGCAGTCCCAGTCGCAGCAGGAAGGCTCGGCGGCGGACCAGGTGCCCGCCGGCGCGACCGCCTAGCGCGAGAGCCGCACCCGCGTGCCGTAGTAGGGCTCGCCTTCTGCGACGAACTTCGCCGTGGAGGGGTGCAGCCGATAGCGCCGGCCCGCCACCACGATCACACGGCCGTCCTCGAGGACTTCCTCGATCACAGCCGGCTCGGAGGACCCGAAGTGCTGGATCGAAACCGGCATGCCGACGGTGGGCAGGGGACGCGACGGCCGCATGAGCCGATTATCCGCCGGCTAGGCTCCGAGGCGTGCCGGGGGCCTCTACCTCGGCGCCGGGCCCCGGGTGCGCAAGCGCTGCGGGGCCATTTTTGGTTCCGGGGGAAGCGGACAGCGGTACGCTGCCGGCGAGAGCGTTTCCGAGGAGGGGTTGGTGTGCACGTACAGGTGCGTCTCGGGTCGGGCCTCGCCACGGCGGCCGGCACTCGCCGGCTGCGAGTCGAGCTGTCCGACCAGGCCACCGTCGCCACCCTGCTCGACCACCTGCGCGAGGCCGAGCCGGCGATCGCGCCGGGCCTCGACTCGGCCCTGGCGGTCGTCGGCGGAACGCACGCGGGCGGGGCGCAGCCGCTCGCCGACGGCGACGAGGTCGCCCTGCTGATCCCGGTGGCCGGCGGCGCCGGCCCCTCTGAGAGGAGCACACCATGGCCGTAGAGCCCGCAACCCGGACGCCGACGCGCTCGGGGCATCCGACGGTGTTCGTCGACACCTTCACCGACGGCCTGCTCGGCCCCGACGTCGAGCTGCTCGGACCCGTCGAGGACGGCGGGCACATCGTGGTCAACACCGCTCCGGGGTGCTGGGGCCCGATGATCACGCCCTCGATCCGCGGCGGCCACGAGGTCGCGCGCCCGGTGGCGGTGGCGGGCGCCGAGCCGGGGGACGCGATCGCGATCCGCATCAAGGACATCGCGGTCACCTCGATCGCCACCGCCTCGGGCAACGACTGGTCGCCCGAGGGCAGCTTCAACGGGGACCCCTACATCGCGGGCGTCTGCCCGGGGTGCGGCACCGAGTACCCGGAGACCCGGCTCGAGGGCATCGGGCAGGACGCCGTTCGCTGCGCGAACTGCGGGGCCGACGCCTCGCCGTTCAAGTTCACCAACGGCTACACGATCGCCTTCGACCGCGGCCACGGCGTGGGCGTGACGGTCGGGCGCGAGTCGGCCGAGCGCATCGCGCACGAGGCGCACCGCTACGCCGCGCTGCCGGAGAACTCGGCGCAGAACCCGATCCTCGCGTTCGCGCCGCACGACCTGGTGGCGCTCGCCACGCGGCTGCGGCCCTTCATGGGCCAGCTCGGCACCACCCCGTCGACCACGATCCCGGACTCCCACAACGCGGGCGACTTCGGCTCGTTCCTGATCGACGCGCCGCACCGCTACGCGATCACCGCGGAGGAGCTCGCCGAGCACCGCACGGACGGCCACATGGACATCGACGCCGTCCGCGCCGGGGCGATCCTGATCTGCCCGGTCAAGCTGCCGGGCGGCGGCGTCTACCTGGGCGACATGCACGCGCTGCAGGGAGACGGCGAGATTGCCGGCCACACCGCCGACGTGTCCGGCACCGTCACGCTGCAGGTGGAGGTGCTGAAGGGGCTCGGGATCGACGGGCCGGTGCTGCTGCCGGTCGAGGAGGACCTGCCCTTCCTCGCGCGCCCGCTCTCCGGCGACGAGCGTGCGCGCGCGGAGACGCTCGCACGCGAGTGGGGGGTGGACGCCCTCGAGGAGTCGGCCCCGATCTCGGTGATCGGCACGGGCCCGGACCTCAACAGCGCAACCGACAACGGACTCCAGCGAGCCGCCGAGCTGCTCTCGATGGAGGTCCCCGAGGTCAAGAACCGGGCCACTATCACCGGAGCGATCGAGATCGGCCGCCACCCGGGCGTGGTGCAGGTCACGTTCCGAGCCCCGCTCGACCGCCTGGAGGCACGCGGCCTGCTGCCGTACGTGCGCGACCAGTACGGGAGCGGCTGAGCGCCGCGCCCACGGGGCGCGGGGCGGGACCAGCCGCCCCGCGCGCGCCTCGTCGTTCGATGCGATCAGGCGATCGCCGGTGCGGGCATCGCCGCCTCGACCGGGGAGCCAGCGGCCTGATGCTGCAGCACCTTGTTCAGGTTCGACTGCAGGATGTAGGTGCCGACGGGGCTCAGGAACAGCGAGAGCACGAAGCCCAGGCCAGCCTCCATGCCCGAGGGCGCGCCCGTCAGGCGCTCCGCCGCGGACAGTCGCGTCCAGGTCTTGTAGATGGAGACGAACGGAGGAACGATGATCAGGGAGCCGAGCGTCACGGCGAGCACCGACATTCCCGGGCTCGTGCCGCAGTCTTCAGAGCCGCGCGACTTGCCGATCGCGGCCATCTCCTTGTTGATCTTGTAGTACCAGACGATCCCGTAGATCCCGAGCGTGATCAGCATCAGCCCGAGCACTCCGAGCGGGTTGCGGATCTTCCCGGGCTCCTGGGAACCCTGGATCTCTACTTGCTCAGCCAACTTGAGGTACTCCTTCGATTGAATGACGTAGCGCGGCGGAATCGCCGCGTTGCTCACAGCGTCGACAGAAAGCCGTGCACGCTTGAGGCTGGGCCGCCATTCGGCTAGGTGGGCGCGCCCGGCTCATCACGCGCCTTGGGGATGCCGATGGATCACGCTAGGTCTGGCATCTCGAGCAGTCTCGCCCCCCGACTGCTCCCCGCGCTGACCCCAGCTGCGTGCACACGCACCCCTGGTCGCTCTGCAGCATTTTCTGGAAGGTGGTCCTGTCCATGTTTGGCTCCCTCAGCTCGAGGCCTCGCCCGAGTGGCGGTCGCGCGGTCGCGCTGGCGTCACTGCTGACGCTGGTGTTCGCGAGTACCGCGGTGGCGGCGCAGCCGCGCGTCGGCCTTGGTACGACCGACGGCTTCGCCGTCCTGGGCGGTTCCGCGGTCACCAATACCGGCCCGAGCGTGATCAACGGAGACCTTGGCGTGAGCCCGGGCACCGCGATCAGCGGCTTTCCGCCGGGCACCGTGAACGGTGCGGTCCATGCCACCGACGGCGTGGCCGGGCAGGCGAAGAGCGACCTGGTCACGGCGTACAACGACGCCGCTGGGCGGACCCCCGTGGTGTCCGTCGCCGGCGACCTCGGCGGGCGAACCCTGACCGCCGGCGTCTACAACGCCACCTCGTCGCTCGGGCTGACCGGAGCCGTGACCCTCGACGCCCAGGGCGACCCCAATGCCGTCTTCATCTTCCAGGTCGGCTCCGCGCTGACCACGGCAACCGACAGCAGCGTGAGCCTCCTCAACGGCGCCCAGGCGTGCAACGTCTACTGGCAGATCGGCAGCTCCGCGACGCTCGGAACGAGAACCGCGTTCAAGGGCACGATCATGGCTTTGACGTCGATCTCGCTGAACGACGGCGTGGCGGTGGACGGCAGGCTCCTGGCCCGCAACGGCGCGGTGACGCTGATCAACGACACGATCACGCGCTCGCAGTGTGCGCCCGGGACCGACGGCAGTGGCGGCAGCGACACCGACTCCGACTCGGGCTCCGGTGACGGCACGGGCGGACCGGGCAGCGGCCCGGGCTTGCGCTCGGGAGGTCCGCGAGTGCGGCTCTTCGGGCTGCCCGGCGTCCCCCAGCCGCCGATCCGCAATCCGGGCGCTCAGCAGCCCCCTGTCAGCAGCGTCTGCACCACGCGCAACTTCACGGCGCGCGTGAGGCTTCGCGACGGTGACGGGATCCGGCTGGTGAAGGTCTACCTCGACGGCAGGCTGGTGAAGCAGACGACCCGCACGCGGTTCGCGCTTCGGATCAAGGTCCGCGGCCTGCGCGTCGGTCCCCACCGGATCAGGGTGATCGCGCGTGACGGCGAGGGCAACCGGTCGGTCACGACGCGCCGCTTCGGGCGCTGCGCCTTCGCCCTGCCGGCTCCACGCTTCACCGGCTGAGCCGGAGAGAGGCCGATGAATCACGCCAGGTGCAGGGCCTGGGTCGCGGCGCTGGCGCTGGTCGCGACCCTGGCGCTGCCGGCGTCGGCCAGCGCCCGCGCTGCGCCCGCCGGCAGCGAGCGTCTATCGGACGGACGCACGTTCGCGCACTGGGCGCACCCCGAGCAGAGGGCGTCCGTCAGGCGCCTCCCGTCGCGAAGCTCGCGGCGGGTCGCCCGAATCCACTACCTGACCGAGGACGGCTTCCCGGAGGTCTACCCGGTCATGCGGAGCTTCACCGATCGCCACCGGCGCGAGTGGCTGCGGATCCGCGTCCCGATGCGCCCGAACGGGCGCACCGGCTGGGTCCAGGCCTCCGCGCTGGGCCCCCTGTACCGGGTGCGGACCCGCCTGGTGCTGGATCGCGGGCGCATGCACGCCACCCTCTACCGCTCGGGCCGGCCGATCTGGCGGTCCCCGATCGGCGTCGGAACGCCCAGCACGCCGACCCCGGCGGGCCGCTTCTGGATCCGCGAGAAGTTCAGGGTGCCGGACGCGGGCGGGACCTACGGGCCGTGGGCGTTCGGGACCGGGGGATACTCGGTGCTGAGCGAGTGGCCCGGCGGCGGCGTGATCGGCATCCACGGAACCAACGAGCCACACCTGATCCCGGGCCGGCCCTCCCACGGCTGCGTGCGCGTCCCGAACGCAGCGATCACACGGCTCGCAGGCCTGATGCCGATCGGCACGCCCGTCTGGATCCGGTGAGCCCGGCGGCCGTCATCCCCAGACGCGATCGGCGACGCGAGCCACCAGCTCCAGCTTGCGCCACTGCGTGTCCTCGCTGATCGGGTTGAACCCCATCGAGGACGCGAAGCCGCACTGGGTCGAGATCGCGAGCTGGTCCACCGACAGGTAGCGGCCCGCCTCCTCGACCGCCCGCATCAGCTCGTCCTCGGACTCCAGCTCCGCGCTCTTGGTGCTGACGAGCCCCAGCACGACCCGGCCCTCTCCGGACATGTGCCGCAGCGTCTCGAACCCGCTCTGGCGGCCCGGGTCGTCCCACTCCATCATGAACGCGTCGTAGGGCAGTGCGAAGATGCGCTCGGCCAGCGGCTCCAGCGAGCCCTCCGCCAGCCACTTGTCCTCGAGGTTGCCCCTGCACATGTGCATGGAGACCTGGACGTCGTCCGGAATCCCCTCGACGATCGCCCTGTCCAGCTCGAGCGCCTTCTCGAGCAGCCGCTCCGGCGAGAGTCCCTGGCTGACGTACGCCTCGGTCCAGAGCCGGTCCACCAGGTGGGGATAGAACGCGTAGTCGAACTGCACGTAGCGCGCGCCCGCCTCGATCGCCTCGGCCACCAGCCGTCGCTTGATCGCGAGGATGTGGTCGAGGGCCTCGTCGGCGTCGGCATACCCGCCGCTTCCATACCCGTCGCCCTGCATGCCGTAGTCGAGCAGCTCGTAGGACCCGGACGGGAACGTGATCTTGAACGGATGGTCCGTCAGCGAGGAGAGGAAGGCGGCTTCGCGCGCCCCGGGACTGGCCACCTGCTCCAGCCGCGACTCGATCCTGAACGCGCGCCACTCGGCGGCGTCTCCGGCGCTGTTGCGGTAGATCTGCGCGGTGGGCTCGGCGGCGAGCCCCGTGACGGCGTCCCAGAACGCGGTGTCGAAGGCGAAGCGCCGGAACTCCCCGTCGGTCAACACGTCGAGCCCCAGGTCGATCTGACGCTGGACGACCGCGCGGATCGCCTCGTCCTGCAGCTCATGGAGCTCGGGTGTCTCCACGCGCTCCTCGGGGACCGGCGAACGGTGCTCGCGCGCCGCGTCGGGGTGGAGCTCGCTGAGCAGGGACTGCAGCCGGCGAGGCCGGATCAGGCTGCCGACGACCTCGGCTCGAGCTGGCTTCCGCGCAACCTTGGTGCTTCCGTCCACTAGTCCCTCATTCCTTAGCTGGTTCACTCGCCGACGCCCCACGCCTCGCGATACGCGGCCTTGAAGTCGAAGGGAGGCCGGTAGCCGCCCTCCGCGGGGATGTTCTGGTCCTGGGTGAAGATCTGATGGCCGATCCCGCTGCTCACCGGCTCCTCACCGTGCATGAGCCGGTTGATCGCGTCTATGCCGGCCCAGCCCTCCCAGTCCTGCGCGATGCCGACCCCGTACGTGGGGCCGCTGCGGCGGCGCACGATCTCCATGCCGCCCGGGCCGCCCTCGCCGATGTAGAGGAGGAGATCCTGCCCCTGCGTGCGGGCGCTCGCCTCGATGCCCGACAGCATGATCGCCTCGTAGCTGACCCCGACCACGTTGGTCTCGGGGTGCTTGAGGAGCATCTGGTCGCTGCGCTGCTGGAGCCCGGTCTCGAACGCGGACGTGGGGAAGTAGTCGATCTCGATCTTGCATCCCCTGCAGGCCTCGAGCGCCTGCTCCCATCCCTCCGCGACCGCGACGCTGCCGTAGCCGGTGTTGTCCGCGAAGATCGCTGCGTTGGCCTTGCCGTCGAGCTGGTCGATGGCATACTGGCCGGCCGCACGGCCGATGCCGTGGTCCCACTCGTTGTAGTCCTGCCCGCCGGCGTACGTCACCTCGCCGGCGAACAGCTTCTCCCCGGATGGCTCGCGGAAGTCGCAGTCGAACGACTCGGCGGCGACGACGACGATCCCCGCCTCCTTGGCGGCCTGGAGCGCACCCTTCATGAACGAGCAGTCGATGTAGTAGAAGAAGATCGCGTCGGCGCGGGCGACGATCGCCTGCCGGACCCCTGTCTCGGCCGCCGCGAAGTCGCCCTTCGTATCGAACAGGGTCGTCTTCCAGCCGATCGCCTCGGCGGCTTCGCGCGCTGCGCCGATCGGGTTCGCGCACGAGCTGAGGCTCTGGCCGCACGAGAGCAGCGCGACCGTCTTGTCGGGCATCGGCTTCGGGCCGGTCTCGGGCGGCGCCTCGAAGGTGCCCTTCGAGGACATCAGCGCCTGAACGCGTTCGCGCACCTGCTCCAGCTCGGCCGTGCCGCCGGAGGCGGTAGTGCCGGTGTCGTCCTCGGAGTCTCCGCAGCCCGCCACGATCAGCGCTGCCACGACGACCAGCCCTGAGAGAGCCCGCATCGTCCGCCCCATTGCCTGCCTCCTGTAGTTGCTCAACTCGATCAGCTCGTGGTCAGCGCTCGGCCTCGCCGCCGCGCTATGAGGTTTGCGACGCCGACGCCCGTCAGAAGGGCGAAGCCGTTCGCGAAGTTGTTGATGTAGGGGTCGACCCCGGCCAGGTTCAGGCCGCTGTTCAGCGCGCCGAGGAAGACGATCGCGATGACCATCCCCCAGACGTTCCACCGCCCGGGCGTGATGGCGATCGCGCCGAGGAACACCGCCGCGAAGGCGGGGAGCGTGAACCCGGGTCCGATGGTGGGGTTGCCCGCGCCGGACCTGGCGAGCTGGAGCGCGCCGGCCAGGCCGGCCATGAGCCCGCCGATGACGAACGCCGAGAGGGTGACGAGATCAACGCGGATGCCCACGAGCGTCGCCGCGGGGCGGCTGGATCCCACCGCGTACAGGTAACGGCCGTACGGCGTGTGGCGCAGCAGGTAGAAGATCGCGGCAGCGAGGGCGAACGCGAGCCAGGCGACCGCCGGCAGGCCGAGGAAGTTGGCCGCGCCGAAGTCCAGCAGGCCTTGGGGGATCCCCTCGACGATGCTGTTCCCGTCGCTCTTCCACTGGACGATCCCCGCGATCAGGATCGTCATCCCGAACGTCGCGATGACCGAGTTGATCTTCGCGACGGTCACCAGCACTCCGTTGACCAGCCCGATCGCCAGACCCGTGCCGGCGGCGACGAGGACGGCCACCGTGACCGAGCCGGAGCTGGCGCCGTACGACGCGCCCAACACCGAGGCGAGCCCCGCCGTCGCACCCGGTGAGAAGTCCCAGACGTTCGCGATCAGGGGAAGCAGGACGGCGAGCGAGATGGCCAGCAGCACCGCCTGCGCCCCCACCGTGACCTGGAGGTTGCCCGTGGTCGGGAACGTCTCCTGCGTGGCGGGGAGAAGCGCGAAGACGACGATCAAGACGACCGTCAGGCCCGTCAGCGCATGCGCTTCGCAGACTTCGAGCAGCCGCCGCCGCGGTGGGGAGGAGACCGTCACGACGCTGGGCCGGCGCTGTGGAGCAGCTCGACCAGCTGCTCGGAGGTGACGTCGTCGCCATCGACCTCGTGCGCGATCCTCCCGGCGCGAACGATCGCCACCCGGTCGCAGACCTGCGCGAGCTCTTCGACGTCCGACGACGCGACCAGCGCGGCCGCTCCGTCGTCGCACGCGCGGCGGATGGCCTGCCAGAGGTGGGCTCGGGCGCCGACGTCGACGGCCTGGGTCGGCTCGTCCAGGAGGATCAGCCGCGGGCGGCGCCGAAGCCAGCGCGCCACCACGACCTTCTGCTGGTTGCCGCCGGACAGGTTCAGCAGCGGGGCGCTGGCCGACGGCGCCTGGATCGAGAACCGCTCCATGTCGCGCCGGACGTCGGCGAGCTCCTCCGCATGCCGGAGACGGAAGCCGTTCCAATAGCGGGACACCGAGGCGACGGTCAGGTTGTCCTTGACCGACTCCCCGGCGAACACGGCATGGCTGGCCCGGTCCGCCGGCACGTACGCGACGTCGGCCCGTACCCCGTCCCGCGGTGACCGGAACCGCGCGGGCGCGTCGCCGATCTCGATCTCCCCGCCTTCGAGCTGCTGGGCGCCGAACACGAGCCGCAGGAACGCCGAGCACCCCGATCCCACGAAGCCGGTGAGCCCGACGACCTCGCCGCGGCACACGGTCAGGCTGATGTCGCGCACCGCGCCGCCGCGAGCTGCGCGGCTCCTGAGCACCGGATCGGCCTGCCGGCGCGCCACGTCGGCGTGGCCGTTGCCGGTGACGGATCCGCCGACGATCAGCTCGACGAGCCCGTCGTGGTCGAGCTCGCCCTTGCCCGACACGGCCACCCGGCATCCGTCGCGCAGGACGGTGATGCGGTCGGCGACCTCGAGGATCTCCTCGAGCCGGTGCGACACGAAGACGATCGGCTGGCCGCTGTCGGCGTAGCGTCGGAGCGCCCTCAGGAGCAGGTCGGCCTCGTCGGGCGGCAGCGGCGCCGTCGGCTCGTCGAGCACGAGGACGCCGGACCCGGTCTCCGGCTGGTCCTGGAGCGCCCGTGCGATCGCGACCATGGTCTGAGCGGACTGGGGGAGGGATGCGAGGGGCGCGTCTGGGTCGGCATCGACGTTGAAGCGCGTGAGGACCGCCTGAGTCCTGGCTCGTACGGCCTGGCCCCGAATGCACGCCATCGGGCCCGTCTCGTAGCCGCGTCCCAGCGAGAGGTTGTCGGACACCGACAGGTCACCGAAGGTGCTGCGTTCCTGGTGTACGAAACGCAGAGCGGCCGCGTGGGCGGCGGCGGGCGTGAAACCGCGCAGGTCATGCACCGCGCCGTTCATCTCGAGGGTCCCGGAGTCGGCCGAGTAGATGCCCGCGAGGATCTTGATCAGCGTGGACTTGCCGGACCCGTTGCTGCCCACGAGGGCGTGGATCTCGCCGGGCCGGACGTCGAAGTCCACACCGCTCAGCGCCGGGTTGCCGGCGAACGCCTTGGACGCTCCCGCGATCCGCAGGAGCGGCCCGCGGCCGTCGTTCACGGACGGCTCCCCCGGCCGCCCGCTGTCGTAGCGACCGTCACGTTCGGAACGTGCCTCGACGCGACGTTGATCCGCTTCTGGGCGCGGGCGGAATGCGCGAGGGCCCAGATCAGGGCCGAGCGCGCGTCCAGGGCGAGGCGGGGCCAGTGCGTTCCGATCCAGCCGTAGAAGCGGGAGTAGCGCTGGGTCTGGTCCGTGACGCTGCGCTCGCTTCGCTCCCACGCGTCCAGAGCCGCCGTGATGTCCTCGAAGCCGTCGAGCGCCTGGCCGAGCGCCACCGCGTTGGTCATCCCCACGCACGCTGCCTGCCCCAGGTTCGGTGACATCGCGTGGGAGGCGTCCCCGATCACCGCCACGCGGCCGGACGACCACCTCCGCGCCACGGCGTCGCTGAACGAGGCCCACCGGCCGCCGTCCGGGATGCGCTCGATGTAGCCGCGAAACTCGGGAAAGCTGTCGATCCAGGTGGCGCGGTCGTGGGTCTGCTCGCGGCCGAGCTCGTCCTTGGCGGGACAGCACATGTAGACGTAGACCGACTCCGGGCTGCACGGGAAGATGCCGATGCGCCGCGCGCCGGCCCACCGCTCGATCATCGTGTTGACCGGGTCGTCGGGCAGGCGCGGGATCAGGTGGCGGCCGCAGCCGTCCCGAAGGTCCGTGACCTTCTGGGTCAGCTCGAGCGACTCGCGCACCTTCGAGTTGACGCCGTCGGCGCCCACGACCAGGTCGGCCTGGAGCACACGCCCGTCGTCCAGCACGAGCTCGCCGTCCGCAGTCGCCCCGGTGACCGGCGAGCCGGTGACGATCTCCACGTCGAGCTGCTGCGCGCGCGTCGCGAGCGCCTGGTGGAGACGTGTGCGCAGCACCGCATAGGCCTCGCTCGTGCCCGGCAGCATCCAGCTGTCCTGCATCAGGCGGTTGCGCTCGTCTCGCAGCTGCCAGTAGTCGACGCGGTCGGCGCCGCTTACGACCTCCTCCAGCGCGCCGATCTCCCGCAGGGCGTTGACGCCGTTCTGCCAGACGACGATGCCCGCGCCGATCTCACGCAGCGAGTCGTTGCGCTCGTGGACCCTCACCGTCCATCCCCGCTGAGCGAGTACCGACGCCGCGAACAATCCGGCGATGCCGGCGCCGGCGACTTCGGCATGCCTGGGTGCCGTCAATGCGCTCCTCTCCCTACGTTCCGATGCCCAAGAAGCCCTGCCGACGCGAATTCCTGATTCCGCTATCCGTACCGCGTGACGGACCTTATCGCGCGGATCTTCGCCGCGTCAAGTCCAGTATTCGCGTTCGGGCGACGGTGGTGGAACGTTGCCTCTGGAGCAGCAAGCACGCGAATCGGGGTATGGTCAGCCGGATGGCGGCCCCGATCACCAGCCAGACCCCGCTGAGCCTGGCGACGGATCTCACCGATCTCGAGCGCGGGATCATCCGACAGCTGCAGACCGACGGACGCCGGCCCTTCGCACAGATCGCTCGCGAGCTCGGCGTCGCCGAGAAGACCGTGCGCAAGCGGGTGCACGAGCTCTGCGAGCGGGACGTGATCGAGATCACGACGGTGGCGGACCCGCAGTTGCTCGGCTACCGCGCGATGGCGCTGCTCGGCATCCAGACCGAGGCCCGGCGGCCTGCGGGCGACATCGCGGACGACGTGGGGAACATCGACGGGGTGGACTACGTGGCGGAGACCACGGGCCGGTACTCGATCTTCGCGGAAGTGCTCTGTCGCGACGCCGAGGAGCTACGCAACAAGCTCCAGCAGGAGATCTCGCCGATCGACGGCATCCAGTCCATCGAGACCTTCCCCTATCTGCGCCTTCACTTTCAGTTCCCCGACTGGGAGGCGGCCCGGCGGTCGGACCGGGAGGTGCGCCCGCCCTCCTCGGTGGCGCACGACCTGGAGGACATCGACCTGAAGATCGCGTCCCAGCTCAGTGCCGACGGACGCATGCCGCTGCACCGGATCGCGCAGACGCTGGAGGTGTCCGAGACCCAGGTTCGCCAGCGGCTCAGCCGCATGACGGACTCGGGTGCGGTGCGCGTCATGGCCATCACGAATCCGCGCAGCCTCGGGTTCACGACGATCGCCTGGATGGGGATAGTCGCCGGGCCGGGGGCCAAGGTCGGCCAGCTCGCCGAGCAGCTCGCCGCGCTGCCGACGATCGCCTACCTGATCGTGTGCGCTGGACGCTTCGACATCTTCGCGGAAGCGATCTGCGTGGATCACGAAGAGCTTCTGCGGCTCCTCGACGAGCACGTGAGGCCAATGGCCGGCGTGGCGCACGTGGAGGCCTCGCTCTACCTGGGATTGCGATACCGCCGGATGCGGCTCCCGTACTCGTAGCCGCAGGCTTGCAGCGCCTGTTCCGCCTGCGATAGCTTCGCCATGTGTGAAGGATCGGGCACGCTCGGCCGCTCGCGCGAGAGGTCGCGCGGCACGGGAATCAACGTCAACAGCGTCTCGCCCGGCCCAACCGACACTGCGCTGTTCCAGCAGCAGCCGGAGAAGATGCAGAAGGCGCTGATCCGGGCGATTCCGTTCCGCCGGCTGGGTGCGCCGGAGGACATCGCGAAAGCGGTGACCTTCCTCGCATCGGAGCGTGCCTCGTTCATCACGGGCCAGGTGCTGAGCGTCAGCGGCGGGTGGACGATGGTCGACTAGCCCGCGGCCTTCGGGGAATCCGCGTAACCGGCGCACGGCTTGCGTCCGCATGCGCAGCTCCTCTGCTCGGCAAGATGCGCGCTTGTACCCATCGCTTCGGGCCCGCTTCTCGCCGAGAATGGCTCGCATGGAGTCACTGCGGCCACGCAGCGTGCACGGTTGCTCGGGCGGGTGAAGGGCGACGCCGCCCAGGCAGTCGGGGCCCGGCGGACCGCGCAGGCACGTCCGACCGGGTGTGTTCTGCTGGAGTGTCACCGACAGCCTGGAGAGCATCGAGCCGTTGACTTCGACACCACCTGCCGCAAGATCGTCGCTCGATGTGTGGCCGATGCCCGCGCCGGATGTCGGCAGCCGAACGCAGCCCCGCCCGTCGAGGCGGGGACACGCACTGTCGCTGCTGTGGCGGGTGTTCCTCGTGAACGGGTTGGTGCTCGTCGTCGCGCTGCTCTTGCTCGCGTTCAGCCCGATCACCATCGACGCGCCCATCGAGATCGGCCAGGTCGCAGTTCTCATCGCCGGCTTCCTCGTGTTGGTTGGGTTGAACCTGGTGCTGCTGCGACGGGTGCTCTCACCCCTCTTCACGCTCACGGAGGTGATGAGCTCGATCGACCCGGACAGGCCGGGCCGGCGTCTAGCGGGGGTCGATCCGCGCAGCTCCGAAGGCCAAGCTCTCGAGGCTGCCTTCAACGCCATGCTCGACAGGCTGGAGAGCGCCCGGCGGGAAGCCGCGCGCACGGCGCTCGCCGCACAGGAAG
Organism: Thermoleophilaceae bacterium; assembly: GCA_034664085.1. Lineage (GTDB taxonomy): Bacteria > Actinomycetota > Thermoleophilia > Solirubrobacterales > Thermoleophilaceae > JACVRW01. The sequence continues at coordinate 66,148 of JAXDII010000095.1, forward strand.
CGGAGAGGCTGCGCGTCGCGCAAGAGCTCCACGACGAGATTGGGCAGACGCTGACCGCCGTGACGATCCAGGCTGAGCGTGCAGCGGACGGTGACCCGGCTCTGGCCCCTCAGGCCCTCCGGCGCGTCGCGGACACCGTCCGCGAGAGCTTGGACGAGGTGCGCCGCATCGCCCGCGAGCTCCGGCCCGAGGCGCTGGACGACCTCGGCCTGGTCAACGCGCTGATCGCGCTCTGCTCGCGGATTGGCGCCCAGAACGGTCCCCGGGTGAGGCGCGAGCTTCAGGGAAGACTCCCGGCCCTGCGGCCGGACGTCGAGCTCGTCGTCTACCGAATCGCGCAAGAGAGCCTCACGAACGCGTTACGCCACTCCGATGCGCGCTCGGCGACCGTGTCGCTCAAAGCTGACGAGGAGACGCTGATTCTGTGCGTTGCGGACGACGGAAAGGGGATGCCGGCGCAACTCCCGGCGGGTACGGCGGGGATAGCCGGCATGCGCGAGCGGGCGCTGCTCGTGGGCGGGCGGCTATCCATCCAGTCGCGGCCACAGCACGGGACCGAGGTACGGCTCACTGTCCCAGTCGACCAAGTGGACGCATGACTGTTCCGCTGAAGACGCGCATCCTGCTTGCGGACGACCACGAGGTCGTTCGCGACGGCCTGCGCATGGTGCTCGACTCGGCGCCCGACCTCGAGGTCGTGGCCGAGGCAGGTGACGGTGCGGAGGCGGTCGTGCTTGCCCTGTCAGCGGACGTCGACCTTGCCGTGCTGGATGTCTCGATGCCGCGCATGACCGGGCTGCAGGCCGCGCTCGAGCTGTCGCGCCGCATGCCCGAGCTGCGCGTGCTGATCCTCTCGATGCACGACAACGAGCAGTACTTCTTCGAGGCGCTCAAGGCCGGCGCTTCGGGTTACGTGCTCAAGACCGTGGCGAACCGCGACCTGATCGAGGCTTGCCGGGCGACCATGCGCGGCGAGCCGTTCATCTATCCGGCGGCCGTCAGGGCGCTCGTTCGCGACTACCTCGAGCGCGCGAGCCACGGCGAGACGACGCCCGAAGACCCGCTCAGCCCACGCGAGCTCGAGGTCGTCAAGCTGATCGCAGAGGGGCTGACCAGCGAGGAGATCGCCGCGCAGCTCTTCATCAGCAAGAAGACCGTCGACCGCCACCGCGCGAACATGCTCGAGAAGCTAGGCATGCGCAACCGCGTCGAGCTGACGCGCTACGCCATTCGTCGCGGTCTCGTCGTGCCCTGAGCGGCGGGATGGAGGCTGATACCCATTGTGGTCGGCGCTGACGGCGTCGACGATTGGTGCATGGTTCAGCTTGCGATCCGTTGCCACCCGTGTGTACCCGTCTCGACCGAGGAGCTCGAGCGCTGGCTCGAGCGGCAGGCGCACGATCTTCGAGCAGAGGCGCCGCAGGCCACCGTACGCCTGTCACGCCTTACGCATGGACGGCCAGCCGCCGACCACCTCGATGTTGGCTGGTTGGTCGAGCTCGAGCTGGCCGAGGAGGAGCCGCTGCTCGCCGGGCACCGGCTCGCCGACGCGCTGAGGGACATGCGGCTGCTCGGCCTCCAGCCAACACTGCTCGCGCCGCGCGACGCCTGGACGTACGGAGGGGCAGCGTGAGCGTCGAGTCACGTTCCGACCACTCGGTGGCAAGCGGCGTGATGGCGGCGCTTGCCGACGGTCCACTGGTCATCTGCTACGACGGATCCGAGCACGCCGAGCACGCCATCAAGGCGGCGGCGCGATTGCTCGCCCACAGGCCCACGCTGGTCCTGACGGTGTGGCAGCCGACGGCTGCGCTGGACGGCATTGGGTGGTTCGGGGAGACCGCGAGCATTGTCGATTTCGTGGAACTCGATCGTGCGGGTGCCGAGGCGGGCGGCCGCGTCGCGAACGACGGCGTGCGCATCGCGCAGGCGGCAGGCCTCGACGCCGAACCGGTCGCCATCAAGGCCACCGGACCTGTCTGGAAGACGATCATCGATATCGCCGAGCTCCATGACGCGGCAGTGCTCGTCATGGGTTCTCGAGGACTCACGGGAGTGCGCTCGATGCTGCTCGGAAGCGTTTCCAGCGCGGTCGTTCATCACAGCGAACGGCCCACGGTCGTCATCCACCGCCCCAGCGACGAGCACGCCGCCTAGCCCAGACCGCTACGGCGACCGGCCGACAGCCAGGCGCTGCGCCGGAGCGATCCCGACGTGACGAGCTCGAGCAGGGAGGTGCCCGTTGGGTGTCGGCTCATGGCCGGATCGGTCCTTGTACCCATGGAGTCGAACGCGGTTCAGGCGGACGATGGCCGGCATAACCCCCGACCCGAAGAGGCGAAACGTGCCCAACGGCATCGCCCACATTGCCCGGCTTGCTTTCCAACCCCCTGCCCGCTCTCCGCGGCGCGTAGAAGAACCCAGCGAGCGGCCCGCCTCCTGCCCGCTGGAGGCAGCGACATGAGTCGGGATCGTCGCTTGGCCGCAGGAGAGCGCTTCTACGTCGGGCGGCGATCCGCGCACACAGACGTCTACGTCGTGACGCGGCGCGACGTGGAGACCCTTCGGCACCGTGCGGGAGAGGACGACGCCTCATTCGAGTGGGGGGCCCGTGCAGAGTGGGGGAATGTCGAGCTCGCGTTTGTGATCCTTCGCGACGCTACGGGCCGCGCGCCATCTGACCTCGTTTGCGCACGATTCCACGCTGAGGTCATCGCGTCGCTGCCGGACGAGGGCTTCGTCCTCAGCCGCGATGACGTCGTGCTCTGCCTCGCCGCGGAGGTGCATGACGCCTCGACTCGGCGCTCTTCCTTTGCGTCGGGCGGCCGTCGCCGCATCGCGGGCTTGCTGGCCGCGCTCAGCTTCGTGTGGATGCCGGCGGCCATCCGCTCGACGTACCTGCGGGGAGGGGAACGGGTTGGGGGTTCCTAGGCGGGTGAGCACACGCCCGACCGCCCTGATCCAGGACGCCGAGTCAACGTGCGCGGCACGCCGGCACGGGCAGTCCATGCTTGCCGTGGGCTGCGCCGCCGAGCAGGAGGCTCGCGATGAGCGAACTTGACTTCGAGGTGCTGCTGAACTGGTCGGGAACGGGCCGCCAGGGCACTGGTCGGATCGACACGCACGACCTCGTGCTCGACCTCTCGACCCCCGCGTCGATGGGCGGCCGCGGGGTCGGCACGAACCCGGAGGAACTGCTCGTCAGCGCGGTGGCGGCGTGCTACACGGCGACGCTGTTCGGCGTGCTGCAGCGCTCCGGGCTCGCGGTTCGTTGTCTGACCGTCGTGGCCACGGGCAGCGTGACCGGCTTTCCGCGCACCACACGGTTCGAGCGGATCACCGTCAGCCCGACGATCGTAGGGGGCGATGCGCGCCGCCACGGCGAGTACGAGGACGCCGCGAACACTGCGCACGACCGTTGCTTCATCGGCAGCATGCTCGCTGCCGAGGTGGCATACGAGGTGGGATCCGTCCAGATCCGAGAGGCGTGACGCGCCGTGCTGATGGGGCGCAGCCGGGATCCTCAGAGCGAGCGCGAGCGTGGCCCGCGTGCCGTCGCGAGCGCTGGTGAGCAAGTGCCGACGGCCGTGAGCCGCGGGTCGCTGCGCGACGGGCTGTTGGTCTGCCTGGGACTGCTCACCAGCGATCCGAGTCGGTTCGAGCCGGTGGCCGTTGCCTGGCACGGGCGCTGGTGCGGCGAGATGGCCGGCATGGGCTTCGCCGAGGCGCGCGCAGTCCTCTCCGCCCTCGAGGCCCTGAACGGCTCGGATCCAGTGGCGGCCGGTCGAGCTCTGCGCGCGGCGTGTCGGCGTGCCGGCTGTGACGATCTGGCGTCAACGGTGGACGGGTGGCACGAGCGCCGCGCCCGTCAGGCCGTCGCGCTACGCGCGCGACTCGTGTCCGCGGGACCTAGCGCCGCCTGAGGCCGTCATCGCTTCGCACGCGCCTCAGACCGGAGTGGACCGGGCCCCGGCGCCCGAGATCGTGCTTGGAACTAGTGGGCCGGAGCCCGGCGGTTGGCTTGTCTGGCTGACGACGACCGACCACAAGCGGATCGGGGTCATGTACCTCGTCGCAACCTTCGTCTTCTTCCTGCTCGGTGGCACCGAGGCGCTCCTGATGCGCCTGCAGCTCGGCTCGCCGAGCAACACGCTGCTCGACCCTGAGAAGTACAACGCGCTCATGACCATGCACGGCACGACGATGGTCTTCCTCTTCGTCGTGCCGGTGTGGGCCGGGTTCTCCAACTACATGGTGCCCCTCATGATCGGAGCGCGCGACATGGCGTTTCCCCGCCTCAACGCACTGTCGTTCTGGCTCTTGATCGCGGGGGCCGTGACGTTCTACGGCTCTCTGTTCTTCAGTCCGCCCGCGGCCGGCTGGACGAGCTACACACCGCTCGCCACGGGCGACTACATCCCAGGGAACGGCCAGGACGCCTGGATCTACCTGGTTCACCTCACGGGGCTGTCCTCGATGCTCGGCGCGATCAACCTCGTCGCGACGGTTGCCAACATGCGCGCTCCCGGCATGGGGTGGGGCCGGCTGCCGCTCTTCTGCTGGGCCGTTGTCACCCAGGCGGTGATGCTGATCATCGCGCTACCGGCGATCGCGGCCGCCGTCACGATGCAGCTGACCGACCGCCACTTCGGGACGTGCTTCTTCGACCCGGTCTGCGGCGGCGACGCGATCCTGTACCAGCACCTCTTTTGGTTCTTCGGGCACCCCGAGGTCTACATCATGATCCTGCCGGGCTTCGGCGTGATCTCCGAGGTGCTGCCCGTCTTCGCCCGCAAGCCGATCTTCGGCTACAAGGCGATCGCCGCCTCGACCGCCGGCATCGCGCTGCTCTCGATGCTCGTTTGGGCGCACCACATGTTCACCGTGCCGATGGGCATGACCCTGCTCATCTTCTTCATGATCTCGTCGTTCCTGGTCGCAATCCCGACCGGGGTGAAGGTCTTCAACTGGCTCGCCACGCTCTGGCGCGGGTCGATCGAGTTCAAGACGCCGCTGTACTTCGGGGCGGGCTTCCTCGCGCTCTTCACCATGGGCGGAATCACCGGCGTGATGCTCGCCGTCTTTCCGATCAACTGGCAGACGCACGACACCTACTTCGTCGTGGCGCACTTCCACTACGTGCTCGTCGCCGGCTCGGTCAACGCGATCTTCGCAGCGCTCTACTACTGGTTCCCGAAGATCACCGGCCGCATGATGTCGGAGGCGCTCGGCAAGCTCTCCTTCTGGCTGACGTTCGTCGGTTTCAACGCGACCTTCCTCGTCCAGCACTCGCTCGGCCTGTCGGGCATGCCGCGGCGCGTGGCCCATTACCCGGCCGGCATGGGATGGGACCTGCTCAACCTGATCTCGACGGCGGGGTCACTGGTCCTCGGCCTCGGCGTGCTGGTCACCGT
>JAXDII010000073.1:0-41260 GCA_034664085.1 Thermoleophilaceae bacterium
CTGGCCGGTTTGCTGGCCGCGCCGGGCTCGCGCCCCCGGACCCCCGCTGATTGCTGGCCGGTTTGCTGGCCGCGCCGGGCGCGCTTCCCCGGACCCCCGCTGATTCCTGGCCGGACGCTGCCCTTCAGGCCGCCAGGGCCCACCTTGCCGGCTCGCTGTCCTCCACCGGCGCCGCTTGGCCCAGCTGCTCCAGGTGGCGCAGGTAGGCCAGCGTCTCGGTCAGCCCCCAGCTGATCATCAGCGCCTCGGGGAGCTCCGCGTCCACCATCTCCGGCACGATCTCGAACGGCGTGCGCGGGCCCTTCGCGAGCGCCCGGCGGACGCGGTCGACGCGCTCTTCCACCGCGCGCCGGTTGGCCTCGGTCAGCGCGGGCGCGTCTCGAACCGGGCGGCCGTGGCCGGCCAGCACGAGCTGCACGTCGAGGCCGGCGACGACGTCGAGGCTCGACAGGAACTCGCCCGCCGGGTCGGGCGAGTAGCCGTAGTCGTAGTAGAGCGAGACTCTGCCCAGCAGGTGGTCGCCGGAGAGCAGCAGCCCGCGCTCGGGCTTGTGCAGCACCACGTGCGACGGCGCGTGGCCGGGCGTCTCGTGCACCTGCCACGTGCCGAGGTCGGTCTCCACCTCCACGCCGGGCACCAGGTCGCGGTCCGGCATCACGACCTCGGCGATTCCGAACCCCTGGCCCTCGCGCGCCGCCTTCGCCACGGCCAGCTTGTCCGCCGGCACGCCGCTCTGGCGGGCCACCTCGAAGCGCCGCTCGAAGGCCCGCTCCGGGTCGCGCGCCGCCTTCGTCATGTGGTCGTGGTTGGGGTGCATCCACAGCTCGCAGCCGGACCGCTCCATAATCGGCGCGGCCAGGCCGTAGTGGTCGGAGTGCGCGTGAGTGCATACGAGCAGCCGCACGTGCTCGACGCTGAGCCCGGCCTGGTCGAGGGCCCACTCGAGCTGGCGCATCCCACCCGGCTCGTGCAGGCCCGTGTCGACCAGCACCACTCCGTCGACCGCGGCGATCGCGAAGGCATTGACGTGGGGCACGCCCGGCCAGGGCAGCGGCAGCCGCAGGCGCCAGAGCCCGGGGAGGATGCGGTCGGCGCGCGAGAGCTCGCGCTTGCGGGCGGTCACGGGTCGACGATCACACCGGGGTTGAGGATGCCCTGCGGATCGACGGCCGCCTTCGCTGCCCGCAGCGCCGCGGCGAACGGATCGGGGCGCTGGCGGTCGTACCAGGGCCGGTGGTCGCGGCCGACCGCATGGTGGTGCGTGATCGTCCCGCCCGCCGACACGATCGCCTCCGACGCCGCGGCCTTGACCTCGTCCCACTGCTCCAGCTCCGCCCCGCGACGGGCCGGCGCGAGCACGGTGAAGTACGGCGCCGCCCCGTCGGGGTAGGCGTGCGTGATGCGGCAGGTGATGCGCCCGTCCGGTCCGAGCGCGGCGCGGGCCCGCTCGCGCACCTCGGCGACGAACGAGCCGAACCGCTCCCAGGTGATCGCCGTCTCGAACGTCTCGGCCAGGACGCCGGCGGCGATCAGGCAGTCGCGCAGATAGGGCGCGCGCAGGAAGGCGTCGCGCCAGGCCCCTTCCGACTCGCCGCGCCGCTCCCGCGGCTCGCCACCGTGGTCGCGGCACAGCTCGAGCGCGCGCGTCATCCAGGCCTCGACCGGGTCGTGCGCCGCCTCGAAGCCGAGGACGAGCAGCGCCCTGCCCTCCGGCGCGGCGCCGGTCAACGACGCCTCGCCGGGGTCTAGCAGCCGGCAGTTGGAGGGGTACAGGCGCGACTGCGCGAGCGCGCGCACCGCCTCGGAGCCCTGCTCGAAGCCGTCGAACAGCAGCGCCGCGGACTCCTTGAAGCGAGGCGCCTCCTGCACACGCACCCAGGCCTCGGTGATCACGCCCAGGATGCCCTCGGAGCCGATCAGCATGCGGTCGGGGCTCGGGCCGGCCCCGGAACCCGGCAGCCGGCGGCTCTCCCAGACGCCGCTCGGCGTGAGCGCGCGGACGGACTCGACGAAGTCGTCGATGTGGGTGTGCAGCGTGGCGAAGTGGCCGCCCGCACGCGTGGCCACCCAGCCCCCCAGTGTCGAGTACTCGAACGACTGCGGGTAGTGGCGCAGCGTCAGACCGTGGGGCTCGAGCTGCTCCTCGAGCTGCGGGCCGGTGGCGCCGGCCTGGATCCGCGCCGCCCGCGACACCGGGTCCACGTCGAGCACGCGGTCCATGCGCGTGAGGTCGATCGTCACCGCCCCCGCGTGGGCGCCGTCGAGCCGCGGCGCGACCCCGCCGACGACGCTGGTTCCGCCGCCGAACGGGATGGCGGCCGCGCGGGCGTCGCCGCACCAATCGAGCAGCTGCTCCAGATCGCGCTCGTCGCGCGGGCGCGCGACCACGTCGGGCGGGTGGTCGTAGCGCCCGTGCAGGGCGCGCACCAGGTCGCGGTAGGACTTGCCGTAGGCGTGCGTGACGCGCTCGCGCGGGTCGCTGGTGCAGATGTCCGCGAGCGAATCCGGCGGCTTCAGCCGCGGGGGCGGCAGCTCGATCTCCTCCAGCCCGGGCGGCCACTGGATCTCGGCCGGCCCGAACCCGAGGTGCTCGCGCGCTCCCCGGGCGATCTGCTCGAACTCCTCGCGCGAGGATCGCTGGTCCTCGTAGCCCCAGCCCCACAGCTTGCGAAGGCGCCCGGCCATGGCGGAACCCTCGCATGTCGGACACCCCCAGGGCCGCAACCCGCCACGGCATATACCCTTGGCGTTTGGGATGGCCACTCGCGCGACCACCGTGCAAATCAGCATGCCCCAGATGGGCGAATCCGTCACCGAGGGCACGATCCTCGGGTGGCTCAAGGGCGTGGGCGACCGCGTGGAGGCCGACGAGCCGCTGGTGGAGATCTCCACCGACAAGGTCGACGCCGAGGTTCCCGCGCCCGCTTCGGGCACGCTGACGAAGATCCTGGCCGACGCGGATGAGACCGTCGCCGTCGGCGCGGTGCTGGGTGAGATCGAGGTCGACGGCAACGGCGCCGCCCCGGCTCCGAGCGATCCCCCCGCCGCCCCCGAGGAAGCCGAGCTCGTCGAGGTGCTGTTCCCCGAGATGGGCGACTCCGTCGCCGAGGGCACCGTCCTCGAGTGGCGCGTGGCTGTCGGGGACGCGGTCAGCGCCGACGACGTGCTCGTGGAGATCTCGACCGACAAGGTCGACGCCGAGGTGCCCGCCCCGGTGGCCGGCACGGTCACCGAGATCCTGGCCGAGCCCGACTCCACCGTGGCCGTCGGCGCCGTGCTGTGCCGCATCGCCGCCGGAGCCGGCGCTCCCGCCGGTCCCGTGCAGCCCGCCGCCCGCCCGACCGAGGAGCGCCCGGCAGCCCCGGCCCCCACCCCCGCCGGCAACGGCGCGTCCAACGCGACCCCGGTTGCCGCCCGTATGGCGACCGCGCACGGCCTCGACCTCGGCACGGTCAAGGGCAGCGGTCCGCGCGGACGCGTGACCAAGGAGGACGTGCAGGCGGCGCTCGAGGGCGGCGACACCGCCGCGCCGCCGCCGGCCGGCGCCGAGGTCAAGCCGATCCGCGGCCCCGCGGCCACGCTCGCCCGCTTCATGGACGAGAGCCGCTCGATCCCCACCGCCACCAGCTTCCGGACGCTCCCCGTGGACGTGCTCGACGCTCGCCGCCGCGAGCTCAAGGCCGCGGGCCGCAAGCTCAGCTTCACCCACCTGATCGCCTGGGCGATCGTCCGCGCCGCGCGCGACATGCCCGTGATGGGCAACTCGTACGCCGAGCAGGACGGCAAGCCGCAGCGAGTCATCCCGGGCGCGATCAGCCTCGGGCTGGCGGTCGACGTCGAGCGCACGGACGGCACGCGCTCCCTGGTCGTGCCGGTGCTGGCCAACGCCAGCGAGCTGAGCTTCGCCGACTTCGTGGCCAGCTACGACGAGCTCGTGGCCGGCGCGCGCGACAACACGCTGCCGCCCGACGCCTACCAGGGCGCCAACATCAGCCTCACCAACCCGGGTGGCATCGGCACCGTGGCCAGCGTGCCGCGGCTGATGCCGGGCCAGGGCACGATCGTCGCCACCGGCGCGATCGGGTACCCGCCCGGGCTGACCGGCGTCGCGCCCGAGCGGCTCGAGGAGCTCGGCGTGCAGAAGGTCATGACGATGACCTCCACCTACGACCACCGCGTCATCCAGGGCGCCGAGTCGGGCGCCTTCCTGCGCCGGGTGGACCAGCTGCTGCAGGGCGAGGACGGCTTCTACGAAGGCGTGCTGGAGGCGCTCGGCCTCGACCCGATCGTGCGTGGCGAGGAGGGCCCCGCCCAGGTCACGGCTGCCGAGCCGGTGCCCGCCGCCGCCACGCCCGCGGCGGCGCCCGTCGCGGACGCGGCGCTGATGCAGGCCGTCCAGGCCGCCACCAGCCTCGTCAAGGCGCACCGCATGCACGGCCACCTGGCGGCGCGGCTCGACCCGCTCGGCGCCGATCCGGTGGGCGACCCGGCGCTGGACCCCGCCACCGTCAGCCTCACCGAGGAGCTGATGCGGCGCATCCCGGCGTCCGTGCTGCGCGTCGCCGTTCCCGGGGAGACCTTCGCGGACGCCCTGCCGCGCCTGCGCGAGGTCTACACCGGCACGATCGCCTACGAGATCGAGCACATCTCCGACCACGAGCAGCGCATCTGGCTGCGCCAGGCGATCGAGTCGGGCACCTACAGGCAGCCGCTTGCCGAAGCGGAGCAGCGCTTCCTGCTCGAGCGCCTGTCCGAGGTGGAGGCGCTCGAGAACTACCTGCACAAGGCATTCCTGGGCAAGAAGCAGTTCTCGATCGAGGGCCTCGACGCGCTCGTGCCGATGCTCGACCAGGCGATCGAGCTGGCCTCGGAGACGGGCGCCCGCGAGGTTGTGCTGGGCATGGCGCACCGCGGCCGCCTGAACGTGCTGGCGCACACGGTGGGCCGGCCGTACGAGTCGATCCTGGTCGAGTTCGAGGGCGAGCAGACGCTGTCCGCCGACACCGCCGCCCCCGAGGGCGGCACCGGCGACGTCAAGTACCACTACGGCGCCTCGGGCACCTACAAGACGCAGGCCGGGCGCAGCGTCACGGTCACGATGTCGCCCAACCCGAGCCACCTCGAATACGTCAACCCGGTGATCGAGGGCCGCTCGCGCGCGGACCAGACCAGCCGCAAGGCGCGTGAGCTCGTGCACGACCCGAACGCCGTGCTGCCGGTGCTGATCCACGGCGACGCGGCCTTCCCCGGCCAGGGCATCGTGGCGGAGACGCTCAACCTGCAGGCGCTGGAGGGCTACACCACCGGCGGCACCCTGCACGTGATCGCCAACAACCAGCTCGGCTTCACGACCGACCCCGAGGAGAGCCGCTCCACGCGCTACGCCTCGGACCTCGCCAAGGGCTTCGACGTCCCGATCATCCACGTCAACGCCGACGACGTGGAGGCCTGCTTCTCGGCGGTGCGCCTGGCGCACGCCTTCCGCCAGAAGTTCAACCGCGACGCGCTGATCGACCTGATCGGCTACCGCCGCTTCGGCCACAACGAGACCGACGAGCCGGCCTACACGCAGCCGCGCATGTACGACCGCATCAAGAAGCACCCGCCGGTGCGCAAGCTGTACGCCGAGAAGCTCGCGGGCGAGGGCGTGGTCTCCACCGACGAGGCGGACAAGATCGCCGCGCGCGCCTACGAGAAGGTCGGCGAGGCGCACACCGAGCTGAAGCAGTCGATGGGCGGGCCGCCCGAGACCGGCCAGCACGAGCTGGACCGGACGATGAGCCGCGAGCCGCGCACGACGGTGCCCGAGGAGACGCTGCGCTCCCTGGGCGACCAGCTCCTGCGCGTCCCCGAGGGGTTCGACGTCCACCGCAAGCTGAAGCCGTTCCTGGAGCGCCGTCGGGCCACCCTCGAGGACCCCAACGGCTCGGTCGACTGGGCCCACGCGGAGGCGCTCGCCCTGGCGTCGCTGCTCGCCCTCGGCGTGCCGGTGCGGCTGACCGGACAGGACACCGAGCGCGGCACCTTCAGCCAGCGCCACGCCGTGCTGCACGACGCCACCACCGGCGAACGCTGGTGCGCGCTGCAGCAGCTGCGCGACGCCAATGCCCCGTTCGAGCTCTACAACAGCCCGCTCTCGGAGCAGGCCTGCCTCGGCTTCGAGTACGGGTACTCGGTCCAGGCGCCCGACGCGCTCGTCCTCTGGGAGGCCCAGTTCGGCGACTTCGTCAACTCGGGCCAGGTGATCGTCGACCAGTTCCTGATCTCCGGCCTCGCCAAGTGGGGGCAGACCTCGAGGCTCAGCCTGCTGCTGCCGCACGGGTACGAGGGCTCCGGCCCCGAGCACTCCAGCGCGCGCCTCGAGCGCTTCCTGCAGATGGCGGCCGAGGGCAACATTCGCGTGGCCAACTGCACCACGCCGGCCCAGTACTTCCACCTGCTGCGCCGGCAGGCGCTGGTGTCCAAGCCGCGCCCGCTGATCCTGATGACGCCGAAGAGCCTGCTGCGCCTGCCCGCCGCCACCTCGACGTTCAAGGACCTGGCCGAGGGCGGATTCGAGCGCGTCATCGACGACCCGACGCTGCCCGGAAGCCGCGAGCAGGTGACCAAGCTGGTGCTCTGCTCCGGCAAGGTCTACTACGACATCGCGATGCACGAGGACCGGCCGTCGGCGGCGCACATCGCGGTCGCGCGGGTGGAGCTGCTCTACCCCTTCCCGGAGGTTGAGCTGGCCGAGCTGATGGAGAGCTATCCGAACCTGGAGCGGGTCGTCTGGGTGCAGGAGGAGCCGCGCAACATGGGCGCGCGCGCCTTCATGCGGCGGCGGATGGCGAAGATCCTGCCCGAGCGGCTCTCGTACGACTACGTCGGCCGCCAGCTGCGTGCCGCGTCGGGGGAGGGCTACTCCGCCGCCCACAAGCGCGAGCAGGCCCGCATCGTGCGGGTGGCGCTGGACTTCGAGAAGGAACGGCTGGACCCGGACAGCTCGGCTCAGCGCCCTGTGATGTAGGCGGGCACGCCGCCGTCCACCACGTGCAGCACCTCGCCGACGCCGTGGCGGCGCAGCAGGCTGGCCGCGGGCGCGGCGCGCTGGCCGGAGCTGCAGATCACGGCGACGGGCCGGTCGGCGTCGATGCCCTCGGGCACGCCGTGGATGTCGTGGTAGGGCACGTGCACCGAGCCGGGGATGTGGCCTGCCTGCCACTCGTCCAGCTCGCGCACGTCCAGGATCTGCAGCCCGCCCTCCCGCTCGCGCAGCTCGTCCACGGTGATGCGCTCGATCCGCTCCACGGCGCGGCGCTCCTCGCGCCAGCTCGTCATCCCCCCGGCGAGGAACCCGGCGATGCGCGTGATGCCGACCGACTCCGCCAGCGCCGCCGCCTGGCGGGCGTCCTCGTCGTCGCGCCCCACCAGCACCACCCGCTGCCCCGGCTCCACCAGCCAGGCCAGCTTCGAGCCGAAGCCGGCGCGCAGCGCCGTGATGCTCACCGAGTTGGGGATGTGGGCCTCGTCGAACTGGAGCTCGGTGCGCACGTCCACGACCAGCGCGCCGTCGCTGCAGGCCAGGTCGACCTGGCGCGGGGTGAGCGGGTGCACGTCGGCGCTCTCCACCACCAGTGGCCCGCGGTTGAGCGTGACGATGCTCTGGAAGTTGGGCGGCTGCGGGCGCAGCGCCGCGGTCGCGCGCCGCGCGAACTCGTCCTCGTCGTCGATCGAGAGCATCGCCGAGTGCTCGCGCTCGTAGCCGATCGTCGAGGACGTCTTCATGTCCATGCCCGGACCGCCGCAGAGCGAGCCGCCGACGTGGCCGGGCCAGACCTCGCATGTGTCGGGGAGGCTGAGCAGGCGCCCGTGCAGCGAGCGGAAGATCAGGCGGGCGCCCTCGTCCTTGTCGACGGCCAGGTCGGGACGTGCGATGTCGCCCACGAACAGCGAGTCGCCGGTCAGCACGGCCCACGGGTCCTCGCCGCGCTCGGCGTCGATCAGGGCGAACGCGGTGTGCTCGGGCCGGTGGCCGGGCGTGTGCAGCGCCCGCACCGTGACGCTGCCGAGCTCGAGCTCCCACCCGTCGTCGAACGGCACGTGGCCGTACTCCGCGGCCGCGTCGCGGTGGATGTGGATCGTGGCGCCGGTTGCGGCCGCCAGCCGCCCGTGCCCGGAGACGTGGTCGGCGTGGTTGTGCGTCTCGAGGATGTGCTCGATGTGCACCCCGGTGTAGCGCACCAGGTGCAGGTACTCGTCGATGTCGAGGCGCGCGTCCACGACCGCGGCGACGCCGGCGCTCTCGTCGCCGATCACGTAGGAGGCGCAGCCGAGGTCGTCGTGGGTGATCTGGCGGAACAGCATGGTGCCGCGGAGCATCTCACTCCGGCGGGGCGCTTTTCCAGCCTCAGCGCTTGGGGCGCTGGCCCTCGGCGATCGCCTCGGCGATGTCGGCGGAGCCGAGGCGGCGCTGCAGCCGCGCGGTGGTGACCGGCGCCAGCGATGCGATCAGGGCGCCCGCGCGCAGCCCCAGCGGCGCGACGTCGATCTCGGCGCGCTCGCGCTCGATGCCTCGCACCACAGCGTCGGCCACCTGGCCGGCGGTGCGCGTGCCGACCCAGCGCGGGAGCTGCACCCCCGCCTCGGCGAACATGCCGGCGTCCGCGATGAAGCCGGGGAAGACGACCGTCACCCCCACGCCGCTGCCGTGCAGGTCCTCGCGCAGACCGGACGCGAAGCCGCGCAGCCCGAACTTGGTGGCCGAGTACAGCGAGGAGCCGACCGACGCCGCCTTGCCGGACAGCGACGAGACGAACACGAGGTGGCCGCGGCCGCGTTCGAGCATCCCGGGCAGCAGCGCCCGCGTGAGCTGGAGCGGGGCGCGCAGGTTCACGTCCAGCGCGCGGTCGATCTCGAGCGGCGAGAAGCCGTCGAGCGAGCCGCTGGCAGGCAGGGCGGCGTTGGCCACCAGCACGTCCACGGCGCCGGCCCGCTCGGCCAGTTCCGCCGCGGCCGCGGCGTCCGCCAGGTCCGCCGGCAGCGACCGCGGCCGCCCTCCGAGGCCCGCCGCGATCTCGTCGAGGCGCTCGGCCCGGCGCCCGCTGAGCAGCACGCGCGCGCCGCGGGCGTCGAGCGCACCCGCGATGGCCTGCCCGATGCCGCCGGTGGCGCCGGTGAGAAGCACGCTCGTGCCCTGGAGCTGCACGCAACAGACGCTATCCGGTGGACGGACCGCCGTGGCCCCACCCCGGACGCTATCCTCGGCGGTCGCGCACGCGGGCGTAGCTCAGTTGGTTAGAGCGCCGGCCTGTCACGCCGGAGGTCGCGGGTTCGAGTCCCGTCGCTCGCGCTCTGAGAGGTCCCTGCTCTGGCGGGGATTTCTTCGTTTCGGGGGCGTGTGCGGCGTGGTCGTGCGGTGGCGGAGGTTTCGGGGCATCCAGTGCCGTGAGCGCCTGCCGAGAGTGCGCGACCACGCGGAAGCGGAAGCGGGCATCGCCGCTGCTGGCTGCCGCCTCTCGTCCTATGCGCGTCCGCACCGCTTGCTGAATGACCGCATCGCGGAAAGCGCGCGCGTGGCCGCGGCGGCGCGACTTATTCTGAGCGGATGCCCGCCGACCGCAAGCAGATCGTCCGCGACTCCTATGCCGCATTCGCCGCCGGGGACAGGAGCTTCTTCGAGCAGCGCCTGAGCGATGCCTTCCTCTTCTCCGCCCCTCCCGACCCGAAGCTCGACCGTGACGGCTACTTCGAGCGCTGCTGGCCCGGGGCCGGCCGGGGCCAGGACTTCACTTTCGTTCGGCTGATCGAGTCGGGCGACGAGGTGGTCGTCACCTACGAGAGCGACACATCCGGCGGCGGCAGGGGACGGAACACCGAAGTCTTCACCTTTGACGACGAGGACAAGATCACCCGCACGGAGGTCTACTTCGGCTGGACACTGGAGTAGAGGGTGAGCGGCTGAGCAACCGCCTAGCGCTCGCGCTAGTTCCTGGGCTTCCGGGCGGTCCCGACGATGTGTGGGGCGACCGGGGCGCAGATGAAGCTCGGCTTGAACGGAAACCGCCGGGACCGCTCGATGTCGAATCCGGCGCGCTCGATGGCAGCGCCGGTGTCGCGGTTGGGGTGACAGCCGCCGCCGAGCAGCGGCCACAGGTGGTCGACGGCGTCCTGGAAGCGAGCCAGCCACGGGTCGGTCGCTCGGATGTGCTCGTAGAAACGCAGCTCGCCGCCCGGTCGGATCACGCGGAAGAGATCCGCGAGCGCAGCGTCCTGATCGGGTACCGAGCAGAGCACGAGCGAGGCGACCGCTGCGTCGAATGACGCGTCGTCGAAGGGCAGCGCGCCGGCGAGCCCGTTCACGACCTGCGTGGGGACGGGCGCGGCGGCTGCGGCCTCCTCCGCGCGTGCTCGCAGGTACGCCTCGGGCTCTACGGCTACCAGCTCCGTGATCGCGGACGGGTAGTGCCTGAAGTTCAGGCCGTTGCCGGCGCCCAGCTCGAGTGCGCGTCCGGAGACTCCGGTGAGCATCTCCCGGCGGTGCTCCGCCCCGCCGGCACTGTCTTCCGCCTGGCTCATGCGGTCGTAGACCCGAGCGAAGATGGGGTGTCGGACGGCGGCCATGCGAGGGGCAGCGTACGGCTCAGCCGCCCAGCGCTGCTTCGATGGCCTTGCGGAACGCGCCGTTGCCGAAGGAGCCCTCGAGCCGCGCCGCGACGCGGCCGTCCGCGCCGATCGTGAAGAGCCACGGCTCGGTCGTCAGCCCGAACTCGCGCAGCGGCTCGCGCAGCCCCTTCTGGACGTCGTTGTCCTCGTAGACCTCTTGGTGGATGAACACGGCGCGGTCGCCGTACTCCTCCTGGAGCTGCGCAGCGATGTCCGTGACCGGGCCGCACACGCGCGTCTGGCAGAGCGCGGGCGTGGCCATCAGGAGCACGACCGGCTTCTCGCCGAGCACGTCGGCGAAGTTCTCCTCGTGCATCTCGTCGGGCGGGTCGCGCGTCTCGATCGACTTGACGTCGCCTCCTGCCGACGCGACGGTCGCGGTGTCCACGCGCGGCGGGCGCTCGCCGACGGAGGGGACCGTGCTTTCGCGCTTGACCACGATCTCCGTCCCGCCACCGACGAGCACGCCGTCCGCTCTCTTGGTGACCACGAGCACGGCGTAGCGGCCCGGCCGGGGCAGCGTCACCTCGGTCTCGTAGATCGCCGCGACGGCGTCCGACTCCAGGGCCGCCTGCTTGCTGCGGAAGGGCGGGTCCACCACGAGCGGATCGGCCGGAGCGAGGAAGGGACCCTCCGCAGGGTCGTCAGGCGTCCTGGCGAGATAGACCGCACTCGGCCCGTAGACGAGCTTGTTGTTCCTGCCGACCACGCCGAAGGCGAGCCGGTTGCGGCCCGGCGTGAACTCCTGCGTCGCGAGCCCGGCCTGGACCGCCACGACCCCGCCGGCGACCTGCTGGAGCGTGCGCCCGCCGCCCGGCGGAAAGTCGGCCTCCGAGACGCGCTGCGCCGCGCGGATCGAGCGGTCGAACGCGCTGTCGCGCCGCTGCTCGGCAGTGTCGCCGCCCGAGTCTCCGCCCCCGCAGGCGCTCGCCAGCAGGAGTCCGACCAGACATGCCGTGTTCGCGAGCCTCTTCACGGTGCTCAGCGCTTCAGCTGCGGCTACGGCCGCGGCGCTCCCTGATCTGCGTGATCAGGAGCCACGCCAGGAAGGCGACGACCGGCGCGAAGTAGGCAATCGAGGTAAGCCAATGGCCGGCATGCGCGAAGAACATCGCCACTCAGTTTCGCAGGGCGCTCACGTGTTCGCCTGCGACAGCAGCCACAGCGCGAGGCTCGTGAAGCCGACCATCACGGCGAGCATCCAGTACTGCGAGCGCACGGCCAGCTTGGCGTCGTCGTAGAGGGCGAGCGCCCGGTCGTGCGCGAGCGTCAGGCCGGCCACGTGGCCGGCCACGACGAAGCCGACCTGCCAGTACCAGGTGGCGGTTGCGCCGATCAGGCTGTAGTCGATCTGCGAGGTCGACGTGCCGAACAGGTTCGAGCCGTCGCCGAGCGGATCCGAGGCGAGGAAGACGATCGCCTGGCCGCGGAACAGCAGGTAGGTGAAGTAGTGGGCCGCGACATACGCGAGCGCGATCGGCACGAGCGAGTGCGCGAAGGCGCGTGAGAGCTGCTCGGCGCTGAAGCCGCCGCCGACGCTCTTGGCGCCGACCGCGCCGAGCCGGTAGAAGCCGTAGACGAGCAGGATCGCCGCGGTGAGCCCGAGCAGGAAGGTCAGCTCGAACGCGGCCTGGGGCGAGAGCCCGACGTCCTCGAAGAAGCGCGCGATGTCGGGCGCGATGCCGGTCCAGATCGGCGCTTCGGAGGCCCCGTCGAACGTGACCGAGCCGATCATCACGGCGAGCAGCGGGACCGTTCCCGCGCCGGCCTTGAGCGCGGCGAGGCCGGCGAGCGGCCGCCTCAGCCCGACGACTCGGCCGCGCGTCTCGAACGGCGCTATTCGCGAAAACAGGTTGAAGTAGACCGAGAAGGCCTCTCCGCGGGCAATCCACGTCTCAACTCCGTAGAGCGCCATCGCGATGAACGTGAGCGCCGAGTAGACAAGCGCTGCGATGGCGACGGTCTCGGGCTTGTCGCCGTTGGAGCGCACCAGCTCGAGCGCCACGAACGCGAACAGCCCGGCGGCGGCGGGCCAGTGGCCGAGCCGCTCGGGGTAGGCCAGCGGCGCCGGCAGCCCGCTGCGGGCCGCCTTACCTGCGACCCAGCCGACCGCGCGCCCGATCGCGCGCCAGGGGTTGAAGGCGCGGAAGACGTCGCCGAAGAGCACGCTGAGCGGGACGAGCCCGAGCCAGAAGATCACGAAGACGAACGTCGGCGCGAAGTTCGCCGCGGGACTCTGGGTGCCGCGCAGTCCGGTGTAGACGACGACCGCCAGCAGCGCAACGCCGATCGCCCCGCAGAGGATCTCGACGGGGCGGCTGGCCAGCAGCCGTCCGATGGCGCCCGGCAGCGGACGCCAGCTGTCGCGCTCCAGCTTCGGCTCGGGCCAGAGCACGGCCAGCGCGACGAAGGAGATGACCAGCACCATCGCTGCGGCCCAGCCGAACAGCCACTCCGGAATGGGCAGGTCGGAGCGGCCGAGCAGGCCGCCGGCGTGGGCGAGGAACGTCACGACGGGCCGATGAGCAGGCGCGCTACGAGCGGGTCGTTGCCGGCGTCCTCTGCGGTGTGGCTCTCGAGCTCGAAGGCACCCTCGGCGTTCGCCTTGAAGCGAAAGCGCGCCGGCCGGCCGGGCCCGGCCTCACGCGTGATGTCGTAGCCGTGCAGGTGCAGCTCGTCGGGGGCGTCGGAGCTGACGACGATGCGCACGGTGTCACCCTGCTGAGCCTCGATCGTCTTCGGGCCGCCGGCCACCTGGCCGCCCTCGATGCGGATGCGCGTGACCTCGGGCCGAGGCGGCGGCGCGGCCTCGGCGGCCGTCTCCGTTTCGGTCTGGGCCTCGGTCTGGGCCGGCGCAGTCTCCGCCGCCGGCTTGGAGTCCTCGTCGTCGCCGGGGCGGGCGATGAGGAACGCCGCGACTGCCACCGCGAGCGCGGCTACGACCAGCGCTATCCGCCCGGACGTTGACATCGCGGCGGGGAAGTATGGCAACCGCGGAAGGGGCCACAGGTAAGCTGGCGCGCAGTGCCCGCCCGGGATCAGCGCCTGCTACTGGCTGCCGCCGTCGCCACGTCGGCGCTGCTGCTGCTGGCGGCGCTCGCCGGCCATCCCGACCTGCTCGTCTATGCGGCACCGCTGTTCCTGCTGGCCGTGCCGCTGCTCGCCGGGCGCTACGTCGGCGAGGAGCAGCTGGACCGTCTGCGCACGGGGACTGTCGGCGTCGCCCGCCGGCGGCCGCCCGCCGGCGTCCGTCTCGCCGGGCGGCGGCCGACCGCGCTCCTGCCGCGCGGCGGCCGGCTGATCGCCGAGTCACTGGCCGTGCGCCCGCCGCCCCTGCCAACAGCGAGCTAGGCGCCCGGGTCGCGGACTCCGCCAGCCCGGGCGCGCTGACGCCCGAGCCAAGGAGCTTCCGTGTTCTCCACCCGAGGCGCGGTCGCCGCGGCGCTCCTCGCGCTGTGCGTGACCGCCCCTGCAGCAGTCGCCCACGAGGGCAACCCGAACTACCGATCAGAGGTCCGCCGGATCGCGCCGACCGTGCCGGGGCTGCACGCCCACGTGCTCAACTTCGACGACCGCATCGAGCTGGTCTACGACGGCGATCGCGAGCTCGTCGTCGAGGGCTACCGCGGCGAGCCCTACCTGCGCTTCAGCCCGGGCGGACGCGTGGAGGTGAACCGCCGCTCGCCTGCCGCCTACCTGAACGAGGACCGCTTCGCCCAGGCCGAGGTGCCCGCCCGGGCGGACCACGGGGCGCCGCCGCGTTGGCGGACCGTGGCTCAGAACGGACGCTACGACTGGCACGACCACCGCATCCACTGGATGGGCGAGGGCACGCTGCCGCCGCAGGTCGAGGACGACTCCAAGCCCGCCAAGGTCTTCGACTGGGCGATCCCGGTCGCCGCCGCAGGACGGCCGGCCACCGTGCGGGGCACGCTCACCTGGCTGGGCAGCGACGGCGGCGGACTGCCTGTGGCCGCAGTCGTCGCGCTGGCCGCGGTGGCGCTCGCCGGAACGGCGCTGGTCGTGCTCGTGCGTCGTCGCCGCTCCGGGCCGCGTCGGGAGAGAGAGGCCTGGTGAGAGCCGCCCTCCTCAGCCTGGCGCTGCTGCTGCTCCTCCCGCAGGCGGCCGGCGCGCACGCCGTGCTCGACGGCTCGGTGCCCGGGCGCGGCGCACAGGTCGACCGCCCACCCGAGCGCGTGACGCTGCGCTTCGACGAGCCGGTGGAGGTCGCCTTCGGCTCGGTCCGGGTGTTCGACGCCGCCGGCGAGCGGGTCGACCGCGGCGCCACGGCGCACCCCGGCGGACGCGCCGACGAGGTGGCGGTCGGCCTGCGCCGTGGGCTCGGCGACGGCATCTACACCGCCACCTACCGGGTCATCTCGGCCGATGCGCACCCGGTGGCGGGCGGCTTCACGTTCACCGTCGGGGCGGGCGGCGCGGCACCGCGCCTGGGGGTGGACGAGCTGATCGACGCCGGCTCCGCCGGGCCGGTCACCGAGGGCGCGTTCGGGGTGGTGCGGGCGCTCTCCTACCTGGCGATCGCGCTGGGCGCGGGGGGCCTGGCGTTCGCCCTGGCGGTGTGGCGGCCCGTCCTGCGCGATGCGGGCCGCGCGGGCCGCGGGTGGGACGAAGCGCGCGCGGCCTTCGCCGCCCGGTCGCGCACGCTCGTGCTCGCGGCGGCAGCCACCGGCGCGCTCGCCTCGGCGCTCGGCATCGTGCTCCAGGGCGCCACCGCCACAACGGGCTCGTTCTGGTCGGCGCTCGATCCCGACGTCGCCGGCGACGTGCTCGGCACGCGCTTCGGGATCGTGTGGGGCCTGCGTCTGGCGGCCTGGGCGGCGCTCGGCCTGGTGGCGGCGCTGCCACGCGTCGCGCCGCCGGTGCGCGCTGCCGCACTGGGCGCGCTTGCCGCCTTCATCTGCTTGACCCCCGCCCTGGCCGGCCACGCCTCCACCGTCGACCCCGCCGTGCTGATCCCCGCGAACGCGCTGCACGTGGGCGCGATGGCCGTGTGGGTGGGCGGCGTGGCGCTGCTGCTGCTGGCGCTGCCGGCGGCCACCCGGCGCCTCGAGCCCGCCGAGCGCACGCCGCTGCTCGCCGCGGCGGTCGCGCGCTTCTCGAGCGTCGCCGTCCTGGCGGTGGCGGCGCTGGTCGCCAGCGGCGTGCTCCAGGCGATCGTGGAGCTGGAGGCCCTGTCCGACCTGTGGGAGAGCGCGTTCGGGCGGGCGATCCTCGTCAAGGCGGGCCTAGTCGTGGCGCTGATCGCGCTCGGGGCCTGGAACCGCACCCGTGCCCGCCCGCGGCTGGCCCGGCGGGCGTCCGCGGGCCACTCGCCCGGCGCCGCCGGGGTGCTGCTGCGGCGCACGCTCGCCGCCGAGATCGGGCTGATGGCCGGCGTGTTCGCGGCCACCGCGGCGCTCGCCTCCTACGCACCGCCCTCCTCCGCCGCCGGCGGTCCCTTCTCCGGCAGCGCCGCGCTCGGGCCGGCGCGCATGGAGCTGACCGTCGACCCCGCCCGGCCCGGCCCCAACCAGCTCCACCTGTACCTCTTCGACCGCCGCGACGGCACCCAGTTCGACCGCGTGAAGGAGCTCCGGCTCACGGCCCGACTGCCGGAGCGCCGCATCGGGCCGCTCGCGCTGCGCGCGCACAAGGCGGGCCCAGGGCACTACGTGGTCCGGCACGCGCACATCGCGCCGGCGGGGGACTGGCGGCTGGAGGTCTCGGCGCGGGTCTCGGAGTTCGACGCCTACACGGCGACGCTGGAGGTGCCGGTCGAGTGAGAGCGCTCGAGGTGCTCGCCCACCTGGCGCCGGTCTTGGCGCTGCTGTGCGCCCTGCTGCTCGGCCGCTATCCGGGCGAGCGCGCCCTGCGGCCGCGCCGGAGGCCGCGTCCGCCGCGCCGCCCGCGGCCGCTCGGCGGCCCCCGGCGGCGGATGGACACGGTCCTGCTGCCACGCGGCGGGGCGCTGCTCGCCTGCGCGCTCGCGGGCCGTGCGCCGCCCCGGAACGGGCTCCCCGCGAACCGTTACGAGACAGCAAGGAGAGCAAGATGAAGAAGACGATTGCCATGACCGCCTCGGTGGCGGCGCTGGCCCTGCCCGCCACCGCGGGCGCCCACGTGACGCTGCAGCCAAGCGAGGTGCCGGCCGGCGGCTTCACGCGGCTGGACGTGCGCGTGCCCAACGAGCGCGACAACGCCGCCACGACGAAGGTCGACCTGCAGCTGCCGCCGGGCTTCGAGTCCGTCTCATACGAGCCGGCGCCCGGCTGGGGAGTGAAGGTCACCAGGCGCGGCAAGGACGTCGGCCGCATCACCTGGACCGGCGACGGCCGCACCGGCATCATCGAGCCCGGCGAGTTCCAGGACTTCGGGCTCTCGCTGGCCGTGCCGGACAGGCCTGGCGAGGCCCTCACGTTCAAGGCGCTGCAGACCTACGACAGCGGCGAGGTGGTGCGCTGGATCGGCGCCCCCGATTCCGACGAGCCCGCCCCGCAGGTGAGGCTGGCGGGGGCAGAGGCGAGCGGGCCCGGCGCCCCCGCCCCGGCCGACGAGGACGACGGCGCTCCGGTCTGGCTCGCCGTGGCCGCGCTCGCCCTCGGAGCGCTGGGCCTGCTTGCCGGAGCCGCCGGCCTGCTCGCGGGAAGGCGGCGCGCCGCGTAGACGTTCACCCACGCTAAACGCCCGGGTCACAAGGAAGTCACGCGGGGAGGGCGGCGCGCGCCGATGCTGCACGTGATGGCACGCGTCGACCTCCACTTCCACCTGCTGCCCGGCGTCGACGACGGCCCGGCCGACATGCAGGCCAGCATGGAGCTGGCGCGTGCGGCCGTGGCCGACGGCACCGGAATCGTGGTTGCCACCCCCCACGTGCGCACCGACCTCGGGCTGACCGACGCCGTCGAGATCCACGCCCGGGTGCTCGAGCTGCGGCTGGCGCTGGCCAGCGCCGGCATCCCGCTGGAGGTGCGCTGCAGCGGCGAGCTGGGCCACGACGTGATCGGCCGCCTGCGCCAGAGCGAGCTGGAGCTGCTCGCCCACGGTCCGCCGGAGTGCCGTTGGCTGCTGGTGGAGACGCCGTTCCACGGCGTCGGCTCCGACTTCCACGCCGCCACCGACGAGCTGCGCGAGCGCGGCTTCGCGGTGCTCGTGGCGCACCCCGAGCGCAGCGCCGACGCGAGCCTGGACGGCGCCGCCGGCCTGCGCCGCGAGCTGGAGGCGGGCTCGCTCGCGCAGGTCAACGCGCTTTCGCTGACCGGCGGCCACGGCGAGGAGGCCTGCCGCGCGGCGTGGGAGCTGATCGCCGCCGGGCTGGTGGCGGTCATCGCCTCCGACGCCCACGGCCCGACACGCCCCCCTGCCCTGAGGCTGGCCCGGCAGACGCTCGCCGGCGTCGGGCTCTCGCCCGGCTCGGCGGACGCGCTCACAGAAACGACGCCCGCGCGCCTGCTCGCGCACGGCATCCCGTCACGCGCCGCGGTTCCTGCTTAGGCGCTAAGGGTGGGCGACGAGCTCGCGCTCGTCTGCCGACTCTGCCGCCGGCAGCTCGCCCTCGAGGGGGTCCGGCGCCTCGGCGCGGAGAAGCTCCGGCGCGGCGTCCTCGACCGGCTGGGGCGCCTCGTCCTCCAGCGGCCCTGGCTCCTCGGCGCCGTCGCGGCGCTCCGGGTCGAAGCGGTAGCCGACGCCGAAGTGCGTGTGGATGTAGCTCCAGTCGGGCGAGACCTTCTCGAGCTTCTGGCGCACCTTGCGGACGAAGACGTCCACCGAGCGGTCGCCGTGGGCCATCGTGTAGCCCCACACCGCCTGGTAGATCTCCTCGCGCTGGAGCACCTTGCCCTTCGCCTGCGCGAGCAGCTGGAGCACCTCGAACTCGCGCCGGGTGAGGTCGACGCTGGTCGAACGCACGAACGCCTGGAACTGGTCGGCGCGGATCTCCAGCTCGCCGGCGACGAGCGGCCCGGCGTCGACGCGCGCGGAGGCGCGCTTGCGGCGGCGCACCACCGCCTCGATGCGCGCGAGCACCTCTTCGGGATGGCAGGGCTTGGTGACCCAGTCGTCGGCGCCCATCCGCAGCCCTCTCACTCGCTGGGCCACGCTCGAGCGCCCGGTGCAGATCACGACGCCCAGACCTGGCAGCGCCGCCGAGACGCGCTCGATGAACTCCCAGGCGCCCGGACCCAGCAGGGAGAGGTCGACCACGAGCGCGTTGACGCGCATGGCGACGAGATCCTCCATCCTGGGCGGCGCCTCCAAGCGCCGGTACTGCCAGCCCAGGTCGCTCGCCCGCTTCACGAGCACACGGACGAACCCCGAATCCGAATCCAGGATCGCGAGTCGCATGTCCGACATCTGGCCGCAGTGTACGCAGACACAAAGGCGCTCGAAGCCGCTTTTACAGCTTTTTCACAGGCTGACAACGCCGGAGTAACGGACATTCCGCACGATGCTGGAAGCCTCCGGAACCATGGAGGCAGCGATGCACAGGCCAGCGCGGCGGCCGGCGCTGAAGGCCGGCGAGGTGGAGGTCCGTCCAGGCGAGTTCCTGGTCCTCGTGAACGGCGAGCGGCTGCACCTCACGGTGCGCGAGCTCGAGCTGCTCACCGCCCTGGTGGAGCGGCGCGACCGCATCGTCACGCGCGAGGAGCTCTACCGCGAGGTGTGGGGCGAGCCCTACCGCAAGTCCGACCGCTCGGTGGACGTCTACGTCGGCAAGCTGCGCCAGAAGCTGGAGCGCGCCGTTCCTGGCCGGAGCTTCATCCACACGCACTTCGGCTTCGGCTACCGCTTCGCGGCCGGCCCCGAGCGCCGGCGCGGATGACTCTTCACACCCTTTTTACAACGCGGCGACAGCTCGATAACAGACTGCCGCTGGCCGCAGTCGAGAGTCCGCGCTGTACATGAACGAACTCAAGGAGACAAACGCAATGAGGAACCTCCTCGCGTTCGCCGCGTGCGGCGCACTGGCCCTTGGAGCGGTGGCCTGCGGCAGCAACGGCGACGACGACACCGGTAACGCCGGCGGTGGAGGCAACGACCTCTCCGGCACCATCAAGATCGACGGCTCGAGCACCGTCGGCCCCTTTGCACAGGCGGCCGCCGAAGGCTTCGCGTCCCAGTATCCGGACGTGAAGATCACTGTCGGAACCTCCGGCACCGGCGGCGGCTTCGAGAAGTTCTGCGCCGGCGAGACCGACATCTCGGACGCCTCGCGTCCGATCAAGGAGGACGAGGAGGTGCCGATCTGCAAGAAGGCCGGCATCGACTACAAGGAGGTCCAGGTCGCGAACGACGGCATCTCCGTCGTCACGAACCCGGAGCTGAAGGTCGACTGCCTCACCACGGATCAGCTCAAGGAGATCTGGAACGAGAGCTCCAAGGTCAAGAGCCTTAAGGACGTGGATCCCAGCCTCCCGGACACCGAGCTGAGCCTCTTCGGCCCAGGCACGGACTCCGGCACGTTCGACTTCTTCACCGATGAGATCAACGGGGAAGAGGGGGTCTCGCGCAAGGACTACCAGCCCTCCGAGGACGACAACGTGCTGGTCCAGGGAGTCGAGGGCGAGGCCGGCGGACTGGGCTACTTCGGCTTCTCCTACTACGAGCAGAACCAGGACAAGCTGAACCTGGTCGGCGTCGACGGTGGCAGCGGCTGCGTCAAGCCGAGCTCGGACACGATCCAGAGCGGCGACTACCAGCCGCTCGCGCGTCCGCTGTTCATGTACCCGAGCGCCAAGTCCCTGGCACGGCCCGAGGTCAAGGCCTTCATGGACTACGTGCTCGAGAACCACGAGGCGATCTCGGAAGCCAGCCAGGTCGTCCCGATGAACCAGGCTCAGACCGACGAGGCCAAGACGGCGCTCGGGAGCTAGGTGGAAGCAGCAAGCACAGCCGCGGCACCCGGCCGCCCGGAGGCACCCAGCCTCCGGGCGGCTCGCCGCCGCTGGGGCGAGGAGGTCATCAAGGGCTTCCTCGTGCTGGCGGCCCTGATCTCGGTCCTCACCACGACCGGGATCGTGCTCTCCCTCCTGCAGGAGACGATCGTCTTCTTCGGCGAGGTGGGGATCGGCGACTACCTCTTCGGCACCGAGTGGTCGCCCCTGTTCAAGCCGGCGAGCTTCGGCGTTCTGCCGCTCGTGATGGGCACGTTCCTGATCAGCGCCGTCGCGATGATCGTGGCGATCCCGCTCGGGCTCGCCGCGGCCATCTACCTGAGCGAGTACGCCCGCCCGCGCGTCCGCAAGGTCATCAAGCCGATCCTCGAGCTGCTGGCCGGCGTGCCCACGATCGTCTTCGGCTACTTCGCCCTGACCTTCTTCACGCCCGAGATCCTGCGCGGCCTGTTCGGCGGCGACGTGGGCATCTTCAACGGGCTCTCGGCGGGGATCATCATCGGCTTCCTGATCGTGCCGACTGTCGCGTCGATCTCCGAGGACGCGATGTCGGCGGTTCCGCAGTCGCTGCGCGAGGGCGCCTACGGGCTCGGCGGCTCAAAGCTCCAGGTGACGATGCGGGTGGTCTTCCCCGCCGCGCTGTCGGGGATCGTCGCCTCGGTCGTGCTCGGGTTCTCGCGCGCGGTCGGCGAGACGATGGTCGTGGTGATCGCCGCCGGTCTTCAGCCGCAGTGGGGCACCAACCTCTTCAAGGCGATGGAGACGATGACCGCCTTCATCGCGGCCACTGGGAAGGGCGACATCGCCACCGGCAGCATCGCCTACAAGACGATCTTCGCCGTAGGGACCACGCTGTTCGTGATCACGTTCGTCATCAACATGATCTCGATCCGGTTCGTGCGCAAGTACCGGCAGGTCTACGAGTGAGCGCGCACGGACAGGCGATCGGCAAGGCCTCCGGCTCGCGCCGCGCGAAGGACCACGGCTTTCGGCTCGTCCTGGTGGCCGCCCTCGGCGTGTCGATCCTGCTGCTCGGCGTCCTGCTCTTCGACGTGGTGACCGACGGCGTCGGGCGGCTCAACCTCGACTTCATCACCAGCTTCTCCTCGATCAGCGCCGAGCAGTCCGGGATCCAGGCCGCGCTCTGGGGCACGATCTGGCTGATGGGGGTCTGCGCGATCTTCATCGTGCCCGTGGGCGTGGCGACCGCCATCTACCTCGAGGAGTACGCCGACGAGACCAAGTGGTTCAACCGCCTGATCGAGGTGAACATCCAGAACCTCGCAGCGGTCCCGTCGATCGTCTACGGAATCCTCGGGCTCGCCTTCCTGGTCAGGGGCCCGCTCGACCTGGGCAACGTCGTGCTGGCCGGCGGCCTCACGCTGGGCCTGCTCGTGCTCCCGGTCGTGATCATCGCCGGGCGCGAGGCCATCAGAGCCGTGCCGCCCTCGATCCGCGAGGGCTCGATGGCGCTCGGCGCCACCCAGTGGCAGACGATCTGGAAGCAGGTGCTCCCGGCGGCGGTCCCCGGGATCGCCACCGGCGTGATCCTGGCTCTGTCGCGCGCCATCGGCGAGACGGCTCCGCTGATCGTGGTCGGCGCGGCCACCTTCATCGCCTTCAACCCGACCGGGCTGGACTCCAGCTTCACCGCGATGCCGATCCAGATCTTCGACTGGATCTCCCGTCCCTCGAACGACGTCAACGACTACAGGCCGCTCGCAGCCGCGGGGATCCTCCTGCTCATGATCCTCCTCGTCGCCATGAACAGCGTCGCGATCTGGCTACGAAATCGATACGAGCAGAAGTGGTAGGTGAGCGAAAGTGGGACGTGTGACCGAACCCCGGCGCATCGAGGTCCGATCGACTGAGGCCACGGCGGCCCCGTTCGCCGACCAGGCGCAACCAGAGCGGGCCAGGCCTCGCGAAGCCATCTTCTCGCTCGATGGCGTGCAGGTCTCGTACGGGCCGAAGCCCGCCGTGCGCGGCGTGTCGTTCGACATCGGCAAGCACGAGATCACCGCGCTGATCGGACCGTCCGGCTGCGGCAAGTCCACCCTGATCCGCTGCCTCAACCGCATGAACGACCTGATTCCGACCGCCCGGGTGGAGGGCCAGGTGCTCTACCACGGCCAGGACCTCTACGCCCCGCGGGTCGACGCCGTCGAGGTGCGCAAGCGCATCGGCATGGTCTTCCAGAAGCCGAACCCGTTCCCGAAGTCGATCTACGACAACATCGCCTTCGGCCCCCGCGTGCTGGGCATGAGGGGCGACATGGACGAGATCGTCGAGCACGCGCTGCGGCAGGGCGCCCTCTGGGACGAGGTCAAGGATCGCCTCAAGACCAACGCGTTCGGCATGTCGGGCGGCCAGCAGCAGCGGCTCTGCATCGCCCGCTGCCTGGCCGTGTCTCCCGACGTGATCCTGATGGACGAGCCGTGCTCGGCACTCGACCCGATCTCCACCGGGAAGATCGAGGATCTGATGATGGAGCTGAAGCAGGACTACTCGATCGTGATCGTCACGCACAACATGCAGCAGGCCGCGCGCGTGTCCGATCGCACGGCCTTCTTCACCGTCGAGCTGGACGACGACGAGCACCGCTCCGGCCGTGTCGTCGAGTTCGACGACACCGAGAAGATCTTCACGAACCCCTCCGACCCACGCACCGAGGCATATGTCACGGGCAAGATTGGCTAGGCGGTAGCGTGGCCGATACGACTCGCACGCACTTCCAGGACGAGCTCGCGAAGCTCGAGCAGCAGGCGATGGGCGGCCTCGACATGGTGGTCCAGGCGCTCGAGCGCGCACTCGAGACCGTCGCGCAACGGGACGTCGAGCTGGCCGCCATGGTGATCGCCGACGACGACCGCATCGACGGCCGCTACCTGGAGGTGCACCAGGGGATCCTCTCGCTGCTGGCGCTCCAGGCGCCGGTGGCCGGCGACCTGCGCCTCGTGGCGGCGCTCCTGCACGTGATGAAGAACATCGAGCGGATGGGGGACCAGTGCGTGAACATGGCGAAGCTCGTGCCGCTCGCCGGCCACGAGCCCCCGTCCGACGAGCGCGTGCTCGCCGACATCCAGCAGATGGGCGACCAGGCGCGCCGGCAGGTGGTGCAGTGCAAGCAGGCGTTCGAGCGGCGCGACACCGCGCTGGCCCTCGACCTGGTCCGCCAGGACGACCAGATCGATCGCCTCAACCGAGACGTGTTCCACCTCGCGCTGGAGATCGGCGACGACGCCGACAGGCGCGAATGGGCAATGCACATGACGTTCATCGCTCGATGCATCGAGCGGATCGGCGACAATGCAGTGGACATCGGCGAGCAGACCGTCTTCGTCGTCACCGGTCTGTTCCGGGAGTTCGAGGACGCCTCGCACCCGGAGTTTGCTCCGCCTTCCACTGCTTGATCTGCGCCTGCATCGACATCGGCAGCAACACGACCCGGCTGCTGGTGGCAGATGCGGGGAACGGCAGCCTGCGCGAGCTCGTGACGCAGCGGGCCTTCACGCGCATCGGCAAGAGCCTGGGCGCCGGCGGGGCCATCCCGGCCGAGAAGATCGCCGAGACCGCCGAGGTCGTGGCCACGCAGGCGAAGGTGGCGCGCCAGGTGGGGGCGGAGCGGATCGTGGCCGTTGCGACCGCCGCGATCCGCAACGCGCCCAACCGCGACGAGCTGCTGGCGGCGGTGGAGCACGCGGGCGGGATGCAGCTCGAGGTGCTCTCCGGCGAGGAGGAGGCGCGCCTCTCGTTCGTGGGGGCCACGCGCACGCTGCTCCAGCCCGCGGACGGGACGATCGCGGTGATCGACGTGGGCGGTGGCTCGAGCGAGATCGCCGTCGGCGAGCCGGGTGGACTGATGGCGTGGTCGGCCTCCTTTCGGATCGGCTCGGGCTTCTTGGCCGACGCCTACCTGCGCGGCGATCCGCCCTCGGTGGACGAGCTCGAGAAGGTGCGCCGGCACGTGGCCGGGACGTTCGAGGGCCTGGAGCCGCCGCCCGCCGAAGGCGCGGTCGCCGTCGGCGGCACGGCCACCTCGCTGCGCCGGCTGCTGGGCGCCGAGCTGTCCCACGAGACGCTCGAGCGCGGCATTCGCGTGCTCTGCACCACGCCGATCGCGGACGTGGCCGCGCGCTTCGAGCTGGACGCCGAGCGCGTGCGGCTGCTGCCGGCGGGCATCCTCGTGCTGGAGGCGATCTCGGATCTGCTGGGGCTGCCGCTGCG
This sequence comes from Thermoleophilaceae bacterium, assembly GCA_034664085.1. Taxonomy (GTDB): domain Bacteria; phylum Actinomycetota; class Thermoleophilia; order Solirubrobacterales; family Thermoleophilaceae; genus JACVRW01. The sequence goes on from JAXDII010000073.1 coordinate 24,762, forward strand.
GATCGCGCGCGGCGGGCTGCGCGAGGGCGTGCTGCTGGAGCTCGTCGAGGGGCGGCGGTTGGCCTAGATGCCCGCGATGAGCTTCAGGTCCACCGGCCGCAGGAACGTCTTCAGCTCACCCTTCTGGACCCCGGCCATGCCGCCCTTCTTCATGCGCACCTGGGCGCCCGTCAGCGAGTGCACGGCCATCGAGAAGTCGGGGTCGTGGCCGACCAGCAGCACCTCGTCGCCGAGTCCCGCCGCGAGCGCCTCCGCGTCGAAGGGACCGCCCGCCAGCTTCGGCTCCAGCTGGGGGTCGACGCCGCCGCCCAACTCCTCGCACGCGATCCGGGCGGTGTCGGCCGCCCGCACCTTCGGGCTGGTCAGGCAGGCGTCGATCTCGACGCCGAGGGCCTTCAGCGCGGCGCCGGCGGCGCGGGCCTGCTCGCACCCCTTGTCCGTGAGCGGCCGCTCGGCGTCGGGCGAGCCGTCCTCCGCGTCCCCATGCCTGAGCAACCACAGCATCGCGATGCGGCACCATAGAGGCTGAACGCGTGGAAGCTGTTACCGCACCGCCAGCAGCGCCCGAGCTCGACTCGCCTGAGCTCTACTCCAACCGCGAGCTGTCGTGGCTGCAGTTCAACGAACGCGTGCTGGAGCTGGCCGAGGACGAGTCGCTGCCGCTGCTCGAGCGCGTGAAGTTCCTCGCCATCTACGCCTCCAACCTGGACGAGTTCTACATGGTGCGCGTAGCGGGGCTGCACGACCAGGTGGACGCCGGCATCGACGCCCGCGGGCCCGACGGCCTGTCGCCGGGCGAGACGATCGCGCGGATCGCCGCGCGGACGCGCGAGCTCGGCCACCGCCACTCGCGCCAGTGGTACGACGAGATCAGGCCGGCGCTCGCCGAGCACGGCATCCGCGTGATCGACTGCGAGAACTGCAGCCGCGAGGAACTCGACGAGCTCGACCGCCAGTTCGCCGAGCAGATCTTCCCCGTGCTCACGCCGCTCGCGGTCGGCCCCGGCCGGCCGTTCCCGTACATCTCCAACCTGTCGCTGTCGCTGGCGGTCTGGCTGCGCGACCCGGTGTCCGGCACGGAGACGTTCGCGCGCGTGAAGGTGCCCAAGGAGGTGCTGCCGCGCTTCGTGCCGATCGGCGACCGCGTCTTCGTGCCGCTCGAGTCGGTGATCGCCCGCCACCTCGACCAGCTCTTCCCCGGCATGGAGCTCCTGCGCCACGACTACTTCCGCGTCACCCGCGACGCCGACTTCACGGTCTCCGACGAGGCCGACGACCTGGTCCGCGCGGTCGAGGACGAGCTGCGGCGGCGACGCTTCGGCGAGGTCGTGCGGCTGGAGATCTCGTCGGCGATGGATCCCGCCATGCGCGCGTACCTCGTGGAGCAGCTGGGGATCGAGGAGACGCAGGTGATCGACGTCGATGGGCTGCTCGACCTGGAGGACCTGTGGGCAGTCCACGACGTGGACGGGCATCGCGACCTGCGCGACCCTCCCTGGATCCCGGTCACCCAGCCCGCCTTCGCCGACACAGACGACGGCAAGGCCGACGTCTTCGCCGCCATCCGCGCCGGCGACCTGCTCGTGCACCACCCCTACGACTCCTTCGCCGGGACCGTCGAGCGCCTGGTGCAGCAGGCCGCCTCCGACCCGGACGTGCTCGCGATCAAGATGACCGTGTACCGCACCTCGGACGACTCCGAGCTGGTGCCGGCGCTGATCGAGGCTGCCGAGCGCGGCAAGCAGGCGGTCTGCCTGGTCGAGCTGAAGGCCCGCTTCGACGAGCGGCGCAACATCGGCTGGGCGCGCTCGCTCGAGGAGGCCGGCGCCCACGTGGTGCACGGGCTGCCGGGCCTCAAGACGCACGCCAAGGCGCTGCTGGTGGTGCGCCGCGAGGGCTCCGGGGTGCGCCACTACGTGCACGTCGGGACCGGCAACTACCACGCCAAGACGGCGCGCCTGTACGAGGACTTCGGCCTGTTCACCACCGACCGCGCGATCGCCGCCGACGTGGCGGAGCTGTTCAACACGCTCACCGGCGCCGCCCGCTCGCCCTCGTACCGAAAGGTGGTCACGGCGCCCGACGACATGCGCGACTGGTTCCTCGACCAGGTGCGCCAGACGATCGAGGCGCACGAGGCGGGCCAGGAGGCGCGCATCGTGCTCAAGCTCAACTCGCTCGTGGACGCGCGCAGCATCCGCGCGCTGTATGCGGCCTCACAGGCCGGCGTGCAGGTCGACCTGAACATCCGCGGCATCTCCTGCCTGCGCGCGGGCGTGCCCGGCGTGTCCGAGAACATCCGCGTGATCTCGGTGGTGGGGCGCTTCCTCGAGCACGCGCGCGTGTTCGGCTTCTGGCGCGGCGACGAGCGCCACTACTGGATGGGCTCGGCGGACCTGATGCCGCGCAACCTCGACACGCGCGTGGAGCTGCTCGCGCCGATCGAGGACCAGGCGCTGCGCGACGAGGTCGAGGACACGCTGGAGCGCAGCCTCGCCGACGACACGTTCGCCTGGGAGCTGAGGCCCGACGACACGTGGGAGCGCCGCCACGGCGGCCAGCGCTCCGTGCACCGCGAGCTGATGGAGCGCGCGGCCCAGCGCGCAGCGGCCGCCTCGGATACCTAGGACATCTGGGGGCTCACGTCCCCGGCCCCCCGCTGATGCCTGGCCGGCTGGCTAGGGCACGCGTGAGCCGGGCAGCCGCAGCCCCAGGAAGCGCTTCAGCTCCAGCACCCGCGCCGCCGAGCGGCGGACGCGCTCGCGAAACGCCGGCGAGCGCCGTGCACGCGCCACCAGGCGCGGGTGGACCTCGTTCCAGCTCGCGCTGCCGGTCATCAGGATCAGGTCGGCGCCGGCCCGCAGCGACCGCTCGGCGGCTGCCGCGATGCCGGAGCGGTCCAGCACGGCCTGGGCCTCGATGCTGTCGGTGACGACCACGCCCTCGAAGCCGAGCTCCTCCCGCAGCAGCCCGATCACCATCGGCGACTGGGAGGCGATGCGGCGCCGGTCGATCGTCGGGTAGAGGGCGTGCGACAGCATCACCAGCGGCACGCCCGCGTCCACGGCGGCGCCGAACGGGATCAGGTCGCGTGCCAGGCCTCCGCCCACGACCGCCGAGCCGTCGTCGGTGTTCACCGACGCCCGGCCCAGGCCCGGGAAGTGCTTCGCCGTGGACGCCAGCTTCGCGCTCGACATGCCCTCGACGGCGGCGCGCGTACGCGCGGCCACCCCTTCGGCGTCGCCGGCGAACGAGCGCGAGCCCATCACGGGGGCGGCGCCCTCCGGCACGTCGGCTACGGGAGCGAGGTTGACGTTGATCCCGGCGGCGCGCAGCTGCCGGGCGGTGGACTCCCACGCGCGCCGCACGGAATCGGGGCCGCCCTGGGACGGCTGGCCGGCAACCGGCCCCGCCCAGTCGACCGTCCTGATCTCGCCGCCCTCCTGGTCCACCATCACGAGCGCGCCCTGGCGCGAGGCGCGCTGGAGCGAGCCCGTCAGCCGGCGCCACTGCTGGGGCGGGCCGCCGTTCGGGCCGAACAGGATCACGCCGGCGGTCTCCCCCGCGCGCAGCCGGCGGCGGACGTAGGCCGGCGCGGCCGTGCCCGGGAAGCTGGAGATCGTGAGCTGCCCGACCTGCTGGCTCAGACTCAGGCGGTCGACCGCTTCGAGCAGCTCGCGCTGCGGCTGCTGCTGTGCCCGCACGGGGTCCGGCTGCTCGTCGTCGCCGGCCCCGGCGGCGATGCCGGCCACCAGCGCGGCCAGGCCCGCGGCGACGAGAAATGCCAGGCGGCGGCGCGCCGCCGGATCAGTCGCGAGCCGCATGCTCGGGCGCAGAGGCGCCCGCGGCCGCCGCCGGGCTCGGCGTCTCCTCGAGACCCGCCCAGCTCGCGCCGTCGGTCAGCGCCACCAGCCCGAAGCCGTCCACCGGCCCGAGCGCGCCGGTGGACTGGAGCCCGCCCCCCGCCGCGCGCTGCGCCCCCCAGGCCAGCATGCGCCCGGTGAACGTGTAGCCGTCCACGCCGGTCAGGTGCACCTCGGCGAGCTCACGGCCGGCGGAGTCGTAGGCGATCGCCACGATGTGCGAGCCGACCTTGGCGCGCGCCTGCGCGTCGGGACCGCCGGTGGAGCCCTTGACGAAGCGCCCGCCGACCGCCTTGAGCAGCTTGGAGGCCCCGGGCAGGCTCGTGCCCAGCGACATCACCTGCATCGGGCGCGAGAGCGGGCCGAACCAGCCCAGGTAGGCGTTGACCTCGCGCAGCTGGGGAGCGACCCGCGGCAGGGCGAAGTGCTCGGAGCTGCCCACCGAAACCGCGTCCCGCTGCTTGGAGCCCACCTGGAAGCCACGCACCCGCTTGGCGCCGCGCTCGGTCTGGACGCGACCGTCGCGGAAGCCGAAGCTCGGGTCCGCGAGCGCGCCGACCGTGGATGCCATCGTCCCGCCGCTCATCGAGCCGCCTCGGCCGGTGACGAAGTAGCCGACGTCGACCCGCACCGCGTCGTCGCCCGCCCGCCTGAGCGCGATCCCGCCGGCGAGGTTGCCGGGCACCCAGTCGTAGCCGAACGCCGTCAGCATCGCGGCGCCGGACTGCTCGGCCGCCGGCCCGTAGCGCTCGAACACCTCGCGGATGAACGCCGGCTCGCCGGTCGAGTCGATGTAGTGCGCTCCGGCCGAGGACGCCGCCGCGGCGGCCGGAGCGCCCCAGCGCGCGAACGGCCCGACCGTGGTCACCAGCACGTCGCCGCGCTCGACCAGCGCACGCACGCTGCCCGGGTCCGACACGTCCGCGACGGCGGTCTCGAGGCCGCCCAGCTCCGCGGCCATGGCCTCCAGCCGCTCACGTCCGCGCGCGGCCAGGACCGGGCGCATGCCGCGCTCGACCATCGCCTCGGCGGTCAGCCGGCCGGTGTAGCCCGTGGCGCCGAAGAGGACGGTGCGCCCGGCCAGGGCTCAGCCCGCCTGGCGGCGTTCCTCGAGCACGGAGCGGACGCGCTCCAGCGCCTGCGGAGCGGAGCGCTCGACCCGCTTGAGGTCCCAGCCGGTGAGCGTCACCAGCCGCATCGGCGTCTTTGCCGTCACGGTGGCGTTGCGCAGGGTCTTCTCGAGCAGGCCCACCTCCCCGAAGAAGTCGCCCGGACCGAGATCGGCCACGTGCTCGCCGCCGCGGGTGACCTCCGCCTGGCCCTCGTCGATGGCCATGAACTCGTACGAGAAGTCACCCTCCCGCACCAGCTCCCTGCCCTCCTCGACGGACACCTCGCGGGCGAAGGGCGCGATCTGAGCGAGCTCCTCCTCCCCAACCTCTTCGAACAGCGGGATCGACTTAAGCCTGCTGGGATCCAACGGTCCGGTCCTCCTGGCTAGCGGTTGCCGCGACTTTATCCAACTGGGAGTGTTGGCCGTACCATCCGGCGCCGCCCTCCGATGTTCGCTCGTGTGCTCTCCACCACAGCGCTCAACCTCCTGCGCGAGGGCCACGTCGAGGTGGCCGACGCCCGCAGGCGGCGCACGTTCGGCCCGCCCGACGCTCCCCTGGCGGCGAGGGTGCGCCTCCACGACGAGCGCTTCTGGCGCGCGTTCCCGCGCGGCAGCCTGCCGCTGGCCGAGACCTACGCCGATGGCGCCTGGGACTGCGACGACCTGGTTGCGCTCGTTCGCATCGGCACGCGCGAGCTGCCCCGCGTGGACCGCTGGCGGCGACCGTTGGCGCCACTCCAGCGCGCGCTCTCCACAGTCCCGCGCAACACGCGGTCGGCCGCCCGCCGGCACATCGCCGCGCACTACGACCTCGGCAACCCCTGTTCCGGCTCTTCCTCGACGAGACGATGACCTACTCCTGCGCCTACTTCGAGTCGCCCGAAATGACCCTGCGGGAAGCCCAGGAGGCGAAGCTCGACCGCGTCTGCCGCAAGCTGGAGCTGACGCCGGACGACCACGTGGTCGAGATCGGCACCGGCTGGGGCTCGTTCGCCCTGCACGCCGCGGAGCGCTACGGCTGCCGGGTGACGACCACGACGATCTCCACCGAGCAGCACGCGGCAGTGGTCGAGCGGGTCCGTAAGGCGGGCCTGGACGGCCGCGTGAGCGTGCTGCTGTCCGACTACCGGGACCTGCGCGGGCAGTTCGACAAGCTGGCCTCCATCGAGATGATCGAGGCGGTCGGCTGGCAGTACTTCGAGCGGTTCTTCCGCCGCTGCGGCGAGCTGCTGCGGCCCGACGGCCTGATGCTGCTGCAGGCGATCACGGTCGACGACCGCGCCTACGAGCTGGAGAAGGCAACGCGCTCGTTCATCAAGCAGCTGATCTTCCCATCGGGCTGCCTGCCGTCGGTGGAAGTGATCTGCCGGTGCGTCGCGCGCGCAACAGACATGCGCATGCTCGACCTCGAGGACATCACCGAGCACTACCCGGAAACGCTGCGCCGCTGGCGTGAGAACTTCATCCGCGCGACCGGCCGCGCGGGGGACCTGGGCTACGATCGCCGCTTCCGACGGCTGTGGGAGCTTTACTTCGCCTGGTGCGAGGGCGGGTTCAGAGAGCGCCGGATTGGCGACGTGCAGGCGCTGCTCGGCAAGCCGTCCTACCGCGGCTCCGTCTCGCACCGCGCCCAGAGCCGGCTCCTGACCCAGATGTGAAACCCGCCACGCTGCACTACGTGCGACGGGGCAGCGGCGATCCGCTCGTGCTGATCCATCCGCTTGGCGCCGAGCTCGTCGTGTGGGAGCCGGTGATGGACCGCCTCGCACGCGACCGCGATGTGATCGCGCTCGACCTCCCCGGCTTCGGCCGCTCGCCCGCGCTGCCCAACGGAGACCTGCCGACCCCCCAGGTGCTCGCGGCGTCGGTGGCGTCCCTCCTCGACGAGCTCGGCGTGGAGCGCGCCCACGTGGCCGGCAACTCGCTGGGCGGCTGGGTTGCGCTCGAGCTCGCCAAGGCAGGACGGGCACTGTCGGTCGCGGGCATCTGCACCGCCGGGCTGTGGGCCCGGCCGCTCGGCCCGCGCCCCGGCCGCGACGTGCGCGGCATCGGCCGCCGGCTGCTGCCGGTGCTGCCGACCCTGCTGTGCACCGCTCCGGGACGGCGCCTGGTCCTGCGCAGCTCCGTGGCACACGCCGACCGCGTGCCGCCGGAGGCGGCGCTGCGGCTGGTGCGCTCGTATGTGACCTCCACCGGCTTCGACAGCGCCAACGAGGCGATGCGCAACGCGGTGTTCTCCGGCTTCGACGACATCCGTGTGCCGGTCACGCTCGCCTGGGGCGAGCTCGACCGGCTCGTGCGCCGCCCGCGCGAGACGGTGCCGGAGTGGCGCACGCTGGTGCTGCACGACTGCGGGCACATCCCCACCTGGGACGATCCGGACCAGGTGGCGCGGGCGCTGCTGCTGGCCAGCGTCTAGAGCTCCCGCCGCGCCAGCTTGGTCACGGACTCGCGCGCCCGCTGCACGCGGCCGCGCCGGCGCCAGTGCTCCGGGTCGATCGGCTCGGACACCTCCAGGTCCTTCTCGAACACCTCGTGCAGCTCGCCGGCGAAGCGCTCGCTCTGCACGCACAGGGCCACCTCGTCGTGGAGCTGGAACGAGCGGTTGTCGAAGTTCACCGAGCCCACGCAGGACCAGCTCGCGTCGACCACCAGCGACTTGGCGTGCAGCATCGTGGGGCAGTACTCGTACAGGCGGATGCCGGCCTCGAGCAGCTCGTCGTAAGCGGCGCGCCCGGCGGTGCGCACGAAGCGCTTGTCGATGTGCGAGCCCGGCACGAGGATGCGCATGTCCACGCCGCGCTCGGCGGCCTCGACTAGCGCCCGGGTGAACGCGGGGCGCGGCACGAAGTAGGCCGAGGTCAGCTCGATCGAGCGCTTGGCCGCCGCCACGGCGAGGTACAGCAGCGCCTCGGCGTTGGTGTCGCCGACGGTCGCGCTCGAGCGCATCACCTGCATCGGGCCGCCGTTGTCGACGGCGTCGAGCTCGGGCAGGTAGCGGTCGCCGGCGAGCACGTTGCCGGTGCCCTCGAGCCAGTTCTCGGCGAACGCGCCCTGCAGGCCGCGGACCACCGGGCCGCGCACCCGCACGTGGCTGTCGCGCCAGTGGCCGGGGTCCTGGGCGTTGCCGGTCCACTCCTCGGCGATCCCCACGCCGCCCGTGAAGCCGACCTTGCCGTCCACGATCAGGAGCTTGCGATGGGTGCGGTTCTCCAGCCGCCGGATCGCGTACGGCTTGGGGGGCCGAAACCAGCAGAAGTTCACGCCCGCGGCACGCATGCGCTCCACCAGCTTGCGGTTCATCTGCGCGCCGCCAACCGCGTCGATCACCACGTTGCACTCCACCCCCGCCGACGCCCGCTCGCACAGGGCCTCAGCGACCTCGGTGGCGATGTCGCCGCGCCAGTAGGCGTAGGTCAGCAGGTTGACCGTCTCCTCCGCGGTCCGGATCGCGTCGATGTAGGCCGGGAAGATCTGGTCGCCGTTGATGAGCAGGTCGGCATCGTTGCCGTATGAGACGGGCGCGCCGGTCAGCGCCTCGGCGGCGCGCAGGAAGGTGGGCTCCGCCACGTCCACCTCGCCGCACAGCTCGTAGCCGTGCCCGCCCTCGCGCCGGTGGCGCAGGCTGTCGGCGGAGTACCAGGCGACGCTGGCAGCCGCCAGCCCCGCTGGCCACGCGTAGCGCGCGACGTTGCGGCGCTTGGATCGATGCAGACCGGTCTTCATCGGTCCGCACCGTACCGGCACAGGCGTAGGATGCGCCGCGTGGGCGTGGCCCCGCCTCCTCTCGCTCCGACAGGCGTGATCGAGCGCGTGCGCTCGGACATGCGCTCCCAGCGCGCGGCCCGCGGCGGCTGGCCCCCGGGCGAGCTGTCGTTCAGCCTGCGCCGCACGCGCGAGTTCGAGAGCGACCCGCTGCCGCTGCTGCTGCGCTGCCGCGAGCGCTACGGGCCCGTGTTCACGATCCGCGTGCTGTACCTGCCGATCGTGTTCGCGCTCGGGCCCGAGGCGAACCACTACATCACCGTCTCGCACGCCTCCAACTTCCGCTGGCGCGACGGCGGCATGGGCGACCTGATCCCGCTGCTCGGCGACGGCCTGCTGACCACAGACGGCGACTACCACCGCCGCGCGCGCCGCATCATGCTGCCCGCCTTCCACCGCGAGCAGCTCGCGGCCTCGACCGCGATCATGGTCGAGGAGGCCGAGCGCGCGCTGGACGGCTGGCATCCGGGCATGCAGGTCGACCTCTATGCGTGGACGCGCCGGCTCGCCCTGCGCGTGGCCATGCGGGCGCTGTTCGGCTTCGAGGACGACCGCAGCGCGCGCTACGCCGACATGGCCCAGGAGTTCGAGGAGACGCTGGGCTACTGGGGCAAGGACTACGTGGTGCGGATGATGCGCGGGCCCGGGTCGGCCTGGCGTTCGATGAACCGCTCCCGCGCGCAGCTCGACCGCGTGATCTTCGCCGAGATCGCGCGCCGGCGCGCGAGCGGCGAGCGCGGCGCGGACATCCTCAGCCTGCTGCTCGACGCCGAGGACGAGGACGGCTCGGGGCTGTCGGACCAGGAGCTGCGCGATCAGGTGATGACGCTGCTGTTCGCCGGCCACGACACGGCCACCTCGACGGTCACCTTCCTCTTCTACGAGCTGGGCCGCAACGAGGCCGAGATCGCACCCCTGCTCGCTGAGAGCGGCGGGGAGCTGATCGGCGGCATGCCGAGGCTCGACATGGCGCTCGACGAGACGCTGCGCATGTACCCGCCGGCGTGGATCGGGCCGCGCCGCTCGATCGAGCCGTTCGAGCTGTGCGGCATCCACGTGCCCGGCGGCGTGTTCATCAACTACTGCTCCTGGGCCAGCCACCACCTGCCCGAGGTGTTCGAGGCGCCCGAGCGCTTCCGGCCCGAGCGTTTCGAGCCCGACGCCAAGGCGGCGCTGCCCAAGGGCGCCTACGTTCCTTTCGGCGGCGGCTCGCGCACCTGCATCGGGATGCGCTTCGGCCAGCTGGAGGTGAAGGCGATCGCGGCCAGCATCCTGAGCCGCTTCCGCTTGCAGCTAGCGGAGCCCGAGCGGACCCTGTCGATCCGCCAGATGCCGACGCTGTCCCCGCGCGGGGGCCTGCCGGTGATCGTGCGCGAGCGCGACTGAATGGGCGGTGCCTGGCTCGAACAGGCGACCTCCACGTTGTAAGCGTGGCGCTCTGCCAACTGAGCTAACCGCCCTGGCGAGCGAGTCTAGTATCAGCGCTTGTGAACGCCCGGCTGTTCTGGAAGTCGCTCGCCGTGCAGGCCATCGCCGTGGCCCTCCCGTTCGTGCTGCTCGGCCTGGCGCTGGACCGCGAGTTCTTCGAGGACTGGGGCTTCGTCGTCGGCCCGGTCGTCTGGCTCGCGTGCTCCATGGTGACCGCCCGCGTGCTGGCGCTCCCGGCCGGCTACGCGCTGTTCTCCGCGGTCGCGGGCGGCGTGGCCGGAGCGATCGTGATGCTGGCCACCAGCCACATCGCCGGGATGGCTGCCGCCCTGCTGGTGTTCGCGGCGTCGTGCGGCAGCTACGACCCGGACGCCGAGGCCGAGGCGCAGCGTGAGTGGGAAGCGGAGCGCGCCGCGAAGCGCGCCGCTACGAAGTAGCCCCGACGAGAATCGAACTCGCGCTACGAGAGTGAAAATCTCGCGTGCTAACCACTACACCACGGGGCCCGGCACTGCCGCAGTCTAGGCGCCTAGACCGGATCCGACTGGGCCAGCGGGGGTCCGATGACGTCCATGCCGACATCGGCGCCGATGCTCTTGAAGGCATCCGGGTCGGGGCCCGGCAGCGACGAGAAGCGGTCGAAGAAGCTCTCCATCCCGGACGGCGTGAACATCACCAGGATGCGGGCGGGCCGGTCGCCGACGTTCTGGAAGCAGTGCGACACGCCGCGGGGCACGAACACGAACGAGCCCTCCGGGGCGGTGGAGATCTCTCCGTCGATCTTGAAGCGCAGGTCGCCCTCGATCACGAACCAGGACTCGTCCTCGTTGGCGTGCACGTGCAGCGGCGGGCCCTGGCCCGGGGGGATGACGTTCTCGAGGGCCGTGAAGGCCCCGTTCGACTGGTCGCCGCGCACCTTGAACGTCAGCGGTCCGCCAACCGGTCCTTCGATCGTCGTGCCCTCTCCGGGCCCTAGGGCTACGACGCGTGCTTCATCGGACATCGGCATCTCCTCTGGTGTTCGCCATCATCTGCTTCAGCGCCCCCGTAGCTCAATTGGCAGAGCAAGCGCCTTTTAAGCGCAAGGTTGGAGGTTCGATTCCTCCCGGGGGCATGTGCCGCGGGGCGGCGGCTCAAGCCGCCGACTGAGCCCGCGCGCGCTTCGCCACGAGGACCGCTTCCAGCAGTCCGGGGAAGCGGGCGTCCAGGTCTTCTACGCGCAGTGAGAGCAGGCGCTTGCGGCCCTCGGGGCGGGTGCGCACCACTCCGGACTCGCGCAGGACCCTGAAGTGATGGGACAGCGTGGCCTTGGAGAGACCGAGCTCGAAGGTCCCGCAGGAAGGCTCGTCGCCCCGTGCGAGACGCCGCACGATCTCGAGTCGGGCGGGGTCGCTGAGAGCGTGGAGCACAGACGAAAGCTCGAGCTCCTCGCGGGCTGGGTGGTGGGGCTCCCTCATTCGCTCGCCACCCCGCCGAGTCTAGCGATGGTTCGATGAGCGTCGAAAGGCTTAGTGGCGGAAATGACGGCGGGCTGTGAAGACCATCGCGACCCCCGCGTTGTCGCAGGCCTCGATCACCTCGTCGTCGCGCTGCGAGCCGCCCGGCTGGATGATCGCCTGCACGCCGGCGTCGATCGCGAGCTGCGCGCCATCGGCGAACGGGAAGAAGGCGTCGGAGGCCAGCACCGCGCGTCCGAGGTCGATGCTCGCGGCGCCGGCCTTGTCGATCGCGAGCCGTACGGAGTCGACGCGGCTCATCTGCCCCGCGCCGATCCCGGCGGTCCCAAGCTCGGTGGCCAGCACCACCGCGTTCGAGCGCACGTGCTTGCACACGCGCATGGCGAACAGCAGCTGGCCCCACTCGTCCTCGGTCGGCTTGCGGCGCGTGACGACGTCCATCGCCTCGCGCTCCTCGAGGCCGGTGTCGCGGTCCTGGACGAGCATCCCGCCGCGCACGCGCTTGGCGTCGTGCTCGGTCACCGGCACCCGGCGGCGCTCCTGGTTCTCCAGCAGCCGCACGTTGGGCTTCTGCTCGAGCACCTCCAGCGCGTCCTCGTCGTAGCCGGTCGCGAGGATCGCCTCCGCGAACTGCGCGTGCAGCTTCTCGGCCAGCGAGCGGTCGATGCTGCGGTTGAAGCAGTAGATGCCCCCGTAGGCGCTCTGGGGGTCGGTCGCCAGCGCCTTGTCGAAGGCCTCCTCCGCGTTGGCCGCGATGCCGACACCGCACGGGTTGTTGTGCTTGACGATCACCGCCACCGGCAGCTCGAACTCGTCGATCAGGTGGCGGCCGGCGTCGAGGTCGAGCAGGTTGTTGAAGGTCAGCTCCCTGCCGTGCAGCTTCGACACCATCGACAGCAGGTGCGTGCGGGCGCCGATCTCGGAGTAGTAGGCCGCGCGCTGGTGCGGGTTCTCCCCGTACGGCAGGTCCAGCACCTTCTCGTAGGAGCGCGTGTACTGGGCCGGGAAGTCCTCCTCGCGCTCGGCGAACCAGCGCGAGATCGCCGCGTCGTAGCGCGCGGTCAGCGCGAACGCCTCGAGCGCGAGGCTCTCGCGGGTGCGGCCGGAGAGCTTGCCCTCGTTCTCGCGCAGCTCCTCGAGCACGGCGTCGTAGCTCTCGGGCGACACGACCACCGCGGTGAACGGGTGGTTCTTGGCGGCGGCGCGGATCAGCGTGGGCCCGCCGATGTCGACGTTCTCGATCACCTCGCGGTCCTCGACCCCGCGCTGCGACGAGATGCGCTCGAACGGATAGAGGTTCACGCAGACCAGGTCGATCGGCTCGATCTCGTGGTCGTTGAGGGTGTCCACATGGCCCTGGTCGGAGCGGACCGCGAGCAGGCCGGCGTAGATGCGCGGGTTGAGCGTCTTGACGCGGCCGTCGAGGATCTCGGGGAAGCGCGTGTAGTCCTCCACCGAGCGCGTCTCGATGCCCTCGTTCGCCAGCTCCAGCGCGGTCCCGCCGGTGGAGACGATCTCCACCCCGAGCGCCGCCAGCCCGCGCGCGAAGTCGACCAGCCCGCGCTTGTCGGACACGCTCAGCAGAGCGCGCCGGACGCGGACGTCCCCCGGGGCGCTCAGATCCATGCCGCCCGGCTCAGTCTGCATCGTCGACCAACACGGCACGCGGGTTTGCCGGGTCCGGGTGGACCCGCCCCGCTGCAATCAGGCGGACGGCACGCGGCAACAGCCGGTGCTCGACGCCATGCACTCGCTCCTCGATCTCGGCGATTTGCGCAGGATACGAAAGCGGGAGCGCCTCTTGAAGCACGATGGCCCCGCTGTCCACGCCCTCGTCGACGAAATGGACCGTCACGCCGGTCACCTTGGCGCCGTGTTCGACGGCCTGCTCGATGGCGCGCAAGCCGGGGAACGAGGGCAGCAGCGAGGGGTGCACGTTGACCATCCGCCCGGCGAAGCGGCCGATGAACTCGGGCGTGAGCAGCTCCATGAATCCGGCCAGCACGAGCAGGTCGGCGCGCTTGCCCTCGAGCCAGTCGCCCAGCGCCCGGTCCCGCGCGGCACGGTCGGCGTGGTCGCCGATCGCGAACACCTCGGAGTCGACGCCGGCGGCTTCGGCGCGCTCCAGGCCGGCCGCGTCCGCCCGCGAGGAGGCGACGCCGACGATCTCGATCGACCCGCCCGGCTCGTGCACCTGGTCGAGCAGCGCCTGCAGGTTGGAGCCGAAGCCCGAGATGAGAACGGCGATGCGGAAGGGAGCACTCTCCGCCACCGCTCAGGCGGCAGCCGCTCGCGCCGGGAGGCGCAGGACCGGGTAGGGACCGCCGGTGGTCTCGAGCCTGCCGCCGGCGATCAGCTCGTCCACCCGGGCCAGGATGTCCGCCCGGCGCATGTGCGCCGCGCTGCCGTAGGCCGGCAGGCCGTCGTAGGAGTTGCGCTGGAGCTTCTTGCTGCGGCCGCCGTGGACGATCTCGGCGCAGGTGGTGCGGCCGACCGCCGGCTGCGCCGCGCTCGCCACCGACATGATGGCGTCGTCGAGGCCCTCGATCGCGACCGGGTCCGGCGGCGGCAGCGCCGGCACCAGGCCGGAGTCGCACACGTCGCAGCACGCGCCCGGGCCGCGCGTGGGCGCGGCGTCGTCGCCGAAGTGGCGCAGGATCGCCACGCGGCGGCAGCTGTCCTGCTCCACGTAGGCCCAGATCTCGCGGTACTGGCGCCAGCGTGCCTTGGACCCCTCCTCGACCGAGGAGCGGCAGAGCGCGGCCGCCCTGCCGTCGAAGCGGCCCAGCATCCGGCCCGCGATGCGGTCGGGGGCCGACGGCGACGGCGATATGACTCCGGCGCGGGTGAGGTGGCCGAGCAGCGCCCGCAGGCGGTCGCCGTCGCCGCCCAGGCCGCGCGTCAGCTCGTAGGCGTCGAGCGCGTAGCGGCCGTCGCCGTCCGCGGCGGCGGCGATGCGGTCCGCCAGCCACCCCGGCAGGCCCTCGTCGATCTGCTCGCGCTTGATGAAGTGGACGTGCAGCGCCTTGTCGCGGTTCTCGGCGAGCAGCAGCGCCCGCGCGGGCGCCCCGTCACGACCGCCGCGTCCGGCCTCCTGGTAGTAGGCCTCGAGCGAGGACGGCACGCTCGCGTGGACGACGGTCCGCACGTTCGCCTTGTCGACCCCCATCCCGAACGCGTTGGTCGCGCAGATGATGCGCGCCTCATCGGCGAGGAAGCGCCGCTGCACGGTGGCGCGGCGCTCGCGGTCGAGGCCGGCGTGGTAGGCCATCGCCTCCTCGCCGAGCGCCTCGGTCAGCTCCTGCGCGAGCTCCTCGGACCCCGCGCGTGTGCCGGCGTAGACGATCGCCGGCAGGGCGTCCGGCTCGCGCAGCGCCTGCGCCACGAGCGCGCGCTTCTGGTGCCCGCCCGGCCGCGCCACCGCGAAGGCGATGTTGGGCCGGTCGAAGCCGGTCGCCACCCGCAGCGGCTCGCGCAGCCCGAGACGCTGCTCGACGTCGAGGGCAACCCGGGCCGTGGCCGTGGCGGTGGAGGCGACCAGCGCCTGCGCGCCCAGCACCCGGGCGGCGTCGGCGAGCCGGAAGTAGTCGGGGCGGAAGTCGTGGCCCCACTGCGAGACGCAGTGGGCCTCGTCGACGACGAACAGCCCCACCTTCACCTCGCTCATGCGCTGCATGAACCCGGGCGCGGCGAAGCGCTCCGGCGCCACGTAGAGCAGCCGGACCTCGCCGGTGGTGGCGCGCCTCAGGACGTCGGCGTTGGCCGAGGCGTCCTGCTGGGCGTTGACCAGCGCGACGCGGTCGCCCAGCCCGCGCGCGGCGAGGGCCTCGACCTGGTCCTGCATCAGCGCGACGAGCGGCGAGACGACAACCGTGAGGTCGTCTCGCAGCAGCCCGGGGAGCTGGTAGCAGAGCGACTTGCCCGAGCCGGTGGGCATCACCACCAGCACGTCGCGGCCGGCGAGCGCGGCCTCGCATGCCTCGCGCTGACCGGGCCGAAAGCCGTCGAAGCCGAACAGGTCCTTGAGCGCGCTGGTGAGGTGCATTACGGGGAGGCCACAGTAGCGGCGGAGGCGGCTACACACGGCCGCGTTCGCACAGAGTTCACGCCAGTTGCGCAGATGTCACGCTGTGGCGTGGTGTCGGACCTGGTCGAACTGCTGAAGCCGGTCTACGGGGAGCGCGGCTTTGGGTCGAGCGTGCCGGCGCTGCTGGCCGTGAGCGATCCCGATCTGGTCCTCCACCCGGCGGGCATCTGGCTCGACTCGGACTCGGTCGTGTGCGGCCACGGCGCGGTCCGGGCGTTCTTCGAGGACCTCGAGGACGCGCTCGGCGCTCTGCACTTCGAGCCCGAGCGCTTCGAGCAGCGCGGCGACCAGGTCGCGATCGAGGTGCGCATGGAGATGCGCGGACGCCACACGGGCATCACGGAGACGCGCCGGCTCAGCCACCTGTGGCGCTTCCGCGACGGCAAGGCCGTGGAGCTGCGCGCCTTCGCGGAGCCGGACGGCGCCTTCGCGGCGCTCGGCCGCGCCTAGCTGCGCACGACGGCCAGCTCCTCGAGCGCGAACTTGCCGTTCGCGGACTCGGTGCGGGCCAGGGGATAGTCGCCCGAGAAGCAGGCGTCGCAGTGGGTCTCGCGGGTGGAGCGGATCGCCTCGTACACGCCGCCGAGCGACAGGTAGGCGAGCGAGTCGCAGCCCAGCTCGGTCGCGATCTCAGCCTCGGTGCGGCCGTGGGCGACCATCTCCTGCGTGGTCGACATGTCGACCCCGTAGTGGCAGGGATGCCGGATCGGCGGAGCGGAGACGCGCATGTGGATCTCCGCGGCGCCGGCGCCGCGCAGCATGCTCACGATCTGCCGCGTGGTGTT
>JAXDII010000004.1:0-4213 GCA_034664085.1 Thermoleophilaceae bacterium
GGGGCCGGGCCCGCGGGCCTCGCCGCCGCCGTCTACGCCGCCTCGGACGGCCTCTCGACGATCGTGATCGACCGCGACGTACCGGGCGGGCAGGCATCGCACACCTCGCTGATCGAGAACTTCTTCGGATTTCCCGACGGCATCGGCGGGGCCGAGCTGGCCCGCCTCGCCGGCCGCCAGGCCGAGCGCTTCGGCGCCGAGCTCATCTTCATGCGCGGGGCCATCGGCAGCGAGCGCCGTGCCGACGGCCTCACCCTGCGGATCCAGGGCGATGTCGAGATCGAGGCCCGGGTGGCGATCGCCGCTCCGGGGATGGCCTGGCGCCGGCTCGACGTGGAGGGCATCGAGGAGCTGATGGACCGCGGCGTGTACTACGGCGCCGGCCGCAGCGAGGCGGCGCAGTGTGGGGACGAGGACGTGATCGTGGTCGGCGCGGGCAACTCGGCCGGCCAGGCGGTGATGAACCTCGCCGGCGCGGGCGCCCGGGTGACGATGCTGGTGCGCGGCGACGACCTTGGACGGTCGATGTCGGCCTACCTCGTCGAGCGGATCGTGGCCAACCCGCTGATCGACGTACGGCTGCGCACCGAGGTGGAGGCCGTGGCGGCCGACGGCGACCGCCTGGCGACCGTGACGGTGCGAGACGGTGACGGGCGAAGCGAGGAGGTGGCCGCGCAGACGATGTTCCTGTGCCTGGGAGGAGAGCCCAACACGAGATGGGCCGTGGAGAGCGGCATCGCCACCGATCCCCAGGGCTACATACTCACCGGGCCCGACCTGCTCGACAGAGGGAACCGTCCGCAGGGTTGGTCGCCGGCCCGCGACCCGCTGGCCCTCGAGACGTCGGCACCCGGCCTCTTCGTGGCCGGGGACGCCCGTCACGGATCGATCAAGCGCGTGGGCGGAGCCGTGGGCGAGGGCGCGATGGCAGCGGCACTCGTGCACCGCCGGCTCGCCGAGCTCGATGGACTTGTCGCCCACGGTGCCTAGCGGCCACACCGGCCGCTTCGCCCCCAGCCCCTCAGGGCCGTTTCACGAGGGCAACCTGCGCACCGCCCTCGTGGCGTGGATGCGGGCGCGCGCGCAGGGTGCGCGGTTCCTGCTGCGAATCGAGGATCTGGACCCGCAGCGCTCCAAGCCCGAGCACGAGGCATCGCAAATCGCCGACCTGCGCGCGATCGGCATCGACTGGGACGAGGAGCCGGTCCGCCAGTCGGAGCGCCACGACCTCTACGCGGAGGCGCTGGCGGAGCTGGAGCGCCTGGGTCGCGTGTACCCCTGCTGGTGCACGCGCGCGGAGATCCGCGAGGCCGCGCAGGCCCCGCACGGCCCGCTGCCGGAGGGCGCCTACCCCGGCACCTGCCGCGAGCTGACCGCTGAGCAGAGGGCGGACCACGAGCGCACAGCCGGCCGTCCGCCGGCGCTGCGCCTCGACGCCCAGTCGGAGCCCGTCTCCTTCACCGACGTGCTCCACGGGCCGTTGACCACGACCGTGGACGACATCGTCCTGCGCCGCCATGACGGCGCCTATGCCTACAACCTCGCGGTGATCGTGGACGACGCCGACCAGGAGATCGGGGAGGTGGTGAGAGGCGACGACCTGCTGGACACCACGCCCCGCCAGCTGCTCATCGCGCGCCTCCTCTCATTGGCCGAACCGGCGTACGCCCATGTCCCGCTCGTGCTGGATGACGAAGGCCGCCGCCTTGCCAAACGGGACGCCTCAGAGCTCCCGGTGAAGGAGGGCCTCATGGACGAGGCGCGGCAGATCGCGCAGCGGCTAGAGGCCGCGGGCGGCCAGTCTGACGACTGACCTGCTCTTGCCCGCCCGCGCGACGATCCGCACCGTGTAGGCACCGGGGGAACCCACGGCGATCTTCAACCGCCGCGTGCCCCGGGCCTGCGTGCGGGTGCGCAGCCGCCGGACGACCCGCTTGCCGCGCAGCACCGCCACCGACACCCGCGCGCGGCGCGACAGCCTGTAGCTGCCCCGCACCGACCGCCTGAACAGCGGCGAGCGCAGGGCGGCCGAGCGAACCACCCCACACCGCTCGGGCCGGGAGATCGACCGCTTGGCAACGCGGGCACGTCCACGGCGCATGCGGAACACGATGTCCCGGCGAAACTCCTTGGCGGTGGCGCCCGGCACCGTGAACCGCGCGACGTAGACGCCGGCGCGCAGCCGGCGGCGCAACGTGAACGACTTGGAACGCCGCGTGGCCACCACGCGCCGCAGCCGTCCCGCCGACGCCCGGAATACCTCCACCTTCACCAGCGTCCGCAAACGTCGGCGGAAAGCCAGACGAACGCGCCCACGCGAAGCACGCCGGACGCGTGCCGACCGTAGGCCGGAGTCGCGCACGCAGCCAAGCTCCAGGACCGCGAGCCGCCGGTCGCGCAGGATCTCCTCCGTGCAGAAGCGCATGTCCACCCACCGCTTGCGCGAGAACAGGCGGGTCTGGTCGGCGAAGTGCGGTGACTCCGGGTTGGCCGACTGCGAGTAGGTGAGGATCGAGCGGGAGTCGGGGCAGCGGGTGCCGTTGAGATGTGCGGCCATCACGAAACTCGACCCGTGTACGACGTCGGGGAAGCCCTGGCGAGCCTTGAACGGGGCGCTGATCGCGTTGAACACGCCGAGCCCGCCCGGGCCCCCGTGGATGGGGATGCGCTCCTTGTTGCGCACCTCGTACTGGTACTCGCGCAGCCGTGCGTCGAGCGGGATGGCCTGGTCGCGCAGCTCCTTCACCGAGTCGGCCAGCGCCGCGCGCACCGTGGGGCTGCCGGTGTTGAGGTCGCGCGGAGTGTTCACCGGGTCGTCCGGGTCGAACGGAGTGTTGAACACGCCGGGCGGCGTGCCGGTCGGCAGGCCTCCGGGCGTGGCGAGCGCGCGGCTGGCGAAGCGCCGCCACAGCACGGCGCCGCGGCTGTCGAGGTCGTCGTGCAGGTTCCAGCGCTCGAGCACGCCGCACGCCTCGCTCACGTCCACCGGGCCCGAGGACGTGCCGGAGAGGGTCGGGTTCGCCTTGCACATGGCCACCACCGCGTCGCGCGCCAGCTCGCCGAAGTACTGGCGGTTGTTGAACACCGCGTTCTGCACGTCACGGAGCCGGAACTTGCCCTGCTGCTGGACGATCCGAAGGCCCAGCCGGGTGCGCAGGGCGCGCGCCGTGCGCTCGTCGCCGATGATCCGCGCAAAGCCCTGCAACGGCTGCTTGGGGTTCGACAGCCAAAAGCTGTCGTTGGAGTTCGTCACGTAGTCGCGGCGGAACATGCTCGGCATCTTCGACGGGCCGAACGTGCCCGGCTGGACCGAGTCGGGATCGGTGTCCCACCGGCATGCGCCCCGCGAGCCGTCGAGGATCGGGATGCCCAGCAGCGACAGGGTCTGGGTGCCCAGCGCCGTGTTGCACGCCGCCGCCTTGGCGTTGGAGACGTTCGGCACCACGCCGAGGTCGGCGTAGTAGGCCTCGCCCTTGGAGTCGGCGGCGATCGAGTTCACCCACGGGATCCCCATGTTGCGGCGCAGCACGCGGTCGTACTGGCGCACGCTCTGGGACAGGTTCGTCTCGAGAAAGTGGTTGAGGTAGCGGAAGTTCGCCGCGTTGGCGTCGCCCATCGCGTGCGCCTGCGCCGGGGTCCAGGGGAACAGCGGCAGCCCGAGGATCGAGGTGAACACCGGGCCGTGCACCGTGGAGTAGAGCGTGCGCGAGCGATCCTCCAGCTTCCCGTCCGCGCCGGGCACCTTCACGGTCACCCGGTCGCTGGTCATCTGCCTAATCTGGCCGTCGTAGAGGTACGAGGTGGGCGAGCCGGGGACCAGCTTCAGCTCGAACGGCGTGAACCGCCGCGCTGTGGACACGGTGTGGCTCCAGCCGAGGTTCCTCGTGTGGCCGATCAGCACGATCGGCACGCCGAACAGCGAGCCGCCGGCCACGTCGGCCTTCCCGGGGATCGTGAGGTGAGACTGGTAGAAGCGCTGCGAGCCCTGCCACGGGAAGTGCGGGTTGCCGAGCACCATGCCCTTGCCGTCGGCGGTCATGTCGCCGCCGAGGCCGTAGGCGTTGCTGCCCAGCCCGCCCATCGAGAAGCGGTCGGCGTTGGCCCTGATCAGCTGCATCTGGCGCGATGTGGAGAGCGCCGTGTTGGAGCTCGACAGCGCGGGCGTGGGCGGCTGCGCGCCGGCGATGCCGTCGATGGCGACCCCCGAGCTGGC
>JAXDII010000019.1:0-3920 GCA_034664085.1 Thermoleophilaceae bacterium
GTGCCGCCGAGGCCGAGCGGCAGCAGCGCGTAGACCATCGCCGAGAACAGCGCCGCCGAGCGCAGCGCCCTGGGCGTGTCGCGCTCGGTGTCGCGGAACTCCGGCCCGAACGTCGCGACGACCTCGATCCCGTACGCCGACCAGCACATGAAGTACAGCCACGTCAGCGCCAGGGCGATGCCGCCGCCGGACCCGATCGACCAGGTCATGTTCGCGCTCGACCATTCGCCGGTCACGTACGGCAGGAACATCAGCACGAAGGCCGGGATGCACAGCAGCGCGCCGGTGACGTAGCCGAACCAGACCGCCGGGCGCACGCCGTAGATGTTGAAGAGCCACACGACGAGGATCAGCCCGCCGCCGATGACGATCGGCAGCGTGAGGTCGAAGCCGGCCGCCGAGGCGCTCCAGTCGCTGCCCGAGAAGAACTCGGCCTGGATCAGCGTGCCCGCCACGAGGCCGTTGACGGAGAGCACGACCGACCAGCCGATCCAGTAGCCGAAGGTCGCCACCGGCCCGATGAAGGTCAGGTACTTGCGCCACGCCTCGTGCGCGTAGAGCGCGACGCCGCCGGACTTGTTGGGGAACATGCACGCCAGCTCGGCGTGGATGTTGTTCTGCAGCGCCCCCAGGCAGATCGAGATCGTCCACAGCAGGAACGCCCCCGTCGTGCCGAGCGCGCCGATCGAGGATCCCAGCGCCGCGATGAGGAAGCCCGGATTCGCCAGCGCGACGACGAATCCGTCCCACCAGGACATCGCCTTGAGGAGCTGGCGCTCCTCGACCTGGGCAGTAGCCACGGCCTCTCCTCTCCTCCTACTGCGCCTCCGGCCCGGCGGGCGCCAGTGGACAAATTCCCCCATCCGCAGGATTCGCGCGTTTGTACCACGTGCCGCAAAGCAGCGTCAACCGCACGTCTTGCGGGTCCCCGGCCTTGACACGGGCGGCCGGCTGCTGAATGAATTTGTCCAACACAGCGGCGACGGCTGGGGACCGTCGCCGGTTCCTGCAGAGGAGAGGAGAGCGATGAGCGGGCTCAGCCCGGACGGGAGTGCGCGCGGATCGGGCACGCCGCCGGACGGCGCACCACGCAGCGCGGCGGAGGCCTTCGGCCTCGCGCGCTCGCTGACATGGGTGGACGGGTTCTCGATCGCGCTGGGCGTGCCCGTCCTGATGCTGTTCTCGGTGGGATCGATCGTCGTGCTCGCCGGCACGCTGTCGCCGCTGATCTGGCTCATCTCGATCACGGTCGGCTTCCTGCAGGCGTTCGTCTTCGCCGAGATGGCCGGCCTGTTCCCGCGCAAGTCCGGCGGGCACTCGCTCTACGGCTCCGAGGCCTGGCGGCGGCGCAACCGCTTCGTCCCGCCGGTGAACGTCTGGGGCAACTGGTTCGCGTGGTCGCCGGTGCTCGCGATCAGCGCGCTGCTCGTGGGCAGCTACGCGCACAGCCAGTGGTTCTCGGGCGTCGACTGGGAGATCGGCTTCGGACCGTTCTCGATCACGCTCGCGACCGTGATCGGCGCCGCGGTGCTGCTGGCGGTCTTCTGGCTGAACCACTTCAGCATCAAGGACAGCGCGCGGATCCAGCTCGTGCTGGGCGTGGTCAGCGTCATCCCGCTCGCGCTGCTGATCCTGGTGCCGATCTTCCAGGGCAAGGTCGACCTCGACAACCTGACGCCGTTCGGACCGCCCGAGGGCGCGTGGCTGAGCTGGGCGACGTTCGAGATCTTCGCCGCCGGGCTGTTCGTCGCCGCGTGGAGCGCGTACGCCTTCGAGACGGCCATCTGCTACACGGCCGAGTACCGCGACCCCGGCCGCGACGCGCCGAAGGCCATCCTCGCCGCCGGCGGGCTGAACATCATCTTCTACGTCCTCGGGCCGCTCGTGCTGCTCGGCGTCGTGGGGGTGGAGCGCATCAGCCAGGACCCGGCCGTCGCGTTCGCGCCGCTGGCGCGCGACGTGTTCGGCGCCGGCTCGGACATCGTGATCGTGCTGCTGATCCTGTCGCTGGTGCTGATCATCAACACCGCGATCCTCGGCTCCGCGCGCACGCTGTTCCAGGCCTCGATCGAGGGCTACACCCTGCGCGGGCTGCAGAAGGTGTCCAAGCGCAAGGTCCCGACGCGCGCCATGGGCTTCGACGTCGTCGTGAACCTCCTGCTGATGCTGCTCGGCACGCCGATCGCGATCCTCGCGGCGTCGACGGTGGGCTACATGCTCACCAACGTGATCGACCTCGTCGCGGCGCGGTGGCTGCGCCGTGACACAGCCGGGGTGGACGCGCCGTACCGGGCGCCGACGCCGTTCGTGCGGCTCGCGGTCGTGTTCGCCGGCCTGAACATGGTCCTGCTGTTCGTCGGCGGCCCGAGCTGGGGCTGGGGCCCGATGGCGCTCGGCTGGGGCATCGTGCTCCTCGCCATCCCGTTCTACCTCTACCGGCGCCGCAGCGACGCCCGGGCGGAGGCCACGCCCGGGCCGGCCCACGCGCTGGACCCCCTCGAGACCCAGGAGCAGCCGGCATGACCGTGGACTACACCGACGAGACCGCGATCGACGCGTTCGCCGCCGAGGTCGAGCGCGAGCTCGACGCGGCGGGCAGCTCGGAGATGTGGCCGCTGCTGGCCACGTGGGCCCTGGCCGGCGTGCTGTTCACGCTCGGCGCGGCGCTCGACGTGGGCCTTCTGTACGTCGCCGGGCTGCTCGTGGTGGCCTTCTGGGTCGCCGGCGTCCTGCTCGCCCGCGGGCCGTCGGGGTGGTGGGGCCTCTGAGCGCCGCCGCGCGTCCGCGCGGCGCCGGCGCCTCCGCGCCGCCGCGCGGCGGGCGCCGCGACGCGCCGTGCGTCGTCCGGGTGGCGCCGGGCGGCTGACCGCGCACGGCGCGGCGGTGGACAGCGGCTGCCTCCTGCGGTAGAAACGGGGGGAGCACATCTGAACCAATTCGTCTAATTCCTGAGGAGGGCCCGATGCCGGACGAGAAGATGTGGGGCGAGGAGCCGTTCTGGGGCCTCGGCTTTGACTGGGACCCGGACTGGGTCCTGACCGACCGCCAGAAGGAGCTCCGCCAGACGCTGATCGGGCTCTGCGAGCAGGAGATGCGCGCGAACGCCAAGCGCTCGGACGACGAGCTGCTGTTCCCGCGCCGCAACCTCGAGCTGATGGGCGAGCACGGCTTCCTGGCGCTCACGGTGCCCGAGGAGTACGGCGGCCTGGGCGAGAACCACGTGGCGTTCAGCATGGTCTGCGAGACGATCGCTCGCTACGGCTGTGCCTCGACGGCCATGTGCTACGTGATGCACATGGCCGCGGTCAACACGATCATGCTGCGGCCCACGCCGGAGCTCGTGGACCGCTACATCCGCCCGCTGAACGACGGCAAGCTCGGCACCCTGTCCTACTCCGACCCGGAGACCGGCTCGCACTTCTGGTACCCGTTCTCCTCCGGCGCGGAGCGCTCCAACGGCGGCTTCAAGGTCCGCAAGAAGGCCTCGTGGACGACGTCCGGCGGGTTCGCCGACTTCTACGTCATCCAGACCACCTCGCCGGACTTCTCCGGCTACGACGACCTCTCGGTCTTCGTCGTCGACAAGGACAACGTGCAGTCGCACCCGTCGCTGTGGGACGCGCTCGGCCTGCGCGGCAACCAGTCCGGCCCGATCGAGATCGACAACGTCGAGGTGCCGGGCGACCAGATCGTCGGGCCCGTGGGCGACGGCGCCGCGTCCAACGACGAGGCCGTCGACCCGTGGTTCCTCATCGGGTCCTCGTCGGTGTGGAACGGGATCGTGCTCGGCGCGATCGACATCGCCAAGCGCCACACGACGCGCAAGCGCCACGTCGACGTGGGGATGCGCGTCGCCGACTACCCGACGATCCAGGACTACGTCGGCGAGGCGGTCATGGACACGAACGCCTGCCGCCTGT
>JAXDII010000062.1:0-25185 GCA_034664085.1 Thermoleophilaceae bacterium
CAGCTGCCATCCACCGGCCAGGAATCAGCGGGGGCCTGGGGGCGCGAGCCCCCAGCTGCCATCCACCAGCCAGGAATCAGCCGGGGTCCGGGAAAACGAACCCGGCGCGGGCCAGCAAACCGGCCAGGAATCAGCGGGGGCCTGGGGGCGCGAGCCCCCAGCTGCCATCCACCAGCCAGGAATCAGCGGGGGCCTGGGAAAACGAGCCCGGCGCGGGCCAGCAAACCGGCCAGGAATCAGCGGGGGCCTGGGGGCGCGAGCCCCCAGCTGCCATCTCAGTTAAAGGCCCCCAGCGCCCGCAGGGAGTAGTGCCTGTAGTGCCCGTGCTTGGTTCCGCGCGGGGGCCCTTCCCAGTCGGTTGCGTACTTGGCGTACATCAGGCCGCGGTCGGCCCACCAGGTCCCGATCGGCAGCGGTCCGCCGTTGCAGGCGCCTGCCGAGTAGCCCGGCCGGTTGATGTACATGTAGGCGTCGGCCCTGGGGTTTGAGGTCGCCGTGGTCGGGGCGGGTCCCAGGCCGCGCAGGCCGGGGTGGCACCAGACGTTGATGCGCCGCCACTGGTGCTTGGCGCGGTTGATCCACTTGCGGTAGTGGACCGGGCCGCGGCCGTTGTAGCTGGTGCTCACGATGAAGTGCTTGCCGCCCGTGAGGCGCGAGATCTCGAGGCCGTGCTGGACGTTGTAGCGCGTCCAGTCGTGGTGGGTCACGTTGAGCATGAAGCCCCGAACCTTGGCGATGCCGATCTTGCGCAGCTGCTTGGCGGTGCGCGCCGAGGGCTCCCAGTCGGAGGCGCCGGCCTCGAGGTAGATGGTCGCGTTCGGGAGCTGCGACAGCACGTCGACGCCGTGGCGCAGCATGCGGATGCGGTCGTCGCGGCGGTGCGGCGCGAGGCAGTCGATCGTTCCGAGCGAATCCGGCTCGAAGGCGATCACCACGCGCGCGTCGCCGACGGCCTCGGCGAACTGGTCGTACCACTTCATCGTGCGCCGGTCCTCGGCAGCCCCGCCGGCCAGGTAGCCGCCGCCGCAGGAGCGGCCCTGGTGGCGCATCACGACCATCATCGGCACCGCTCCGGGCTGGTCGCACTGGACGCGGTCGAGGAAGCCGCGCACCTTCTTCTGCATGCGCGGGCTCGTGAAGCGCCCGAACCAGCGGAAGCGCGGCTCGCGGGCGAGGCTCCAGAGCGTGTCGGCCTTGCCGTCGTCCCCGGCGCGCTTCCAGCGTGCCCACTGCCCGTAGGCGGGCTCCATGCGGTCCACGAACCACTTGGTGCCGACGAGCGGGTTCGGCGTGGCCGGATCGACCCCACGCACGTCCAGCTCGCGCGGGTAGAGCTGCGGGCCGGGCGGGTTGTCGCGCACGCACTTGGCCCAGTCCTCCGGGTACTCGCCGCCGGGCCCGTGCGGAACGGTCGCCGGGGGCTCGGCCAGCTCGGGCGGCACCAGCCGGCCGAGGGGATATGTCACCGGCACCTGGGCGGAGGCCGCGGAGGCTGTGACGAGCGTTGCAATCAGTGCGATGAGGGTCAGTTGAAGTCGAGGCATCTCAGTTGTGATCGGCAGCAAACGCGCGGCCATGAAGCCCCAACCGCGAGGGCGGACGAAGTTGGCGGGGCAGCCCAACCCGTCCGCTAGCCTCCGCGCCCGCATGCACGTCAATCGCCGCCGGTTCCTCCAGGCAGGCGCCGCCGGTGCGGCGGGCGCTGCCCTGCTTCCGGCCACCGGTTGCTCGATGGACGAGACCGGCTCCCCGGGCAAGCTCAACGTGCTCCTGCTGATCGTGGACAGCTTGAGACCGGACCACGTCGGGGCGTACGGGTCGCCTCAGATCAAGACGCCGAACGTCGACGCGATCGCGGCGCGCGGGCTGCGCTTCAACCGCGCCTTCCCCGAGGCGATGGTCACGATCCCCGCCCGGCGGTCGATCTTCACGACCAAGCGGATCTTCCCCTTCCGCGACTTCGTTCCCAACGAGGAGCTCGGACAGAGCCCCGGCTGGCTGCCGATCGACGACACCGAGCACACGTTCACGAGCGAGCTGCGCCGGCAGGGCTACTGGGTGGCGCAGGTCTCCGACAACCCGCACCTGGCCTTCACCAAGGCGTACGAGCCGTTCCGCAAGAGCTTCAGCCACTGGAAGTCGGTGGTCGGGCAGTCCGGCTTCTACAAGTCGCCCGAGACGGTGCCGCTGGACGTGGTGAACGACTGGCTGCCGGAGCCGCTGCGCGACGAGCGCTACATCCCCGGCATGCGCAAGTACCTCGCCAACAGCGGCGGCGGCGTCAACGAGGAGGAAACCTGCGCCGCCCGCGTCTACAAGACGGCGGCCGACACGCTCGACGAGGCGCGCCTGCGCCAGCCCTTCTGCATGGTGGTCGACTGCTTCGACCCGCACGAGCCCTGGAGCCCGCCGCCCAAGTACGTGGACATGTACAAGGACCCGAGCTACACGGGGCCCAACATCGGCGTCACCAAGTACGGCTTCGCACGCAACTTCACCCCCGAGCAGATCCGCCACCTGCACGCGATCTACGCGGCCGAGGTCACCATGACCGACCGCTGGCTGGGCCACTTCATGGATCGCTTCGAGGAGCTGGGGCTCGACGAGAACACCGTCGTCCTCCTGCTCAGCGACCACGGCTACCTGCTCGGCGAGCGCGGCTTCACCGGCAAGGTCCCCTCCCAGCTGCACCCGGAGCTCGCCCAGGTGCCGTTCATCGTCGCCCACCCCGACGGCAGGGCCGCCGGCGACACCAGCACCTACTTCGCCTCCACGCACGACGTCGGGCCGACGCTGCTGTCGCTGGTCGACATCGACCCGCCGCGCTGGATGGAGGGCACCGACCTCTCCCCCGTGCTCGCGGGCGGCCAGCCGCCCGAGCGGCGCGACTTCCACTACGGCGGCATGTACAACCGCTTCTTCATCCGCACCGACGACTGGGTGCTGATCGGCGACAACCAGGGGAACGAGCGGACCCTCTACAACCTCCCCACCGACCCTCACGAGTTCTTCGACGTGGTGAAGCGGCATCCGGACGTGAGCGACGAGCTGTACCGCCAGGTCCTGGACGCCGCCGGCGGGCCGCTGCCCTACTACGAGTAGGGCTTCAGCCGAGCGCGACCGCCGCTACGCCGGCCACCACCAGGGCTGCGCCGGCGAGGCGGCGAGCAGCACGCTCGACTCGCGCACCGCGGCGACCGGGGCGGCGCTGGCCAGCCGCAGCGTAGCCAGCACGCCGCCGTACGCACCGACGATCAGCGCGCCACGTAAGGAGGGCCCGCGGGCGCAGCTCGACGAGGACGGCCCCGGCGTAGACGAGCGCCAAGCGCCAGCGCGAGGGCCGAGAACGGCACGCCCCGCCAGCGCGTGGCTAGCGGTGCAGGGGCTCCTTCATCGCTTCGGTCTCCGGCGCCTCGATGTACGGCTGCTGCTCGTCCTGCTTCTCTTCCTCGTGGTACACCGACTCGGCGTTCACGGCCCAGATGTCGTACTCGGCGCCGTCCACGAGGTTGTCCACCGCGCGCATGGCGGTGAGCATGGAGTGGTCTGAGTTGTTGTAGCGATGCAGCCCGTTGCGCCCGACCTGGATGAAGTTGTCCAGCCCGTCGAGCCAGGTGCGGATCGTCGAGACGCGCTCGGCGTACTCGGTGTCGTAGATCGGGTACGCCTTCGGCACCCGCTCCACGAACCCGAACTCGAGCTGCTCGCGGCGGGCGAGGCCGAGCGTCTCCAGCTCGCGCATGCCGAGCTGGACGAGCTTCTCGTCGTCCATCACCCAGAGGTCGTCGCCGGCGAAGCAGAAGTACTCGAGACCGACGCAGGCCTTGGTCGGGTCGGGCACCATCCACGGGCTCCAGGAGCGGAAGTTCTGGATCCGGCCGACGGTCACTTCGGGCTCATGGATGTAGATCCAGTTGTCCGGGAAGATGTCGTCTCCGTTGAGCACGACCGCGACGGTCAGGAAGTCGCGGTAGCGCATGCCCTTCGCGGCCGCCACTACCTCCGGCTTCGGATGCGGGTTGGCGATGCCGACGGTGTTGCGCAGCGGCAGCGACGAGATCACGGCCGACGGCTCGAAGACCTTGTCCCCGACGTGCACCCGCACGCACTTCTCGCCCTCGAAGTCGAGCTTCGTGACCTTGTGCTCGAGGAGCACCTGGCCGCCGAGGTTGCGGATGTCGTCGGTCATCGTCTCCCACATCTGCCCGGGCCCGTAGCGGGGGTAGTGGAACTCGGAGATCAGGCTCTTGATCTTGTTGCCCTTGTTGCCGAAGAACGCCGACTTCGCGGCGCTGAAGAAGGACAGGCCCTTGATGCGCTGCGCCGCCCAGTCCGAGCGGATCTCGTTCGTCGGGACGCCCCACAGCTTCTCGGTGTAGGACTTGAAGAACTGGTTGAAGAGCCAGCGACCGAAGCGGTTGGAGACCCACTGCTCGAAGGTGTCCTCGCGGCCCTTGGGCTTGATCTGGGCCCAGAGGTAGGAGAGGAACGCCTTGGTGAGGTCCACCGGGCCGAGCTTCTTGATCACGTCCGGCCCGCGCAGCGGGTAGTCGAGGAACTTCTTGTTCCAGTAGATGCGCGACATCCGCGGCCGCAGCAGGAACTCCTCGCGCATGATCTCGTGCCAGAGGTCGTCGACCTCCTTCACCTTGGTGAAGAAGCGGTGTCCCCCGAGGTCGAAGCGGTAGCCGTCGCGCACCGCGGTCTTGGCGATGCCGCCGACCTGGTTCTCGGCCTCCAGCACGATCACCGGCAGGCCGCGCTTGGCCAGCAGGTAGCCGGCGGTCAGGCCTGCGGGGCCGCCGCCGAGGATCACGGTCGGCTTCTCGCGCATCTCCGGCCGTGCGATTTCGGTGCTGGCGGTGTTGGTGGTCATCCCGTCTCTTCCGTCGTCGTCTTCTCGTAGAGCACGCCGCGCACGCCGATGCGCGTTGCGCGGCGGTACAGCCGCGGCACCGCTCCAACCGTCTCGAACCGCTTGTCGCCTTCCAGTGCCGCCCCCCACTGCGCGGCGCGGCGCCTGACGAGCTGGGTCCACGGGGCATCCCAGTCATCGGCACGCGAGGTGACCGGGTGCACGATCAGGACACGCCCGCCCGGCGGCAGGTTAGCAAGCAGGGGTTCGAGGTTCGCGGCGGTGGTCGCGTCCCTCATCTTGTCGTAGGCGTCGGTCCAATCCATGACGCGGTCGTTCTCCGACTCCCCGATCGGGCTGCCGAAGCGCAGTTTCGGCGCCCCGCCCAGGTCCTCCAGGTGATAGGCGAGCAGCGGCCCCTGCTCGGGCTGCATCGAGAGCACGAGGTCGCCCGCGCGCAGCTCCGTCGCGACCTCCTTGCGCAGGTCGGAAGCGTTGGACTTGTTCTCGAGCCCGTAGGAGCGCGGGATCGCCCAGATGCCGAGGACGATCACGAGCGCGACCATGCCGAGCGCGCCGGCGCGGGCCAGGCCGAGCGCGGCGATCAGCAGCATCGGGCCGAGCAGCACGCCGAGGTAGCGCGTGGTCCAGGCCGGCGACACCTGCGAGACGAGCCACGCGACCGCCAGTGTCGCGAGCACGGTGACCGCACCGGCCAGCACGGCCGTGCGCTCGCGGTCCTCCACGCGCCGGGCGATCACCGCCGCGATGCCCGAGCCGCCGGCGAGCAGCAGCGCCACGGTCGGCGTGCCGCCGCCGAGCAGCGACTTGGAGATCTGCACCGGAGCGCCGAAGGCGGGCGGGTTGAGCCAGGGCGCGCCGGTGTGCTGCACCTGGTGGAGCAGCGTGGGCAGCCACGGCACGTACAGCAGGCCCGCGAAGCCGAAGCCGATCATCGCGTCCTTCCAGAAGCTCGAGCGGACCTCGGACACGTACCAGCACGGGACGAGCGCGCAGAGCAGGCCGGCGGCGAGGAAGAGGCCCCAGTTGTGCGTGTAGAGCATCAGCGCCAGCAGCACCGAGAAGAGCGGCAGGTACTTGCGGCGGCCGAAGGCGAACACGTGCAGGAAGGCGGCCGTCGCCAGCAGCGAGAGCACGAGCATGAGCGAGTACATGCGCGTCTCCTGCGAGTAGGCGGTGAGGAAGGGGTTGACGGCGCAGAGCGCGGCGCAGATCAGCCCGGCGCGGCGGCCGAAGAGGGTCCATCCGGCCCACAGCCCGCCCGGCACGGCGAGCATCCCGACGAGCACTGACAGCCCCTGCGTCTCGGCGGGGCCGTTGCCGACCACGTCCATCCACGCCGAGAGCGCCATGTAGTACAGGGGCGGGGAGCCGTCCACACGCAGCACGCCGGGAATGTCGAACAGCGGCTGCGACGCGATCCCGATCGACAGCCCCTCGTCCATCCAGAGCGACTCGCCGAGCGAGTTGGTGCGCAGGTAGAACGACACGGCGAGCAGCCCGAGCAGGACGAGCGCGGGCAGCACGAAGCTGGAGGGCAGCGAGCGGATGCTCGGCAGCGGACGGATGCGGGAGGCGACGCTTGCCAACCCGGCGATCCTAGTGAGTGCCCTCGACGCTCAAGGCTTCGCCTGGGGCTGGTCCGGATCCCCGATCACCTCGAGGGGCGCGTCCTTGGTCGCCACGTTGCCGGCCGTGCCGGAGGTGGGCGCGTCGGGGCTGGCCTTGGGACAGTCGCTGCGCCCGTCGGGCGGCACGGACAGCATCCGCCACTTGCCGTTCGTCCCGACCAGCCGGTAGCGGTCGTCGGTCGGCTTCGTCACGAGCGGCCCGTCGGGCACGGTGCGCGTGCGGAACGTGACCCCGGGCGGCGGCGTCACCTTCCACCCCACCTGGATCCCGTGGATGCCGAGCTCGTAGGCGACCATCTGCGTCTGGAACGGTCCGCTGAAGACCCCGCCGCACGCGAGCAGCGCGTCCTTGCCGCCGGCCTCGGCGATCAGCCCCTTCAGGTCGTGCCAGAGGTAGGCCTCGTGCTCCAGCCCGCCCTGCACGCGCGCGGTGTTGTTGGCCTTGGCAACGATCGTCGGCGAGGCGACCGCCAGCCCGAGGCAGAAGGCCGCGATGATCGCCGGCCGCGCGCGATGCGGCCCGAGCACGCGGCCCGCCAGCCACTCGACGCCCTGGAGCACGCGCACGGCGCCCACACCGCCGAGCACGCATACGACCGCGGTGGTCACGATCAGGTAGCGCTGGTTGCCGGCGAAGCCCCCCTCGGTCATGGCCGCCACCAGCAGGAACCAGGCCAGGCCGAACATGGTCAGCGCCAGCGCGGCTCCCTCGCGCCGGTGGCGCACCCACATGTACGCGGCGAAGCCGACGGCGATCAGCGTGCCCAGCTCCACCGGCGCGATCGTCACGGACATGAAGCGCTCGACGAGTGCGATGGCGGGCGAGTCGGCGAACGCGGCCGAGCCCGGGTTGGGCGCATTCGCGCGCGACCCGGCCCGCAGCGGGTCGCCCGAACCCCACCACTCGGGCAGGATCCAGACCGCACCGATCAGCACCGCGAACGCCACCAGGCGCGCGCGCAGCGCCGGCTCGCGCAGCCACAGCCAGAGCCCGTACAGCCCGAGGAAGGGCCACGCCTCGGGGCGCAGCAGCGCCGCCGCGACGCCGAGGTAGAGGGCGTGGTCGCGGCGCCCGTCGAGGTGGCGCTCGAAGGCCCACAGCACGATCGCGGCGAGGATCCCCTCGGAGTTGCCGAGCGCCGCGTCACGCACGAACTTGTTGCTCGAGAAGAGCGCGAAGAAGGCGCACACGCCGGCCAGCGCGCCGTAGAGCCCGCGGCCGATCAGGCGGTTGGCCATGCGGTAGGCCATCGCGCAGCCGAACAGCCCGCCCGCGCGCGCGACCCAGAGCCACAGGTAGGGCGCCGCGTCCTGGCCGAACAGCGAGAACGGCACCGTGAACAGCAGCGGGAACGGCTTCCAGGAGGGGCCGCCCTCGGTCACCAGGTCGAGCTGGAAGATCTCCCGGCCCCAGAGGATCCAGGCCCAGGGGTCGTAGGTGGGCGTGGAGGGATACAGCAGCGTCAGCGCCGACACCGCCAGGCAGCCGGCGATGATCGCCGCCATCTGCGCGCCGTGCGACCGCCCCGCCGGGCCCGCGGAGTCGCGCACCGCGGGACGGCTGCTGTCGCCGACGTCGCGCCGGCCCAGCGTGCGGAACTGTGCGACTGCCTCGCGCATCGAGTGGGGCTTAGGCGCGAGTGGCCTCGGGCTTGGCATCAGCCTCGAGCCGTAGGACCGCTCGCATGCGCGACCAGCCGCCGTAGCGGGTGACGAGGACCACGAAGCCGAAGATCGTGATCGGGACGTACAGCACGAAGCGCAGCAGCAGCAGGTACGAGACGGCCGCCGAGCCGCTCGCGCCGAGCCGCCCGGCGCCGAACGCGACCGCGGCGTCGAAGGTCCCGATCGAGCCGGGTGCCGCCGGCAGGGCTGCGACGAAGTTGGTGAGCGCGACGAGGTAGAGCGCCCCGGTGATGCTGATGTCGAGCTCGACCGAGCGCGCCACCGCGAGGTAGACCGCCGCCTCGAACGCCCACAGCACGAACGTGGCGAGCAGCAGCACCAGGCCCGCGCGCGAGACCAGCGCGCGCGGCGCGTCGGCGAGCGGCCGCAGCCACTCGCGCGCGCGCTCGAAGACGTGGTGGCGGCGCAGCGTCCAGAGGGCGGTGCAGGCGAGCACCAGCACGACTACGCCGCCGGCCGCGATCAGCACCGGGCGGTCGGTGGGCAGCACGGTCGAGCTGAGCACGCCGTACACCACGACCACGAAGATCGCCGCGAGCACGATCAGGTCGAGGATGCGCTCCGCCACGACCGACCCGAGCAGCGTGCGCTTGCTGGCGTCGCAGCGAGTCGACAGCAGGACCACCCTCAGCGCCTCGCCCGCGCGGGCGGGCAGCACGTTGTTGCCCATGTAGCCGACCGT
Source organism: Thermoleophilaceae bacterium (assembly GCA_034664085.1). Lineage (GTDB taxonomy): Bacteria > Actinomycetota > Thermoleophilia > Solirubrobacterales > Thermoleophilaceae > JACVRW01. Next base: position 8,876 of record JAXDII010000062.1, read on the forward strand.
GGTGAGCAGGTAGCAGTCGCTGCGCCGCGTGCGGACGCCGGTGATCGCGAGCACCCAGTGCCAGCGCTCGCCGCGCATGAGCGTGGCCACCGCGTACAGCAGGACCGAGGCGCCGAGCCACGCGATCGCATCGCCGCCGCTGGGCAGCTCCGGGGCGTCCTGCTTGGCCGCCCACCAAACAACGGCGGCCAGCGCGACCAGCGAGATGAGGACTTGGATGAGCGCGAAGCGTCGGTTCATGGACGGACTCGAACAGCGCCCGCGTTCGACGCGGTCGGCGGGCAGGAGTTCCTGCGCAGGCAGAACCGGCCCGGGGCGCCGGCCGCCGTGCACGGTAGCAGTCGTATTCCTACCCCCGCGGGCGCAGCAGTTACCCTGCCACCCGCCTCTCTCCCCCGACCGTGCGCTTCCTCTTCACATCCCTGGCCATGCTGGCTGCTCTGGCCGTGGTGCCCGCCGCGGCGCCCGCCCAGGGCGGCGGGCAGGGTCCGCCGAGCGGCCAGCCGGCGCCACCGCAGCCTCCGCCCCCGCCGGAGCTCGTCGTGCAGCGCCCGGGCGGCAAGCCGCTCATCTACGAGGGCCAGACCACGCGCCAGCTGCTCGGCGGCACCTGGTACTTCCGCCAGGACGACACCTTCGTCGGCGACGCGGAGCGCTGGTACGCCCAGACCGACCTGATCGGCTGGAACGCGATCAGCGTGCCGCACAACTGGAACGGACGCGACACCACGCTCAACAAGTCCTCGGTCGGCTGGTACCGCAAGGAGTTCACCCTGCCGACCGCCTCCAAGGAGGCCGCCAAGCGGACGTTCTGGAAGGTCCGCTTCGAGGGCTCGAACTACCGCACGAAGGTGTGGCTCAACGGCCGGGTGATCGGCGGCTACACCGGCTACTTCCCCTTCGAGGCGGATCTAAGGGGCCTGCGCAAGGGGCGCAACACGCTCGTCGTGAAGGTGTCCTCGCTGCGCAGCAGGACCGACCTGACGCACTGGCGCCCGGCCGCCTTCAACGGCTTCGGCAGCGGCGGCTGGTGGAACTTCGGCGGGCTGCTGCGCGAGGTCTACGTGCGCCGCATCGACACGGTCGACCTCCAGGACGTTCAGGTGCTGCCGCGCGTGCCGAAGCTGGGCGGTCCGGCCAAGGTCGAGGTGCGGGCCAACGTGCGCAACCTCACGGGCAAGGACCGCGACGTCACGCTGGTGCTGGCCGTGAACGGCGAGCGCATCGAGCTCAAGCCGAAGACCGTGGAGGGGAACGCCACGCGCCTGCTGACCAAGCGCTTCACGATCGACCGGCCAATCCTCTGGCAGCCCGGCCGCCCGACGCTCTACCCGATTACCGTCTCCGCGCAGGAGGACGGCGAGACGCGCTCCACCTACCGGCTGCGCTTCGGCGTGCGCAAGCTGGAGACCGCGCGTGGCGGCTTGATCCTGCTGAACGGCAAGCGGCTCAACGCGCGCGGAGCCAGCATCCACGAGGACGACGCCGGCGAGGGCGGCGCGCTCTCGCAGGGAACTCGCAACCTGCTCGTCTCGCGCCTGCGCGATCTCGGGGCCACGATCACGCGCTCGCACTACCCGCTCCACCCCGCCTTCCTGGAGGCCTTCGACAAGTACGGGATCCTCTACTGGGTCGACGCGCCGGTCTACCAGCTGCCGAACAGCTACTTCGACGATGCCGACGTGCGTTTCGCGGCCGAGCGGGCCGTCACGCTCACGGTCCGCAACAACATCAACCACCCGTCGATCATGACCTGGTCGCTCGCCAACGAGCCGGCGGGGAACCGCCCCGAGCTGGGCATCGTCGGCTCGGGGCTGGCGCGCTTCATCGAGGACGGCGCGCGCGCCGTGCGGGAGCTGGACGACACCCGGCTGGTCGCGATCGACCGCCAGTCACGCTTCGGCGAGCCGCCCACGAGCTCGGTATACCGCTGGCTCGACGTGCTCGGCGTGAATGAGTACTTCGGCTGGTACGACTCCTACAGGGCGGACATGGTGCGTCCCCCGACGACCACCGCCGAGCTCGGGCCCTACCTCGACACGATCCACGCCGCCAACCCGAACCTGCCGCTCATGATCACCGAGTTCGGGGCGGAGGCGTCGCGCTCGGGCCCGGTCGAGCAGCCCGGCACGCGCGAGTACCAGCGCAAGTTCGTGCGTGACCACCTGCGCATCCACGCCTCGAAGCCGTTCGTGGCGGGGTCGATCCACTGGGCGCTGCGGGACTTCCGCGTGGAGCCGGACTGGGTCGGCGGGGCCCCGCGCGAGTGGGCCAGCCCGCCCTGGCACAACAAGAGCCTGATCGAGGAGACCGACGAGCGCAAGCCGGTGTACTTCGACATGCGCAAGCAGTGGCGAAAGACGCGCACGCTGCGCTGATCCCGGCCACCCTCACCGCTACCCTCAGCCGCCCGTGAAGCGCTCCCTCATGTCCCTGTCCGCCGCGATCCTGCTGGCCCTGCCCGGCTGCGGCATCGGCTCCGGCGACGCCGGCGGCGGTGACGACCTGGACGACCGCGCGGCGGCGCTGGCCTGCCTCGAGGAGCAGGGCATCGAGGCTCGCCTCGAGGGCCGCGAGGGCAAGGAGCAGGTCGTCATCGGGGACACCCCGAACGCGCCCCGGATCAAGTTCTTCCTCACCGCCGGCGTGGCCGAGGGCGAGCAGTTCCAGGGCCAGGGCGAAGGTGCGGAGCAGATCGGGTCCACACTCCTGTACGTTGGTGACGGCAGCGACGACGTGCTGGAGGATGTGGAGATCTGCCTGGCCGACCTCTGATTCGCAAGGGCCTGCTCGCGGCACTGGCCGTGACGGTCGCGGTGGCCACGGGGTGCACCCTCCCGCGGCCCGCCGGCGACTCGCCGCTGCGCTACCGCGATCAGGTCTTCACGAACGTCACGGTCACGAGCAACCTGCAGTACGGCAGCGCCCCTGACTCGCAGGGCACGCCGGTGCCCCTCACGCTCGACCTCTACCGCCCCACCGGCGACACGCAGACGAGCCGCCCGGCGCTCGTGTGGGTCCACGGCGGCGGCTTCAGCGGCGGGAGCAAGACGGGCACGGTAGCCGTCGACGCGGCCACCACCTTCGCCCGGCACGGGTACGTCGCGGTGTCGATCAACTACCGGCTGCTCGCCCCTCCCGGCGGGTGCGTGGGCAACCCGGGGCAGGCGGCGTGCACGGTCGCGGCGCTGGAGGCCAAGCACGACGCGCAGGCCGCGGTGCGCTGGCTGCGCGCCAACGCGGCCACCTACGGCGTCGACCCGACCCGCATCGCGATCGGCGGAGAGTCCGCCGGCGGCATCACCGCCACCCTGGCGGGATTGAACGCCGAGGACGTCGGCAGCAGCGGCAATCCCGGCTTCCCCTCGACCGTGCGCGGCTTCGTGTCGGTGTCGGGCGGGCTCCCCGACGGCATCCTCGCCAGCGCGAACGACTCGTTCGGCCTGTTCTTCCACGGAACGGCCGACGGCGTCGTCCCCGCCAGCTGGTCGGTGAGCACCGCCGCCAAGCTGCTCCAGGCGGGCGTGCCGGCGTGGCTGCAGCTGCAGCAGGGCGCAGGCCACGTGCCCTGGGCCCAGTACCGGGCGCTCTACCTCGAGCAGGCGCGCTACTTCCTCTACCTCTCCATGGACCTCGGGCACGCGGCCGGCCAACCGCCGTCCGCGGCCCGCGCGGCAGAGCGCCAGCTCCAGCGGCTCGGCGCGAGTCCGCAGGCCAAGCGGCTCTTGAAGAGCTACCCGAAGCTCAAGCCGCTGAGCAAGCGGGCCGGGCAGCTGTCAGCGAACTAGGAACGCCTGCACGTCGTTGCTGCCCGAGGTGAACGAGCTCGGCGGCACGACCACCGACAGCAGCTCGCCCTCGTCCCCGGTCGCGAGCGTGAAGGTCTCCCCCACGCCGACGATCTCGCCGTTGACCGCCACGGCGATCTCGCGGCCGCCGTCGCCGCCCCCCTGCACGCGGCCGACCACGTGCGCCGGCACGAACGGCGAGTCCAGGTCCACGTTCTCGTAGTCGGGCCCGTAGACGAAGTCCACGTCCAGCGGCTCGAGGCCCGCCTCGTCGGCGGACCGTCCCAGCAGCTCCTGGTTCGGGCCGATGCGGTAGATGCGCTCGGGCCCGTCGCGCCCGGTGCCGAGCAGCGCGTGGTTGCGGTCGATGATGCGCTGGCGCTCGCGCTCGAAGTCGGCGGCCGGGATGTTCAGCTCCTCGAAGCTGTTGCGAATGAGGATGTGCAGCGTGTCGCGCTGCTGCACCTCGTCGGAGAAGGCGGACCTGCCGTCCATCTCGACCTTCGGGTTCAGGTCGAGCACGTCGAAGATCGTCGGGAGGATGTCGATCGTCGACACCCACGCGTCGTCGATCTCGCCGCGCTTCTGGCCGGGCGCCTTGATCAGCAGCGGCACCGGCGCGATCTCGGCCGCGTTCGCCCGCGTCAGCCGGCGGCGCTCGCGGGCCTTCGGGAAGGCCACGCCGTGGTCGGCGGCCACGACGATCAGCGCGTCGTCCCAGAGGCCCTGCTGCTTCAGGTGCCGCCAGAGCCGCTGCAGCTCGTGGTCGGCGAAGCCGGTCTGCAGGGTGTGGCGCTGGAGCAGCACGTCGAGCTGGCTCTGGTACTCGAACGACTGGTTGGAGAGCCCGGGCAGGGCGTCGTTGGCCTGGCGCCGGTAGCGGCGCGCGTCGGGCAGGTACTGCCAGGGAACGTGCGGCAGCAGCGTGTGCTTGAAGTTGAGCGAGGGCCGCCGGCCCGGCCGGATCTGGTCGGTCCAGTCCTCGAAGCGCGCCTGGCGGCCCGAGTTCAGGTTGGCGCGCGTGTGGCGCTCGGCGCCATCTTCGCCGAGGTTCGGCTTGACCTCCTGCGCTCCGCCGAAGTTGCCCCAGTTCTCGGACACGGAAGCCAGGTCCGCCTCCATGTCGGGCGGCGAGACGACGTGCAGCCAGACGAGCCCCAGGTCCTCGCTCATCGAGCTGATGCGGTCGCCGTAGGACTCGTCGAGGCGCTGGTCGTCGCACAGGTCGCGCGAGCAGATCGTGGTCGCCTCCTCAGACACGTTCAGCCGGTGCGACTTGGCGAACAGCGAGAAGATGCTGTTCGGGTGGTCGGCGGAGGTGGGCAGCTTGTCCTCCGACGGCCGGTTGCCGTCCATGATCGCCGGCTGGGCGCGCTCGGTCGAGTCGTAGACGGTGTAGGCGTTCTTGAACCAGGTGGAGCTGCGGGCCAGCTCGCCGAAGCCGGGGAAGCGCGCGGCGTCGATGCGGCCGCGCTCGTCAAACAGCGTGTTCGAGGGCAGCTCGTCCAGCAGCACGACCACGATCGGCGCCTGGCTCACGCCGCCGATCGTGCGCGCCTGCGCCTCGTCCGGGAAGGCCAGCTTGGCGATCGGGTTGGTGAACAGGAAGAGCGCGAGGAAGACCAGCGGCGCCGGGGACAGCACGCGCAGGAACGAGCGCACCGGCTCGGTGCGCGCGTACAGCAGGGCGACACCGGCCCCGACCAGGATCGAGAGCACGATCAGCACCAGGTCCGAGGCGTCGAGCGCCTTCTTGAGCGCCTGGGCGGCGATCAGCGCGACCAGGCCGCCGATCAGGGCCAGGTGGACGATCCGGCGCACGGGCGCCCCGGCCAGGCTGGCGAGCAGCTCGATCGCCAGCAGCAGCGCCGGCGGCAGCACCACCAGCAGGACCGAGAAGCTGATCACGTCGAAGCCCGAGGAGCCGCGCGCGGCGAAGAACTCGGGGTTGTCCTTCAGCAGGTCGAACAGGGGCTGCGCGACCGCGAAGGTCCAGAGGACGGCGAGCCCGAGGTAGGCCCAGAGCGCCTCGCGGGCCGTCCCACGGGGCGCCGCGGGCTCTGCCGCTTCGGCGGCGCTCATCCCCGCTTCGGCCGGGCGAAGTACAGCACGCGCGTGCCCGACTCGAGGCGCTCGGAGCGCTCCACGTCGAAGGCCTCGTTGAGCGTGCGCTCGAAGTAGCCGAGTTCGTAGTCGGGGTGCAGCCCGTCGCGCTTGGGCGCGAGCAGCTTCTGCACCATCGGGTCCTCGCGCGTGGGGAACTCGATCACCAGCGAGGTGCCCAGCGACGCCAGCCAGTCGACGAACTCCTTGACCGGCACGTTGGCGCTGATGGCGACGTGGTGGATCAGCGCCAGCGCCAGGACCAGGTCGGGCTTGCCGCGGTCCGGCATCGAGCGGCGCTCGAGCCCGCGCCAGCCGAGGCCGGGCGACGGGTCGGCGAGGTTCATCGTCAGCGTCAGGATCTGCTCGTTGCCCTCGCTCTTGAGGTCGCGGTAGAGCAGCTCGACCGGGCCCTGGTCGGCGTCGACGGCCACCACCGTCTTGGCGCCCTCGGCCGCGATGCGCGAATAGCGGCCGTTGTTCGCGCCGATGTCCCAGACCAGGTTCCACGGACGCGAATTCGCGACCTCGCGGACAAACTCGTCCTTGCGCCGCGCGTCATCGCCGGTGTAGCTGTTGCGCTCCCCGTAGGCGGTCCAGACGCCGTCCGGCGGGTCCCACGAGAGCCGCTCGACGAGCTTGCGCATCTTGCGCACGTTGGCGACGAGCAGCTCCTTATTGAAGACGCGCCGCACCTCCTGCTTGACCTGGCTCGGCTTGTCGGCGTAGCGCGCCTCGAGCTTCGCGTGCAGGAAGACGTTGGTGAACATGCCCTTGCGGAAGCGGTCGCGGAACGAGAGCAGGCCGCGCATCTGCGTGGGCGTGATGCCGTCGATCGAGCCGCGCAGCCACGGGTGGAAGGGCACGTCCTTCGAGGCCTGGAGCACCAGCGGATAGAGGTAGAGCATGCAGAACTGGCGGTAGGCGACCCACGGCTCGCCCTCGCGCAGGCGCTCGAACGAGCCCACGTCGACGAACACCGGGCGCGAGCCCTTGAACTGGACGTTGTAGGGCGTCGAGTCCTTTAGCACGAGGTCCTGCTCGAGCGAGGCGAGCAGCAGGTCGAGCTGCACCAGCGCCGCGTCCTTCAGCATCGAGAACGTCCACTCGTACGGATACGAGACGAACGGGATGCGCTCGTGGCGCAGCACGCCGGCGGGCTCGTGCACGAGCAGTCCGGCGTAGTCGCCCGGCGCGCCGTCCTGCACGCGCTCGGTGCCCACGATCCGCTGGTCGTCGAGCAGGCCGCTCGCCTGCAGCGCCTCGAAGTCGCTCAGGCCGTCTGCCGAGAGCGCCCGGTAGACGTCCTCGCCCGCGTAGAAGACGCGGCTCTCCGGATCCCGAAAGGAGCCAGGCTCGAGGCCGGTGGACTGCTGGCGGGCTTCAGTGGGCGGGGTCGACATGAGGGCGCGGCGCATAGTAGAGATAACGGCCGGGGATGCCAGCCGGGATGGCATCCGGGGATGACATCCGGGGGCTCGCGCCCCCGGGCCCCCGCTGATTCCTGGCCGGCCGCCTGCAGCGCCGGGGGCTCGCGCCCCCGGGCCCCCGCTGATTCCTGGCCGGCCGCCTGCAGCGCCAGGGGGCTCCGCCCCCGGACCCCCGCTGATTCCTGGCCGGCCGGCTGCGGCGCGAGCGCAGGCCCGCGCTCCGGGACCCCCGCTGATGCCGGGGCCCGCGCCTGGAGGACTTGTGCTCGCCCGCCCGGAGGCTGCGCGGGTGCTACTCGCTGCCGCGCGCGGGCTCGGCCGGGACTTCCGGCTCGTCCTTGCGAATGCGCAGGAACTTGAGGATGCGGTTCCAGTAGAGCTTTGCCGTAACCGCGACCGCCGCGAGCCCACCCGCGAGGATCTGCAGGATCATGCTGCCGCTGCCGGGATCCAGGTAGGCGAGAACTGTCGTCATCGTGGTCGTGGCTCCATGCATCCGGGGGTGCGAGACGTCGGAGGCTAGCAGAGGTGTTGCCAGCCCGTGAACGCTTGCTGGTCACCCTCTTACTACCCGGAGCGACGAGTTCCTGCCCTACTCGCCCGAGTGTGAATTCCCTGCAAACGCGGTGTAAACGGTGAGCTGAAGCTGCGACCCGAGTGTGGGCGCCTTTTGGTGTCGCATGCGCGCCCCTGGACGACCACGCTCGCCGCCGCCCACCCGGCCTTTACGCTACGGGGCGGCCCCGCATGAAGCTCATAGTCCAGATTCCCTGCTTCAACGAGGAGCACACGCTCCCCGCAACGCTCGCCGACCTGCCCCGGGAGATCCCGGGCATCGACACCGTCGAATGGCTGGTGATCGACGACGGCTCGACCGACCGGACCGTGGAGGTCGCGCGCGCCGGTGGCGTGGACCACGTGGTGCGCCTGACGAACAACAAGGGCCTGGCCGCCGGCTTCCAGGCGGGCCTCGACGCGTGCCTCAAGCTGGGCGCCGACGTGATCGTCAACACCGACGCCGACAACCAGTACAAGGGCGAGGACATCCCCAAGCTGGTCGCCCCGATCCTCGGCGGCCAGGCGGACATGGTGGTGGGCGACCGCGAGACCGACCAGGTCGAGCACTTCTCCCCCGTGAAGAAGCTCCTCCAGCGCTGGGGCAGCGCGGTGGTGCGGCGCGCCTCCGACACGGGCGTGCCCGACACCACCTCGGGCTTCCGCGCCTACAACCGCGAGGCGGCGCTGCAGATGCAGGTCGTCTCGAAGTTCACCTACACGCTCGAGTCGCTGATCCAGGCGGGCAAGATGCTGGTGGCGGTCGACCACGTCGCGATCAGGACCAACCCGCAGACGCGCGAGTCGCGCCTGTTCCCCTCTATGTGGGCGTACGTGCGCCGCAACACCGTCTCGATCTTCCGCATCTACGCGCTGTACGAGCCGCTGCGCCTGTTCCTGATGGCGGCGGCCGCGGTCGGAGTCGTCGGAGCGGTCATCTGGGCGCGCTTCCTCTGGTTCTTCTTCTCGGGCGAGGGCGGCGGCCACATCCAGTCGCTGATCCTCGGCTCCACGCTGTTCATCGTCGCCGTGCAGCTGGCGGCGCTCGGAGTGGTCGGCGACATCCTGGCCGGTTCGCGCGTGCTCCAGCAGCGCGTCCTCGAGCGCGTGCGGCGGGTGGAGCTGCACCTCGGCGTCGAGCCCTCGCACTACGAGCCGGGCGCGCGTCCGACCGGCCAGCGGGCGACCACCGGCGCTCACGCGGGCCGCGCGACCGGCAAGACGGAGGACCGCGAGGCGCTGAAGCTATGAGCGCGCCCGCCACCGCCGAGGTCCCCACCGGCAACACGTACGACAAGTACGGCTCCTCGAACCCGGTCGTGAAGCGGCTGATGGCCGGCTTCCACTCCACCCTCAACGAGCTGTGGACCCAGGCGGCCCCCGCCTCGATCCTCGACGTCGGCTGCGGCGAGGGCGTGCTGACCGCCGAGTGGGCCGAGCGGCTCGGCGACGGGCGCATCGTCGGCATCGACCTGGACGACCCGAAGCTGCGCGCCGAGTGGGCAAGGCGCGAGCGGCCCAACCTCGAGTTCCGCGCCGAGGAGGCCACATCGCTGTCGTTCGCCGACGGCGAGTTCGACATGGCCTGCGCGATCGAGGTGCTCGAGCATGTGCCGGAGCCGGAGGCGACCGTCGCGGAGATGGCCCGCGTCGCGTCGCGCCATCTGCTGGTCAGCGTCCCGCGCGAGCCGCTCTGGCGCGGCCTCAACCTGGCCCGCGGCGCGTACCTGCGCGACCTCGGCAACACGCCGGGGCACGTGAACCACTGGTCGAAGCGGGCGTTCGTCGCGCTCCTGTCCCGCTACGGGACGGTCGAGGAGGCGCGCTCACCCTTCCCGTGGTCCATGGTGCTTGTCCGCCTCGGGTAGCTACGGGCGCGGGGCGGCGGTCCTCTCCGCGGGGATCGGCGCCACCGGGCTGATCACCTTCGGCTACTTCTCCCTCGCCAGCCACACGCTGCCCGAGGCGGAGTACGGACGCATCACGCTGCTCTGGTCGGCGATCTTCATCACCGTGTCGGTCCTCTACCGGCCGGTCGAGCAGCTGCTCTCACGCACGATCGCCGACCGCGACGCGCGCGGCGTGCAGGGCCGCGAGCACCTGCGCGTAGCCGCCACGATCCAGCTGGCCCTGGGCGTGCTGTTCGTGCTGGCGGCGCTCGCCCTGCGCGGACCGATCGAGGACGAGCTGTTCGACGGCTCGGGCACGCTCTACTGGATCCTGATCGTGGCGGTGCTGGCCTACGCGGCCAGCTACTTCGCGCGCGGGTTCCTCGCGGGCCACCACGCGTTCGGGCTGTACGGGGGCCTGGTCCTGATGGAGGCGACCTCGCGCGCCCTGTTCGCGCTCGCGGTCGCCGTCGGGATCGCCGAGGGCCAGACGGCGGTGGCGCTCGGCATGGCGGCCGCCCCGATCGTGTCGCTCGCGGTTGTGCCCTGGGCGCTCGGGCGCCGGCTGCGCGCGCCCGCGGTGGAGCCCGCACCCGACGAGCCGGCGGCGAAGGGCGAGCCCGAGTTCACGCTCGCGCACGGCAGCGGCTTCGCCGTGGCGGTGCTGCTGATCATGCTGAGCGAGCAGACCTTCTTGAACGCCGGCCCGCTGCTGGTCGAGGCGACCGAGGACGCGCGCGGCGCGGCGCTGGCGGGGTTCACGTTCAACGTGCTGCTGATCGCGCGCGCCCCGCTCCAGCTCTTCCAAGCCGTCCAGACCTCGATCCTCCCCCACCTCACGCGCATGCGTGCGAGCGGCGAGACCGATCCCTTCCGCCGCAGCGTGAACGTCACCCTCGCCGCGATCGCCGCGTTCGCCGCGTGCGTGGCGCTGGCGATGCTGGCGGCCGGGCCGTTCGCGATGGAGCTGCTGTTCGGCGGCGACTTCGACTACGAGCGCGGCGGGCTCGTGCTGGTGTCGCTCGGCATGGGCCTCTACCTCGCCGCCGCCACGCTCAACCAGGCGCTGCTTGCCCACGGGCGCGCGCTGCACGCGGCCGCGGTCTGGCTGGCGTGCGCGGCGGCGTTCGTGCTGTTCCTCCTGCTGGCCGACTTCGAGAACCGCGTGCTTCAGGTGGAGGTCGCTTTCGTGGGGGCCGCGGGCCTGCTGAGCGGACTGCTCTGGCTGCTCTACCGGCGCGCCTGACATCCTGTCCGGCGTGGCCTCCCCCCAGCCCGGCGAACCGGCGCCGGACTTCGAGCTCGACGGCACGAACGGCAGGTTTCGCCTCTCCGACCACCGCGGTGAGCGGGTGGTGCTGCTGTTCTACCCCGCAGACGCGACGGCGGTGTGCACGCGCCAGTTCTGCTCGTACCGCGACGAGACTGAGGGCTTCGCGGCGCTCGACGCCACGGTGGTGGGGATCTCGTCCCAGAGCGTCGAGTCGCACCGCGCCTGGACCACGAAGCACGGGCTGACCGTGCCGCTGCTCGCCGACCCAGGCGGCAAGGTGGCCAAGGCGTACGGCGCCCGCCTGCGGCTGCGCGGGGCCACACGCGCGGTGGTGATCGTCGACGAGCACGGCGTCGTCGGACACCGCCACGACCACCTGCTGGGCCTGGACTTCCAGAGCGTCGGTGACCTGCGCGACGCGCTCGACTCGATGCCCGCCGCGCGCGCCTGAGGCCCATGGCCGAGACCCTCACCATCCCGGCCCGCTTCAACGGCCCGCCCTTTTCCGCCAACGGCGGCTACACCTGCGGCATGGTGGCCCGGCTGGTCGGCGCCGAGGAGGTCACGGTCTCGCTGCGCCTGCCGCCGCCGCTCGAACGGCCGCTCGCCGTGGCGCGGGATGGCGGGCGCGTGGAGCTGCGCGACGGCGAGGCCGTCGTGGCCGAGGGCGCCCCGGCTGAGCTGCGGCTCGCCGTGCCCGACGCGGTCGCGCCGGCCGCGGCCGCCGCGGCCTCGGAGGCGGGCCGCGAGCAGTGGGACTCGACGCACCCCTTCCGCACCTGCGTAGTGTGCGGACCGGACCGCGAGCCGCGCGACGGGCTGCGCGTGTTCCCGGGCCCGCTGCGCGACGATCTGTTCGCCGCCGACTGGACCCCCGACGAGACGCTGTCCGACGGCAGCGGGCGCGTACGGCCAGAGTTCGTCTGGGCGGCGCTCGACTGCCCCACCAGCGCGCCGCTGTTCGACTACGCCGCCAGGGCGCCGATGGTGCTCGCCCGGCTAACCGGCCGGCTCGGCTGCTCCGTGAGGGTCGGCGAGCCGCATGCGATCGTGTCCTGGCCGCTCGCCGCGGACGGGCGCAAGCGCCACGCCGCGTCCGCCCTGTTCGACTCCGACGGCCGGCTGCTGTGCGCCGCCGAGGCGCTCTGGATCGAGCTGCGGCAGGAGTAGGCTGCGCCGATGGCACTCCACTACCGAACGTGCCCATTCTGCGAAGCCACATGCGGGCTCGAGATCGAGACGGAGGGCCGGGAGGTGGTGTCGGTCCGCGGGGACGAGCAGGACGTCCTCAGCCAGGGCTTCATCTGCCCGAAGGCGTTCGGCGTCAAGCAGCTGCACGAGGACCCCGACCGGCTCACCACGCCGCTGGTCCGGCGCGACGGCGAGCTGGTGGAAGCGACCTGGGACGAGGCCTTCGAGGAGATCAACCGGCGCCTGCCGCCGCTGCTGGCGCAGCACGGCCGCAACGCCGTGGCCGTCTACGTCGGCAATCCGAACGCCCATAACCTGTCCACGCTCGCCTACGGGCAGGCGTGGCTGCGCGTGCTCGGCACCCAGAACGTGTTCACGGCGTCCACCGTCGACCAGATGCCGAAGCAGGTGGCCGCGGGGCTGATGTTCGGCGCGGGCCTGTCCGTGCCGGTGCCGGACGTCGATCGCACGGAGCACCTGCTGATCCTGGGCGCCAACCCGCTCGTCTCGAACGGCAGCCTGATGACGGCGCCCGACATGCGCGGGCGGCTGCGCCGCATCCGCGAGCGCGGCGGCAAGGTGGTCGTCGTCGACCCGCGCCGCACGCGCACGGCCGACGAGGCCGATGAGCACCACTTCATCCGGCCGGGCACCGACGCCCTGCTGCTCGCGGCGATGGCCTGTGCGCTGGTCGAGGAGGGCCTGGCCGATCCCGGCGCCCTGACCGAGCACCTGAACGGGCTCGACGAGGTGACGGCGCTAGTGCGCGAGTTCCCGCCCGAGCTGGTCGCGGGCGCCTGCGGCATCGAGGCCGAGCAGATCCGGCGCATGGCGCGGGAGCTGGCCGCCGCCCCGAGCGCCGCCGTGTACGGCCGGGTCGGCACCTGCACGCAGGAGTTCGGCACGCTGGCCAGCTGGCTCGTGGACGTGCTCAACGCCCTGACCGGCAACCTCGACCGCGAGGGCGGCGCGATGTTCCCGCTGGCCGCGGCCGGCCAGCGCAACTCCTCCGGCACCGGCGGCAGCGGCAAGGGCGTGCACCTCGGGCGCTGGCACAGCCGCGTGCGCGGGCTCCCCGAGACCTTGGGCGAGCTGCCGGTGTCGTGCCTGGCCGAGGAGATCGACACGCCCGGCGAGGGCCGGGTGCGCGCATTCGTCAGCGTGGCCGGCAACCCGGCCGTCTCCACGCCAAACGCCGAGAGGCTGGAGCAGGCGCTCGAGAGCCTCGACTTCATGCTCTCGATCGACATCTACGTCAACGAGACCACCCGGCACGCGGACGTGGTGCTGCCCGCGCCGGAGCCGCTCGAGAAGTCGCACTACGACCTCGCGCTCTACCAGCTCGCCGTGCGCAACGTGGCCAACTACTCGCCTGCCGTCTTCGAGAGCTCGGCCCCGGCGGAGTGGGAGCTGTTCCTGCGCCTCGCCGGCGTGATCGCCGGGCAGGGCCCGGACGCCGACCGCGACGCCCTCGACGACCTGGTCGTCGCCACGCTGGTCCAGCGTGAGGTCGGCGACGCCGGCTCGCGCGTGGCCGGACGCGACCCGGCGGAGCTGATCCAGGCGCTCGAGCCGCGCCGAGGCCCCGAGCGGATGCTCGACTTCATGCTGCGCGTCGGCCCCTACGGGGACGGGTTCGGAGCGGAGCCGCACGGCCTCACGCTCGACGTGCTGGAGCGCAACCCGCACGGCGTCGACCTCGGCCCGCACCGGCCGCGCCTGCCCGAGGTGCTGCGCACGCCGTCCGGCAAGGTCGAGCTGGCGCCCGAAGCCATCGTTGCGGACGTCGAGCGGCTGCGCGGGGCGCTCGGCCGCGAGCTGAACGGCGGCCTGGTCCTGATCGGCCGGCGCCAGCTGCGCTCGAACAACTCCTGGATGCACAACCTCCCTGCGCTCGTGAAGGGCCGCGACAGCTGCACGCTGCACATCCACCCTGGCGACGCGGAGCGGCTCGGCCTGAGCGACGGCGGACGCGCCGTCGTCAGCTCGGCGACTGGAACGCTCGAAGCGCCCGTCGAGGTGACCGACGGCATCATGCCGGGCGTCGTCTCGATCCCGCACGGCTGGGGCCACGGTGCGCCCGGCATGCGCATGGGAGTGGCGAGCGGCCACGCGGGCGTGAACAGCAACCTGCTGTCCGACGATTCCCAGGTGGACCTGCTCTCGGGCAACGCGGTGCTGAACGGGATCCCGGTCGAGGTGCGCGCCGCGGTGGCGCAGGCCGCGACCGCCTAGCGGCCGCTCAGATGGGCGACAGCATCGACCCGCCGCAGTTGCGGCAGGTGACGTTCGCCGTGTCCGACATGCGGGCGATCGTGGAGTGGGCGCCGCAGTTCGGGCACCCGGATCGCAGCTCGAAGCGGCGCAGGCAGGAGACGCACCGGTAGCGGCCCGGGAGGTTCGTGCCGCGCAGCCAGGGTTCCCCGCAGGCCGGGCACTCGGGGCCGAGGTTGGTCTTCTCGTCGCTGGCCACGGACATCCTGGCCCCCATGATGGGGTAGGCCGGCGCCCTTTGGGGGCGGGAGCGCCGTGGCGGGTACGGTACTCGCTCGCAAAGGTCGGGGGCTCCGCTCAGCCGGCGGGGCGCCCGCCGCGCCCACGCAGCCACGCGGCGGCGTCCATCGGGCGGCCGCCCGCGGGCTGCACCTCGATCAGCTCGAGCGCACCCGGCGCGGCGCCGTAGAGCAGGCTCGAGTCGCGCACGGCGAGCTCGCCCGGCGCGACGTCGTCGACGCCGGCGGCCAGGCGGGACCGGCGCACGCCGAGGCGGTCGCCGCCGGGCAGCTCCACGTACGCCCCGATGTGCGGGGTCAGCGCACGCACGCGGCGCTCCAGGTCGGCGGCGGGCCGCGACGGATCGAGCAGCCGGTCGGCCGCCTCGATCTTGTCGGCGTAGGTGACGCCCGGCTCGTGCTGCGCGCGGAACGCGGGCTGGCTGTCGAGCGCCTCCACCAGCAGCTCCCCGCCGAGCGCGGCCAGGCGCGGCGCCAGGCTGCCGTAGTCGTCGTCCGGCCGGATCGGCTCCGCGCGCTGGAGGCAGGTCGGCCCGGCGTCGAGCTCGGCGGTCGGCTTCATGATCGTCACGCCGGTCTCCTCGTCGCCGGCGTCGATGGCGCGCTCGATCGGAGCGGCGCCGCGCCAGCGCGGCAGCAGCGACGGGTGCACGTTGAGGAACTCGTGCGCGGACAGCAATGGCTCCGCCACCAGCGCGCCGTACGCGCAGATCAGGACCGCCTCGGGGTCGGCCGCCGCTATCGCCGCCCGGGCCTCGTCGCTGTTGACGCTCTCCGGCTGGATCGTCTCCACTCCCAGCAGCGCCGCCCGCTCGGCCACCGGCGGCGGCGCCAGCTTGCGCCCGCGCCCACGCCGGCGGTCCGGCCGCGTCACCACCAGCACCGGCCGGTGCGGGGTCGCCGCAAGCCGGTCGAGCACGTCGACGGCGAACTCGGAGGTGCCGAGGTAGACGGTGCGCATCGCGGCGAGCCTACGCGGAGGCGGCGATGACGACGTGCAGCGTGCGCGGGCCGTGCACGCCCTCGACGCGGTTCAGCTCGATGTCGGACGTGGCCGAGGGCCCGGCTATGAGGGTGAGCGGACGGCCCTCGCGGACGGCGGGCGTGAGGCGCTCGACCGCCTCGGGGACCAGATCGACGACCTGGTCGGCGCTCACCACGCAGACGTGGAAGTCGGGCACGAGCGTGATCGCCCGGCGCCCCTGTCCCGGGCCGCCGTCGAGGACGATCGTCCCGGTTTCCGCAATGGCGACAGCGCAGCCGGTGAGGGCGCCGTCGAGTGCGTCCAGGTCGTGCGGTGGGAGCTCGTCGTCGGGCACGAGCTCCAGGCCCGCGGGCCGCCACGCCGGGTGGAGTTCGTCCGGCACGACGAGTCGGCGGGCGTCGTGTTCGCCACACAGCCGAGCGACCACCTCGCCGACCTCGCCGGCCGCCGCCGCTACGACCTTCGCCCGGTACTCGCCCACCCGCTCGGCGAACAGGTCCACCACCTCGGCACGCGAGCGCTCCGACGCGCGGCGGTAGTCGCGGGGCACGTCGGCCGCCGGGGGTCCGTCGCCCAGCGCTTG
>JAXDII010000089.1:0-26116 GCA_034664085.1 Thermoleophilaceae bacterium
CGGCGACCAGCAACGGCTACACGATCGTGGGCAAGTCCGCTTCGGGCAACAACTTCACGATCACCAAGGACGGCACGACGGGTGTCAGCTCCCGAACCTGCACGACCGCCAAGAGCGGCGCGTGCCCCACTGGGGGCAAGTGGTAGGACCGGCGTGACTTCCCGAGTCACCAACGGGCGGGCCCTCGGGCCCGCCCGTTAGCTTCTCCGGACCATGGGCGCCGAGATCGCCATAGCCGGCCTCCTCGGGGCCCTGATCGGCAGCTTCCTCAACGTCGTGGTGCACCGCGTGCCCGCCGGGGAGTCGCTCATCTCCCCGGGCTCCCGCTGTCCCTCCTGCGGGACGGCCATCGCGCCCTATGACAACGTGCCGGTCGTCTCGTGGCTGCTACTGCGCGGGCGCTGCCGCCACTGCCGCGCCGGCATCTCGCCGCGCTACCCGGCGGTGGAGCTGCTGACCGCGGCCTGTTTCGCGGCGGTCGTGGCCGTGCGCGGGTTCGACCAGGGGCTGGTGCTCGAGCTGCCCTTCGTCGCCTGTTTGATCGCGCTGGCCGCCATCGACCTCGACCTCCAGCTGCTGCCCAACAAGATCGTCTACCCGATGGCGGCGTACGGGCTGGCGGCGACCGTGCTGGTGGACACCGGTGACCTCGCCGAGCATCTGATCGCCGGGGCCGCTGCGTTCCTGTTCCTGCTCGCCGTCGTGCTCGTGTACCCGCGCGGGATGGGGATGGGCGACGTCAAGCTCGCCGGTGCGATGGGGCTCTACCTCGGCCTGTCGGTGGTGCCCGCGCTGTTGGCCGCCTTCCTGACGGGCACCGTGGCCGGGCTGGCGATCATCGCCCGCGAGGGGGCGCAGGCGCGCAAGAAGGCGGTGCCGTTCGGGGTGTTCCTGGCAATCGGAGGCCTGGCGGGCGTGCTCGCCGGCCCCGAGCTGATCGACTTCTACGAGTCGAACTTCCTCGGCTGATTCTGCAGGGATTCGTCCAGCGCCGCTGGACAGTTGCTCGGCAGGGCTAAGGGAGTTGGGCCAGCGGCCGATATTCGGTTTGAATGGCCTTCACCCTCCGAAAGTCCTCAGAGCGCGGCAGCATCGGGCTCGACATCGACGGGCGCTATCTCGCGGCCGCTCAGGTCAATGGCGGCCGCGTCACGCGCTGCGCCAGCCAGAACCTGCCCGAGGGCCTCGTCCGCGACGGCGAGGTCACCGACCCGCAGGCGCTCGCACAGCACCTCAAGAGCTTTGCCGCCGCCGCCGGCCTTCCGCGCAACGTGCGCATCGGCGTGGCGAACCAGCAGATCGTCGTCCGCGTGGTGGAGCTGCCGCGCATCGAGGACGACAAGCAGCGCGACGCCGCGGTGCGCTTCCAGGCCTCGGAAGCGATTGCAATGCCCCTCGACGAAGCCGTGCTCGACCACCAGATCGCCGGCTTCGCCAAGGCCCCCGACGGCACCCCGCGCATGCAGGTCGTGCTCGTGGCCGCCCGTCGCAAGATGGTCGAGACCCTGCTCGAGGCGGTCAAGGGCGCCGGCCTCAAGGCCGACGGCGTCGACCTCGACGCGTTCGCCCTGGTGCGCGCGCTCGCGGTCGAGTCCGACGAGCCCGACCAGCCCGCACGCGTCTACTGCCACCTCGCGGGAGTCACCAACCTCGCCGTGGCCGTCGGCACCAGCTGCTTCTTCACGCGTCCGCTGTCCGCCGTCTGGGATGACGAGGACGCCGGCTCGCGGCTCGCCGACGAGATCCGCCTGTCGATCGACTACTACATGACCCAGCCGCAGGCCAAGCCGGTCGCCGAGGTCGTGCTCTCGGGTGCCGGCTCTGCCGACGCGCAGCTCATCGAGAGCCTCGAGTCGCACCTCGGCATTCCGGTCCAGGTTCCCGCTCCGCTGGGCGCCATCGACGTCTCCGCGCTCGGCCCCAACGAGGATCCGCACCGCTACACGGTGGCCGCGGGCCTCTCCATGGGAGCTGCGGCGTGAAGCCCGTCAACCTGATTCCGCAGGACCAGCGCCGCCGGGTGCCCAGCGACGGGTCCGGCCGTGGCTCGCAGGCCGTCCTCGGCGTGCTCGGCGTGCTGCTCGTGATGGTCGTCGGCTACGTGCTGGTGTCCAACACGGTCACGCAGCGCCAGAGCGACGCCAACAGCGCCCGCGTCGAGGCCGACGAGCTCGAGGCGCGCGCGGCCCAGCAGGCCAGCTACACCGACTTCGCTCAGATCGCGGCGGCCCGCACGCAGTCCGTCGCGGACGTCGCCACGGTCCGCTTCGACTGGGAGCGCTTCATGCGCGAGCTCTCGCGCGTCATGCCCGCCGGGAGCTGGCTGCAGTCCGCCGACGCCTCGGTGCTCGGCGATCCCGCCGCCGCCACGACCACCGCCACGGACCCCGCCGCCGTCGGCGTGACGCCCGCACCGGCCGCCAACCTGGTCGGCTGCACGCCGCGCCAGCAGGATGTCGCGCGCATGATGGTGCGGCTGCGCCAGCTCTACCGGGTGACCGACGTCGAGCTGAACGAGTCCACCGCCGGCGCGCGCGCGGACGATGCGGGCCTCGACAGCTGCGGCTCGCTCTACACCTTCAACCTGACCGTCGAGTTCAGCCCGGCCGGGCCCTCCAGCGAGGCGCCGCGCGGCTCGGACCGCGTCCCGGCGTCGCTCGGAGGTGGATCGTGACCCTCACGGATCGCGACAAGAAGATCCTGCTCGCGCTGGTGCCGATCCTGATCCTGGCCGCCTACTGGTTCCTGCTGCTCTCGCCCAAGCGCGAGGAGGCCGCACTGGCCAAGCAGGAGGTCGCGACTCAGGAGCAGCGGCGCGACGACGCCCGCGGCATGCTCGAGATCGCGCAGGGCGCCAAGGCCGAGTTCGACGCCAGCTACTCCCAGATCGTGCGGCTCGGCAAGGCGATCCCGTCGACCGTCGACATGCCCAGCCTGCTGGTGCAGCTCGACTCGGCCGCGGAGGGCACCGGCATCCGCTTCACCAAGATCTCCACCGGCGACCGCGTGGCAACCGCGGCACCGGCCACCGCGGCGCCCGCGGGCTCCGAGTCGGGCACGACGGGCACCCCCGCGGCCGCGGGCGGCGAGACCGCCCAGAGCGCTCCCGGCGGCGCCGCCGAGGCGGCCAACAACGCTCAGGCGACCGCCAACCAGAGCAGCGCGGCGGCGCAGCAGTCGGGCGTCAACCCCGCCGACACGCAGACGTCGACCTCCAACGGAGGCAGCCTGCCGGTGGGCGGCGGCACGGCCCCCACGGGCACCGCCACGACCACCACGGCGCCCGTCGGCCTCGAGACAGTGCCGCTGGAGCTCGAGTTCGAGGGCAACTTCTTCAACCTGGCCGACTTCTTCCACCGCGTGAAGCGCTTCGTCTCGCTCACCAACGAAAACGTGCTCGTGAGCGGACGCCTGATCACGGTGGAGGGCGTCCGCTGGGCGAGCGACTCCGAGATCTTCCCGCGCCTGCGCGCGGAGATCACCGCGACGATCTACCTCTCGCCGAAGGCGCAGGGCGTGACCGCGGGCGCAACCCCGCAGGGTCCCGCGACGGCCACCCCGGCCGGCACGGCGCCCGCTGAGCCCGCGCCCGCGCCCACTCCTGCCGCTGCCCCGACCGCGACAGCCACGCCATGAACGCAGACGCCATCAAGAGCTTCACGCTGGACCTGTGGAACGACCTCCGCGCGCGGCGGCTGTGGCCCGTGGCCGCGCTGCTGCTCGTCGCCCTCGTGGCGACGCCGGTCCTGCTCTCCAAGAAGGCCGAGGAGCCGCCCGCGCCGGCGCCCGCGCCGGCACCCGCCCAGAGCCAGGCCGCCCAGCCGAAGGCACCCGGCGCGCTGGCCGAGGTGCAGCTCGAGGAGCTGACGCCGGGCTCGGGGTCGTCCCTGAGCGCGTTCGACGAGAGCAACCCCTTCGCCCCGCCGAGCAAGGTGCTCGAGGAGGCGCGCCGCGAGGCTGACGCCGCCGCGGGAACCGCTGCCGACACCGGCGGCACCGGCACCGCAACGGGCGACACCGGCGGCACCGGCGACACCGGCGGTGGCACCACCGGCGGCGGCGAGACCGGCACGCCGGCACCCGACACCGACACCGGCGGCGGCGGCGAGACCACCACCACCCAGTACACGTACGTCATCGACGTCACGTTCTGGGCGAATGGCCGCAAGCGGACGATCGACGGCATGGAGAAGCTCGACATCCTGCCGAACGAGGCCACGCCGCTGCTGATCTTCATGGGCGTCGGCGAGAACGCCGGCAACGCCGTCTTCCTCGTCGACTCCACGCTGCAGGCCGCCGGCGAAGGCACCTGCAAGCCGAGCCGCACCGACTGCGCCTTCCTGTACCTGGGCGCGGGATCGGAGCACGAGTTCACCAACGAGGAGGGCGACTCCTACAGGCTTCGCATCGACGAGATCCGCAAGGTCAAGATCGACCCCGATGCGAGCTCTGCGTCCGATTCCAAGAAGACCAAGCCCGCGCGCGCGGCAGTCGGAGCTCCCGCTCCGTCACGCCGCTTCGTCTTCCCGGTGCTGACCGACCTCGTGGTCGAGTCGACCGGAGACAGCGACCACTCAACCGGCGACCAGGAAAGCCGATAAAGGTAAGCATGCGCCGTCTGACGATCATCTGCCTGCTCGCGATGTCGACCGTGGCCCTGCTTGCCACCGCGCCGGTCGCGTCTGCTGCCAAGAAGTCGAAGGCCAAGCCCGAGATCACGCGCGTCACCCCGATGCGCATCAGCGTCGGCAACCTGCTGACGATCCGCGGCCGCAACTTCAAGCCCAAGGTCAAGGGCAACACCGTCATCTTCCGCGCGTCGAACGGCCGCACCGCGTTCGCGAAGCCGCGCCGCGCGAGCCGCACCAAGCTCGTCGTGCGCGTGCCCGTCGCCGTGTCGCGCCTGCTCACCGTCAGGTCCAGCAGCCAGCGGCCCACCCGGCTCAAGCTGCGCGTGCTCGCCGGCAAGTTCAGCCAGTACACCTCACGCCGCCTCTCCCCGGTCGTGACCGGGGTGGGCGACGGCGATGCCGGCGAGAACCTGGCGGCCTGCGACAGCAGCGCGGACCACGACGGCGATCTGCTGCCGAACTCGCTCGAGCTCGAGATCAAGACCGATCCCTGCCTGCGGGACACCGACACGGACGGCGTCGAGGACGGCTACGAGTACCAGTCGGCCCTCGACCTCAACCACTACCCGGTGAACCCGCCGCTGCCGTACCCCGGCAAGCGCCCCTACCCGAATGCGCTCGACCCGGCTGACGGGTCGACCGACTACGACGGCGACGACCTGGTCCTGCGCGAGGAGTTCACCGCGTGGATGCGCTACGCGGCCGATGGCGTCGGCCGCTCCGGTCGCCCCGGCACGCTCTCGGGCCTGCTCTACAGCGACGGCCTGCAGCGCTCGGTCAGCTTTGCCACGCCTGCCGGAGCGCTCGCCGCATGGGTGCTCGATCAGGACGCCGACGGCATGCTCGACGACGACGAGCGCGACGTGGACGCCGACGGCATCGGCAACTGGGACGAGCAGCGCGGCCGTTTCACCGAGGGCTGGTGGCCGGCGCAACACGACGGCGACAACGAGCCGCTCGAGTCGAAGTACCCGAACCTCAACTTCCTGGACGTGGGCGACCTCTCCGAGGGGCTGGCGCTGGCTGTCCCGGACATGGACGGTGACGGCGTCCTCGATGGAGCCGACGACCACGACCACGACGGGCTCAGCAACCAGTTCGAGATCAACCGCCCGTCCGACTGGCAGGCCGAGATCACCGGGTCACCCCCGCCCAACTCCTGGGCCTACGTGAACCCGTTCAACCCCTGCAAGCCGTTCCGGTCCTCGCGCTGCCACGCGCACCCGCCCTTCGGGTACTACTCGGGCGACCAGGTCCCGCCGATCGGGCCGGTCCCGCCCGGCGGCTATCCCGGCGGCGGACCTGCCACTCCTGCCGGCTGAGCCTGGCGCTCGCATCCTCCTAAGTAGGGTGTGGGCGCCATGTCTTTGCGCTTCGTAACCGCCGGGGAGTCCCACGGCCCCGGCCTGACCGCGATCGTCGAGGGCCTTCCGGCCGGGCTCGAGCTCAGCCCGGAGGACATCGACCGCGACCTCGCCCGGCGCCAGCTCGGCCACGGGCGCGGCGGGCGCATGAAGATCGAGAAGGACCGCGCCGAGGTGGTCGCCGGCATCCGCCACGGCCGCACGCTCGGCAGCCCCGTTGCGCTGCGGATCGAGAACCGCGACTACCGCAACTGGGAGGAGCGGATGAACCCCTGGCCGGTCGACGCCGATGTCGCCGAGGTGCACCTGCCGCGCCCCGGGCACGCGGACCTGGCCGGCGTCCTGAAGTACGGACACACCGACGTGCGCAACGTGCTCGAGCGCGCCTCCGCGCGCGAGACAGCGGCGCGCGTGGCCGCGGGCGGGCTGGCGAAGGCGTTCCTGCGCGCGTTCGGCGTCGAGGTCTTCTCGCACGTGACGCGCATCGGCTCCGTCGCGGCGCCCGAGCCCGACGGCCTTCGGCCTGAGGACTTCGAGGACGTCGACGAGTCGCCGGTGCGCTGCCTCGATGCCGCCGCGACCGAGGCGATGGTGGCCGAGATCGACTCGACGCGCAAGGCGAACGAGTCGCTCGGCGGGGTGTTCGAGGTGCGCGCCTTCGGGCTCGTCCCGGGCATGGGCTCGCACATCTCCTGGGAGGAGCGCCTCGACGGCCGGCTGGCCGGCGCGGTCATGTCGATCCAGGCGATGAAGGGCGTGAGCATCGGCGACGGCTTCGACCTCGCCGAGCGCGTGGGCTCGCTGGCCCACGACGAGATCTTCTGGTCGGAGGAACAGGGCTTCTTCCGCGAGACCAACCGCGCGGGCGGCCTCGAGGGCGGCATGACGACGGGCGATCCGCTGGTCGTGCGCGCCGCGATGAAGCCGCTGCCGACGCTGACCAAGCCGCTGCGCAGCGTCGACATCGCAACCAAGGAGCCGGCCCAGGCGCTGCGCGAGCGCACCGACTCCTGCACGGTCCCGGCGGCGGGCGTGGTCGGCGAGGCGATGGTCGCGCTGGTGCTGGCCGCGGCCTACCGCGAGAAGCTCGGGGGGGACCACATCGACGACGCGACAGCGGCCCTGCGCGCCTACGAGGAGCGCATCGGTTGGAGCCGCGGGCAGTAGCAAACGGCGCCATCGTCCTGGTCGGGTTCATGGGCGCGGGCAAGTCGACCGGCGCCCGGTCGCTGGCCGCCGAGCTGGGCACGCACGCGCTCGACTCCGACCGCGAGCTGGAGCAGCGGCTCGGCGAGCCGATCGAGTCGTTCTTCGACCGCGAGGGGGAGGGCGCCTTCCGCGTGCACGAGGAGGAGGTCGTCTGCGAGCTGCTCGGCCGTGACGACGCCCCGGTGATCGCCCTCGGCGGCGGCGCGGTCCAGTCCGAGCGGGTGCGCGACGCGCTCACCCGCCACACGGTCGTCCACCTGGAGATCGACCCCGCGGACGCCTGGCGCCGCGCGTCGGGCAAGGGCCGCCCGCTGGCGCGCGATCCGGACCGCTTCGAGGCGCTGCGCCAGGACCGCCGCGCGCTCTACGAGTCGGTCGCCGACGCCGTGATCCCGCCCGCCGACCGCGACGTGCTGCGGCGCGCGCACCCGTTCCTGCGGGCACTCGGCGGCGCCCCGGCGGGCACACGGCTGGTGTGGGCCGCGGCCGACTCCGGCGACTACCCGGTCTACCTCGGGCGCGGGCTGATCGAGAGCCGCTTCTTCCCGCCGCTCGACGGCCGCCGCTTCGTGGTGACCGACGAGAACGTCGCCCGCGTGCAGCGCGTGGAGGGCAACGACCGCATCGTCACGATGGCGGGGGAGGAGCACAAGACAATCCACGGCGCCGAGCACGTGCTGCGCTCGCTGGCGCAGAACGGCGCCGAGCGCGGCGACCTGATCGTGGCCGTCGGCGGCGGCGTGGTCGGCGACCTCGCCGGCTTCTGCGCCGCCGTCTACCAGCGCGGCATGCGCCACGTGCAGGTGCCCACCACGCTGGTCGCCCAGGTCGACTCCGCCTACGGCGGCAAGACGGGCGTCGACCTGCCCGAGGGCAAGAACTACGCGGGTGCCTACCACCAGCCCTCGGCGGTGATCTGCGACCCGGCCGCGCTGGACACGCTGCCGCCCGAGGAGGCGGCTGCCGGCTACGCCGAGGTCGTGAAGACGGCGCTGATCGCCGGCGGCAGCCTCTGGGCGCGCGTGCGCCAGGGCGGCGAGGTGGGCGGCCCCGAGATCATGGGCTGCGTGCGCACCAAGCTGGCCGTGGTGGCGGAGGACGAGCGCGACGGCGGGCGCCGCCAGGTGCTCAACCTGGGCCACACGGTCGCGCATGCGATCGAGGCGGCCACCGGCTACGTGCGCTATCGCCACGGCGAGGCGGTGGGCATCGGGCTGCTGGCCGCGCTGCGGCTGTCGGACCGCGAGCCGCTGCGGGCCGAGGTGGCCGAGCTGCTCGCGGCGCGCGGCCTGCCGCGGACCTTCTCCGGGGCCGACGTGGACGACGTCCTGGCGCTGGTCGAGCGCGACAAGAAGCGCGCCGGCGGGCGCGTGCCGTTCGTGCTGGTGGAGGCGCCCGGCGAGGTGACGCCCGGCCACGAGATCGACCCCGCCGCGCTGAGGGCGGCGGTCGAGGAGGTCCGCGACGGATGAAGCACCGCGTCGAAGTCATGCACGGCATCAACCTGGACGCGCTCGGCCGGCGGCCGGCCGCCCACTACGGCGACCTGACCCTCAGCCAGCTGGAGGTGCAGATCAAGCGGTTCGCCGACGAGCTGGACATCGCGGTGGCGTTCTCGCAGACCAACCACGAGGGCGAGTTCTGCGAGGCGCTCCACAACGCGACCGGCGATGGCCTGATCCTGAACCCGGGTGCCTGGACGCACTACTCGTGGGCGATCCGCGATGCCCTCGAGGTCGCGGGCCTGCCCGCCGTGGAGGTCCACCTGTCGGCCGTCGACGAGCGTGAGGAGTGGCGCCGCACGTCCGTGATTCGCGACCTCTGCGTCGGCGTCGTGTCGGGCAAGGGCGCCGACGGCTACCGCGACGCGCTGGCCATGCTCGAGGAGCGGCTCTCCGAGTGAGCCGTGCCGACCGCCTGATCGCGCTGCTGGACGAGCGCGAGCTCGACTGCCTGCTGGTGACGGACCTCGTGAACGTCCGCTATCTGACCGGCTTCACGGGCACCAACGGCGCCTGCGTCGTCTCTCGCGACGAGCGCCTGTTCCTGACCGACTTCCGCTATGTGGAGCAGTCCAAGCAGCAGGTGCGGGAATTCGAGCGGCTGGAGGCCAGCCGCGAGCTGCTCGGCGACCTCGCCGCCCGGCTGGGCGGGCGTGCGGGCTTCGACGACGCCCACCTGAGCGTGC
Source organism: Thermoleophilaceae bacterium (assembly GCA_034664085.1). Classification (GTDB taxonomy): domain Bacteria; phylum Actinomycetota; class Thermoleophilia; order Solirubrobacterales; family Thermoleophilaceae; genus JACVRW01. Next base: position 9,393 of record JAXDII010000089.1, read on the forward strand.
GGTCGCACCGGCGCTTGAGCGAGCGGGTGGCCGACGGCGTGGAGCTGGTGCCCGCGGGCGGCCTGGTCGAGCGCCTGCGCGCCGTGAAGGAAGAGGGCGAGCTGCGGGCGATGCGGGCGGCCGCGGAGCTGGCCGACGCCGCCTACGAGGAGCTGCGTGCCCGCGGGCTCGCCGGCCGGACCGAGCGCGAGGTGGCGCGCTCGATCGTGCGCTTCCTCGAGGACCACGGCGCCGAGGAGGAGTCCTTCGCGCCGATCGTCGCGGCGGGGGCGCACGGCGCGCTGCCCCACGCGGAGCCGCGCGACGTCGCGATCCCGTCGGGCACGCTCGTGGTCGTGGACCTGGGCGCGCGCGTCGACGGCTATTGCTCCGACTGCACGCGCACGCTCGCGACCGGTCCGCTCGACGACCGGCCGCGCGAGGCGTACGAGGCGGTGCGCCGCGCCCAGGAGGCCGCGCTCGACCAGGTCCGCGCGGGCGCCGTCTGCCGCGAGCTGGACGCCCTGGCGCGCGGCATGGTCGAGGAGGAGCTCGGCGTCGGCTTCGACCACGGCCTCGGGCACGGGGTGGGCCTGGAGGTGCACGAGGCGCCGCGGCTGGCGCGCACCGCCGAGGGGACGCTCGAGCCGGGCAACGTGGTGACCGTCGAGCCGGGCGTCTACCTGCCGGGCGAGTTCGGGATTCGCATCGAGGACCTGGTGGCGGTTGCGGAGGACGGCCGCGAGGTGCTGTCCGGGTTCCCGAAGGAGCTCGTGACGGTCGAGTGAGCGCCCCGCCGCCCTGATGCTGCTCGCCGCGATCGCGGCCTTGGCCGGGGCGCTGGTGCAGTCGGCGACCGGCTTCGGCTTCGCGCTCGTGCTCAGCCCGGCGCTGTTCGCCGTGCTCGACCCGGTCGAGGCGGTGAGCACCCTGCTGGTGCTGGGGCTGGTGCTCAACGCGCTGGTGCTGTTCGAGGGCTGGCGGCGGCCCGCTCACGTCGACTGGCGCGCGCTGGCCCCGGTGCTGCTGGCCGCGCTGCCCGGCCTGGCCGTCGGCGCGGTGGCGTTGACCCAGCTCTCGAAGGAACTCCTGCAGGTGGCGGTGGGGGTGGCGGTGATCCTGGCCGCGGGCTGGCAGGTACGCCAGCGGCGCCGTCACGCCCGGCCGCGTCTGCCGGCGCCGACGGCAGCCGCCGTGGGATTCCTGAGCGGCGTGCTCACGACGTCGATCAGCGTCAGCGGGCCGCCGATCGTCCTCTGGCTCGAGGCGCGCGGCGTTCGCCCGGAGGAGTTCCGCAGCACCCTCGCGGCGAGCTTCCTGGCGCTCAACCTGGCCGGCGGCGCTGTGCTGCTGGCGGCGGAGGGGAGCGGCTCGGTGGAGCCCGGGGTGCTGGCGCCGCTGCTCGCCCTGGTGGCTGCCGGCTACGCGGTGGGGGCCGTCGGCTTCCGCCGCCTCGACCGGGAGCGCTTCTTCGGTCTCGTGCTCGCCCTGGTCGTGGGCACGGGGGGCGCCAGCGTGGCGGCCGGCCTCGGCGTCCTCTGAGATTCGCCTTGCAGGCAGCCGGGCCAAATGCGAACATGTGTTCGGTCATGGTCGTGTGCGCCCTCTACCCGCGGTTCGAGCTCCTGGCGGCTCTCGAAGGCCGCCGGGACCTCCTCGCAGAGCCCGCCGCGCTGGCGCCCGAGGCGGGGCGCGAGCAGGTCGTGGGGGAGGTGTCCGCGCCCGCCGAGGCGTTCGGCGTGGTGCGCGGGATGCGGCTGGGCGAGGCGATGTCGCGCTGCCCGGCGCTGCGGCTGGTCCCGCCCGACCCCGAGGGCGTCCGGTCGCTCTGGAACTCGGTCCTCGACCGGCTCGAGGCGATCGGCGCGCAGGTGGAGTCCGACCGCGCCGGGGCGGCGTTCTTCGAGGCGGACGGCCTGCACGGGCTGCACGGGGGAGACCTCCCGGGCGTGCTGGCGGCCGGCCGCCGAGCGCTCGGCGCGGGAGCGCGCTTCGGGGCGGCGCCCAGCCGCTTCGCCGCCCACGCGGCGGCGCTCGCTGTGAGGCCGCGGCGGGGCCGCCATTCGCACACGGTCGAGGAGAGCGCGGTGCGCGGCTTCCTCGCCCCGCTCCCGGTGGCGCTGCTGCGCACCCGGCCCGAGCTGCAGGCGCTGCCCGAGGTCTTGGAGCGGCTCGGCATCCGCACGCTGGGCGAGGTGTCCGCGCTGCCGTCGCGCTCGGTGGCCGAGCGGTTCGGGCATCCGGGGCTGCTCGCGCTCGACCTCGTGCAGGGGCGTGACTTCCCGCTGCAGCCGCGCCGGCCGCCCGAGCCCGTCATGGAGCGGCTCGACCTGCCCGACGCCGCATCCGGGCAGCAGCTGGAGCGGGCACTGGAGCTGCTCGTTGCCCGCGTGCTGGCCCGCCGCGAGCGGCACGGGCGCACGCTGAGGGCGCTCGCCGTGTCGGCCCGCTTCGTGGCCGGCGGCACGTGGCGCACAGCGGTCACGCTGCGCCACGCGAGCGCCGACTCCGAGCGCATCCTGCTCTCGGTCGGGCCCAAGCTGGCGGAGCTGCCTGCGCCAGCCGAGTCGCTCGCGCTCGAGGTCGAGGCCTTCGGCCCGCCGGCGCACGACCAGGGCCGCCTGCTCGACGAGGCCGCCGCCGTGAGGCGTGGCCGGCTGGGCGAGGCCGTCCGCCAGGCGCGCCAGGCGGCGGGCTCCGAGGCCGCCCTGAAGGTGTTGGAAGTTGATCCGGAATCGCGTATCCCCGAGCGGCGCGCGGTGCTGGCGCCGTTCCCGGACGCCCCGGCTCCGTGAGCGCCGGCGTGCGTCGGTGACCTCCGGCGGCTCGCGCCGACTCGGCGCTCCCAAGCCGGTCGCCGTCGATGCCGACGGTCGCGGCGTGCCCGTCGCGGTGGACTCGGCGGCGGTCGACTCGGTGCGCGAGGAGTGGGTCGTCGAGGACCGCTGGTGGACCGGGCGGCCGCTGCGGCGGCGCTACTTCGAGCTGGTGCTGGTGAACGGCCGCAACGTCGTGGTCTTCCGCGACGTGGTCGGTGGCCGCTGGTTCACGCAGCGCGCCTGACCGAACCCTCCACCGCAGCTGCGCGAATCCCCCGCCGAACTTCCACCGATCTCGCGAGCTGCCCCGCGCGCCGAGGGACGGCGATTAGCGTGCGCGGGCTGCCTGCCACCCCTCAAGGAGAACGCCGATGACGCCGCGCCTGCTGATCGTGGCCCTGGTGGCCCTCATCTGTGCCGGCGCGATCGCCGTGGCCGCGACTGCCGGCGCCACCTCGGAGCACACGGACCACCGCAAGCCCTCCTACGAGGTGTGGCTGATCGACCAGGAGGACCGCTTCAACGCGGGCGCCGGCACCCTGCACGTGTTCGACGGCGAGCGGCTCGCACGCCACGCCGCCAGCGCCGAGCCCGAGACGATCGACCTCGCCGGCGATCTGCGCAGCCTCTGCCAGCAGCGGACCGGCACGGTGCCGGCGCGGCCCCACATGCTGGTCTTCAACGGCGGGGACGCGGAGGGGCCGGGCGACAACGCCTACGCGATCATCGCCTACGTCGCGAGCGGGCACGTGGCCTTCCTCGACGCGGCCACCCGCGCGCCCGTCGAGTGCATCGACGTCGGCACGCAGGCGCACGCCGCGTGGCCGACCCCCGACCAGCGCCACCTGATCGTCGCGAACCAGAACGGCAAGCTGCTGCAGCGCATCGCGACCGACTACGAGAACGCCAGCTTCGTGCTCGAGGGGCCGGCGACGCTCGACCTCGCCTCCTGCACCACCACCAGCGGCGCACCCTGCCAGGACCCGGCCCTGCGTCCCGACAACGCGCCGATCTGTCCGCGCACCGAGAGCGGGGGCGACTTCACGTTCGTGACCCTGCGCGGCGGCGGCATGTTCGTCGTCGACCACAACGCCACGCCGATGCGGATCGTCGCCGAGTACGACCGCGCGCACATCGACGACAACGGCTGCGGCGAGATGGAGGCGCGCGGCAAGATGTACGTCAACAGCGGCGCCGGCGCCACCGTTCCGCCCGTCCCGGGCGACGAGCTCTGGGGCCACGACGTGTACGCCGTGGACCTGGGCAGGCTGAGCGCCACGCCGTCCGCGACCCCCAACACGCCGCCGGCCCGGCTCGTCTACACCCGCGACGGCAGCGGCGCCGAGCTGGACGCCCACGCCGTCACGCTCACCGAGCACGGGCGCTACCTGTGGTGGGGCGACCGCTCGCAGAACGACGTGACCGTCGTCGACCCGCGCCACGACCGGGTCGTGAGCCGCTTCGGCCTGGCCGGGCCGATCAGCGACGACCCCGCGCCGGACCTGTTCGACGTCTCGCCGCACGGCGACTACGCGTTCGCCTCGCTGCGCGGGCCGAATCCCTCCTCCGGCCACGAGGCCTTCGGGTCCACGCCTGGCGTCGGCGTGATCGAGGTTCGCAAGGACGGACGCGATGGCCGCCTGGTCGGCGTGGCGCGCGTCGGGAGCCTTCGCGGGACCCCCGATCCGCACGCGATTCGGGTGCGCGGTCTGCGGTGATCTCGGGTAAGGCCATCGCGCGGAGCCGCCGATAACAGAACGCAGTGGCCCGTCTGAGCTCTTCGTCCTCACGACACCTGTTTCGAAGTCTGCGCTTCCAGGTCAGCGTCGCGGTGCTGCTGGCGGCCGCGGCCTGCGCATACGTCGCCAGCAAGTCGTCCGGCGACGAGCTGCGCGGCGCGTACCGCGACTCCGCGCAGGCGATGCTCCAGGCGGCCACCACGAGCTTCGAGACCAGCCACAACGCCTCGGCCCAGACGCGCCGCGCCGCCCTGCTGGACCAGCTGCGCGCGCTTGCGCGCAGCCACCCCGAGCTGCAGTCCGCGTCGATCTACCGGCCCGGCCGCGACAGCCCGGTGGCGTCGGTCGGCAACCCGGCCGCGACCGCCACCCAGCTGCGGCTCGCCGTCGCGGCGATGGGGTCCGGCGAGCAGGCGGATGCGCGCACCGACGGCGCCGAGCTGCTCGTGACGCCGCTCGGGGACGGCGGCGAGGTGACCGGCGCCCTGGCCACCAGCTACGACCTGGGCCCGACGCAGACGCTGCTCGACCGGCGCAGCCGGCGCGTGCTGATCGTGTTGGGCATCCTGCTGGCCGCCTTCGCCCTCTTCACCGCGGCGGTGCTGCACCGCGGCATCTTCCGCCCGCTCGACCGGCTGCGCGGGGCGGCCAAGGCGGTGGGTTCCGGGGACCTCAGCACCCGGCTCGGCTGGCGCCGCCGGGACGAGCTCGGCCAGCTCGCCGGCGACTTCGATGCGATGGCCGCGCACCTGGAGGAAAACCACGGCCGCCTGGAGCAGCTCGCCCACCGCGACCCGCTGACCGGGCTCGACAACCACCGGCACTTCCAGGAGGTGCTGGGCGAGCAGCTCGAGCTGGCCCGGCGCGACGGCCGGCCGCTCGCGGTCGTGCTGCTCGACATCGACGACTTCAAGCGCATCAACGAGGCGCGCGGGCACCCCTACGGCGACGAGCTGCTGGGCGCCGCCGCCGCGAGCCTCCAATCCGCCATGCGCGGCCTCGGCGCCGTGGCGCGCGTGGCCGGCGACGAGTTCGGGCTGGTTCTGCCGGACGCCGACGGCTCGCGGGCGTTCGCGCTCGCGGAGGCGGCCCGGGCCGCGGTCGAGGTGGCGGCGCCGGTGCGCGGCTCGCTGCGCTGCTCGGCCGGAATCGCCTGCTACCCAGAGGACGCCAAGAGCGCCGGCGCGCTGCTGCAGCTCGCCAACGGCGCGCTGGCCTGGGCCAAGGACAGCGGCCGCGGCCGCACGCGCCGCTACGACCCTGAGCACGTCCTGGCCGTGACCGAGGAGCAGCGCGAGGACTTCGCCGGCCTGATCGCGCGCCCCGACGCCGTGCGCCCCGTCTTCCAGCCGATCGTGTCGCTCGCGAGCGGTGAGGCGGTCGGATACGAGGCGCTCGCGCGCTTCGACGGCAAGCCGGGGCTGCCGCCGTCGTGGTGGTTCGCCCAGGCCCACCGCTTCGGGCTCGGCGCGGCGCTGGAGGCCTCGGCCGTGCGCGCGGCGCTCGCCCGCGAGGGACGGCCGGACGGCACCTTCCTCTCGGTCAACCTGAGCCCGTCGGCGCTCGCCTCCGAGGAGGTCAGGCAGGTGATGAAGGGCGACCTGCGCGGCCTGGTGATCGAGATCACCGAGGAGGAGCGCGTGCTCGACGTGGAGGCGCTCCAGCGCCACCTCGACCCGCTCCGCGCCCGCGGCGCGCGCATCGCGGTGGACGACGCGGGGGAGGGCTACGCCGGGCTTCAGCAGGTGATGAGCATGCGCGCCGACATCATCAAGCTCGACCGCGCGCTGGTGGCGGACGTGCACACCGATCCGGCCAAGATCGCGCTGATCGGATCGCTCGTCCAGTTCGCCCGCAGCACCGGCGCCTCGATCTGCGCCGAGGGCATCGAGACGCTCGACGAGCTGCGCGTGCTGATCCACCTGGGCGTGGCCCACGGCCAGGGCTGGGCGCTCGCCCGCGCGGCACCGCCGTGGCCGCGCGTCAACGCCGAGGCGGCCCGCATCTGCCGCGACCTGCGATCGGCGCAGGCCAAGATCGTGCCGCTCGGCATCGCGGCAGAGGCTCGGCAGGGGGCGTAGCGGATGTCCTCGAGCATCCTCCCGGTGCTGGCCCGGCTGGGGACGGTGTTCGAGCGGACCGCGACGGTGCGCGGCGAGAGCGACCTCCGAGAGGTGCTCGACGACGTGGCGCTGGCGATCGGCGAGGTGCTCGGCTACCGCGCTGTCGTGATCAACATCTACCGGGCGGCCTTCGACGACATGCTCACCGCGACGGCGGTCGGCTCGGAGGACGCGGTGCGCCAGCTCGTCGGCACGATCTCGCCGCACCACACCTGGACGCCGCTGCTGTCCGACCGCTTCCAGCGCCGCGACGGCGCCTACTTCGTGGCCGACGGCGAGTTCGACTGGGACAGCCTCGGCGCCGACACCTACGTCCCCGACCTGGAGCCCAGCGACGACCCCGACGCCTGGCTGCCCGGCGACGCCCTGTTCGTCCCGCTGCGCGACGCCCGCCAGCAGCTGCTCGGCGTGATCTCGGTGGACGAGCCCGAGACGGGCCTGCGGCCGACCGACGAGCAGCTGGACGTGCTGGTGATGATCGCGAGGCATGCCGCGCTGGCGATGCGGATCGGCCAGGACATGGCCAACGACATGGAGCATCAGCGCATGCTCGAGCGCGTGCTCGAGGTGTCGACGCGCCTGGCCGATGCCGGGGACGTGGACGCCGTGCTGCAGGCCGTGGCCGACGGGATCCAGGACGCGCTGGGTTTCGACAAGGTGCTGATCGGCACGGCGGATGACCAGGACACGCCGCTCATGACGAGGGCCTCGGCCGGCTGGCCTGCCGACTCTCCGGTGCTCCACCACGGGGCCAGCCTGCGTGCGCTGGAGGGCCTGTTCAGCGACGAGTTCGAGATGGCCGGCTGCTACCTGCTGCCGGCCGAGGTGGCGGAGGACCGGCTCGGCATCGACGACTTCCCGTACCGATCGGAGCTGAACGGCCGCGGTCCGCACGCCTGGTCCCGGCACTGGCTGATGGTGCCGCTGGTCGACGGCGAGCGCCGCATCGGCGTGATCTGGGTGGACGACCCGCGCGACCGGCTGCTGCCGACTCGCGCCCGCCTGCAGGCGCTGCGCCTGTTCGCCAACCAGGCGGTGGCCGCCCTGCACACCGCCAAGCAGGCGGTGCGCCTGCGCCACGAGGCGACTCACGACACGCTCACCGGCCTGCCGAACCGCCGCGCCTTCACGGCGCGGGTGCTGCTCGAGATCTCGGGCGGCGAGGGCTTCGCGCTGGTGCTGTGCGACATGGACAACCTCAAGACCGTGAACGACACCCGCGGCCACGACGCAGGCGACAAGGCGCTCCGGACGCTGGCCGACGCCCTGCACAGCGAGTTGCGCCGCAGCGACGAGGCCTACCGGCTCGGCGGCGACGAGTTCGCCGTGGTGCTCCCGGCAACCACCCGGATCGACGCGGAGCGCGTGATGAAGCGCCTGCGCCACGCGGTCACCGGCAGCGCCCCGGAGGGCGGGCAGCCGATCGAGGCGAGCTTCGGCATCTCGGTGTTCGAGCCGGGCGACGACCCGGAGCGGGTGGTGGCCCGCGCCGACGAGGCCCTCTACCAGGCCAAGCGCAGGCGCGAGGAGTCCGCCGCCTAGCCCAGCGGCGCCAGCAGGTTCTTCTTCCCCTCGAAGGCGAACAGCAGCAGGTCCACCATGCGGAACGTGTTGCTGTCGGGGCCGAGCGTCGGGCGCCAGGCGGGATCGCGCACGATCGACGCGCTGCTGCCCTCCATCGCGCGGTGGAACGTCTCCCCGATGATGCGCGCGCCGACTCCCTTCAGCTTGCCGCCGTTGAGCTCCGCCTCGCGCAGGACGTAGAACCAGAGCGGCGTGTTCTTCAGCGCCTCGGCCCGCTGGGGCTGGGTCAGGCCGTCCAGCTCGGCGCCGTTCTTGCCGTCGCGGATCTGGGCCTTGGTGAGCTTGGTCAGCGTCACGCCGCGGCTCTTGAGGAACGCCGCCATCTGCTGGCCGGTGGCCAGCTTGACCATCTTCGCCCGCGTCAGGTTGCGGAAGGCCAGGTTGGCGATCGGGTCGTTGTGCGGCACCGCCGGGCCCCCGAAGGCCCCGGCGGGCAGGTTCTTGAGTGGCGGCGCGAGCGTCGTGTCGATGCGCATCGCCCGGTTGAACTTGGCCGCCGGCACGGTCAGGTCGGGCCGGTTGGCCTCGCTGAAGTCATAGAGCCGGCGGAAGTCCGCGATCCAGTTGCTCGGCAGCCGCGGGAGCTCGCCCAGGCGGCCGCCCGTGGCGGAGAACTCGAACAGCAGCTCGAGCGTGCCCTGGTTGCCGTCGAAGACCTTGTTCCAGTCGTAGTGGGGTCGGATCATGGCGTGCCCGAGCCGGAACGCCGCGATCGAGAACTCGATCGGCATGGTCGGGACGTCGGTCGGGTTGACGCCGACCTCGAACGCCTTCCTGCTGTTGCTGAAGACGTCGTTGACGATGCTCTTCGCGGCGACGCGCGGCAGGTAGTCGGTGCGGATCATCCACTGGTAGTGCTTCGTCACCAGCTCCCGCGCCTGCGCGAAGCGCTGCGCCTGCGGCACCGAGGCGGGCAGGCTGTCCACGACGCGGTTGTGGAAGCGGCTCATCGCGAGGTGCGTCTGGGCGACCGCCAGGTTCTCGTCGTTGCGCGGGTCGGGGATGATCGCCTTGCGCTTCTGCGCAGCGGAGCTGCCGGCGCCGCGGGGGAGGTCGAAGCCGTCCTTTGCGGGGAGGTTGCCGACCGCCACGGTCTTGCCCATCTTGAGGTGGACGTCGTCGGCGTAGAACTTGGCCGACTCCGGGTCCTGCGGGCCGGCCCCGTAGAGCGAGTCGAGGTCGAGGCTCGGCGAGCGCGCCTGCAGCAGCTGGGCCGGCGAGACGCTGTCGCCCAGCATGACGTCGGTCCTGTCGAACGTCATGTCGTGGTCGATGAACTGGCCCAGGTAGGTGAACCCCGCCGGGATCTGCGAGGCCCCGCCGCCGCCCGCGGCCATTGCGTTGGCGATGCGCTTGCGGTTCGGATCCCCGAGCTGGCGGCCGACCCCCTTCGGACCCATGCGGGAGAAGCGAAACGGCGGGGCGTTCGCCGCCGCCAGCCTCTGATCCCGCCCCCCGGCGCTCTCCGTGAGCAGCCCTTCCCCGACGACGAAATAGCTCTCGGAACCATGCTTCGCCATGGCGCCTTCCCTCCGGTCGAATCAGGAGCGACGCGAGCGTCTCACGCCCCGGCCGCGGGAGTCAATCGGCCATTGGTCCTTGCCACCGGCACGCTTCGGATGCGAACATGCGTTCGTGTCCTACGTCGAGCTCCACTGCCACTCCGCCTACTCCTTCCTGGACGGCGCCTCGCATCCGGTGGAGCTGGCAGCCGCTGCCGCCGAGCAGGGGCACGCGGCGCTGGCGCTGACCGACCACGACGGCCTGCACGGCGCCATGGAGATGGCGCAGGCGCTGAAGCCGCTCGGGATCAGGCCGATCACGGGGGCGGAGGTCACGCTGGACGACGGCAGCCACCTCACGCTGCTGTGCGAGACGCGCACCGGCTACACCAACCTCTGCCGCCTGATCACCGCCGCCCACTGGCCCACGCGGCGCTGGGCACGCGAGGGGTGGTCGGAGCCGGTCGCGCAGATCGCCGCCGGCCGGCGGCCCGCACAGGACCCGCTCGATGCCGAGCCGAGCGTGACGCTGGCGGACGTCGAGCGCCACGCCGAGGGGCTGGTCTGCCTGTCCGGATGCGCGCGCGACGGCGCCGTGGCCGCGCGGGTCGAGCGGGGCGAGCACCCGCAGGCCGCCGCCGTCGCCCGCCGCCTGCTCGCGGCCTTCGGCCCCGACCGCTTCCGCATCGAGCTCCAGCGCCCCTATTGGCGCAACGACCGGCGCCGCAACCGGCTGCTGTCCGAGCTGGCGGAGCGGCTGGAGGTGCCCTGCGTGGCCACCGGCAACGTGCACGTCCACGGGCGGGAGCGCACCCCGCTCCAGGACGCCATGGTCGCCGTGCGCCTGGGCAGGACGCTCGACGAGACCGAGCCCAAGCGGCGCGGGAACTCGTCACACGTGCTGGCGCCGCCGGAGCGCATGGCCGAGCGCTTTCGCGAGCACCCGCGGGCGGTCGAGGAGAGCGGCCTGCTCGCCGAGCGCCTGAGCTTCGACCTCACAGAGGACCTCGGCTACCGCTACCCGGGCGCGGAGGACCCGGATGCCGACCGCAAGCTGGCGGAGCTGTGCCGGGCGAGGCTGGACGAGCGCTACCCCGTGCGCGCGGAAGCGGCCGCGCGGCTCGAGGAGGAGCTGCGCGTGATCCGCCACCTCGGCCTGTCCGGCTTCTTCCTGCTCCACCGCGACATGCTCGAGCTGGCCCGCGAGGTGGCCCTGGAGGTGCGCGGACCCGAGTCTGCGCGGCGCCTGCTGCCGCCCGGCCGCGGCCGCGGCTCGAGCGTGTCGTCGATCGTCTGCTACCTCACCGGCCTCTCGCACATCGACCCGATCGCGAACGAGCTCTGCCTCGGCCGCTTCCTCAACGAGGAGCTGACCGCGCTGCCGGACATCGATCTCGACTTCCCGCGCGACATCCACGACGTGCTGATCCCGCGCGTGCACGACCGCTACGGGCGCGACCGCTGCGCGCTCGTGGCGGCCTTCTCCACCTTCATGGTGCGCTCGGCGGTGCGCGACTTCGCCAAGGCGCTGGGGCTGCCGCCGGGGGAGATCGAGCGCCTGGCGCGGGCGGTCGACCCCTGGAAGGAGCGCAACGACATCGAGGGCGACGTGCCGCAGGGCGGCTCGCCGCGCTGGAACGCGCTCGTGAAGCTGGCCCGCGACGCCTGGGGCCTGCCGCGCCACCAGTCGCAGCACCCGGGCGGCATGGTGATCTCGACGCAGCCGCTGATCGACCTCTGCCCGGTGCAGCCGGCGTCGATGGAGGGCCGCCAGATGGTCCAGTGGGACAAGGACTCCTGCGGCGACGCCGGCTTCCTCAAGATCGACCTGCTGGGGCTGGGGATGCTCTCGGCGGTCGAGCGCTGCGTCGACGAGATCGCGCGCGTGCGCGGCGAGCGCATCGACCTGTCGCGCATCCCCTACGACGACAAGCAGGTCTACGCCCGCATCCAGGAGGCGGAGACGATGGGGGTGTTCCAGATCGAGTCGCGCGCGCAGATGCAGATGCTGAAGCGCACGCGGCCCGAGAACCTCGACGACGTCACGGTGCAGGTGGCGCTGGTGCGGCCGGGGCCGATCCAGGGCGGCGCCGTGCACCCCTATATCGAGCGGCGCAAGGCGCTGCGGGCTGACCCCGACTTCGAGATCCCCTACGAGCATCCCTCGCTGGAGCCGGCGCTGCGCGACACGCTCGGCGCGATCGTCTTCCAGGACCAGGTGCTCGAGGTCGCGATGGCCTTCGCCGGCTTCAGCGTGGGGGAGGCGGAGGGGCTGCGCCGGGCGATGAGCCGCAAGCGCTCGGACGCGGCGATCCGCGCCTACGAGCAGAAGTTCGTCGCCGGGGCGGTCGAGCGCGGCGCCGCGCGGGATGTCGCCGAGCGCGTATGGAGCCAGATCGTGGGCTTCTCGGGGTTCGGTTTCCCCAAGGCTCACTCGGCCGCCTTCGGGCTGCTCGCCTACCAGTCGACCTGGCTGCGCGTGCACTACCACCCGGAGTTCCTCTGCTCCCTGCTGAACGAGCAGCCGATGGGCTTCTATCCGCCCGACTCGCTGGTGCACGAGGCCCAGCGCGTCGGCGTGGAGGTGCTGGCGCCGTGCGTGACGGCGAGCGGCGCCAGGTGCCTCGTCCAGGGCGACGCCGTGCGGCTCGGCCTCGGCTACGTGAGCGGTGTGAAGGAGGCTGAGATCCGCGCGCTGGCGGCCGAGCGCGACGAGGGCGGCCCGTGGCGCTCGCTCGGCGACCTGGCCGCCCGCTCGGGGGCCTCGGCGGAGACGCTCGGCAAGCTGGCCTGGGCGGGCGCCTGCGACGCGCTCGCCGAGGGGCCTGCCGAGCAGCGCCGCCGCCAGGCGCTCTGGCAGCTCGGCGTGGCGGTGCCAGGCGTGCCGGTGGCAGAGGGCACCCAGCTGGCGCTGCCGCTGGAGCCGCACGCGGGCCCGGAGCTGCGCGCGCTGTCGGCCTGGGAGCGGATGCTCGCCGACTATGGCTCGACCGGCGTGACCCTGCGCGAGCACCCGCTCGAGCTGCTGCGCCCAGGGCTGCCCGCCGACCTGCGTTCGAGCGCGGAGCTCGAGCGCGCGCAGCACGGGCGCCGGGTGCGCGTGGCCGGGCTCGTGGTGGCGCGCCAGCGCCCGGCGACGGCGAAGGGGGTCACGTTCATGCTGCTCGAGGACGAGCACGGCACGATCAACCTGATCGTGCCGCCGCCGATCCTCGAGCGCTTCCGCTTGGCGGTGCGCACCGAGCCGCTGGTGCTGGCCGCGGGGCGGCTCGAGCGCCGCGAGGGGACGACGAACGTGCTGGTCGACAGGATCGAGCGGCTCGAGCGGCCGGACCTGCCTGCCGCCAAGATCACCCACATCGAGCCGCGCCGCGCCTGGTCCACCGACCCGCGCGACTCCCCTGCCGAGGAGGCCGACCTGCGCGCGGTCGCGCCGGCGGGCCACAGCTTCGGCAGGCGCGGCCGCTAGCGCGGCAGCGGCTGCCAGCTGCTCGAGAAGTCGAGCCCGGGCGCATCGAACCCCAGCGGCAGCACTCGGCCGCGGCTCGCTGCCGTCAGCCTCAGCCGCCCGCCTCTGCGGTAGACGATCAGCCGCCCGTCCGGGGACCAGCCGGGCTCGTAGAGGAGCAGCCCGCGCCGCACCAGCCGGCGTCCCGGGCCGCTCGCGCCGACCTGCTTGCGGCGCACCCCGCCGGTGCTGACGAAGGCGATCGCGCGTCCGCCGGGCGCCCAGCTCGGATCGCTGCCGGCGGCCACGCGGCGCGGGGCGCCGCCGGGACGCAGCACCGCGAGCGAGTGGACGGGCTCGCACTCCGAGGCCGGTCCGCCCGTCCAGTGCACGCGCTGGCGCTCGTAGGCGATCTCGCCACGCGACGACCAGTCGGGGTCGTCCCCGCGGCGGACGAGCAGCGCCAGCCCGGTTCCGTCGGCAGCAACCGTGTAGAGGTCGCGGAAGTGGCATTCCCGCGCGTCCGGGGCGTCGACGCTGAACACGAGCCGCTCGCCGCTCGGCGACCAGGCGGGGCTGTATCCGTGCGCGCCCGGCACCTCGCGCAGGCCGCTGCCGTCGGCATTGACGACCCACAGCTGTGGGGTGGAGCCGCGGATGACGGTGAAGGCGAGCCTCGTCCCGTCGGGCGACCATGCAGGCGCGTCGGCGAAGCAGCGGTCCAGGACGTCGATCGGGCCTGGCGGGCACGGTGAGGGCAGCGCCCGCAGGCCGCTGCCGTCGGCGCGTCCGACCCAGATCGTGTCGTGGTCCGTGTCCCCGTCGCCGGAGACGGCGATCAGGCCGTTGCGCCCGGGAAACGACGCCGCGGCCGGTGGGGCCAGGACGACCATCAGCAGGACGGCCAGCAGAACGGCGTTAGCCCGCATGCCGGCTAAACCGCTCAGCGAGCCGGAAGTTTCGCGCTATCCGGCGGCGTCATCGCCGCCGCCGCGCGTTCGCCTCAGCCAGTCGCCCAGCTGCTGGCCGACCTCGGACACCGAAGTGCCGGCGGCCTGGATGGCGCTGCCGACGCGGTCGGCGTAGAAGGTGCCCGCCGACTCGGCCTCCTCGCCGGCGGACGGCTCCTCGCCGCGGCGCAGGTAGTCGCCGCGCACCATGCGGTCGTACTCGCCCTCGTGCACCCAGTCGAGCAGCATCCTCACCCGCCGGACCGGCATCGGATGTGTCAGGCGCAGGTCCTGCATCATCTTCGTGAGCCGCTCGACCCCAGACCCGCCGTCGGAGTAGTCCATGCCCTGGGCGATGAAGGCGTCGAGGCTGAGGTCGGACGCGGACTCGCCGGCGGCGATCACCATCAGCGCGCTGCAGACGGCCTGCGGGTCACGGGTGACCAGCGCCGCCGCGCGGTCGCACGACAGCTCCGCGGACCGCGACCACTCCAGCAGCGCGAGCCTGATCGCGAGCAGCGGCAGCCCGGCCAGGATCGGCAGGCGTACGGACGATCCCAGCATCAGCAGGATCGCGAGCGCCTGGCGGTAGAGGACGTGGTCGGAGTGGATGTGGGCCGCCTCGTGGGCGAGCACCACGCGCCGGCCGTCGTCGTCGAGCAGCCGCACCAGCTCGGAGTTGACCACCACGATCGGCCGGTCGGTCCCGATGGCGAAGGCGTTGGCGAACGGATACTGGGTCATGTAGAGGTCAGGCACCCGCTCCATGTCGAGCGTGTTGTAGACCTGCCGCTGCAGCACCCAGATATTCGGCAGCTGGTCCTCGCCGAGCCGCACCGCCGCGCCCAGCGCCGCCACCCGCAGCGCGCGCTCGTAGCCGAGGGCGATCAGCCGGCGCACCACCTCGTCGAGATAGGGCACCTTGGCGAGCGCCGCCGTGGCGGCCCGGTCCGCCGGGTGCTGGTACGCACGCGGCGAGATGCCGTCGAGCTTCCAGGCGACCTCGGGCTGGCCCATGCGGCGCAGCCTACTCCCGGCCCTGCGCCAGCCACGCCAGCGCAAGCACGCCCGCGAGGCCCAGGAAGACCAGCGGGCCGGCCAGCAGGGCGAGGAAGGCGGTGAGCACCCGCCAGGCCGCCATCCCGTCGCTCTCGCCGGCGCGGCCGAGCCCGGCGCCCACGCGATGCTCAGCAGCAGGAACTCCGGTGTTCCGGGCACCTTGTGGGTAGCCTCGACCACATGGCCGGACGCATCCTCGTCGGCACCTCGAGCTGGGCCGACCCCGGGTTCGTGAAGGAGTGGTACCCGCCCAAGATGGCCGCGAGGGAACGGCTGCCCTGGTACGCGGAGCGCTTCGCGTACGTCGAGCTGAACTCGAGCTTCTACGCCGTTCCGGACCGCAACACCGTGCACAAGTGGGTCGAGGACACGCCCGACGGCTTCGTCTTCGACGTCAAGGCGCACAGGCTGCTCTCGCGCCACTCCGCGCCCGTCGACTCGCTTCCGCCGGACCTGCGCGACGGCGCCGAGACCACGGAGCGCGGCCGCGTGCGGCTGACGCCGGAGCTGGAGGTGGCGCTGGCAGAGCGGCTCGTCGAGGAGACCGCGCCGCTGGCAGAGGCGGGCAAGCTGGGCGCTTACCTCGTGCAGCTGACGCCGGCGTTCGCGCCGGGCAGGCACGAGCTGGAGGAGCTCGACCGCCTGGTCGAGGCGCTGGCGCCGCACCGCGTCGCGGTGGAGCTGCGCCACCGCGGCTGGGTGCGCGACAAGCGCATGGAGCGCACGCTGGGCTGGTTCGCCGACCGCGACCTCGCCTTCGTCAGCGTGGACGCGCCGCCCGGCGACCACGTGCCGATCATGCCGTCCGAGCTCGACGCGGTCACCAGCGACGAGATCGCCTACCTGCGCCTGCACGGCCGCAACACGGAGGGCTACCTGAAGGGCAAGTCGGTGGCCGAGCGCTTCGGGTGGCGATACGAGGACGAAGAGCTCGACGAGATAGCCGGCCGCGCCAAGGCGATGGCAGAGCAGGCACGCGAGGTGCACGTCGCGTTCAACAACAACCGCGGCGACGACGCCCCGACGGCAGCGCAACGCTTCCGCGCCCTGCTGGGACAGGCACCGGCGGCCGAGGAGCAGCTGAGGCTCTGAGGCTGGGGTCCGGGGGCGCGCGCCCGGCGCGGCCAGCAAACCGGCCAGGATCAGCGGGGGTCCGGGGAAGGCGCCCGGCGCGGCCAGCAATCCGGCCAGGAATCAGCGGGGGGTTCGGGGAAGGCGCCCGGCGCGGCCAGCAAACCGGCCAGGAATCAGCGGGGGTCCGGGGGCGCGAGCCCCCGGATGCCTTCAGCCGGCCAGGAACCAGCGGGGGTCCGGGGGCGCGAGCCCGGCGCGGCCAGCAAACCGGCCAGGAATCAGCGGGGGTCCGGGGGCGCGAGCCCCCGGATGCCATCCCTCAGACCGTGGCGGTCGCGCGCGTCCACGGATGCGCGGCGTGCAGCGCGGCCAGGATCGCTCGCGTTGCGGGGGAGCGGTTCAGGGTGTAGAAGTGGACTCCGGGCGCGCCCCGCGCCAGGAGATCGG
>JAXDII010000092.1:0-70949 GCA_034664085.1 Thermoleophilaceae bacterium
ACCGCGGCCTGATGTACGCCAAGTACGCAACCGACTGGGAAGCGCCCCCGCGCGGAACCAAGCACGGGCACTACAGGCACTACTCCCTGCGGGCGCTGGGGGCCTTTAAGTGATTGCAGCTGGGGGCTCGCGCCCCCAGGCCCCCGCTGATTCCTGGCCGGTTTGCTGGCCCGCGCCGGGCTCGTTTTCCCAGGCCCCGGCTGATTCCTGACTGGTTGATGGCGGCTGGGGGCTCGCGTCCCCGGGCTCGGGCCCCCGCCGTGGGCGGCAAACGTCGCGCATATGACGCAAGACACAGCCCACCGCCGTAAAGGCCCCCCTGCGCAACTTGCCCACGTAGCCGCATACGTCGAACGGCTCGTCTTCGAGGACGAAATGGACTTGGGCGTCGCGGACCGTCGATGCTCGAAGTGTTGCTCCGGCGTGGCCGTGGGACAATCAGGTCGTGGCCCGCGACAACGAGCACCTGAAGCAGGTTCTGCGCCAGATCGACGAGAGGCGTAAGGACAAGGAGTTCATGCGCCGCATCCGGGCCTTTATCAAGCGCGACAAAGAAGTGCTGGACCGGCTGCGCGACCGCTAGCGGCAAGACACCAGCGAGATGCCCTCTTCAACGCTGGCCCGTAGCTCGCCCAGCGTGTCGCCCGCCGCGAAGACGCCGGGGAACCGGCACCAGCCCTAGGAGAACGGCTCGGGCTCCCGCGCCTTCGGGATTCGGATCAGCGGCGCTCCGTAGCCCTGCTTGCAGTCGTGGAGGCGGTGGATGCGCACCGTGGGGCCCGGCCGCCGGTAGGCGGGGGGGTAGTAGTTGTAGGAGAGGTCGAAGCTGAAGGGCACTGGGTCGGCGCCGGGGTCGTAGGGGCTGAACTCGCGGACCAGGTCGGACTCGCGCTCCAGCCGCTCGTAGTAGGCGCGGGCGCGCGGGTCGCCGGTCTCCAGGGCGCGGTCGCGCACCACGTTCACGGTCATCACCAGGCAGTAGCCGTAGAGCCGGTAGTCGTCGATCACCTCGGGTCCGAGCACCGCGTGGTAGGCGGATGCCCGCACGCCGCCGTCCGGCCGCACGAACAGCCCGGGCTTGTACTGCTCGCAGACTCGCCGTCCTCCGGCGGCCTCGTAGGTCCAGCCGGGCTCGGTCCAGCCGTCGCGACGCTCGCAGCGCGACAGCCAGGCGGGGATGCGGCCCTCGGGGTTGGAGCGGAAGTAGCGCCCCGGCACCGCCGGCTCGATCGACACGCGCAGGCCGGGCGGGTAGCGCTCGTCCAGGAACGTGCGCGCCTGGTTGAGCGTGTCCTCGCGCCCGAGCACCTGTGCGGTGCGCACGTCCGCGATCAGCGGCTGGGCGATCACCACGAGCGCCAGCGCCGCCGTGGCGCCCAGCCGCCACTCGCGCCGAGGCAGCAGCTCGGCGGCCCGCACGACGGCCACCCCGGCGAGCATCGCCAGCGCCGGATAGGCGGGCAGCAGCCAGCGGCCGAAGTAGCGCGACTGCACGGCGAGGTAGACGAACAGGGCCAGCGGCAGCGCGACCAGGATCAGTCCGCGCACGAAGCTCTGGCGCAGCACCAGCACGGCGCCTGCCAGCGCCGCCGCCAGCCCGGCCCAGCCGAGCCCCCACGTGAGACTGTCGAGGTAGTAGGAGACGCCGCCGGACTGCTGCCCCGGCTTCGCGTCGCTCGCGGCGACGTCGGCCTGGTCGCGCAGGTCGGTCCACCAGTCGCCGAGCGCGCCGAACACGTACGGGTTGAGCAGGGCGAACACGACCGCCGCGCCCAGGCCCCCGAGCGCGAGCCCGCCGAGCGCCCGGCCGCGGTCGGCGCGCAGCCGGGCCGCCGCCGCGATGCCGAGCGGCAGCAGCGCCAGCCCCGCGGTGTACTTGAACGCGATCGCCAGTCCCGCCGCCGCGCCGGCCAGCGCGTAGTCGCGCGTCTGGCCCTCCTCGGCGGCGCGCACGGACCACATCAGCGCCAGCGCGACCCCTGCGAGCGCGCCCACGTCGGTGACCGCCACCCGCGAGTAGGCGACCGCCAGGAAGGCGAAGGACAGCACCGCCGCCGCGACGAGCCCCTCGCGCACGCCCCAGAGGCGGCGCGCCGCGGCATAGGTCGCCGCGACGCCGGCCGTGCAGAGCGCCGCGGCCAGCGTGCGCGCGACCACCCACAGCTCCGCGGGGTCCTTGTCGAACTGCTCGGTGACGTTTCCGTACGGCAGTCCGAACAGGAAGCCGAGCGGCCCGTAGAGCACCCGCAGCGCCGCGTAGACGAGGTACGTGTACGCGCCGGGGTTCTGGTAGTAGCCGGGGTCGAGGTCCTGCCAGAACATCTCGACCGCCCGGCTGGTGAAGTGCGACGCCTCGTCGATCGAGTAGACGAACGGCAGCCCGTAGTCGTTGTTGACGACCCGCAGGGCGAAGCCGGCGACGAGGATCAGCGCCAGGATGAGCCGGTGCACGCGGCGGAACGCTAGTCGGAGCGGCCCAAACGCTGAGGTATCGTTGATTGTCGAGTCAACCATGCCTCCTATGGCGCTGACAGAGCACGACACGCGACACCTCCTGAGGGCGATCGAGCTGGCCGAGCGCGCGCGCGGCCACACGAGCCCGAACCCGATGGTCGGCGCGGTCGTCGTGAAGGGCGGCCGGGTGATCGGCGAGGGCATCACGCAGCCGCCGGGCGAGGCGCACGCGGAGCGCGCGGCGCTCGACGACTGCAGCGAGGATCCCGCCGGCGCGACGCTGTACGTCTCGCTCGAGCCGTGCTGCCACCAGGGCCGCACGCCGCCCTGCACCCAGGCGATCCTCGACGCGTCGATCGCGCGAGTCGTGATCGCCTCCGACGACCCCACCAGGAAGGCCGCCGGCCGCGGCCCCGGCATCCTGCGCGACGAGGGCGTCGACGTCGTCTGGGTCGACGGCGAGATGGCCGAGGCGGCGCGGCTGCTCAACCAGCCCTTTCGCAAGCACGCGCGCACCGGGCGCCCGCTGGTGGTCTTCAAGTCAGCGATGACCCTCGACGGCAAGGTCGCCACCGTCAGCGGCGACTCGCAGTGGATCTCCGGCGAGGCCAGCCGCGCCCGCGCCCACCGCTGGCGCGCCGAGTCGGACGCGGTGGCGGTCGGCATCGGCACCGCGCTCTTCGACGACCCGCGCCTGACGGCGCGCATCGAGGGCGTCGCCCGCCAGCCCCGGCGCGTGGTGTTCGACTCCGAGGGGCGCCTGCCGCTCGATTCGCAGCTCGTGCGCGGTGTAGCGGAGGTGCCGGTGACCGTGGTCTGCTCGCGCGCCGCGTCGCGCACCTCGGTGCAGGCGCTGGAGTCGGCCGGCGTGGACGTGATCGTGGCCACGGGCCAGAACGAGCGCGCCCGTGTCGAGCACGCGCTGGACGAGCTCGGCAGCCGCGAGGTGCAGTCGCTGCTGCTCGAGGGCGGCCCGCACCTGGCCGGCGCCTTCCTGGAGGCCGGCGAGATCGACGAGACGCGCATGTTCATTGCGCCGCTGATGACCGGCGGGCGCGAGGCGCGCACCGCGGTCGAGGGCATCGGGATCGGACAGATCGCCGCTGCGCCGCGGGCTCTCCACGTGGATGTGGAGCGGCTCGAGGACGACGTGCTGGTGACCGCCCGGCTCAAGGAGTGGTGAGACTGTTCACCGGGCTGGTAGCAGGCAGGGGAACCGTGCGCTCGCTCAGCGACGGCCGGCTGGAGGTCGACACGGGCCTGGGGGCCGAGCTGGCCGCCGGGGACTCGATCGCCGTCAACGGCGTCTGCCTCACGGCGGTCGACCCGCGCCCGGACGGCTTCGCCGCCGATGTCATGCCGGAGACGCTGCGCCGCTCATCGCTGGGGCCGCTGGGCGCCGGGGACGAGGTCAACCTCGAGCTGCCGCTGCGCGCCTCCGACCGGCTCGGCGGCCACGTCGTCCAGGGTCACGTGGACGGCGTCGGGACGGTGGACGCGGTCCGCGAGGACGGCTTCGCGCGCGTCGTGCGGGTCGCCGCGGCCACAGACCTGCTGCGCTACGTGGTCGAGAAGGGCTCGATCGCGGTCGACGGCGTGTCGCTCACCGTGAGCGCAGTTGACGCCGAGGCGTTCGAGGTCTCGCTCATCCCGGAGACGCTGGAGCGCACCACCCTAGGATCAGCGGAGCCCGGCAGAACCGTCAATCTGGAGGTCGACGTGCTGGCCAAGCACTTGGAGAAGCTCATCGCATGAGCTCCCCGTTCAGTCCGATCGAGGAGGCGCTGGAGGACATCCGCGCAGGGCGGATGGTCGTCGTCTGCGATGCCGAGGATCGCGAGAACGAGGGCGACCTCACGCTGGCCGCGCAGTTCGCCACGCCGGAGGCGGTCAACTTCATGGCCATGCACGGCCGCGGGCTGATCTGCCTGGCGCTCACCCCCGACCGTTGCGACGAGCTCGGCCTGGACCTGATGGCGGCCAAGAACGAGTCGCCCTTCCAGACGGCCTTCACGGTCTCGGTCGAGGCGCGTGAGGGGATCACCACGGGCATCTCGGCGCACGACCGCGCGCACACGATCCAGGTGGCGATCGACCCCAGCAGCGGCGTGCGCGACCTCGTGCAGCCCGGCCACATCTTCCCGCTCAAGGCCAAGCCGGGCGGGGTGCTGGAGCGCACCGGGCAGACCGAGGCGTCGGTCGACCTCGCGCGGCTGGCGGGGCTCAACCCCAGCGGCGTGATCTGCGAGGTGATGAACGACGACGGCACGATGGCGCGGGTGCCCGACCTCGAGCGCTACTGCGCCAAGCACGGGCTCAAGATGATCACGGTCTCCGACCTGATCGCGTACCGCCGCCTGCACGACAAGCTCGTCGAGCGCGTCGTCGAGGCCCAGCTGCCCACCAAGTTCGGCGACTTCACGGTGTTCGGCTTCCGCTCGCTCGTCGACGACAAGCACCACGTCGCCATGGTCAAGGGCCAGGTGCACGGGCAGGAGGACGTGCTCGTGCGCGTCCACTCCGAGTGCCTCACGGGCGACGTGTTCCACTCGCTGCGCTGCGACTGCGGCCAGCAGCTCGAGGACGCGCTCGCGCGCATCGAGGAGGAGGGCCGCGGGGTGCTGCTCTACCTCGCCCAGGAGGGCCGCGGCATCGGCCTGCTGAACAAGCTGCGCGCCTACCGGCTCCAGGAGCAGGGCCGCGACACCGTGGACGCCAACCTCGAGCTCGGCCTGCCCGCCGACCTGCGCGACTACGGCATCGGCGCGCAGATCCTGGTTGACCTCGGCCTGACCTCGATCCGGCTGCTCACCAACAACCCCAAGAAGATCGTCGGCCTGGAGGGCTACGGGCTCTCGGTGTCCGACCAGATCCCGATCGAGCACGCCCCAGGCGACCACAACCGCGACTACCTGCGCGCGAAGAAGGAGCGGCTCGGCCATCTGCTCCACCACCAGGGGCTCGCGCTCGACGAGGAGATGATCCACGAGGAGCGGGTCGGCGACCGCGCCCGTGCGGAGGCGGAGGCCGATGTCTACGGGCACGGCCCGGCTCCGAGGCGCACCGGTGAGTAGCGCGGCGACGGGCGTCTACGCGGCGTGCGTCGGGCGCTTCTACGAGGATCTCGCCAGGCGGCTGGTGGAGGGCGCCACCCGCGTGTTCATGGAGGCCGGCGGCTCGGTGGACGTGCACGAGGTGCCGGGCGCGTTCGAACTGCCGCTGGCCGCGAAGTACTGCGTCGACTCCGGGCGCTACGACGGCGTCGTCTGCCTCGGCGCGGTGATCCGCGGCGAGACCGACCACTACGACTACGTGTGCGCCGAGACGGCGCGCGGCATCGCGACGCTGCAGCTCGACACGGGCGTGCCGTGCGCCTTCGGCGTGCTGACCGTGGACACGATGGAGCAGGCGCTGGCGCGCGCGGGAGGCGGCAAGCGCCACCAGGGTGAGGATGCCGCGCGCGCTGTGCTGCGCATGGCGGAGTTGCGGCGCGAACTCGCGCCGTGATCAACCTCTACAGCGACACGCAGACCCGCCCGAGCGAAGGCATGCGGCGCGCGATCGCGACCGCCGAGGTGGGCGACGAGCAGCGGCGCGAGGATCCGACCACACGCCGCCTGGAGGAGCGTGTCGCCGAGCTGCTCGGGCACGAGGCGGGGCTGTTCCTTCCGAGCGGGACGATGTGCAACCAGATCGCCCTGCGGCTGCACGCGCGGCCCGGCGGCGACGAGCTGATCCTCGACCGCACCGCGCACCCGATCATCGCCGAGGCGGGCGGCCCGGCCTGGAACGCGGGCCTGATGATCCACGCGCTCGAGGGCGACGGCGGCATCTTCGGCGGCGACGCGGTGCGCGCCGCGGTGCGCCCGGACAGCCGCTACATGCCGCGCTCGCGCGTCGTGTCGGTCGAGCAGACGACCAACATGGGCGGCGGCCGGGTGTGGCCGGTCCCCGCGGTGCGCTCGGTGCTCGAGGCCGCCCGCGACCACGGGCTGCGCACCCACATGGACGGCGCGCGCCTGATGAACGCGGTGGTCGCATCCGGCGTGTCCGCCGCCGAGTACGCGGGCGGCTTCGACACCGCGTGGATCGACTTCACCAAGGGGCTCGGCGCGCCCGTGGGCGCCGTGCTGTGCGGCTCGCACGACCTGATCGGGGAGGCGTGGCGCTGGAAGCAGCAGACGGGCGGCTCGCTGCGGCAGTCGGGCATCGTGGCGGCCGGCTGCCTGTACGCGCTCGACCACAACGTCGAGCGGCTGGCCGAGGACCACCAGCACGCCCGGCTGCTCGCGGACGGTTTGGCCGAGCTCGGCTGCGAGGTGGTCGCGCCCGAGACCAACATCGTCGTCTTCGCCGCCCCAGAGGGGTTCGTCGAGGCGATGGGCCGGCATGCGGTGGAGCTGAGCGGGACGCCAGACGGGCGCGTCCGGGCGGTCACGCACCTCGACGTGAGCCGCGCCGACGTGGACGAAGCGCTCAAGGTGGCGCGCGGCCTGCTGCTACCCTGACGCGCCGTGGCAAAGGTCTGTTACTCGTGCAAGAAGGGCCCGGCGTTCGGGAATAGCCGCAGTCACTCGATGGTGGCTACCAAGCGGCGCTTCAACCCGAACCTGCAGAAGGTCCGCATCTCCATCGGGGGCGCTCCCCGGCGCGAGTACGTCTGCACGCGCTGCCTCAAGGCCGGCAAGGTCACCAAGCACGTCTAGCGCGCGCGGCCGGTGACCCCGCCGCCGTAGGGTGTACAACGTGCCCGTGCCCGACGAGAGCCTGGTCCGCTTCCGCCGGGTCGTGACCGCGGCGCTGGCGGAGCTGGAGAACCGGCGCCAGGAGGTCAACGACCTGAACGTCTTCCCTGTCGCCGACGGCGACACGGGCGACAACATGGCGCTGACGCTCAAGGCGGTGGTCGAGGAGCTCAACCACATGAACGGCCGTCCGCTCGACGTCACCGGGCGCGAGGAGATCGTCAGCGCCGTGGCGCGGGCCGCGCTGCTCGGCGCGCGCGGCAACTCCGGCGTGATCCTCTCCCAGATCGTGCGCGGCGCGGCCGAGGAGCTGGCGTCACGCCCGGGCGAGCTGGTGGACCCGATCCTCGTCTCCGCGGCGTTCGCGCGCGCCGCCGACGCCGCGTACGCCTCGGTGCGCGACCCGGCCGAGGGGACCATGCTGTCGGCCGTGCGCGCGATGGCCAGCCGCGTGGCGCACGACCTCGCCCACATGGACACGCGCCGGCTCGGCCCCGACGCCACCGCCGTGGAGCAGGACGAGCTACTCGCCGAGGTGCTCGAGAACGCGCTCGAGGCCGGCAAGGAGGCCGTCGACCGCGGCCCCGAGCAGCTCGCCATCCTGCGCGAGTCCGGAGTGGTGGACGCCGGGGCCTACGGCCTCACGGTGATCCTGGCGGGCTGCCTCGCGGCGCTGCGCGGCACCGCGGCGCCTCAGCTCGAGCACCAGTACGCGCCCGCGGCGCTGCACCGGCCCGAGCACGAGTCGTCGAGCTTCCGCTACTGCACCAACTTCGCCGTCACCGGCAAGAGCCTCGAGGCCGGCCACTTCAGGCCGCTGCTCGAGGACCTCGGCGACTCGGTGCTGGTCGTCGGCGACGAACGCACCCTGCGCGTGCACGTGCACACCGACGAGCCGGCGCGCGCCGTGGCTCTCTTCGAGGAGGCCGGCGAGGTGTCGCGCTTCGACGTGGCCGACATGCATGAGCAGGTCGCGGAGCGCAGCGCGCGGCTGTCCGGCGAGGGCCCCGCGGCCGAGCAGTCGGCCTGCGCGGTCGTGGCCGTCGCCAGCGGGGCGGGGGTGAGGCGGCTGTACGAGGAGCTTGGAGTGCTGGTGGTGGACGGCGGCGCGACCATGAACCCCTCGACCTACGAGCTGCTCGCGGGGATCCACGCGGCCCCGGGCGCCGAGGTGGTCGTCCTGCCGAACAGCCCAAACGTGATCCTGGCCGCCGAGCGCGCCGCGGAGCTGTCGGAGAAGCCCGCCCGGGTCGTCCCCACGACCGCGCCGCAGGAGGGCCTCGCGGCGCTCCTGTCCTTCGACCCGACCAAGGGCTCCGATGACAACGCCACGGCCGTGGGCGCGTCCGCCGAGGCGCTGCGCGTGGGCGGAGTGGCGCGCGCCGCACGCGACGACGCCCAGGGCCGCTTCACCGCGGGCGAGGCCGTCGGCTACGCGGGCGGCGAGCTGGTCGCGTGGGGCGATCCCGCCGAGACGCTCGCAGCCACGCTCGCGCAGATCGCCGACGGCGCGGAGTTGCTCACCTGCATCGCGGGCGAGCACCCGCCGCTCGACCGCGCCGGCGTGGAGGCCCGCACGCCGGCCGGCGTCGAGGTGGAGTACCACGAGGGCGGCCAGCCCGCCTGGTGGTGGCTGCTCTGCGCGGAGTGAGACGCTTCGCCTCCAAAGAGCCCCTGCCCGCCGACGCGCCGGTTCGTTCCTACCCCAAGCCGAGCCTGCTGGACGAGCCGATCGACGGCCCCAAGGCGCTGGAGCGGCTGGGCATCGCGACCTGGGGCGACCTGATCGAGCACCTCCCGCACGCCCACCGCGACCGCCGCGACGTGCGGCTGGTGGGCGAGCTGGCCGTGGGGGAGGAGGCAACCGTGGCCGTGGCGGTGCGGGGCGTGACCGTCAAGCCGATGCGCGACCGGCGTCGCAAGCGGGTGGAGGCGCGCGTCTTCGACGAGAGCGGACCGCTGCTGGCGGTCTGGTTCAACCAGCCCTGGATCGCACGCCAGCTCGGCGAGGGCTCCCAGGTGCTGCTGCACGGCAAGCTGCGCCGCCGCGGGGAGCTCTGGGTCACCGAGTTCGAGCAGTTCGGCGGGGAGGGCGGCGCGCCGGTCCACACGGTCGGCCTCGTGCCGGTCCACCCGGCCACGGAGGGCATCAGCGCGGCCAAGCTGCGCGAGCTGATGTGGGCGGCCTACCCACGCATGCTGGCGTCGGTGGAGCCGCTGCCCACGGCGCTGCGCGTGGCCGAGCGCCTGCCGGACCGCCCCGCGGCGCTGGCCGCCGTCCACTTCCCGGACCGCGAGGAGGACGAGCAGGGCGCCCGGCGCCGGCTCGCCTTCGAGGAGCTGTTCCTGCTCCAGCTCGCGGTGGCCGGCCGGCGGCGCGCCCGCCGCGAGGGCCGCCGCGCGCGCCCCCTGGCCGCGCGCGGGGTGGTGGTGGACCGCTGGCGCTGGTCGCTGCCGTTCGAGCTGACCGAGGACCAGGTGTCCGCGATGGGCGAGATCGACACGGACCTGGCGCGCGAGCGGCCGATGCAGCGGCTGCTGATGGGCGAGGTGGGGGCGGGCAAGACGGTGATCGCCCTGGAGGCGATGCTGCGCGCCGTGGAGAACGGCGCCCAGGCCGTCCTGATGGCGCCCACGGAGACCCTCGCCGAGCAGCACCACCGCACGCTCGACTCTCTGCTCGGCGGCGCGATCTCGCTGGAGCTGCTGACCGGGTCCACGACCGCGGCGCGCCGGCGCGACCTGCTCGGCAGGCTGGCGGACGGCCAGCTCCAGCTCGTGGTGGGAACGCACGCCCTGATCGAAGAGCCGGTGGAGTTCCGCGACCTCGCGGTGGTCGTCGTCGACGAGCAGCACCGCTTCGGCGTGCGCCAGCGGGCGGCGCTGGACGCCAAGGCGCCCGCCGGGCTGGTGCCGCACTCGCTGCACATGACCGCCACGCCGATCCCGCGCACGCTGTCGCTCACTGCGTACGGGGACCTCGACGCCACCGTGCTGCGCCAGCTGCCCCGTGGCCGCCAGCCGGTCGAGACGTTCGTGGTGGACGGCGCCCGCGCCCGCGCTCGCGCCTACGAGCGCATCCGCGAGGAGATCCGCGCCGGGCGGCAGTGCTTCGTCGTCTGTCCCCTGGTCGAGGAGTCCGAGACGCTCCAGGCCAAGGCGGCCACGGTGGAGTTCGAGCGGCTGCGGACCACCGAGTTCAAGGGCCTGCGGGTCGAGCTCATCCATGGCCAGCTGCCGGCCAAGCAGAAGACAGCGGCCATGGAGTCCTTCGCGCGCGGCGAGGCCGACGTCCTGGTCGCCACCAGCGTGATCGAGGTGGGGATCGACGTGCCGAACGCCACGGTCATGCTGATCGAGGCGGCGGAGCGCTACGGCCTCTCCCAGCTGCACCAGCTGCGCGGGCGGGTCGGGCGCGGCGAGCACCCGTCGGTCTGCATCCTGTTCGGCGATCCGAAGCTGCCCCGGCTCGAGGCGATCGCGGGGGAGCGCGACGGCTTCCGGCTCGCCGAGGTCGATCTGGAGCTGCGCGGGGCGGGCGACGTGCTCGGCACGCGCCAGCACGGGCTGCCCGAGTTCCGTGTGGCGCGGCTGCCCGAGGACACGGAGCTGCTGGTGCGCGCCCGCGACCGCGCCGACGCGATCCTGATCGACGACCCTCGCCTGGAGTCGCCCGAGCACGCGCTCCTGCGCGAGGCCGTGGTGGCGCGCTTCGGGTCCGAGCTCGACCCGATCCCGGCATGAGGGTCGTCGCCGGCACGTTCAAGGGGCGGCGCCTCCAGGCTCCGCGAGGCACGGGCACCCGGCCGACTGCGGACCGCGTCCGCGAAGCGCTCTTCTCGATGCTCGGCGCCGTGGAGGGCGCGCGCGTCCTGGACCTCTACGCCGGTTCCGGAGCGCTCGGCATCGAGGCGCTGTCGCGCGGCGCGGAGTCCGCGCTGTTCGTCGAGCACGACGCTCGCGCGGCCGCGGCGATCGAGCGCAACCTGGCCGCGGTGGGCGTGGACGCGTCCGTCGTCAGACAGGATGTCGTGCGTTTTCTGGGCCGTTCTGAGGGCACCTTCGACCTCGTGTTCTGCGACCCCCCATATGATTCGGCTTCCCGTCTGGCCGGGCCGCTCGCCGAGCGCCTGCCGGCGCTCACCGACCAACGTTCTCGAATCGTGACCGAATCCGACAAGCGCAGCCCGCTCGAGCTCCCCTTCCCGCTCCTCACCGAGCGGGTCTACGGCGACACGCGCATCGCGATCCATGGCCGCTGAGCCGAGGGGCGGCACGGCCGTCTGCCCGGGGTCCTACGACCCGATCACGATGGGGCACCTCGACATCATCGGGAGGGCCGCGAACGTGTTCGACACCGTCATCGTGGGTGTCGTCAACCAGCCGGTGCGCAAGCAGAAGACGCTCTTCGACGCCGCCGAGCGGGTCTCGTTCATCGAGGAGCAGGTGGCGGAATACCCGCATGTGCAGGTAAAACCCTTTGATACGCTCCTCGTCGACTTCGCCCGTGAGCATGGGGCCAAGGCCATCGTCAAGGGATTGCGGGCGATCTCGGACTTCGAGTACGAGTTCGAGATGAACCAGCTGAACCGGAAGATGGCGCCCGATATCGAAAGCATGTACTTCATGGCCGCCCCACAGTTCAGCTTCCTGAGCTCGAGCGGAGTCAAGGAATTGGCCATGTTCGGGGGCGACATGAGCGGGCTGGTGCCGGACCGGGTTGCGGCTCGGTTGAAGGAAGAACTGCAGCGGTGAAGAACTGAGGAAGCGCCCATGGACGTTCTCGTCCTAATCGACAAGCTCGACGACACAATCCATAACGCCAAGCCCGTTCCGTTGACGGATCAGGTGCGTGTCGACAAAGAAGAGGTCTACGACATCCTTGACCAGATGCGCGCGACGATCCCTGAGGAGATCAAGCAAGCGCGTTGGATCGTCAAGGAGCGCCAGGAGATGCTGGCCGAGGCCAAGCGCGAGGCTGAGCGCGTCATCAAGGAAGCCCGCGACGAGCAGGCCCGCCTGATCTCCGAGGAGGAGATCGTCAAGCAGGCCGAGCGCCAGGCCGACGAGATCATCGAGGACGCCCGCGCACGCGAGCGCGAGATCCGGCTCGGCGCGGAGGACTACGCGGACGACATCCTCAACACGCTCGAGGTCAACCTGACGAAGTTCACCGCTGCCGTGCAGCGCGGGCGCGACAGGCTGCAGGGCCGCGAAGAGGCCGAGGTCGGCTAGACCCCGATGGGCTCCACGGGCCGTTGCCTGTGCGGAGCCGTGGCGTTCGAGGTCGACGGTCCGCTGCGCGATGTGCTGATCTGCCATTGCGTGGAGTGCCGGCGCTGGCACGGCCACGTGTGCGCCGCCACCGCCGCGCGGCGAGAGCAGCTGCGCTTCGTGGCGGACGCGGGGCTGCGCTGGATCGACAGCCCGCAGAGCGACGCGCACGCACGCCGCGGCTTCTGTGGCGAGTGCGGGTCGAGCCTGTTCTGGGACGCGCCGGACCGCCAGACGATCAGCATCGCGGCCGGGACGCTCGATGCGCCGACGGGGCTGAGCACGGTGGCGCAGGTGCACACCGCCCAGGCGGGCGACTACTACGAGGTCGACGCGGGCCTGGAGCGCTTCGAGGGTCCCTCGTAGAAGCTAGCCTGACGCGCCATGCCCGCCTATCTCCACACCTGCTACCGCATCGGCGACATCGACCGCTCGGTCGCCTTCTACGAGACGCTCGGCTTCCACGAGACGGGGCGCATGGCCATCGGCGACGAGGCCACCAACGTGTTCATGAACCTGCCCGGCCAGGATCCCGTGCTGGAGCTGACCTACAACCACGGCGTCGACTCGTACGACCTCGGGACCGGCTACAACCACATCGCGCTCGCCGTCGAGGACCTGGACGGCACGCTCGAGGGACTGGCCGGCAACGGCATCGAGCCGGAGAAGCCGCCGTACCGTCCGGGCGGCCGCACGGAGGGCTCGCGCATCGCGTTCGTGCGCGACCCCGACGGCTACCGCGTCGAGCTCGTCGAGCGCTCCGCCTGAGCGGCCCGGCGGCGGGCCGATCCGCCGCCGACCCGGCGCTACCCTCGAAACATGGGCGCGAGCACCGACACATTCGACATCGGCCAGCTCAGACTGTCGTCCGGCGAAGGCCGCCGGCTCGACCTGGAGGTCCCCGTCGACGACCTCGACTTCGGCGGGCAGCGCTACGCCGTGGCGAGCGGCCAGGTCGACGCCGTCGTCGACGTTGCGCGCACCGCCAGCAGCGGCTACTCGCTGCGCCTGCGTTTCGACACGGCGCTGGAGGGCCCGTGCATGCGCTGCCTAGAGGGCGCCGGCCATGAGTTGAGCGTCGACTCGCGCGAGGTCGACCAGCCCGGCGGCGGCGAGGAGCTCAGCTCGCCGTACCTGGACGAGAACGAGCTCGACGTGCGCGCGTGGGCGCGCGACGCGCTCGCCCTGGCGCTGCCGACCCAGATCGTCTGCAGCGCCGAGTGCCTCGGCCTCTGCGCCGTATGCGGCGAGAACCTCAACCGCGCCCCCGACCACGCGCACGAGAGCGAGCCCGACCCGCGGTGGGCGGCGCTGCGCGAGCTGAAGCTCGATTGATGGAGACCATCCGGGGATGGCATCCGGGGGCTCGCGCCCCCGGGCCCCCGCTGATTCCTGGCCGGCCGGCTGCGGCGCCAGGGGGCTCGCGCCCCCGGGCCCCCGCTGATGCCTGGCCGGCCGGCTGCGGCGCCAGGGGGGCTCGCGCCCCCGGGCCCCTGCTGACTTCTGGCCGGCCGGCTGCGGCGCCAGGGGGCTCGCGCCCCCGGGCCCCTGCTGACTTCTGGCCGGCCGGCTGCGGCGCCAGGGGGCTCGCGCCCCCGGGCCCCCGCTGATTCCTGGCCGGTTTCCTGGTCGTGCAGGGCCCCCGGCCCCGGCGCACCCGGCCGCCCCCGGCGGCTAGCGCCGGCCGCTGCCCACCCCGCGCCGCTACACTCACCCGCCGATGGCCGTCCCAAAGCAGAGACAGTCGCATTCGCGGACGCACAAGCGCCGCTCCCAGCACAAGATCACGGTTCCCAGCCTGAGCCACTGCCCGCGCTGCCACGAGCCGCGCCTGCCGCACCGGGTCTGTCCCAGCTGCGGTACCTACGCGGGCCGTGAAGTGATCGTGCAGCAGCCTGGCACGCTCGACGACGAGTAGCGCACCGTGATCGCGGTCGACGCGAACGGAGCCGACCAGGGGCCCGGCGCCGTCGCGGAAGGCGTGCGTCGCTCCGGGGTTTCCGTGCTGTTGTTCGGTCCGCGCGTCGAGCTGCTCGGCGCCGGAGAGCGCGCCGAGCTCGTCGACGCACCCGAGACGATCAAGGCCGGCGACGAGCCCGTCGCGGCCGTACGCTCGCGCCGCGAGGCCTCGATCGTCCAGGCCGCCGCCGCGGTCGGCGCGGGCCGGGCCGACGCGCTCGTTTCCGCCGGCTCGACCGGACCCACCCTGGCGGCCGGCACCGTCTCGATCAAGCGCATCCGCGGCGTCTTCCGCCCGGCGCTCGCCGTTCTGCTGCCCGTGCCGGACGGCCCGGTGCTGCTGCTGGACGCCGGCGCCAGCGTCCAGGCGCGTCCCGAGCACCTCGTGCAGTTCGCCTACATGGGCGCCTGCTTCATGCAGGCCTGCGTGGGCATCGAGCGCCCGCGCGTGGGCCTGCTCTCGGTTGGCGAGGAGTCCGGCAAGGGCACGCCCGAGGTGCTCGCCGCGCACGACCGTCTCGCCGAGGGCGGCCTGGACTTCGCCGGCAACGTCGAGGGCTTCGACCTCCCGCGCGCCAACGTGGACGTGGTCGTGGCCGACGGCTTCACGGGCAACGTCGCTCTCAAGGTGCTCGAGGCGACCGTCAAGTCGCTCACCACCGCGATCGGAACCCGCGTGCGCTCAGGTCCGGTCTCCAGCCTGGGCGGCCTGCTGATCCGCGGCAAGCTGCGCGGCCTGCGCGACGAGCTCGACCCGGAAGGCGTGGGTGGCGCGATCCTGCTCGGACTGCGCAAACCTGTGGTCGTGGCGCACGGCAGCTTCGGACCGAGGGGCATCGAGAGCGCCGTCCGGCTGGCGCACCGGGCCGTCGAGGAGGACATGGTCGGACGCACCGCCGAGGCGCTCCAGGCGGCCGGGGCCTTGCGGTCCGCACCCGCTGGTAGCGTCGTCAGCGCGACGTCCCAGACGTCGAGCGACGCCTAGCCGCAAGAGGGAACAAGCGATGGAACGAGACGAGGTCCTCGACCGCATTCGTGAGCACCTGGCCACCGAACTGGAGGTGGATCCCGGTCGCATCGAGGAGGGCACGCGCTTCAGGGAGGACCTCGAGGCCGACTCGCTCGATCTGGTCGAGCTGGTCGTCGAGCTCGAGGACAGCTACGGGGTGCGCATCCCCGACGAGGCGGCCGTGAAGATCCTGACCGTCGGCCAGGCAGCGGACTTCGTCGCCGCCCATGCCGCGGAGATGTAGTGGTACCCACGTTGGACCAGGCCGTCGCCGGACGGCTGCAAGACGGCGTCTACCTGCCCCCGCTCGTGGCGTCGACTGAGTCCCTCGCCGAGCTCCTCGAGGAACTGCCCGAGGAGCTGCGCCGGCAGGCCTTCACGCACGCCTCCTGGGTGGAGCATCGCGCCGAGTCCTACGAGCGGCTCGCGTTCCTGGGCGACGTCGTCCTGAGCCTCGCGGTGTCGACCCACCTCTACCCGCGCTTCGAGCGCCACGGCGCCGGGCGCCTCACGAAGGTGCGCGCCCAGGCCGTCAGCGGCGCCTCCTGCGCCCGCGTGGCACAGGGCCTCGGCGTCCCCGAGGCGCTGCGCGCCGCCGCGCCGGACGGCACCACGGGGCGCAGTGCCGAGATGCTGGTGGCCTCTGAGCGCGTGCTGGCCTCGATCTGCGAGGCGGTCATCGGGGCCGCCTACCTCGCCTTCGGGTTCGAGCGCACCGGGCCGGCCGTGGTGGCTTCGTTCGCGCGCGAGATCGAGGAGGCCCTCGAGCACCCGGTCGACTACAAGTCCGTGCTGCAGGAGCGCCTGGCGCGCCGGGCCGAGGTCGTGACCTACACGACCGTCTCCGAGGAAGGCCCCGCGCACGATCGCAGCTTCATCGCCGTGGCCGAGGTGGACGGGCAGGAGCTCGGCCGCGGGGAGGGAAAAACCAAGAAGGGCGCGGAGCAGGAAGCCGCGCTGCACGCGCTCGATCACCTGGAAGAGGCGGCGCCCTAGATGCACCTCCGCTCGATCTCCATGAAGGGCTTCAAGTCCTTCCCCGACCGGACCAAGCTGGAGTTCGGCACCGGCGTCTCCGTGATCGTGGGCCCCAACGGCTCGGGCAAGTCGAACATCACCGACGGCGTGCTCTGGGCGCTCGGCGAGCAGTCGCCGCTCGCGGTGCGCGGCCAGGTGATGAAGGACGTGATCTTCGCCGGCGGGCACGGCGTGAAGGGCTCCAGCGCGGCCGAGGTCGAGGTCGTCATCGACAACGCCGACGGCCAGCTCCCAACCGACTTCTCCGAGATCTCGATCGTGCGCCGCCTGAACCGCGACGGCGAGGGCGAGTACCGGCTCAACGGCGCCCGGTGCCGGCTGGTCGACGTGATGGAGGTGCTGTCCGACTCCGGCCTCGGCAAGGAGATGCACTCAGTCGTGTCGCAGGGCAAGGTCGAGCAGATCGTGCTCTCCCGCCCGCGCGAGCGGCGCCTGCTGATCGAGGAGGCCGCCGGGCTCGGCAAGCACCGCAAGCGCCGCCGGCGCGCGCAGCTCAAGCTGGAGCGCACCACCGACAACCTCGGCAGGGCGCTGGACGTAGAGCGCGAGGCGCGCTCGCGGCTGCGGCCGCTGAAGCGCCAGGCCGAGGCGGCCGAGCTGCACGAGCGGCTCGAGCGCCAGACGCTCGAGGCGCGCTACACGCTGGCGCGCGACGCCTCCCGCGAGGCGCGTGCCGCCCTGACCGCGGCCGAGGAGCGCGCACGCGCAGCCCGCGCCGCGCGCGACGAGGCCGAGCGGCTGATGGGCGAGGTGGCCCGGCGCCGCGAGCAGGCCGAGCAGGCCTTCGCGGCCCAGAACAGCGAGCGCGAGCGCATCCAGGGCGGCCTGTTCGCCGCGCGGTCGGCGGCGGAGCGGATCACGATGCGCCTCGAGCGCGTCCGCGAGCAGGCCGAGGCCGCCGCCGAGCGTCGCGAGCGCCGCCTGCGCCAGCTGGAGCTGCTGGAGGCCGAGGCCGAGCGCGACGACGCCGCCGACGCGGCCCCGCTCCCAGAGGAGCGCCTGCCGCGCCCGCCCGAGGGTGAGGATTCGCCCGGAGGCACCGAGCGCGCCGACTGGGAGGCGCTCCCGGCCGCCGACCGGATTCGCTCGCTCGAGCGCGAGATCGCCCGGCTCGAGACCGACCGCCAGGCGCGTTTGCGCGACGAGATCGAAAGCCTCGAGACCGAGCTGCAGAAGGCGCTCGAGGAGAGCGCCCGCCTCGAGCAGGCCGCGGCGGAGCGCCAGACCGCGCTCGCCACGGTCGAGCAGGAGGTCGAGCTGGCGCGCTCCGCGCGCCGCGAGGCCGAGCGCGGGGTGGAGGCCGCACGGGCGCGCGCGGCCCAGGCCGGCGCCGAGCTCGCGACCGTCAACCAGTTCCTGCGCACCGCCACCACGGCGCCAGATGGCTCGACCACGCTGGCGCAGTCGATCGACGTCGAGCCGGGCTACGAGCTGGCCCTGGCCGCAGCCCTGGGCCCGCGCCTGGCCGCCGCGCTGGTGGATGACGTGCCCGCGGGGGAGCGGGTGCTGGACCGCACCGGCGACAAGGGCGGCACGGCGCTCGTCGGAGGCCGCGCGAGCGGCCGCGGCGCGCACGGCGCGCCCCCGCCGCCTGGCGCGGAGGCGCTGATCGACCGCGTGCGCCCCGAATCGGCGGTCGCCGCGCTGGCCGAGCGACTGCTCGCAGGGGTCTGGGTCGTCGACTCGCTCGACAAGCTCCCCGAGGGCTTCGCCGCCCTCGCCGTCACGCGCGGCGGGCGCTGGCTCGATGGCGCCACCGGTGAGCTGTCACAGGCGGCCGCGGGCGGGCCCGAGCGGGTGCTCGAGGAGCGCCGCCGCCGCGACGAGCTGATCGCCACCTCCGAGCTTGCGGTTGCGGAGGAGGCCGACGCCCGGCGTATCGCCGAGGCCGCCGCCGAGGCGGTCGCCCGCGCCGACGCCGCCCGCGACGAGGCCGATGCCGCGCTGCGCCGCGCCGCCCGCGAGGCGGCGGAGGCCGCCGAGGGGGCCAGCCGCACCGAGTGGGTGATCGCGCGCCGCCGCGAGGCGCCCGACGAGGGCCCCGGAGCGGTGCGCCGGGCCGAGCTGCTGGCCGACCTGCGCGCCGAGCGGCGCATGGCGGAGCGCGTGGACGCCGAGCGCGAGGAGCGCGGCCGCCAGCTGGAGCGCGCCCGCACCGGCATCGAGCGCGACGCCACGATCGTCACCGACGCCGAGCGTGCCGCCGTCGCGCTCGACCACGCCCAGGTGGCCGTGGCCGCGCGCCGCGACGCCCTCGCCGAGGAGCTCGACCGCCACGCGGCCGGCGGGGAGCAGGCCGCCGGCGCCCTGCGCGCGTGCGCTCAGGAGGAGGCGGAGCTGCAGGGCCGCCTGAAGGAGGGAAGCGAGGCCGTCACCGGCGCCGAGGTGGCCGCGCAGCAGGTGCGCGACACGGCCGCGGAGGTCGAGCGCGACCTGGCCGGGCTCGCATCGAGCCTGGGCCTCGAGGCCCAGCCCGCCGACGAGGCGCTGCCCGCGGAGGAGCGCGAGGCGCTCGCCGCGCGCGTTGAGCGCCTGGCCCGCCGCCGTGAGCAGCTCGGGCCGGTCAACCCGCTGGCGAAGCAGGAGTACGACGAGGCGGTGGCCCACGTCGAGGAGCTCGAGGAGCAGCGCGGCGACCTGGAATCGGCCCTCGCTGAGCTGGAGGGCCTGATCACCGAGACCGACAAGCGCATCCGCGAGAGCTTCGAGGAGACGTTCGAGGCGGCCGCGAAGAACTTCGAGGAGGTCGTGCAGCACCTCTTCCCGGGCGGCCGCGGACGCCTGCGCCTGGTCCAGAGCGAGGGCCCGCGCGCCGTGATCGCGGGCGAGGACGCCTCCGACGCGGGCGAGGGCGACTCCGGCGCGGACCCAGACGACCAGCAGCCCGAGGCCGGAGTGGAGATCGAGGTCACTCCGCCGGGCAAGTCCACCAAGCGCCTGTCGCTGCTGTCGGGCGGCGAGAAGTCGCTTGTGGCGCTCGCCTTCATGTTCGCCGTCTTCCTCGCCCGGCCGTGCCCCTTCTACATCCTCGACGAGGTCGAGGCGGCGCTGGACGACATCAACATCGACCGCTTCCTGCAGCTGGTGGGGCGCTACTCGGACCGCGCGCAGTTCATCGTCGTGACCCACCAGAAGCGCACCATGGACGCCGCCGACACCCTCTACGGCGTCAGCATGGGCGGCGACGGCGTCTCGCGGGTGGTGTCGCGCCGGCTCGGCGACGGCGGGGTGGACGAAGTCGCGGCCTAGGGTTGGCTGCGTGACCCGCACCTGGCACGAGCTGTTCGTAACCGGAGAGGACGCGCCGCCGCCGCCCGAGCAGGAGGCGGAGCCCGAGCGCCGCGGCTTCTTCACGCGGCTGCGCGAGAACATGTCGAAGACGCGCCAGGCGCTCGGCGCAGAGCTGCAGGCCACGGTCTTCCAGTCGCTCGACGACGAGGCCTTCGAGCGCCTCGAGGAGGCGCTCATCTACGCCGACGTCGGCGCGCCGACCACCGCGGCGATCGTCGAGAAGCTCGAGCGCGAGGCCGAGCAGGGCGAGCTCGCGGACGGAGCGGACCTGTCGCGGCGCCTGCAGGAGCTGCTCGCCGACACCGCGCGCCTGGAGGGCGACACGATCCCGCTCACCGAGCACCCCACGGTGATCCTGGTCGTGGGCGTCAACGGCAGCGGCAAGACCACCACCGTCGGCAAGATGGCCTGGCACCTCCAGCAGGAGCTGGGGCGCTCCGTGCTGCTGGCCGCCGCGGACACCTTCCGCGCCGCCGCCGCCGAGCAGCTCACGCTCTGGGCCGGGCGGGCCGGCTGCGAGATCGTGCGCGGCGAGGCCGGCTCCGATCCCGGCGCCGTCGCCTTCGATGCGATCGAGGCGGCCAAGGCGCGCGGCCACGACGTGGTGATCGTCGACACCGCCGGTCGCCTGCACACGCAGCAGCACCTGATGGACGAGCTGCGCAAGGTGCGCAAGGTGATCGCCGGCCAGGCGCCCGGCGCGCCACACGAGACGCTGCTCACGATCGACGCCACCACCGGCCAGAACGGGCTGCGCCAGGCGATGCTGTTCCGCGAGGCGGTGGACGTGACGGGCATCGCGCTGACCAAGCTGGACGGCACCGCCAAGGGCGGCATCGCGCTCGCCATCGCCCAGGAGCTGGGCGTGCCGGTCAAGCTGATCGGCATCGGCGAGGCCCTGGAGGACCTGCGGCCGTTCGACCCGGACGACTTCGCGCGCGCAATACTCGAGGCGTGAGCGAGCGCGGGGCCGGGACGCGGGTCGTGCGGGCTGGGCTGCCCCCGGCCGAGCAGGGGGCGCCCTTCCTGCCGGGGCCGGTGTTGGCGGCGCCGTTCCACCTGCAGGGCGACGTGGAGAGCTCCGAGTGGGTCTACAACCGCTACGGCAACCCGACCTGGGAGCGCTACGAGTCGGCGCTGGGGGAGCTCGAAGGCGCCGAGGTGGTGCTGTTCCCGTCCGGCATGGCCGCCGCCACCGCCCTGCTGCTGACCGGGCTGCGCCCGGGAGCGGCGGTCGCGTTCGACAGCGGCTGCTACCGCGGCGTGCGCGGGCTGGCTGAGACGCACCTGGCGCCGCGCGGGGTCGAGGTGCGCCAGGCGCCGCCAGCCGAGCTGGAGAGCGCGCTGCAGGGCGCGGACATGGTGTGGCTCGAGTCGCCCTCCAACCCGAACCTGAACGTGTACGACCTGGCGGCGCTGGCGGAGACCGCCCGCGCCGCCGGTGCCGTGAGCGTGGTGGACAACACGACGGCGGGGCCGCTGTTCCAGAAGCCGCTCGACCTGGGGGCGGACTTCGTGCTCACGAGCGCGACCAAGCACCTGTCCGGGCACGCCGACCTGATGCTGGGCTACGTCGCTACGCGCGACCCCGGCCGGGCGGCAGAGCTGCGCGACTGGCGCACCAAGTCCGGCTCGGTGCCGGGCCCGTTCGAGGCATGGCTTGCGCACCGGTCGCTGGCGACGCTGGCGCTGCGCCTGGACCGCGGAAGCGCCAACGCCCTCGCCCTGGCCGAGCGGCTGGCCGCGCGCGACGACGTGGAGGGCGTGCGCTACCCCGGCCTCGCAAGCGACGCCGACCACGAGGTCGCCCGCCGCCAGATGAGCGGGTACGGCACGGTGCTGGCGTTCGACCTCGGCGGCCGTGAGCGCGCGGAGCGCTTCCTGGCCGCGGCCGAGCTGGTGATCGAGGCGACCAGCTTCGGCGGCGTGCAGACGACCGCCGAGCGGCGCGGGCGCTGGAGCGGCGACGACGTGCCGGAGGGCTTCATCCGCCTGTCCGCCGGCTGTGAGGACACCGCCGACCTGGTCGCCGACGTGGAGCGCGCGCTCGCCGTGGCGTGAGCGGGACGCTGCTCGTCACGGGCGGCAGCGGCTACCTCGGCCGCGAGCTGCTGCGCCGCGGCGAGGCGACCGGCACCTATCTGACCGGGAGCCCGCCGGCCGGTGGCCTCCGGCTCGACATCAGGGACGCGGACGCGGTGGGGGCGGCCTTCGAGTCGCTGCGGCCCGACGCGGTGATCAACGCGGCCTACCGCGCCGACGACCGCGCCACGACGTTCGACGGGGCGCTGGCCGTGGCGCGGGCAGCGGCCGCGGCGGGCGCCCGGCTCGTACAGGTCTCGACGGACCTGGTGTTCGACGGTGACAAGGGCGAGCCGTACACCGAGCAGGACGAGCCGCGCCCGCTGACCCCCTACGGGCGGGCCAAGGCGGACGCCGAGCGGGCGGTGCGAGACGCGCATCCCGGCGCGCTCGTGGTACGCACCTCGCTGATCTACGGGGGTGCGGAGCCGGGCCCGCAGGAGCGCCTGGCGGCGGACCCGGGCGCCACCTTCTTCACCGACGAGGTGCGCTCCCCGATCCACGCCGGCGATCTCGCCGCCGCTCTGCTGGAGCTGGTGTGGTCGCGGCACTCGGGCCTGCTGCACGTGGCCGGGGCGGACGCCCTCAGCCGCTACGAGTTCGCGCGGCTGCTCGCGCCGGCGGCCTCGCCGCCGCGCTCCTCCACGGTCGCGGGGTCGGGCCTGGCCAGGCCGCGCAACTGCCCGCTGGCGGTCGACCGCGCCCGCGAACTGCTCGGGACGAGGCTGCGCGGGGCGCGCGAAGTATTGGAAGGGCGCCGCGCGCGCCCCTAGGATCGACTGCGATGGACGAGTGGATCCTGTGGATGGTCGCGGCGGGGGTGCTGGCCGTCGGCGAGATGTTCACGCTCGGGTTCTTCGCCGGGCCGATCGCGATTGCCGCGGTCACCGCGGCGATCGTCGCACTGGCCGGCGGCGGGCTCGCGCTCCAGTGGATCGTCTTCACGGCCGTGTCGGCGGCATCGCTGCTGGTCTTGCGGCCGATCGCCCGGCGCCATCTGCACACGCCCGCGCGGCTGCGCACGGGCACGGCGGCGCTCGTCGGCGCCCCCGCGGTCGTGCTGGAGCGGGTGGACCGCGACGGCGGGACGGTCAAGCTGGCGGGCGAGATCTGGACCGCCCGGTCGTATGACGAGGACCACGCCTTCGAGCCGGGCACCCGGGTCGAGGTGCTCAAGATCGACGGCGCCACCGCGCTGGTATCCGAATAGAGAGGACCTCCCTTGGCCACCCTGATCGTGCTCATCGTCGTAGCGGTCGTCGTGCTGGTCACGCTGTCGCGCGGAATCCGGATCGTCCCGCAGGCGCGTGCCGGGATAGTCGAGCGGCTGGGGCGCTACCAGCGCACCCTCGACGCCGGGCTGGCGCTGATCGTGCCGTACGTGGACCGCGTCAAGCCGCTGATCGACTTGCGCGAGACGGTTGTCTCGTTCCCGCCGCAGCCGGTGATCACCGAGGACAACCTGGTGATCAACATCGACACGGTCATCTACTTCCAGGTCACCGACCCGAAGGCCGCGACGTACGAGATCCAGGACTTCATCGCGGCGATCGAGCAGCTCACGGTCACCACGCTGCGCAACGTGATCGGCGGCATGACGCTCGAGGACACGCTCACCTCGCGCGACAAGGTCAGCACCGCGCTGCGCCACGTGCTCGACGAGGCGACCGGCAAGTGGGGCATCCGGGTGAACCGGGTCGAGCTGAAGGCGGTCGACCCGCCGGCGTCGATCCAGGAGGCGATGGAGAAGCAGATGCGCGCCGAGCGCGACCGGCGTGCGGCGATCCTGACCGCCGAGGGCGTCAAGCAGTCGCAGATCCTCACCGCGGAGGGGGAGAAGCAGAGCGCCATCCTGCGGGCCGAGGGCCAGCGCGAGGCGCAGATCCTGCAGGCGGAGGGCCAGTCGAAGGCGATCGAGACCGTCTTCCAGGCCATCCACCGCGGCGACGCCGATCCAAAGCTGCTCGCCTACCAGTACCTCCAGGTGCTGCCCCAGATCGCCCAGGGCGACTCGAACAAGGTCTGGATCATTCCGAGCGAGATCACGCAGGCGCTCTCGAACATCGGCGCGGTGCTGCCGAAGCCGGACGAGCCGCCGCAGCCAAAGCCGCCGCTCCCGCCCGAGGGGTAGCGCGTGGCGGGCGGACCGGAGCTGGTGCGCCAGGCCTACGAGGGCCTGGGGCGGCGTGACTACGGCCTGCTCCTGCGGCTCGCGGATCCCGACTTCGAGATGGACCTCACCGAGCGCGTGCTCAATCCGGCGACCTACCGTGGTCCGGAGGGGCTGCTGCGCTTCCTGGGGGAGATCGACGAGCTCTGGACGTCCATGGAGATGGAGGTCGAGCGGGTGCTCGGCCGAGGCGACGAGGTGCTGGCGGTGCTGCTCGTGAAGCTCCGCGGAAGGGGCAGCGGCGTGGAGCTCGAGAGCCGCATCGCCCAGACCTGGACGCTCCGCGACGGCAAGCTGCTGCGGATGCGGCTGCGCGTGGACGCGGAGGCGGCCGTCGCGGATTTCGAGGCGGGCGTGGGCTAGCCTCTGCCTTGTGTTCGACGCCCTCTCAGACCGCCTCCAGGAGGCCCTGGGCGACGTCCGCTCGCGCGGCAAGCTGACCGAGGACGACGTCTCCAAGGCGATGCGCCAGGTGCGCCTGGCGCTGCTCGAGGCCGACGTCAACTTCAAGGTCGTCAAGCAGTTCACTGCGGCGGTCAAGGAGCGCGCGCTCGGCCAGAACGTGCTCGACTCGCTCAACCCCGGTCAGCAGGTCGTGAAGATCGTCTCCGACGAGCTGACCCAGCTGATGGGCGGGGCGGGCCGCGACCTGGCCCTGGCCAAGCCGGGGCCGACGGTGATCCTGATGGCGGGCCTGCAGGGCTCGGGCAAGACGACCGCGTCGGGCAAGCTCGCCCGCCACCTGCACGAGGAGCACGGTATGGACGTGGCGCTCGCCGCCTGCGACGTCTACCGGCCGGCGGCGGTCGACCAGCTCGTCAAGGTCGGCGGCCAGGCCGGCGCGCACGTCTACGAGCAGGGCACCGGTCGCAACCCGGTCGACATCGCCGAATGGGCGCTCGACCAGGCCAAGCGCGACCGGCGCGACGCGCTGATCGTCGACACCAGTGGCCGCCTGCACATCGACGAGGAGCTCATGAAGGAGCTCGCCGAGATCAAGAAGCGCACCAAGCCGCACAACGTGCTGCTCGTCGTCGACGCCATGACCGGCCAGGACGCGGTCAACGTCGCGGAGCAGTTCGCGGAGGTGGCGAAGTTCGACGGCGTGATCCTCTCCAAGCTCGACGGCGACGCCCGCGGCGGCGCGGCGCTGTCGGTCAAGGCGATCACCGGCAAGCCGATCCTGTACGCGTCGACGGGCGAGAAGCTGGGCGACTTCGAGCGCTTCCATCCGGACCGCATGGCCCAGCGCATCCTCGGCATGGGCGACGTGATGACGCTCGTCGAGAAGGCCGAGCGGCAGATGGACGAGCGCCAGGCCCAGGAGCTCGAGCGCAAGATCCGCAAGGAGCAGTTCACGCTCGACGACTTCCTCGATCAGATGAAGCAGGTGCGCAAGATGGGGCCGATCGGCAACCTGCTGAAGATGATGCCCGGCGTCGGCCAGCAGCTCGGCAACCTGAACGTCGACGAGAAGGAGCTGGACCGCCTGGAGGCGATCATCCTGTCGATGACGCCCGCCGAGCGAGCCAACCCGAAGATCATCGACGGGTCGCGCCGCAGGCGCATCGCGCGGGGGTCCGGGACCACCGTCCAGGCCGTCTCGCAGCTGGTCAAGCAGTTCGCGCAGATGAAGAAGCTGATGAAGCAGATGGCCGGCGGGAAGATGCCCTCGCTGCAGCAGCTGGCCGGCGGCCGCTAACCTCTGCCTTCCTCATGGCCGTAAGAGTCCGACTGACCCGAGTGGGCAGCAAGAAGAATCCGATCTGGCGCGTGGTCGTCTCCGACCAGCGCTCGCCGCGCGATGGTCGCTTCATCGAGACGATCGGGCACTACAACCCGCAGACCGAGCCCTCGACGATCCGCATCGACGAGGAACGCCTCCAGCACTGGATCGCCCGCGGCGCACAGCCGAGCGGGACCGTGAAGCAGCTGATGAAGGCACAGGCCAAGAGCGGGACGGCCACTCCCTCCTCGGAATAGTGGAGGACCTGCTCGAGTACCTCGCCCGGTCGCTCGTCGACAAGCCGGACGAGGTCTCGGTTGACGGGTTCGACGAGGAGGATGGGACGATCGTGCTGGAGCTGCGCGTCGCCGAGGACGATGCCGGCAAGGTGATCGGCCGCGGCGGACGCACCGTCGCCGCCCTGCGCATGGTCATGAAGGCCGCTGCGGTGCGCGAGGGGCGCCGAGTGCTCGTCGACGTCGTCGATTGACGCTCGTGACCGCCGGCCGCGTCGGGAAGGCGCACGGCCGCGACGGGAGCTTCTACGTGGACGGTGCGGTGCACCCGCTGGCCGAGGGCACCGAGCTCACGCTGGCCGGCACCGCCCACAGGATCGTGCGGCGCGCCGGGACCGACGACCGGCCCCTGATCCGCTTGCGCGGTGTGGGGGATCCGCGTGCCCTGCACGGAGAGCTGCTGCTGGTCGACGACGAGCTGGCCGAGGACGAGTGGCTCGCCTCCGACTTGGTCGGCTCCAACGTGCCCGGCCACGGGCGCGTCCTGCGCGTCGTGGACGGCCCGTCGTGCTCCGTTCTGGAGCTGGAGGACGGCACGCTGGTGCCGTTCATCTCCGATGCGATCCGCTCGGTCGAGCCGGGCGAGATCTGCCTGCACGAGGACTTCTTCGGATGAGGCTCGACATCTTCACGCTGTTCCCGGCCTGGTTTGAGTGGTTCGCCGAGCAGCGCCACGTCCGCAACGCGCTCGAGCTGGGCCATTCGGTCGAGGCCGTGGACCTGCGAGCGACCACGCCGCTCAAGGCGGGGCAGGTGGACGACACGCCCTACGGCGGCGGAGCCGGCATGGTGGTCCGGGTCGACGTGGTCGAGGCGGCGCTCGCGGCCCGCTACGGGGAGGACCGCAGCGGGCGCCGGGTGATCGCGCTGGCTCCCGGCGGGCGCCAGTTCGACGACGCGCTGGCGGACGAGCTGGCCGCCGAGCAGGAGCTGACGCTGCTGTGCGGCCGCTACGAGGGCTTCGACGAGCGCGTGCACGAGCAGCTCGCCACCGACGTCGTCTCGATCGGCCCATACGTGCTCTCCGGCGGCGAGCTGGCCGCGATGGTCGTGGGCGACGCCGTGCTGCGCAAGCTCCCGGGCGCGCTCGGCCACGAGGACAGCGCACGCGAGGAGTCGTTCAGCCCGACGCTCGAGGGCGGTCCGGAGTATCCGCACTACACCCGCCCGTTCGACTGGCGCGGCCACACGGTGCCCGAGATCCTGCTGTCGGGCGACCACGGCAAGGTGCGCGAGTGGCGCCTCGAGCAGAGCCGCGAGCGGGCGCGGAAAGCCAACCGGTCAGGCATCGGTGGGGGTCTGGGGCCGTGAGCCCCCACGGTTCGTCGACCCTTGGCTTCGCTACCATTGCGGGCCGCGCGACGGCCACCTCGGCAGGTCGCGCCTCTTCTATGTCCGGCGTCATCGAAAGCATCGAGCGTGCGCAGCTGCGGCGCGTCCCCGTCTTCCAGGCGGGCGACCGTGTGCGCGTGCACTTCCAGGTGGTCGAAGGCACCCGCCGGCGCACCCAGGTCTTCGAGGGCATCGTGATCAAGCGGCAGGGCAGCGGGGCGCGCGAGACCTTCACCGTCCGCAAGCAGTCCTTCGGCGTCGGCGTCGAGCGCACGTTCCCCCTGCATTCGCCCAAGATCGAGCAGATCGAAGTTGCGGCCCGGGGCGACGTCCGCCGCGCCAAGCTCTACTACCTGCGCGACCGCGTCGGCCGCGGCGCGCGGGTGCGCGAGCGGCGCTGGACCGGCGCTGCGCACGAACAGGCTTACGTCGAGGGCGCCATGCCGTCGGACGACGCACCGCGACCGGGCGAGGAAGAGCTCGGCGAGGCAGCGGAGGCGGAGGCAGCTGAGGCCGCTGGCGCCGAGGAGACGTCTGAGGCGCCGGCTGAGGCCGCGCCCGCGGATGAGGCCCCCGCCGAGGAGCCCGCCGCCGAGGCACCCGAGGACGAGCAGCCTTCCAGCTAGGTGTCCCCGCGGCTTCTCTCGCGTAGGGCGGCGCGCACGAAACAGAAGGGCGCCGGCGGATCACTGCTGGAGCTGGTCACGATCGTGGCCGTTGCGCT
The DNA here is from genome assembly GCA_034664085.1 of Thermoleophilaceae bacterium. Classification (GTDB taxonomy): domain Bacteria; phylum Actinomycetota; class Thermoleophilia; order Solirubrobacterales; family Thermoleophilaceae; genus JACVRW01. Next base: position 28,101 of record JAXDII010000092.1, read on the forward strand.
GGGCCTCGCGCTCGGCATCCAGGCCTTCCTCGTCAAGCCGTTCCGCATCCCGAGCGAGTCGATGGTGCCCACGCTCGAGATCGGCCAGCGCGTGCTGGTCGACCGCGTGACCAAGAACTTCAGCGACTACGACCGCGGCGACGTGCTCGTGTTCAAGCCGCCGCGCGGCGCCGAGTCGAACAGCTGTGGCGTCCAGCACCCGGACACCTCGTCGTGCCCGAAGCCGACCAAGGAGCGCTCGGACACCAACTTCATCAAGCGCGTCGTGGCCGTGGGCGGCGACCGCGTGAAGGTCGTGGGTGGCGCGGCGTACGTCAACGGACGCCGCCAGAACGAGCCGTTCGCGCGGCTCGACGACTCGTGCGGGATCTGCAACCTGCCCGACGAGATCCGCGTTCCAAAGGGGTACTACTTCATGATGGGCGACAACCGCGGCGCCAGTGCCGACAGCCGCGAATGGGGACCGATCCCCAAGGACTGGGTGATCGGGCAGGCGTTCGCCACCTACTGGCCGCCCAAGAAGATCGGCACCCTCTAGCGCCAGCTAGGCTGACCTCGCATGGGCCCCCGGCTTCTCGAGCGTAGGCCCGAGCGGAAGCGCCGCAGGACCGCCGCCGGCTCATTGCTCGAGTTGGTGGTGATCGTGGTCGTGGCGCTCGGACTCGCGCTCGGCATACAGGCAGTCGTCGTCAAGCCGTTCCGCATCCCGAGCGAGTCGATGGTGCCCACGCTCCAGATCGGGCAGCGCGTGCTGGTCGACCGGGTGAGCCCGCGCTTCGGCGGCCACTACGACCGCGGCGACGTCGTCGTGTTCACCCCGCCCGCGGGCGCCGACCTCGAGAGCTGCAAGGCGCCCGAGGTGGCCGGCCAGGCGTGCTCTGAGGGCACCGACGAGCGCTCGCACACGAACTTCATCAAGCGGGTCGTGGGCGTCGGCGGGGACAGGCTGTCGATCCGCGGCGGGCGCGTGTACCTCGACGGGAAGGCCCAGGACGAGCCGTTCGCGGACCTGCAGCTCTGCGCCGGCGGGGAGTGCGACCTGCCCCGCGAGATCACCGTCCCGAAGGGCCAGCTCTTCATGATGGGCGACAACCGCGGGGCCAGCGCGGACAGCCGACTTTGGGGCCCGGTGCGCGAGGAATGGGTGGTCGGCAGGGCCTTCGCGACCTACTGGCCACCAGGGAAGATCGGGACGCTGTAGGAGACTTCCGCCGCCCGCAGACCTATCATCGCCGCCACGTGGGTACCTCGCCGAGCGCCGATAACGAGCCATCGCCGGCCGGGCGCAAGCCCGCCCAGGCGAGCAGCGCGACGCGGCGGGTGGCGCGGGCGCGCCGCCGCAAGACCAGCGGACGCCGGCTGTTCGCCTTCGACCGCGAGCTCGGCTGCCGCTACGTCGCCGGCGCCGACGAGGCGGGCCGCGGGTCGCTGGCGGGTCCGCTGGTGGCCGCTGCGGTGCTGTTCGACCTCGAGCGCCTGACCCTCGCCGACCGCCGCGCGCTGAGCCGGCTGAACGATTCCAAGCAGCACACCTCCGAGACCCGCGAGGAGCTCTACCCCCTGGTCCTGCGGGCAGCCGCGCGCTCGGTGATCGTGTCGCGCTGCGTGCGGGGCATCGACGGACGCGGCCTCCACAACACCAACCTCGAGGCGCTGCGCACCGCGCTGCTCGGAGTGGCCCGGGAGGGGAGCGTCTGCCTGGTCGACGGCTTCAACGTGCCCGAGTTCGGGTTCGAGCAGCGCGCCGTCATCGACGGCGACTGCCGCAGCGCCGCGATCGCCGCCGCCTCCGTCCTCGCGAAGGTGAGCCGCGACCGCTACATGCGCAAGGTGGCCGCGCGCCACCCCAAGTGGGACTTCGAGACCAACGTCGGCTACTCGACCCCCGAGCACCGGGCCGCGATCGGCGCCCACGGGGTCTCACCGCTGCACCGACTGTCCTTCCAGTCGATCGCGTACAACCAGCTGGCGCTAGAGGGCTGAGGGTCCGGGGCGGCCGCGGGCCGCGCCGCGCCGGTGCGTGTCGAGTTTCCGGCCCATAGGGGGGAGAACTCGACAAGCGCTGGTTCTGTCATGGAGTCGGGGCCGCGAGCACCGGGTGATGCGGCGGCGGGTGCGGAGTGCCGCGCACGATCTAGGGGGTGCTTGTCGAGTTTCTACCGGTATGCGGAAGAAATTCGACACGCACGCGAGCCCCCGGCAAGGGCCCGACCCAAACCGGCCAGGAATCAGCGGAGGCCCGGGGACGCGAGCCCCCGGATCGCATCCCTAGAACGCCCCCTCCAGGTGGTCCAGCAGCAGCAGCCGCCCCTGGTGGTCCAGCTCCACCGCGATCGCGTCGAAGCGCAGCTCGGGGCGCCATGGCTGGGCGTCGCCGCGCTGGGCGAGCCACTCGCGTGCCAGCAGGCGCAGCCGCCTGCGCTTCTGCGGGCCGATTGCCGCGAACGGCCCGAGTTCGCCCGCCGGTCCCGCGCGGATCCTCGTTTTGACCTCGCAGAAGACCAGGCAGCGCGCATCGGCCGCGACGATGTCGAGCTCGCCGTGGCGCGTGCGGAAGTTCGCGTCGAGCACCGTCAGCCCGCGCGCCTCGAGGTGCCTGCGCGCGAGCCGCTCGCCGGCCGCTCCAAGGGCGCGTCGAGGGTCGGGGCGGGTCATGGCGCCGACGCTACGGGGCGGGGCCAGACACGTGTGCGACAGCTGTGACGAAATCGTTACATCTGCGTCCCCACGGGTCACGCGGACCGCCGTAGCGTCGTGCCCATGCTCGCCTGCGTCGCCACGTTCGCCCTCGAGGGCGTCTCCAGCCACGAGGTGACGGTCGAGGTCGACGTCCGGCGCGGGCTGTTCGCGTTCACGCTCGTGGGGCTTCCGGACCGCGCCATCCGTGAGTCGCGCGAGCGCGTGCGGGCGGCCCTGCTCAACTCGGGGCTGGACTTCCCCCAGAAGCGCATCACCGTGAACCTCGCGCCGGCACATGTGCGCAAGGCCGGACCCAGCTTCGACCTGGCAATCGCCGTCGGCGTGCTGGCCGCGAGCGAGCAGGTCCCGCAGGAGCCGCTCGGGCGCTACGCCCTCTGCGGGGAGCTGTCGTTGACCGGCGAGCTGCGGCCGGTGCGCGGCGCGCTCGCCACGGCGCTGGGCGCCCGCCGCCAGGGCTACCCAGGGCTGCTGGTGCCGGAGCCGAACACCGCGGAGGCCGCCCTGGTGGACGGCATCGAGGTGCGCGGCATCCCCACGCTGGCGCGCATCGCCGACCTGCTCCACGGCCGCTGGCTGCCCGAGGCGGCCCGGCCGCAGCCGCCGCCGGAGCAGCACGGCGAGCGGCCCGACCTCGCCGACGTGCGCGGCCAGGAGGACGCCAAGCGAGCACTCGAGATCGCGGCGGCGGGCGGTCACAACCTGCTGATGATCGGCCCGCCGGGCGCGGGCAAGACGATGCTGGCCCGGCGGCTGCCCGGGATGCTGCCGCCGCCGAGCTTCGAGGAGGCGCTGGAGATCACCCAGGTGCACAGCGCGGCGGGGATCGGGAGCGGCCGGCTCGCAACCGAGCGGCCCTTTCGCGCCCCGCACCACACGATCTCCGCGCAGGGGCTCGTGGGCGGCGGCAACCGCCCGATGCCCGGTGAGATCACGCTGGCGCACCGTGGGGTGCTGTTCCTCGACGAGCTGCCCGAGTTCGGCCGTGCGGCCGTCGACGCGCTGCGTCAGCCGCTCGAGGACGGCTGCGTGGCGATCATGCGCGGTCAGCGCACGCTCGAGTTCCCGGCCAACGCGATGATGGTGGCGGCCTGTAACCGCTGCCCGTGCGCGCGGCCACCCGACCGCTGCACGTGCAGCTCGCTGGAGCTCGGCCGCTACCTGCGCCGGCTGAGCGGGCCGCTGCTCGACCGCATCGACCTCGTCTGCCAGGTGGAGCAGGCGCCGGCGCTCGAGCTGGGCCGGGACGCGCCGCCGCGGTCCGGCGCCGTGCGCGACCGGGTGATGGCGGCGCGGTTGCGCCAGCGCCGCCGCCTCGCCGGCACCGGCGCGCTCTGCAACGGCGACATGGACGGGCGCCTCACCCGCCGGGAGGTGCCGCTGGACGAGTCGCTCGCCGGCCGGATGCTGGCCGCGCGCGAGCGCCTGGAGCTGAGCGGCCGCGGCCACGACAGGGTGCTGCGCGTGGCGCGCACGATCGCCGACCTGGACGGGCGCGACTCACTGGAGGAGGGCGACGTGGACGAGGCGCTCTCGTACCGCATGCACGGCGCCGACCTGATCGCGGCATGAACGCGTGCCACGCCTGTCTGCGCCGGGCCCTGCTGGTCGCGATGCTCGCGGGGCGCATCGCCGGCCTGCTCGACAGGCCGCGCCGGCGCGTCGCCGGCCTGCTGGGCCTGCCCGAGGCGGAGCTGCTCGCGGCGGTGGGCGGTGGGCGCGCCGCGGAGGTCTTGGAGGCGCTCGACCGGCGCGACCTGGAGGCCGATCGCGCCCGGTTCGACCGTGCCGGCGTCGTGCCGGTGTGCCGCCACGCGCCCGCGTATCCGCCGCTGCTGCATGCGCTTGGCGACGCTCCCGCGGTGCTGTTCGCCGCCGGACGCGCGGAGAAGCTCGCCACGCTGCGCGACGAGCCGGCGGTGGCGATCGTCGGCACGCGGCAGCCGAGCCCGTACGGGACCGAGGTCGCCTATGCGCTAGGACGCGGGCTGGGCGCCGCCGGGGTGCCGGTCGTCAGCGGCTTGGCGCTCGGCATCGACGCCACCGCCCACCGCGGCTGTCTCGACGGCGGCGGGCTGCCCGTGGCCGTTCTGGCCTGTGGTCCGGACGTGGCGTATCCGCGCCGCCACCGGGGTCTCCACGGGCGCGTGCGCGCCGACGGCGTGGTGCTGTCCGAGCTGCCGCCGGGAGCGCCGCCGTTTCGCTGGAGCTTTCCCGCGCGCAACCGGATCATGGCCGGCCTGGCGCGCATGACCGTCGTCGTGGAGGCGGCCGATCCCAGCGGCAGCCTGATCACGACCGACTTCGCCCGCGACCTCGGCCGCTTGGTCGGGGCGGTGCCCGGGCACGTGACCTCGCGCGTGGCGCGGGGCACGAACGGGCTGCTCCGTGACGGTGCGGTCCCGGTCACGGGGCCCGAGGACGTTTTGGACGAGCTGTTCGGCGCGGGCGGGCGGCCCGTCCCGGAGGCGCCCGCCGGCACGGGCAGGCGCGAGCCGGACGACCCGCGGCTGCGCCGGGTGCTTGCCATCGCCGAGCGCCACCGCTCCGTGAGCACGATCGCCGCCGAGGCCGGCACGAGCGCGTCCGCGGCCCGCGCCGCGCTGGGCCGGCTGGAGGCCGAGGGCTACATCGTGCGACGTGACCTCGGCGGCTTCGAGCGGCGGCTCTAGGGGGTCGCCGATTGAGCGCGCCAGCACCAGCCCAGCCCCAGCCCCGGTCCGGGCCGCCCGTATCCTGCGGGCGTGGCTCGCCCGACCCCACCGCGGCTGCTTGCGATCGCCGGCTCCGACTCCGGTGGCGGAGCGGGCATCCAGGCGGACCTGAAGGCCTTCGCGCGCTGTGGCGCGCACGGGATGAGCGCCATCACCGCGATCACCGCGCAGAACACGGTGGCGGTGACGGGCGTCTATCCGGTCCCGGCGGAGGCGATCGTGGAGCAGGTGCGCGCGGTGGCCGACGACATCGGCGTCGACGCCGTCAAGATCGGCATGCTCGGCACCAGGGAGACGATCGCGGCGGTGGACCGAGCGCTCGACCTGCTCGCCGGCGTCCCGGTGGTGCTGGACCCCGTGATGGTGGCCGAGAGCGGCGCCCGACTGCTCGACGAGGACGCCGAGGAGGCGCTGCGGACGCGGCTGCTGCCGCGCGTCACGGTCGTCACGCCGAACCTGCCCGAGGCGGCTGTGCTGGCCGGGGTGGACTCCCAGGACGCCCACGCCCTCGCCCGCGCCATCCACGCCCTCGGCCCCGCAGCGGTCGTGGTCACCGGCGGACACCGCCAGGAGGGCAGCGACGTCTTCTTCGACGGCGAGCAGCTCGTCGAGATCCCGGGGGAGCGCCACCCCGACGGGGCCGCGCACGGCTCCGGCTGCACGCACTCGTCGGCGCTCGCCGCGCATCTCGCGCTCGGCTTCGAGCCGATCGAGGCCGCGCGGATGGCGAAGCAGATCGCGTCCGAGGCGGTGCGCGACGGCCTGCGCGGGATCGGAGCCGGCGCCGGGCCCGTGGACGTCATCGGCCTGCGCCGCTCGCGTTAGCCGGCCCTCGGGCCGGGATCGCCGCAGTGGCATAATGAGCCGGTCGCCGCACGCAGTCACATCCGATTCCTCCGCATGAAGCCCGGCCACGGTGAGGTTCTGCTGGCCGAGGGCGATCCGCGTGTGCGCGCGGAGGAGGAGCTGCTGATCGAGGAGTTCCGCCGCCAGCTCGACGAGGGCATGTGGGCGGCGGTGCCCACCACCAACGCCGGCAGCGGCCGGCGCGAGGCGCAGATGGTCAGGGACTTCGGCGACATCCCGGAGGGCGCTGACCGGGTGATCTTCTTCCCGCGCGCCTCGGGTGGCTGACGGCATGCTGCTTGCCCTGCTCGCCCTCGCCCTGATCACGTTCGTGCTCGCGATCCCGATGCTCGTGCGCGAGCTGGGCCGTCGGCGCGCCAAGCGCCAGGCGGCGCGCGCGCCGCGCGGCGAGATCGAGCTGCCGCTGTACGACCCCGGCCGCGAGCGCCGCGCCGAGCAGCGCGCCCGCGAGCTGCTGAAGTCGTGCGTGAACGACGAGGAGTGGGCGATGTACCGCGACCTCGGCTTCATCCGCGTCTCCGGCAAGCACTCGCGCCGCGAGGCGGACCGCCCCGGCGGCGGCCCCGCGTACGCCTACCTCGTCTACGCGCACAAGCCGATCGTGGCCTTCGTGCCCGGCAGCGGCCAGCTCCTTAGCGAGTACTGCGTCGAGTTCCCCGACATGAGCGGCACCGGCGGGCGCCACCGCCTGCCCGCCTCTGACGACGTCCTGGCCAAGTGGATGGCCCTCACGTCCGACGAGGACCGCGTGATCCACCGCGCCAACATGCACCTGGTCGGCCGTCAGCTCGACCCAGCCCGCGTCCGCCGCGACCTCTGGCGGCTCGCCGAATGGGAGCGCCGCCGCCAGCGGCGTCGCCAGGTCTCCCGCAGCGAGTGACCAAGGACCTCCGCAGCCGCAGCCGGGTCATCCTCGACGGCCCGGATCGAGCCCAGGCGCGCGCGTACCTGAAGGGCGTGGGCTTCGACGACGAGGCGCTCAAGCGCCCGATCATCGGCGTCGCCAACACCTGGACCGAGACGATGCCCTGCAACTTCCACCTGCGCCGCCTGGCGGAGAAGGTGAAGGAGGGCGTGCGCGCCGCGGGCGGGACGCCGATGGAGTTCAACACCGTCGCGATCTCCGACGGCATCACGATGGGCACCGAGGGCATGAAGACCTCGCTGATCAGCCGCGAGGTGATCGCCGACTCGATCGAGCTGGTCGCCCGCGGGCACATGTTCGACGCCGTGATCGCGCTGTCGGGCTGCGACAAGACGATCCCGGGCTGCGTGATGGCGCTGGCCCGCCTCGACGTGCCCAGCCTCATGCTCTACGGCGGCTCGATCGCGCCGGGCAGGTGGCGCGGCAAGGACGTGACCATCCAGGACGTGTTCGAGGGCATCGGCGCTCACGCGGCCGGCGACCTCAGCGATGACGAGCTGACGGATCTCGAGAACCACGCCAGCCCGGGCGCCGGCGCCTGCGGCGGCCAGTTCACGGCCAACACGATGGCGATGGCCTTCGAGGTGCTCGGCATCTCGCCGATGGGCAGCTCGATGGTGCCGGCGGAGGATGGCAAGAAGGGCAAGGTGGCCGAGGAGTGCGGCCGCCTGGTGCTCGACGTGTTGGAGCGCGACCTGCGGCCCAGCCAGGTGATCACCAAGCAGTCGCTGGAGAACGCCATCGCCGCCGGGGCGATGTCGGGCGGCTCGACGAACCTGGTGCTGCACCTGCTCGCCGTCGCCGTCGAGGCCGGCGTCCCGCTCGAGCTCGAGGACTTCGACCGCATCGCCTGGGGCACGCCGCTGCTGTGCGACCTCAAGCCGGGCGGCCGCTACGTGGCCACCGACCTCTATCGCGCCGGCGGCGTGCCGCTCGTGATCCGGCGTCTCAAGGAGGCCGGGCTGCTGCACTCGGACGCGATCACCGTCACCGGCCAGACGATCGGCGAGGTGGCCGACGCGGCCGAGGAGGCCGAGGGCCAGGACGTCGTGCGCCCCGTGAGCGACCCGATCAAGCCCAACGGCGGCTTCGCGATCCTGCGCGGCAACCTCGCGCCCGACGGCTGCGTGGTCAAGCTATCCGGCCACGGTCGCATGGAGCACCGCGGCCCGGCCCGCGTGTTCGAGTGCGAGGAGGACGCCTTCGCCGCCGTGATGGCCAAGTCGATCCAGCCCGGCGAGGTGGTCGTGATCCGCAACGAGGGTCCCCAGGGCGGCCCGGGCATGCGCGAGATGCTGCACGTGACCGCCGCGCTCGTGGGGGAGGGGCTCGGCGATTCGGTCGCCCTGCTCACCGACGGCCGCTTCTCCGGCGCGACCTATGGCTTCATGGCCGGTCACGTGGCGCCCGAGGCGCCGCACGGCGGGCCGATCGCCGCCGTCCGCGACGGCGACACGGTCGTGTTCGACGTCGCCGGCCGCGAGCTGAACGTGGAGCTCTCCGACGCCGAGATCGAGGAGCGCCTGCGCGACTACGAGCCGCCGCCGCCGAAGTACCGCACCGGGGTGCTGGGCAAGTACGCGCGCCTCGTCGGCTCGGCCTCCGAGGGCGCAGTTACGGGATAGCGGCTAGGCCACCTGGGAGCGGCCGTCCGGCGACTGGCCGGCCGACGCCGGGCCGGGCTCCGCCAGGAACTCCAGCATCAGGTCGTTGAAGGTCTGCGGGCGCTCGGCCATCGGGATGTGGCCGGTGTCCTCCATCACGACCTTGCGGCTGTCGGGGATCAGCCGCTCGAACTCGTTGGCGTCCTTCACCGGGATGATCGAGTCGTTCTCGCCCCACACGATCAGCGTCGGCTGGCGGATCTCGGGCAGCCGGTCGCGGAAGTCGTAGTCCAGGGAGGCGCGCAGGGCGGCCTCGAAGCCGGGCTTGCCGGCTCCCTTGAAGAAGCCCTCGTAGGCCAGGTCGGAGCGCAGCAGGGAGGGGTGGCGCGCGACCAGGGCGAGCGAGATGTGGCGCGACCTCGGCCGCGACGCCAGCTGTCGGTGCTGGGCGGCCCCGTAGGCCGCCATCGCGGTCGCGATGCGGCCCAGGGTGAGTATCGGCCGGGCTGCGAGGTCGGCGCTGGTGATCCCGGCGGCGGACACCAGGATCAGCTGGTCGATGCGCTCGGGCCGCTGGATCGCCACCTCGGCGGCGATGTAGCCGCCCATCGAGTTGCCGACCATGTCCACGCGTCCCAGGCCGAGCTGCTCGCTCAGCTCGTCCACGTAGCTGGCGTAGCGCGAGATCGTGATCCCGTCGGGCGGCATCGGGCTCAGCCCGAACCCCGGCAGGTCGATCGCGATCACGCGCCGCTCCTGGGCCGCGCGTGGCACGTTCTCGAGCCAGTTCTGCCACTGGCCGCCGAGGCCGTGCACGAACACGATCGGCTCGCGGGGACCGGAGCCGATGTCCACATAGTTGATCTGCGCGCCGTCGACCTCGGCCCGCCGCAGATGGTCGGACCAGTCGACCGCGCGCCAGTCCGGCTGGGCGGTCTCGCCGTAGCCGTGGCCGGCTCGGCGGGCGGCCCGGAAGCTCGCCGGGCGGGCGGTCGGGACGAACAGCTTGGACATCGCGCTTCTAGGGTAGGGGCCCGTGGCCAAGATCGCGCTGGACATCGACTCGACCCTGCATCCCTACTGGGACCTGCTGCAGCGGGTGGTGCTGGAGCGCTACGGGGTGGAGCTGCCCTACGAGGAGCAGCGCGACTGGGGCATCACGGTCCTCGAGCGCGACGCGGTCATCCACTGCGTCGAGGAGACGCATTCGGACGAGAACATCCTCGCGGGCGTGCCGTATGAGAGCGCGGTCGAGACCGTGCGCGACTGGCACGCGCAGGGGCACTGGATCCACGTGACCAGCCACCGCCGGCCGCAGACGGCCGCGGCCACCACGCGCTGGCTGGAGCAGATCGGCATGCCCTGCGATGACCTGCACTGCTCTTTCGACAAGATCACCCGCTGCGTGGAGCTCGGCGTCGACGTGCTGGTGGACGACAGCCCGGTGAACATCGTGCGGGCGCGTGAGGCGGGCATCGTGCCCGCGACGATCATCCACCCCTGGAACGAGGAGCTGGTCGAGCGCGACGGCGTGATCGGTGCGCGCGACTGGACCGGGCTGCGGGCCCAGCTCGAGCCGGTGCTCGACCGGATCGGCGCCTAGCCCGCGTAGCCGAAGCGCTCCAGCACCGGGATCTCGTGGATCTGCGGCGGCTGGAGGTGGTCCCAGAGGATCCCCGGCGGGCGCCGGTGGGCGCCGTCGACCTCGATCACCGCCCGCGGCGTGGCGACCAGGCCCACAGGGATGTCGTGCGCGGTCATCAGCAGGTTCTCGCGCAGGATCTGGATCGGGTGGACGGTCGTGGCGATGATCGTGCGGCGGTCGATCTTGCCGCTCTCGCACAGCAGCGCGTACTCCAGGTCGGAGAAGCCGCCGCCCTTGCCCACCCGCGCGCCCTTGAGGTTGACCGCCACCGAGCCGGTCAGCACCAGGTCCAGCTCGGGCACCTGGTCCAGGTCGATCACCTTGCCGTACCGCAGCGCGCCCTTGATCGTGGCCGCCTCGCGCAGCTGCGAGCCGCTGAGCCGGCGCGGGTCGAGCAGGCGGAACGGGTGCTGGTCGCGCAGGCGCGGCACCGCCATCACCAGCACCTTGCCCTGCTCCAGGGCGAGGCGGCGAGCGTGCGTCTGCGGGGAGTCGGGGTTGGCCTTGAGCGTCTGGGCGCTCGTCCAGGCCGGATGGCGCGCGAGGCGCTCGGCCGCGACCTTGGCCCCCGCGAAGTTGGGTATGCGGCCCTCCGCGCCCGGGAAGCGGGAGACCCCCTCGCTGTCCATGGCGCGCCAGACGTCGGCGCGCACCTCGTCCTTCGTGCGCATCGTCGCGAGATCGTACTGTCGCGCCCACGGCCTCTCTGACACACTCGATCCCCGATGCCGGAGTCCACCCGCACGCCCCTCTCGCCCCGCGAGGCGGAGAGCGAGCCGGTCGCCCGCCCGCTCGTGCCCGCCGAGACCCTGAAGCCGTACCTCCCCGGTACGGAGACGGAGCGCCGCCTGAACGACTGGGGGCGCTCGGAACGGGTCGAGGGCATCTTCGACGCCACGCTCGTCGAGTTCTTCTACCGGCACTGGTTCCGCGCCGAGGTCGAGGGCATCGAGAACGTGCCCGCCACCGGCGGCGCCCTGCTGGTGTCGAACCACTCCGGGGCCCTGCCGCCCGACGCAGCGATGATCGCCAAGTCGATCCGCGAGGAGCACGCCCACCCGCGCCCGCTCAACATCACCGTCGAGCACTTCTTCAAGGGCTTTCCCGGATTCTCGATGCTGATCCCCAAGATCGGGTGCGTGGCCGCCCACCCCGCCAACGTCCAGCGGCTGCTCTGGGACGAGGAGCAGCTCGTGCTCGTGTTCCCGGAGGGCCGCAAGGGCACCGAGAAGCTCTACAAGGACCGCTACCGGCTGCGGCGCTTCGGCCGCGGCGGGTTCGTCGAGGCCGCGATGCGGGCGCGGGCGCCGATCGTGCCGGTCTGCGTCGTCGGCGCAGAGGAGGCCGCGCCGGTGTTCGCCCAGCTCGGCCTGTTCAAGCGCCTCACGGGCCTGCTCTATTTCCCGGTCACCCCGACCTTCCCGCACCTCGGCCTGCTCGGGATGCTGGGCTACCTGCCGGCCAAGTTCAAGATCCGCTTCCTCGAGCCGATCCGGTTCGACGAGGAGGGGCTGCACGAGGACAAGGCGCTGGTGCAGACGGTCGCCCACGACGTCAGGGCGCGCATCCAGGAGAACCTCTGGGACATGATCGCCCAGCGCCGGTCGGTGTGGTTCGGATGACGATCGCCTCCCGCCGCATCCTCGTCACGGGCCTGTCGACCTACTGGGGCGGCCGGCTCGCGCAGGCGCTCGAGCGCTTCCCAGAGGTGGAGGCCGTGATCGGCGTCGACAACGAGGAGCCCCAGGTCGAGCTGGAGCGCACCGAGTACGTGAAGGTGGGGGCGCAGCACGCGCTGCTGCGGCGAGTGGTCGAGGCGGCCGAGATCGACACGGTGGTCGACACCCGGCTGGTGGTGGACTCCACGACCACCACATCGGCGAAGGCGCACGAGAACAACGTCATCGGCACGATGAACATCCTCGCCGCCTGCTCCGGCGCGCACTCGCCGGTACGCAAGGTGGTGTTCAAGTCGTCCACGCACTTCTACGGCTGCGAGCAGGACGACCCGGCCTTCTTCGACGAGACGATGGGCCGCCGCCAGCAGCCGCGCACGGCGATCGAGCGCGACGTCGTGGAGGCGGAGGCCGCGCTGAACGACTTCGCCGAGAAGAACCCCAAGGCGACCGTCACGATCCTGCGCTTCGCCAACGTGCTGGGCCCCGCCGTGCGCACGTCGCACATCGACCTGTTCTCGCTGCCGGCCGTGCCGATGATCCTCGGCTTCGATCCGCGCTATCAGTTCGTCCACGAGGACGACGTGGTCCACGCGCTCGAGCACGCCGTCAACCAGCAGGTGCCGGGCGTCTTCAACGTCGCCGGCGACGGCGTGCTGGCGCTGAGCGAGGTGGCCGGACTGCTCGGCAAGCCGTACGCGCCGGTGCTGCCGTTCTGGGGCACCGGCCTCGCGGCCGCGGCGCTCAGGCGGATCGGCGTGAACATCCCGCCGGAGGCGCTCAGCCAGCTGCGCTTCGGCCGCGGAGTCGACAACCGCCGCTTCAAGGCGACCGGCTTCCGCTACCAGTACACGAGCCGCGAGGCCGTGCTCAGGCTGGGCGAGCACATGCGGCTGCACCCTGTCGTGCGCGGCGTGCAGGAGCCCTACCGCTACGAGCGCGAGGTCGAGGACTTCCTGCGCTGGAGCCCGCACGTCCGCAACGCTCGCGACAAGGCCGCCGCCGGGCTGAGCCGCGACCAGCTGATCGAGCTGCAGCGCCTGCTGGCCGGCTACGTGGACGTGGTGGACCCGGCCGACACCGGCCAGGAGGAGCGCGTCCAGGCCGCCGAGCGCGTCGCCGAGACCGCAATCCGGCGGGCCGCGGCCGAGGCCACCCCGCCGCCCGGGTCGCCGGTCGACCACTACGACGACCTCGCCGCCGAGGAGGTGATCGCGCTGCTGGCCTCGCTGGAGCGCGACGACCTGCAGACGCTGCGCGAGTACGAGCGCGGCCACGCCAATCGCAGCCACGTGCTCTCGGCGATCGATTCGGTGCTGGCGCGGCGCGAGGCGCCGGTTTAGCGTCAGCTTCGTCCGGGAGCGCCGCAACGGCGGTTTCAGCGGCGTCCGGCCGCCGAATCCCTCTTTACACTGCCGGCAGGCGGCCGGAAGCCGCCTCCGCTAGCAATGAGGCAAAAGTCGTTCATCCTCGTCGCAGCGCTCCTCCTGATCCTGGCCGGGGGCGCCGTGGCCGCATACGCGTACGACACGTCGCGCGATGACCTGATTGCCGACGGCGTCACGGTCGGCGGCGTCGACGTCGGCGGCATGAGCAGCGGCGAGGCGCGCCGGCTGATCGCCCGCGAGCTGAGCGACCCGCTCGAGCGGCCGATCTCCGTGGTGCGCGCCGGGCAGCGCTTCAGTCTCTCCGCCCAGGACGCCGGCGTGCACGCCGACGTCGACGGGATGGTCGAGCAGGCGCTCGCCCAGAGCCGCGACGGCAGCATCTTCAGCCGCGTCGCCAGGGATCTCACCGGCGGCAGGGAGGACGCGCACGTGTCGGCGCGCGTCACGTACGACCACGCGGCGATCGACGGCCTCGTCGACCGCGTGCGCAGCAGCATCAACCGCAAGGCTCGCGACGCCGAGGTGGACTTCCCGTCGCTGCAGAAGGTCGAGGAGCGCAACGGCATGGCCGTCAGGGCGCGCGTCCTGCGCCAGCGGCTCGCCCAGGCGCTCACCGTGCCGGGCGTCCAGCGCCGGGTCAAGGTGCCCGTGCGGATCACCCGGCCCAAGGTCACCCAGGCCGAGCTGGCCAACAAGTATCCGGTGATGCTGGTCGCCGACCGCAACAACTTCCAGCTGCGCCTCTACAAGCAGCTCACGCTCGTCAAGGAGTACAGCGTCGCCGTCGGCGCCGTCGGCTTCGACACGCCCGCCGGGCTCTACCACATCCAGAACAAGGCGGTTGACCCGACCTGGACCGTCCCGGACAGCGACTGGGCCGGCGACCTGGCCGGGCAGATCGTCCCGCCGGGGCCGGAGAACCCGCTCAAGGCGCGCTGGCTCGGCATCTACGACGGCGCCGGCATCCACGGCACCGAAGAGACCTACTCGCTCGGCAGCGCCGCGTCGCACGGGTGCATCCGCATGGCCGTGCCCGACGTCATCGAGCTGTACGACCAGGTTCCCGTCGGCGCCCCGATCTACATCGCCTGAGGGTCCTCGGGGGGGCCGGGGCCGATCTCCGCGACCGGCACTTCCTCCCAGCCGCGCTCTTCCAGGAGGGTCTGGCGGCCGGTGTGTCGAATGCAGAGCGTGCCGATGAAGACGCCCCGTTCGCGCTTGCGCAAGACCGCGTACCACATCGTTGAGGCGTCGCTGGGGCCCTTGATCTGGTGCCAGGGTGGCTGCGGCTGCTCGAACTCGTCGACCATGTCGGTCTCGGCGAGCTGAGTGCGTGTTGCGACCCGACCGTCCTGCGTGTTGACGAAGAAGACCCCCACACCGGAAGAGGCTAGTTGGCAGGCGGCGCTTGCCGGCTTCGACGACTGGCAGCTCGCCCGCGGTATGGGGGAGAAGACCCGCCGCGCCTACGGTGTCGACCTCGCGCAGCTGGGCGAGTGGGCCGCCGGGCGTGGCCTGGCCCCGGAGCAGCTCTCGCACCGCGACCTGCGCCGCTTCGCCGCCGTCCTGGGCGAGAAGGGGGCCGCCAAATCGACGGTGGCCCGCAAGCTGGCCGCGATCCGCACCTTCTTCCGCCACCTCGTCGAGCGCGGGGAGCTGGACCGCAACCCGGCCGACCTCGTGCCGAGCCCCAAGAAGGACGCCTACCTGCCGCAGGTGCTGAAGCCGGGTGAGGTCGTCGAGATGCTCGAGCGCATTCCCGCCACCAGCCCCCTCGACATGCGCGATCGCGCCATGTTCGAGCTCGCCTATGCCGCGGGGCTGCGCGCGGAGGAGCTGACCCTGCTCGACACCCCCAGCGCCGATCCCGACGCCGAGGAGGTGCGCGTGGAGGGGAAGGGCGGCCGCACCCGCGTCGTGCCGGTCGGCGAACACGCCTGGCGCGCGCTGGAGCGCTATCTGGCCCGCAGCAGGCCCGCCCTCGACGCCGGCGAGAGCGATGCGCTGTTCCTCTCGAAGAGCGGCCGCCGGCTGTCCACCTCCGACGTCCGGCGCCGGCTCAAGCTCCAGGCGCGCCTCGCCGGCATCTCCCCACACACCCTGCGGCATTCCTTCGCCACGCACCTCCTGGAGGGAGGGGCGGACCTGCGCGCGATCCAGGAGCTCCTGGGCCATGCGTCCATCAGTACGACCCAGACCTACACTCGGGTAGAGTCGAGACGCCTCAGGATGGAGTATGCGCGCTCTCACCCACGCGCGTGATCCAAGGACCCCAATGGAGACGAATCTCAAGGCGATAGAGCTCAAGGACCTCTGGCGCCGCTACAAGGACGACAGGGACGAGAAGGCGCGCGAGCGGCTGGTGCTGGCGTACGCCCCCTTGGTCAAGTACGTGGCGGGCCGGATGTCGAGCGGGCTGCCCTCGCACGTGGAGGAGTCGGACCTGATCTCGTACGGGCTGCTCGGGCTGATCTCGGCCATCGAGCGCTTCGAGCCCGAGCGCGAGATCAAGTTCGAGACGTTCGCGATCACCCGGATCAAGGGCTCGATCATCGACGAGCTGCGCTCGCTGGACTGGGTGCCGCGCTCGGTGCGCACGAAGGCGCGCGAGATCGAGAAGGCGAACGCCAAGCTGGAGCACGAGCTGCACCGCGCCCCGACCGACCAGGAGATGGCGCAGGCGCTCGGCGTGGAGGTCGAGGAGTTCCAGGAGTCGCTCGTGCGCATCTCGAACTCGTCGGTCGTGGCGCTCGACGAGCTGTGGACGGTCTCCGACTCCTCGGGGGACCAGGTCTCCCTGCTCGACACGATCCAGGACCCGCACGCCGCGGATCCGGCGACCGAGATGGACACCACCGAGATGAAGGACCGCCTGGCTGACGCGATCGCGCGCCTGCCGGAGCGGGAGAAGCTCGTGGTGGCCCTCTACTACTACGAGAACCTGACCCTGCGCGAGATCGGCGAGGTGCTCGGTGTGACCGAGTCGCGGGTCTCTCAACTGCACACGAAGGCCGTGCTGCGCCTGAAGTCGCGGCTGCAGGGAGACCCGCTGGCTGACACGGAGTAGGAGGGGCACCTGCTGCTGCGTCGCTCGCATGGCCACCGGGACGCGGTAGCGGCACGCGCCCGCCAGCAGGCCGCGGTGGCCGAGCTGGGGCAGCGGGCGCTCGCCGGTCTCGAGCTGGACGCCCTCGTCGCCGTGGCGGCGGAGGGCGCGGCACGCGAGCTCGGCACGGATTGCGTCCTGGTCCTGGAGCTGACCGGCGACGGGCTGGGACTGCTGGTACGCGGCGGGCACGGGATCCCGGACGGCGTGGTGGACGGCGTGCTGGCGGCAGGCAGGGAGGAGCTGCCCGGTTACGCGCTCCATTCCGACGCGCCCGTGGTGTGCGCGGACTTGGCCAGCGAGACCCGCTTCGGGCCTGCTCCCATACAGCGCGACCTCGGCGCCGCCAGCGCGCTTGCCGCCGCGATCGGGGTGCGTGGCCGCCAGTTCGGCGTGATCGCGGCGCACAGCCGGACCGCGCACCACTTCGGCGCCGACGACACGCACTTCCTCCAGGCGATTGCCAACGTGCTCGGCGCGGCCGCCGAGCGCGCCCGGCACGACGACTCGATGCGCGACTCGGAAGCGCGCTTCCACGAGCTGGCCGACAGCACCCCGGCGCTGATGTGGATGACCGACGCGGAGGGCGACATCGCGTTCGTCAACGAGGGCTGGTTGCGCTTCACCGGCCGTGGGCTGGAGGAGGAGCTGGGGGACACGTTCGGGTCGAGCGCCCACCCCGAGGATCGCGACGAAGTGAACATCCGGTGGCGCGGTGCCGCGGCGCGCCGCGCGGAGTTCCGCTGCGAGTATCGGCTGATCCACCACACCGGCGACTACCGCTGGGTGTTGGAGGTGGGCACGCCCCGCTTCGCGGGCGGGGAATTCGTCGGGTACGTCGGCACGGCGACCGACATCCACGAGCGCAAGCAGATGGAGGACGCGCTGCGCCGGTCCGAGGCCAGCTTTCGCGACCTGGCCGACAGCGTGCCGGTGATGATCTGGACGACCGACGAGCGCGGGCTGGTGACGTTCGTCAACGAGGGCTGGCTGGCCTACACCGGGACCACGCTCGAGCAGGAGCTGGGCCCGACCTGGACCTTCGGGGTGCATCCCGACGACGCCCACGAGGTGCTCTCATCCTGGGAGACGGCGATCGAGCGGCGCGAGCCCTGGGAGCGCGAGTATCGCCTGCACGCGCGCGGCGGCGTCTACCGCTGGGTCGTGGACCGCGGCGTCCCGCGCTACGAGGACGGGCAGTTCATCGGGTATGTGGGCACCGCCATCGACATCCACGAACGCAAGGTCGTGGAGGGCCGCCTGCGCGAGGTGTACGAGCGCGAGCACACGATCGCCGAGACGCTGCAGCGCAGCCTGCTGCCGGAGCGTCTGCCGCGCATCGAGGGCCTCGAGATCGCCGCGCGCTACCTGCCCGCCGGCAGCGGGGCCGCGATCGGCGGCGACTGGTACGACGCGCTGGAGCGGCCCGACGGGCGCGTGGCGCTTGTGGTGGGCGACGTGGTCGGCCACGGGCTGCGCGCCGCGGCGACCATGGGGCAGCTGCGCAACGCCTTCCGCGCCTACGGGCTGGCCGAGAGCTCCCCCGCTGAGGTGATGGCGCAGGTCAACCGGCTTGTGATGACCGGCGGCGACGAGGCCATGGCCACCGCCCTCTACCTGGTGCTCGACCGCGAGACCGGCGAGGTCGTCTTCTCGAGCGCCGGGCACCCGCCGCCGCTCGTGGTCGGCCCCGGCGAGGCACATTTCCTGGAGGGCGGCCGGTCGGTGCCGGTCGGCGCCGTCGATCCCGCCGTGTTTCGCGAGGGCAGCGCCGTGCTACCGCCCGACGGGTCGCTGCTGCTCTACACCGACGGGCTGGTGGAGCGGCGCGACGAGCCGCTCGAGTGCCGCCTGGACGCGCTCGCCGAGGCGGCCTGCGGCGCCGAGGGCAGCCTGGAGGAGCTCTGCGACGCGGTGCTCGCCGTGGTGATAGGCGACCAGATGCCGCGCGACGACGTGGCGCTGCTTGCCGTTCGCCCGCGGCCGGTGGGGGCGGAATCGATCCGGTTCTCGCTGCCGGCGGAGCCCGAGTCGCTGGCGGACCTGCGCCGCCGGCTGGGGCGCTTCCTGCACGCGGCGGGCGCGAGCCAGCTGGAGCAGTTCGAGATCACGCTGACGGTGTCCGAGGCGGCCGGCAACGCGATCGAGCACGCCTACGGCCCGGGCGACGCGACCTTCGACGTCGAGGCCAGCCTGGACGCCGGCGAGCTGGTGGCCACGGTCCGCGACCGCGGCAGCTGGCGCGAGCGCCGGGGAACGCACCGCGGCCGCGGGCTCAACATCATCGAGGGGCTGATGGACCTGGTGGAGGTATCGACCGAGCAGGGAGGCACGGTGGTGAGGATGAGGAAGCGCCTGACCCGGTCGCGTGCGGCGTGACGACCCAAGCCGGCATCCAGATCGAGCGCACCGGCGGCACGGTGGTGGCCCGCCTGGAGGGTGAGGTCGACATGACCAACTCGGCGCACGTGCGCGAGGAGCTGCTGGCCGCGGTGCCCAACGACGTGCTGGTGCTGGTGCTCGATCTCGACGGCTGCCGCTACCTCGACTCGGCGGCAATCGAGGTCGTGTTCGACCTCGCGCGCCGGCTGGGGCGGCGTCGCCAGGAGCTGCGCCTCGTGGTGCCCGATTCGTCGCCGCTCGGGCGGGTGCTGCTGCTCACCGACGTAGACAGCGTGGCGCCGGTCCACGGGACCCTGGAATCGGCGCTCGGGCAGTAGGCTGACGGCCTACCTCGAGGGAAGGAGACTGGATGGCGCACGAATCGCCGAAGAGGATCCGCAACGTGGCCTTGGTGGGCCACCGAGGCAGCGGGAAGACCTCCGTCAACGAGGCTCTTCTCTTCACGGCCGGAGCGATCAACCGGCTCGGCTCGGTGGCGGACGGAACCACGGTCTCCGACTCGGCGAGCGACGAGAAGGCGCGCGAGATGTCCATCTCCGCGAGCCTCTCCTCGTTTCGCTGGGAAGACCGCAAGATCAACCTGATCGACACGCCCGGCGAGCCCAGCTTCGTCGCCGACTCGCTGGCGGCGCTGCGCGTCTGCGAGGGCGCCGTGTTCGTCGTCAACGGCGTGATGGGGTGCGAGGTGACGACCACCCGCCTCTGGGAGCGGGCCTCCGATCTCGGCCTGTCGCGCATGCTGTTCGTGAACATGCTCGACCGCGAGCGCGCCGACTTCTTCCGCACGCTCGACTCGCTCAAGCAGGCCTTCGGGCCGCACGTCGTCGCGACCGAGATCCCGATCGGGTCGGAGCACGAGCTGCAGGGCGTGATCGACCTGATCGACATGAAGGCCTACCGCTACGACGGCGACGGCCGCGACAACTGCCAGGAGATCCCGATCCCCGACGACCTCGCCGACCGCGCGCAGGAGATGCGCGAGCGGCTGATGGACGAGGTGGCCGAGGTCTCGGACCAGCTGATGGAGCGCTACCTCGAGGGTGAGGAGATCTCGCACGAGGAGACCGTCGGCGCGCTCAAGACGGGGGTGACGCAGGGCCACCTGTTCCCGGTCACGTGCGGCGCCGCGACGCGCAACCTCGGCATCAACCGCCTGCTCGACGCGTTCGTCGAGGACATCCCCTCGCCGGCGAAGAAGGGCGCGATCGACCTGGACGGGGTGACGCTCGAGCCCGACGAGTCGAAGGACATGGTCGCGTTCGTCTTCAAGACGCTCGCCGACCCCTACGCGGGCCGCCTCAACCTGTTCCGGGTCTACCAGGGCGTGCTGGGGCACGACTCGCACGTCCACAACTGCCGCGTGCACGTGAAGGAGCGGATCGGGCAGCTGCTCGTGCCGCAGGGCAAGGACTCCGAGCACGCCGACCAGTTCGGCCCGGGCGACATCGGCGCCGTGGCCAAGCTGAAGGAGACGCGCGCGGGCGACGTGCTGGCCGACCACGACATCGAGATTCCGCTCGCGCTGCCCGCCATGCCGCGGCCGGTGATGGCGTTCGCGATCGAGGCGAAGGCCAAGGGCGACGAGGAGAAGATGGGGCAGGCCCTGCGCCGCCTGCAGGAGGAGGACCCCACGATCGACTTCCACCGCGACGAGCAGACCGGGGAGCAGATCCTGGCCGGCATCACGCAGATCCACGTCGAGGTGATCGTCGATCGCATGAAGGAGCGCTTCGGGGCCGCGGTGGAGTTGCACCCGCCACACGTGCCCTATCGCGAGGCGATCAAGGGCAGCGCCAAGTCGCACGCCCGCTACAAGAAGCAGACCGGCGGCCGTGGGCAGTTCGCGGACTGCCACATCGAGATCGCGCCGCTGGCCCAGGGCGGGGGCTTCGAGTTCGTCAACGCGATCAAGGGCGGCGTCATCCCCGGCGGCTTCATCCCCGCCGTGGAAAAGGGCGTCAGGGAGGCGATGCGCTCCGGCGTGGTGGCCGGCTTCCCGGTGCAGGACATCAAGGTCAGGCTCTTCGACGGCCAGCACCACTCCGTCGACTCGTCGGAGATGGCCTTCAAGATCGCCGGCTCGATGGCGTTCAAGGACGCCATGGAGAGCGCACAGGCGGTCCTCATGGAGCCGATCATGACCGTGACGGTGACGGTGCCGGAGGAGTCGGTCGGCGACGTGATCGGCGACCTCAACTCGCGCCGGGGCAGGCCGCTCGGCATGGATCCCAGGGGCGGGGTGACCGAGGTCAAGGCCGAGGTGCCGATGGCGGAGATGCTCAGCTACGCGCCCGATCTGCGCGCGATCACCGGCGGCCAAGGCGAGTACTCGATGGAGCTGGCGCGCTACGAGGAGATTCCGGCGCACATCGCCCAGGGCGTCGTGCAGGAGGCGGCCCGGGAGCAGGAGGCGGTCAAGGCGTAGCGGGGCCGCGCGCCCGCGGCCCTATCATCGGGGCCGATGAAGAAGGAACTCAGGCCGGTCCAGGACGTCGTGACGTGCGACGTGTGCGGCCGCACGATCCTCAAGGGCGAGCGCGCCGAGCCCTACCTGGCACCCGGCGGGCACCGCCACCAGGTCTGCGCCCTGTGCTCCCTGCGCGCCCAGAACGAGGGCTGGATCCGCGAGTCCGCCGCCGGCGACATGCCGGCCAGGATGCCGCGCTCCGAGCCGCGTCGCGGTGTGCTGGGACGGCTGCGCCGGCGCCGCCCGCCGGAGCCGCCGCCCGCGCCGCCTCCCACCCAGAGCTTCAACGGCGGCGAGCCGTTCGAGCAGGACGACGCCTCCGGCGCCGCAGCCGCGCCGCGCGAGCGCAGCGACCGCTTGCCGCCCCGGGCCGGACCCCGCTCACGCCCGAAGGACCCGCGCCACGTCCGCGCGGTGCCCACGACCGCCCAGGCCAAGGTCGATCGGGCGCTCGACCTCTTCAACGGCTCGACTCACCAGCGCACGATCGCCGGCCTGGCCCGCACGCTGGGCACGCCCTTCGTGAGCGCGCAGCCCGACACGGCCCAGGGCAGCCAGGTTTCCGTCGTGGTCGCATGGGAGCTTTCCTGGTACCGCTACAGGGTCGACCTCGGCGACGAAGCCGATCCGGTGATGTTGCTCGAAAAAGGGGAAGAGATCGAGCAGATCGAATCAGGTCTGCGCGACTGGAACGCGAGGCTCGACGCCGACGGGCGCGTGCTCGCGGGCCACACCGAGACCGATGGAGGTTCCGAGTGATCTACTGCGTGGTGCCAAGGCCGCTCGAAGATGAGCTCTACGACCGGCTGACCGACTACTACAAGGACGAGCCCAACGTCGAGGTGATCGTCGACCGGCGCGGCCAGGGCGGCCTGCCGGGCGACCACCCGTCGTTCAAGGAGAAGCGGCGCCAGCGCGCCAAGGGCAGCTTCCCGACGATCGACTCGCCGGCCGGCGAGTGAAGTTGGTCGTCAACGTCGACGGCGGCGCTCGCGGCAACCCCGGCCCCGCCGCGGCGGCCGCCGTCGCGACGTCGCCGGATGGGGAGGTGCTGGGCGAGCGCAACGCCTACATCGGCGAGGCGACCAACAACGTCGCCGAGTACCGCGCGCTGCTGCTGGGGCTCGAGCTGGCGCGCGACCTCGGCGCCGACGAGGTCGAGGTCGTCAACGACTCCGAGCTGGTCGCGCGGCAGATCGGCGGCGAATACAAGGTCAAGCACGCCGGCCTGAAGCCGCTCTACCTGGACGCGATGCGTGCGCTGCGCGACTTCGACTCCTGGGCGGTGCGCTCGGTCCGCCGCGAGCACAACGAGCGCGCGGACGCGCTCGTGAACGAGGCGCTGGACAAGGCCCTCAGCGCCTGACGCTTCCGAGGCGCCCACTCCGGGTACACGCCGCTGGACGGCAACGCAACGATGGGAAGCGGATGAACCCAGTTCTGGAAGTTCCAAGCCCGGTCGGACCGGACCAGCCGATGCCCGGGCCCCCCGGCGCACCGGAGACCCCCGACCCGCCCTCGCCCGACCCGGCACCGGAGCCGATCCCCGGCGGGCCGGGCGTGCCTCAGGTGGACCCCAAGGGTCCTGAGATCCCCGCCGATCCGGACTGACGCTCAGCGGGCGGGGGCGGACAGCTCGCTCGCCTTGCGGTCCAGCGTCTCCAGCAGCGAGTCGTAGGACTTGGCGAACGACGCCACGCCCTCGTCCACGAGCTGGCGCAGCACGATGTCGTCGAGGTCGACGCCGATCTCGCGCAGCTCCGCCGTCAGTCGGCGCGCTTCGTCCACGTCGCGGTCGACCGTGCGCTCGGGGGTGGCGTGGTCGCGGGCGGCCTCGATCGTGGCGTCCGGCATCGTGTTGACGGTGTCGGGCCCGATCAGCTCGTCCACGTACAGCGTGTCCGGGTAGTCGGGGTTCTTGGTGGAGGTGGAGGCCCACAGCGGTCGCTGGACGTTCGCCCCGGCCGCAGCCAGGGGCTCCCAGGCCTCGCCCGAGAAGATCTCCTGGAACTCCGCGTACGCGATCTTGGCGTTGGCGACCGCGGCCTTGCCGCGCAGGTCCTCGCGCCCTAGCTCCTCCAGCGCGGCGTCCACCTTGGTATCGACGCGCGACACGAAGAAGCTGGCCACCGACGCGGCGCGGTCCACGGGCTCGCCCGCGTCCACGCGGCGCTGCAGGCCGCGCACGTAGGCCTCGGCGATCTCGCGGTAGCGCTCGACCGCAAACAGCAGCGTCACGTTCACGTTCACGCCGCGGCCGGTCAGCTCCTCGAAGGCCTCGACGCCGGCCTCGGTGCCCGGCACCTTGATCAGGACGTTGGCGCGGTCGATCAGGTCGTTCAGGCGCAGCGCGGCCTCGATCGAGCCCTGGGCGTCGAACGCGAGCGACGCGGGCAGCTCGAAGGAGACGTAGCCGTCCTGGCCCTCGGTCGCCTCGAACGTCGGACGCAGCAGGTCGGCGGCGTCGCGCACGTCGCGGATGGCCAGCCGCTCGAAGATCTCCTGGGTGTCGCTGGTCTCTGCCGCGACCTCGCGGAAGGCGTCGTCGTAGCGGTCCGACTGGCCCATGCCCTTCTCGAAGATCGTCGGGTTCGACGTAACGCCGCTGATCCCGTCGGCTTCGATCAGCTGCCGCAGCGTGCCGCCGTCCAGCAGCTGGCGGTTGAGGTTGTCGATCCACACTGCCTGGCCCAGGGCCTCGATCTCACGCAGCCTGTTGCTCATCTCAGTTCTCCTTGCTTGTCAGCGCTCGCCCGAGCGCAGCTTCCAGCTTACGCGCCTAGGCCGCGTCGTCCCGCGCGCCAGCCACCGCGAGACCCGGACGCGCTCGGCGATCTGGCGTAGGTGAGGTCCTCCACGAAGCGCAGGCGAAGGCACTCGCGCTCTCGCGGCGCGAGGGAGCGCCAGGTGCGGCGACGCCGAGGCCCTGAACAAGGCGGGCGCGTTCGGGTTCAGCGGACTCGGAGAGGAGGGCCTCCACTAGCAACCAGGCAGCTCAGGCGAACAGCCTCCCAATGGGGGGACGGCCCCGGGGGCGCTGCGGCGCCGCCGGGAGCCGGCCTCCGCTTGTGACACCCTGCCCGGGTGAAATCGGGCAGCACGCGCAGGCAGTTCCTCCAGGCCGCGGGAGCCACGGCCGGCGCCTTCGCGGGCCTGGACGAGCTGGCGCTCGGCCAGGGCGAGGACCGCCCGAACGTGGTGGTGATCGTGGTGGACACGCTGCGCGCCGACCACGCCTACGGGAAGCGTGCGCGTACGCCGAACATCGACGCACTGGCCCGCGAGGGGCTGAGCTTCACGCGCTTCTACCCCGAGGCGATGCCCACCGTGCCGGCGCGCAGGTCGATCCTCACGGGCCGCCGGGTCTTCCCGTTTCGCGGCTGGCACCCCTACCGGGGGCTGCTGGCGGAGCCCGGCTGGGCCCCGATCGGCGACGTGCGCACCGCCTTCACCAGCGTGCTCCGGCGGTCGGGCTACTGGACCGCGTACGTCACGGACAACACCTCGCTGGGATTCTCCCCGCCCTGGGGTCCGTTTCGGCGCAGCTTCGACCGCTTCGTGAGGCGCGGCGGACAGATCGGCGGCCGCTCCGACGGAGTCTCCGAGAGCGAGCTGCGCCACTGGCTGCCGGCGGAGCTCGAGGACCCCGACACCAGGGACCGCATCCGGCGCTACCTCGCCAACGGCCGCTACGCCCACGACGAGACGCGCTCGTTCGCCGCGCGCGTGTTCCGCGACGCCGCGCGTGTGCTGGAGACGGCGCAGCGTACGCGCCCGTTCGCGCTCGTCGTGGACACCTTCGAGCCGCACGAGCCGTGGACGCCGCCGCGCCACTACGTCGATATGTACGGCGATCCCGACTACCGCGGCCCGGAGCCGGCGCGGCCCTATTACGCGCCTGTGGACAGGTACCTGGCCGGCAGCCGGGGTGAGGTGCTGCTCGACCGCATGAAGGCGCTGTACGCGGCGGAGGTGACGATGACCGACCGCTGGCTGGGCGTGTTCCTCGACCGCTTCCACGAGCTGGGGCTGGAGCGCGACACGGTCGTGGTGCTCGTGTCCGACCACGGCTTCTACCTCGGCGACTACGGACTGACCGGGAAGAGCTCGACGGTTCTGCATCCGCCGCTGATCCGCGTCCCGCTGATCGTCATCGACCCGCGCCGCCGGCGCGCCGGACGCACCAGCAGCTACCTCGCCTCCACGCACGACGTGGCGCCCACGGTGCTGTCGATGGCGGGTGTCGGCGTGCCGCGCGGCATGGACGGGGTCGACCTGTCGCGCCTGTTCGAGGGCGGGCGTCCGCCCGACCGCCCGCTTGCGTTCGGCGGGTACGGCAACAGCTACTACGTACGCACCGACGACTGGGCGATGTACGGCCCGAACCGGGGAGGGGCCTTCAACCTGTTCGACCACCGCCGCGACCCGGGCGAGTACCGCAACGTTGCCGGGACGCACCCGGGCAAGGCCGGCGAGCTGTACGGCGCCGTGCGGCGCCGCACCGGAAGCCTGCCGACCTTCCCGTACTAGCGGCGCGCCAGCAGGGCGCGGCGCATGCTCTCGTACCGCTGACCCGCTACCGACTTGACCGCCCCGCGCAGCGCCCAGGCGGCGCGCTGGCGCGCCCAGGCGAGTGGCCGGCCGGAGGCGGCCGCGGCGGCCTGCGCGGCGGTGGTGTCGCGGCGGATCGCGTACCGGCCTACGAGCGTGCAGCCGTCGATCGAGTCCACGCCCTGGCTCGGCAGGGAGGTGAACAGCGTCGTGTAGCCGGCGGCGGCCGCGGCCCTGCCGACTTCCTTGGAGTAGAGGCCGCCCGGCACGCTTGCCGTGGATACTGAGCCGCCGAGCCCCTCGGCCAGGACGTCGAAGCTGCGCGACCACTCGTCGAGCAGCTGCTCCACCGAGCACGCAGCCATGCGATCCGGATGGCTGCACGAGTGCGAGCCGATCACGTGGCCCATCTGCGCCAGGGCCCGGATCCCGTTCCAGTCCATGTACTCCGGCCGCCCGACCCAGTCGGTGACGATGAAGAAGTGGCCCACCCAGGAGCGGCGCGCGAGCTCCTCACCGGCCGCCAGGCCGCTGGCGCCGCCGTCGTCGAAGGTGATCATCCACGGCGTCGCGCCACCCGACAGCGCGTCGCCCCGCTGGGGCGGGCGGCCGACGGCCCGCTCGATTGCGTCCAGGTGCTCGCGGAAGCGGCCGGGCGTGACCGAGTAGACGTCGCCGCCGGGGTCGACGACGTCGTGGTACATCAGCGTGTGGGCCTTCATCGGCGACCGCGGGCCAGCGCGCGCAGCCAGCCGACGATCTGCCCCGAGCCGTGGCCCAGATGGAACGCCGGGAAGGCCGCCAGCACACGGGGCACGAGGACCCACGACTCGTCGTGCTGGCGCACGCTGCGCGCCGCGAAGGCGACCCCGGCGGAGCCGTAGAGCGTCCACTGGAAGACCAGCAGACGGCGCGCGAGCGGGAAGCGGGCGGTGGCCGCGAGCAGCACGAGGGTGGCGAGCACGAAGGCGAGCGGGGCCACGCTGCGCATGGTCAGCACGCGGCGGTGCTTCAGCATCACGGGCACTTTCCAGAGCCCGTACTCGTAGTACTGGCGCCAGACGCGCGCGATCGAGCCGCGCGGCCGGTACATCACCGTGATCGCGGGGTCGAGCACGATGCGTCCGCCGGCGCGGCGCAGGCGCAGGTTGAACTCGTCGTCCTGGTTGCGGACGAGCGTCTCGTCGTAGAGCCCGGCGTGCTCGAACGCCTCGGGCCGGAAGGCGCCGAACGTGACCGTGTCGGTCTCGACTGGTCCGTCCGTGGACGC
The DNA here is from genome assembly GCA_034664085.1 of Thermoleophilaceae bacterium. Classification (GTDB taxonomy): domain Bacteria; phylum Actinomycetota; class Thermoleophilia; order Solirubrobacterales; family Thermoleophilaceae; genus JACVRW01. The sequence goes on from JAXDII010000092.1 coordinate 55,414, forward strand.
GCGCGTCCAGCCGATGCCCCCGAACGGGCTGTCCATGGCGCAGGCCACGGCGCGCTCCGTGGGCGTGATGCCCGTCGGAACCAGCCGCCCGCCCACGTTCCATGCGCCGGTCTGCTCGGACAGCTCGGCGCAGCGGCGCAGGTAGTCGGGGGAGTAGCGCGAGTGGCAGTCGAGCCGCACGATCAGGTCGCCGCGGGCCTCGCGGATGCATGCGTTCAGCCCGTGGGAGACCCAGCCGGCGGGGTTCTCGAGCACGCGCAGGTCGAGGCCGGCGGCGCGGCCGGCGGCGAGCAGCCTGTCGGCGGAGCCGTCGTCGGAGTTGCCGTCGGCGACCAGCACCTCCAGCTCGCCGCCGAAGTCCTGCGCGGCAAGGTCGCTGACGAACACGTCGACGTTCGAGCCCTCGTTGCGCACCGGCGCGACGACGGAGATGGTGCCTATGCGAGCCCCGCCCATTGCAGGACCATTAAGGCACAACTAGAGCAGGCGGGCTGCCAGCTCGGCGCCGAGTCCGATGCCGATCGGCTCGACCGCCGTGTACCGGAGCCGGGCCACGCGCCTGTGGGACATGACCGCCACGGGGCGGAAGCCCACCTTCTCGACCGCTCGGCGCGAAGCCGTGTTGGCAGTCTCGATCTTGGAGACCACCGCGGTGTACCCGGCCTGCTCGAGCTGGTCGCAGATCAGCGTCCATGCCCCTGGGCCGATGCCCCGCCCGCGGGCGGCGGCCAGCGTGAACGAGTCCTCGATGCAGGCGGCTCCGCGCGGCAGGGCCAGGGTGCCGGTCGACGCCGCCATCACCGGCGTGGCGTGGTGGAAGGCGGCGCACACGAACACGGGCTCGCCGCGGTCCAGCGCCAGCCAGACGTCGTTGCCCGCCTCGAGGCGCTCGCGCGCCTCCTCCACGGACTGCCCCAGCTGCCCGACCGCGTCCACGTTCGCCAGGGTGGCGCGCACCAGGGTGACGGGAGGGGGCAGCTCCCGGCGCGGCCGCTGCTCGTCGAGGTCGCACTGGTACCAGACGTGCTGCTCGCGAAGGTACGCTCGATTACGCAGCCGGCGCAGGGCGAGCCCCGCGGTCGCACGGACTCCTTCGCTGCGTAGGCGCTCCCTAACCTTCCGGATCACGAGACCACGCTAAGTCGGCCGTGTAAGAGCCGCGTATGAAGGTGGCCAGCGCACGATGTGGATGCACGCTGGCTGCGGGTGGCGGACAATGTGGCCGTGGGACGCCTCGATGCGAAGACCCTGCCGACGACTCTGGTGGGCTCGTACGCACAGCCGGACTGGCTGATCGACCGCGAGCGCCTGCGCGACCGCTTCCCGCCGCGGATCCGGGCGCGCGAGCTGTGGCGAGTGGACCCGGCCTACCTCGAGCAGGCGCAGGACGACGCCACGCTGCTGGCCATCCGCGACCAGGAGCAGGCCGGCATCGACATCCTCACCGACGGCGAGATGCGGCGCGAGAGCTACTCGAACCGCTTCGCGACCGCGCTCGACGGGGTGGACGTCGACCAGCCCGGCACGGCGCTCGACCGCAGCGGCCACCCGAACCCGGTGCCGCGCGTCGTGGGCCCTGTCGCCCGGCCTGAGCCGGTCCAGGTGCGCGACCTCGCGTTCCTCAAGGCGCACACCAGCCGCCCGGTCAAGATGACGGTGCCGGGGCCGTTCACGATGTCCCAGCAGGCCCAGAACGACTTCTACGAGAGCGACGAGGAGCTGGCGCTCGCCTACGCCGCCGCGATCAACGCCGAGATCGCCGACCTGGCCGCCGCCGGGGCCGACGTCGTGCAGATCGACGAGCCGTACCTCCAGGCCAGGCCGGAGGCGGCCCGGCGCTACGGGGTGCGCGCCGTCGAGCGTGCGCTGGAGGGCATCCAGGTGACGACGGCCCTGCACATCTGCTTCGGCTACGCGGCGATCATCCACGAGCGGCCCGAGGGCTACTCGTTCCTGTCCGAGCTCGCCGAGTGCTCCTGCGCCCAGGTCTCGATCGAGACCGCGCAGTCGGGGCTGGACCTGGCCGTGCTGGACACGCTCCCGGACAAGACCGTGATCCTGGGGGTGCTCGACCTGAGCGACGAGCAGGTGGAGACGCCCGACACCGTCGCGGACCGCATCCGGCGGGCGCTGCCGCACAAGCGGCCGGACGAGCTGGTCGCGGCGCCCGACTGCGGGATGAAGTACCTGCCGCGCGCGAGCGCGTACGGCAAGCTCGAGTCGCTGGTGGCCGGCGCCGAGCTCGTACGCGGCGCCTGACCCGCGCGGCGTCCGTTGCGCGTCGCCGAGGGACGTTGTAGGGTCGCTGGCACATGACTACCAGGCAGTTGGGTGCTAGGCCTGAGGAGAGCCCGAATGGCGAATGAGAACAAGGCGTGGGAAGCAGTAATCCGCGTCCCCGAGCCCGAGATCGACTACAGCCGCGCTGCGCTGATCGTCATCGACCTGCAGAACTCCTTCGCCCGGCGCGATTGCGGCCTGTTCGTCCGGCTGCGCGAGATTGGCCTCGCCGACGAGGCGGAGTACGCCATCAGCCGCATCGAGCAGGTGGTGGTCCCGAACGTCAACCGTCTGGTGCGCGCCTTCCGCGCTCGCAGCGCGCCGATCGTCTTCGCGCGGTCGGCCTCGGTGCGCGGCGACGGCAGCGATCAGACCGCCCGGCACAGGGCGCAGGGGCTCGTGTGCGCCGAGTGGTCGCACGAGGCGCAGATCCTCTCCGAGCTCGAGGTGGTCCCGGGCGACGTCGTCCTGACGAAGTCCGGCTCGGGGTGCTTCACCTCGACAAACCTGAGCCACATGCTGCGAAACATGGGCGTGCAGACCGTCGTGCTGACCGGCATGTGGACCAACAGCTGCGTCGAGACGACGGCTCGTCACGCCGGCGACCTGGACTACAACGTCGTCCTGGTCGAGGACGCGTGCGTAGCCATGTCGCCCGAGAACCACGCGTGGGCGCTGCGCTATCTCGGCGACAACTTCGCGCTCCTCCGTTCGACCGAGCAGGTATTGGCCGCGACCGCGGAGGAGCCACAGCCGGTCCCCGTAGGCCCGTGACCGGTCGCGATCCAGGTTCGGCCGCGGCCGAATGGGTGCGCGGCCGGGGCCCGGAGCTGCTCGACTACGCCGGCGAGCTGATCGCCATCCCGACGGACAACCCGCCGGGCGACTGCACCGCCGCCGCCGAGGTCGCGGCGGCCAAGCTGTCCTCGCTCGGGCTCACGGTCGAGCGACATGACTCTCAGGCGCCGGAGGGGTTCGCCATCCCCACGGTGCTCGGGTGGCTCGGTCCGCGCACGATGACGCCGGAGCTCGTGCTCAACGCACACCTCGACGCCTCGCCGCCGACGCCGGAGTGGACCGAGGATCCGTACGGCGCGGTCCGCCGCGACGGCCGCATCTACGGCCGCGGAGCCGCGCTTTCGAAGAGCGACGTCGCGGCCTACACGTACGGGGTCGCGGCCGCGGCCGCGGTGCTCGAGGAGCCCGCCGGCACCGTGCTCGTGGCGATCACCTCCGACGAGGGGAGCGGCGGCGACCGCGGACCGCGCGCCCTGCTCGAGCAGTACGGCCTGCAGCCCCGGCGCGCCATCACCGCCGGTCCGACGCACGGGATCGGGATCGCCCACAACGGCGCGCTCCAGGTCCGGCTGACGTTTCGCGGACGCGCTGCGCACCAGGCGGCCGTGCCGCCGGAGCAGGAGGCCATGCGGCACGCGGTGGCCGTCGCCGCCGCGCTCATCCGCGAGGGGGATCGCCTGCGCGGCATCCGATGCGACGGCGCGGTGCCCGGCATCGGCCACCCGACGCTCAACGTCACCCGCCTCTCGGGCGGGCAGTGGCTGGGCCTGGCGCCCGGGACCGTGGAGATGCTGATCGACCGCCGCGTCACACCCGACGAGGACTTCGAGGCCGCGGAGGAGCACCTGCGACGCCTGATCGCCGAGCTGGTGTCGGATGCCGGGGCCAGCGCCGAGGTCGAGATGGCGCAGCGCGCCCTGCCGCTCCGGCCCACGCCGGAGTCGGAGGACTGGGCGCGCGCGGTGCAGTCCGAGGCGGAGCAGGTCCTGGGCGAGCCGGTCCCGCTGCGCGGGGTCCCGCTCTACACCGACGCACGCTGGTTCGGCCAGCACGGCGTGCCGACCGTGCTGTTCGGGGCCGGCGCCGACGACATCGTCGCCTCGGGCGCCAACGGGCAGGACGAGAACGTGGCCGAGGCCGACGTGCTGGCCGCGAGCGAGGTCGTCGCGCGCGTTGCGGCGCTGGTGGCCTCCCGGGCGGAGGTGCCGGCGTGAGCACGCGCGGCGACGCCGCCGCCCGGCTCAGCCTGCGGCGCCAGGGGCGTCCGCTCGCCTACGACGTCCGCGACGTGATCGCGAAGGAGTGGATCATGAGCGGCGAGGTTCCGGAGGGCAGCAAGCTGCCGTCGGAGCACAAGCTGAGCGAGCGCTACGGCGTGTCGCGCGTGACGGTACGCGCCGCGCTGCACGGGCTGCGCGAGGCCGGCCTCGTGTCGATCCGCCAGGGCGTCGGCGCGACCGTGCTGCCGCGCAGCGCGTCGGTCGTCCACGGCCTCGACCGGCTCAGCTCGATCGACACGTTTGCGCGCGAGGCGGGCCAGACGGTGTCCGACGTGGACCTCGAGGCGGAGGAGCTGCCCGCCGACGCGGCAACCGCGGAGCGGCTCGGCGTGGAGGAGGGGCACCCCGTGGTGGAGGTGCGGCGCGTGAAGTGCTTCGACGGCGTCCGCGTCGGATGGGTGATGGACCGCGTGCCGAGCGGCATCCTGCCCTTCGAGACGCTGCGCTCGGAGCTCTCCGGCTCCGCTCTCGACGTGCTGCTGGCCCATCCCGAGGTCGACGTGGAGTACGCGGACGCGGAGTACACGCCCGTCAAGCTCCCGAAGGAGATCGCTGGCCGGCTGGAAGTGCCGGCGGGGACGACCGCGCTGTACGTGGACACCGTCGTCTGGACGGCGGACGGGCGGGCGGCGGACTGGGCGACCGTCTGGCTGCTCCCCGAGCACTTTCGTTTCGTCGTCCGCCGGCGGCGCCCGGTCGGCGAGTGACCTAGGGAAGAGGGGATCGACACGTGACGTACAGGCTCGCGGCCGACATCGGCGGCACGTTCACAGACCTCGTGCTGGTCGACGGCGAGGGCGCGGTCCGCGTGCACAAGACGCCGTCCACGCCGCGCGACTTCACGCAGGGCATCCTGACCGGCGCGGAGGAGATCCTCTCCGACCACGACGGCGGCAACCTCGGCGACGTCGACCTGTTCGTCCACGGCGCGACGGTCGTCCTCAACGCCCTGCTCCAGCTCGACCTGCCGCGCACCGGCCTGGTCACCACGCGCGGGTTCCGCGACGTGCTGGAGATCATGCGCACGAACAACCCGCGCATGTACGACCTCCAGTACGTCAAGCCCAAGCCGCTGATCCCGCGCTGGCTGCGGCTGGAGGTGACGGAGCGGGTCCGCCACACCGGCGAGGTGCTGGCCGAGCTGGCGGAGGACGAGGTCCGCGAGGCTGCGCGCCGGCTGCGCGAGGCCGAGGTCGAGGCCGTGGGCGTCTGCCTGCTGCACGCCTACGCAAACCCCGACCACGAGCGGCGGGTGAAGGAGATCCTGGTCGAGGAGCTTCCCGGCGTCGCGATCTGCATCTCGAGCGAGGTGGCGCCGGAGTGGCGCGAGTTCGAGCGCACCTCGACCACCTGCGTCAACGCGGCCACCATCCCGATCATCACGTCGTACCTGCACCGGCTGCGCGGGCAGCTGGAGGACCGCGGCCTGCGCCGGGAGCTGCTGGTCATGCAGTCGAACGGCGGCGTCATGAGCACGTCGGCGGCCTGCGATTGGCCGGCGCGGACGGTGATGTCCGGACCCAGCGGCGGCGTCGTCGGAGCGCTCGCGCTGGCGGAGGCGATCGCGTGTCCGGACGTCGTCACGCTGGACATCGGCGGCACGAGCAGCGACATGGGGGTGATCGCCGGCGGGCGCGCGGTCACGACCGTCGAGAGCACCGTCGCGGAGGGCTGGCCGATCCTGGCGCCGATGATCGAGATCGTCTCGATCGGGGCCGGCGGCGGCAGCATCGCGTGGCTGGACGCCGGCGGCGCCCTGAGGGTCGGGCCCCAGAGCGCCGGGGCCGACCCCGCGCCGGTCTGTTACGGACGCGGCGGAGTCGAGCCGACCGTCACCGACGCCAACCTCGTGCTCAAGCGGCTCAACCCCGACTACTTCCTCGGCGGAGCGATGCAGCTCGACGTCGAGGGCAGCGCGGCCGCGGTCGGCCAGAAGATCGCCGAGCCGCTCGGACTGGACCTGGTCGCGGCGGCTGCGGGCGTCGTGCAGATCGTCAACACCAACATGTCCAAGGCGGTTCGCTCGATCCTGATCGAGCGGGGGCTCGACCCGCGGGACTTCGTGCTGATGGGCTTTGGCGGCTGCGGAGGCCTGCACACCGCCGCGGTGATGCGCGAGCTGAACATCCCGCACGCCGTCGTGCCGAGCAACCCCGGGTCGCTGTCCGCGATCGGGATGCTCGGAACGGACTTCCGCCACGACCGCTCGCGCACCTACGTGCGTCCGATCGCCGAGCTGGACGGCGACGAGGTGGAGAGCGTCTTCGAGGCGCTCGAGCAGGAGGCGCGCAACGGACTGCTGGGGGAGGGGCTGGACGAGTCCGCGCTCGAGCTGCGCCGCTCGGCGGACCTGCGCTACATCGGGCAGGAGTACCACCTCAACGTGCCCTGCCCGGCCGCCGGCGAGCGCATCGACCCGCAGGCGCTCGAGAGCGAGTTCAACGCGCTGCACGAGCGCATCTACGGCTATGGGATGCCGGACTTCCCGGTGCAGCTCGTGAACCTGCGCGTCGCGGGCATCGGGTTCACCGAGCGGCCCGCGCTGCCGACCGTCGCGCAGCGCAGCCCGGCGGCCACTCCCGAGCCCAGCTCGCGCCGCTCTGTCTACGTCGACGGCGAGGGCTGGATGGACACCGCGATCTACGACGTCGAGGGCCTGCTGGACGGCGACCGGCTGCCGGGGCCCTGCATAGTCGAGGACCCTCGGTCCACGATGCTGATCCTGGCAGGGCAGTACGGCCTGATCGACCGCTTCCGCAACCTGCACATCCACGAGGAGGGCTGACCCCGATGGCCAGTGCAACGGAAGCGCTAGACGGCAACACCCGGACGGTCGACCCGGTGACGCTCGAGGTGATCCGGTCGGCGCTCACCGCCGTCGTCCGCGAGATGAGCGTCACCCTCACGCGCACCGCCTACTCGACGATCATCCGCGACGTCCACGACTTCAGCTGCGTGGTGTTCGACGCGGGGGGGAGGCTGATCGCGCAGGCCGAGGGGATCCCGTCGTTCAACGGCAGCATGAGCTTCGCGCTCGACGCCGTCACGTCGAAGTTCCCGGTGGAGGCGATGCGCCCCGGCGACGTGTTCATGTCGAACGACCCCTACTTCGCCGAGGGGTCGTCGTTCCACAAGAACGACATCAACATCATCATGCCGGTGTTCTTCGAGGACCGGCTGGTGATGTTCAGCGCCAGCAAGGCGCACTACCTCGACATCGGCGGCAAGAACCCGGGCAGCTACGCGCCCGACGCCCAGAACACCTACCAGGAGGGCCTCAGCCTGCCCCCGGTGAAGCTCTACGACGCCGGTGTCCTCAACGAGGCGGTCATCGACATCTTCCTGTCGAACGTGCGGGTGCCGGACATCGAGCGCGGCGACCTGTTCGCCCAGCTCGCGGCGGGCAAGACGGCCGAGCAGCGCGCCACGGAGATCGTCCGCAAGTACGGGATCGACGTCGTGGACGCCGCCGTCGGACACCTGCTCGACCACGCCGAGCGCATGGTCCGGGCGGCGATCGAGCGGATCCCCGACGGCGTGTACTCGACCGCGGGCTTCCACGACGGGGACGGCACGACCAACGAGCCGATACCGATCTGCGTCGACGTCACGGTGCGCGGGAGCGACATCGTGGTGGACGTGACGGGCAGCGCGCCCCAGCGAGCCTCCTCGGGCGGCAACGGCCATTGGCACACGACCGTCGCGTGCTCGCGCGAAGCGGTGATGTTCCTGACCGACACGTCGATGGGGACCAACGAGGGCTCCTACCGTCCGATCGGCGTCGTCGCGCCGCCCGGGTGCGTCTTCCGTCCGGTCTCGCCCGCCCCGACCACCACCGGCACGGCCGATCTCTCGGTTCGCCTGATCGAGCTGATCCTGCGGGCGCTCGCCCCGGTGCTTCCGGACGACGTGATCGCGGGCACGTTCGGCACGGTCAGCGCGCTGACGCTCGCGGGCACCGACGACCAGGGCCGCGAGTTCGTGCACTTCTCGCCGTACGCCGGGGGGTGGGGTGCCCGCGCACAGGAGGACGGCAACTCCGCCATGGTCTCGCTGCTGTCCGGCGACAACTACAACATCCCCTGCGAGGTGATGGAGACCCGCTTCCCGGCACTGCTCGCCGACAGCTACGAGCTGCGCGAGGGGTCCGCCGGCGCCGGCCGGCGCCGCGGCGGCTGGGGCGTGAGCTACGACTACCGCACGCTCGTCCCGCTGGAGATGAGCGTGGCGCTGGACCACTACTCCTTCCCGCCCTACGGGCTGTTCGGGGGCGGCGAGGGCGAGCCGAGCGCGCTGGCGGTCGATCCCGGTTCCGATGCTGAACGTGTGCTGCACCAGGCCGCGGGCGTGGCCCTGCCCGCGGGGACCGTGGTCAGCCACCGGACGGCGGGCGGGGGCGGCTACGGCAACCCGTTCGAGCGGGACGCCGGCGCGGTAGCCGACGACGTGCGCAACGAGCTGCTCGACCCCGCTGCCGCCAGGGAGCTCTACGGCGTCGCACTGGGCGCCGACGGCGAGGCGGACGAGGACGAGACCAGCCGGCTGCGCGCAGCGAGACCAGACAAGCCTTGACCACAGACCAGGCAACTGCTTGACTGACGCCCATGACCGTCCCCTGGGCGAGCGAGTGGTCCCGGCCCGCGGCAGGGCGGCGTGACCGCCCCTCGCTCGCCGAACAGCTCTGCGAGGCGATCGCCCGCGACCTGATCCTCTCCGGGGTGATCCCGGAGCGCGCGCTGCTGCCGAGCGAGAAGGACCTGAGCGCGATGTACGGCGTGTCGCGTCCCACGGTGCGGGAAGCGCTCCTGATGCTCCAGCACGCGGCGATCGTCGCGATCCGGCACGGGCTCGGCACGATGGTGCTGCCGCGGCCGGAGACGTTGACGAACGGCCTGGACCGGCTCTGCTCGGTCGAGACCTTCGCGCGCGAGGCCGGCCAGACGATCGACACCGAGGAGCTCGAGTGGGAAGCCGTCCCGGCCGACCCCGAGCTGGCCACGACGCTGGAGGTCCCGCTCGGCCACCAGGTGATGGTGGTCCGCCGGGTGAAGTCGCTCGGAGGCAACCGCGTCGGCTACATCGTCGACCACATACCGGAGGGCGTGATCCCCTTCGACCTGCTCAAGGACGAGTTCCACGGCTCCACGCTCGACGTCATCCTCGGCCACCCCGAGGTCGACGCGGAGTACGCCGACTCCGACATCGAGCCGGTCAACCTCAGCGCCGACGTCGCCGAGCGGCTGGGTGTCGCCCCGGGACTGGCCGCCCTCTTCCTCAACACCGTGGTGCGCACCCCGGACGGCCGGCCCGTCGACTGGGGACGCTGCTGGTACCTGCCGAAGGCGTTCCGCTTCGCCGTCCGCCGCCGCCGCCAGATCGGACAGCGCATTCCCGCCAGCGAGAGCCGCTTGTCGCTCGACAAGGAGGTCCTGGCGGCGCACATCGGGGGCCGATGACGCCGGATCCGCTGCGGGTCGCCGTCGTCGGCGCCGGCATGGGCGGGCTGTCAGCCGGGATCGCGCTGCGGGACGCCGGCTTCGAGGCCGACGTCTACGAGCGCGCCCCGGAGATCCTGCCGGTCGGGGCAGGGGTCTGCATGTGGCCGAACGGGGCCAAGGCGCTCAACGCGCTCGGCGTAGGCCGGCGCATCGAATCGCACAGCCCGCCGATCAGCGCGGTGCGCTACCACTCGAGCACCGGCGAGCGCCTCTCGACGATCGACCTCGAGCCGCTCACGATGTCCGTGGGGCAGCGCGCGTACCCGCTCGCGCGCGAGGACCTGCAGGCGGCGCTGCTCGACCGCTTCGGCGCGGAGCGGCTGCACCTCGGACACGAATGCGTCGGCGTGGAGCAGCGCGACGGGTCGGCGACGGTCCAGTTCGCCAACGGCCGGCAGGCGGCCGCCGACCTCGTGATCGGCGCCGACGGCGTGCGCTCCGTGGTCAGGGGCTTCGTGAACACCGCCGCCGAGCTGCGCTACGGGTACTCCACCTGGCTCGGGATGGTGCCGGGCGAGCTGGGGCTGAACCCGCCGGACGTGTTCAGCTTCTACGTCGGGGACGGACGCCGCCTCGGCATCCTCCCCGTGAGCGGCGACCGGCTCTACTACTTCTTCGACGCGCCCGTCGCGGAGGACCACGCCGGCTCCCCGGAGGGCGACAAGGCGACCCTGCGCGAGCTGTTCGCGGGCTGGGCGCAGCCGGTGCAGGACCTGATCGACGCGATCGGCGAGGGCCTGCCGCGGATGCCGGTGCACGACCTGGAGCCCCTGCCGACCTACGTCAACGGCCGGATCGCGCTGATCGGCGACGCGGCACACGCGTCGACGCCGACGCTCGGGCAGGGAGGCGCGCTCGCCATGGAGGATTCGCTCGTCCTGGCGCGCTGCCTGCTCACCTGCGGGGTCGGCGTGGACGACGCGCTGGCCCGCTACGACAGCGAGCGCCGGCACCGCGCCGAGCCCGTCGTTGCGGCCGCGCGGCACCGCTGCGAGGTGATGTGCGGCTTCGTCCCCGGCGACTCGGAGCGCTGGTACGAGGAGCTGCGGACGGGCGCCGAGGACTTCATCGGGACGCTCACTCAGGTCGCGCTGGCTGGGCCACTCAGGTAATTGACCAGGCAACTGCTCGGCAGTTGTCAAAAGACCCTTGACACGTTGCCAGGCAACCGCATAGGGTGCTCGCAACCGGTGCCGGGGAGCCGGTCGGAGTCGAGGGGAGGCCGATGCAGGCAACGTCGGAGAGCGCGGCTTGGGAAGCCACGATCCGGGTTCCGGAGGTGCAGTTCGAGTCAGCTCGTTCAGCGCTGCTGGTCATCGACCTGCAGTACCTGACGGCGTCCCGCGACCACGGCCTCTTCAAGCGCCTGCGCGAGACCGGGATGGCCGAAGGCATCGACTACGCGATCGGCCGCATCGAGCGGACCGTCGTCCCGGCGGTCGCGCGCCTGACCGCGGCCTACCGCAGCGCGGGCCTGCCGGTGATCTACGCGCGCTGTGCGTCGGTGCGCGGCGATGGCTCCGACCAGACCAGCCGGCACCGCGCACAGGGACTCATCTGCACCGTCGCCAGCAAGGAGGCGCAGATCCTCGAGGAGATCGCGCCCCAGGACGGCGATCTGGTCCTGACCAAGTCGGGATCCGGCTGCTTCACCTCGACCGCGCTCGACCACACGCTGCGCAACATGGGCGTCACGACGCTGACCGTCTGCGGCATCTGGACCAACAGCTGCGTCGAGACGACCGTCAGGCACGCGGGTGACCTCGACTACAGCGTGGTCGTCGTCGAGGACGCGTGCGTCGCCATGACGCCCACGCTCCACCGCAACGCGCTGGAGTACCTCGACAACAACTTCTGCACCGTGCGGTCCACCGCGGAGCTGCTCGAAACCCTGCCTTCCTCTGAGTCCGAGGCCGCCTGAGGCCCGGAATGGAGTTCCACGAGCACCAGCAGAGCCTCTTCTCGCGCCCCGGCGTCGGCCTCGGCGACCGCGCGCCGCGGATGGAGGACGACCGCCTGCTCACCGGCCGCGGCCGCTACGTGGCCGACATCCGCCGGGCCGGCGCGGTGGAGGTGGCCTTCCTGCGGTCTCAGCTGGCGCACGCCGAGATCAAGTCGATCGATTGCGAGGCGGCGCGCGCGCTGCCCGGAGTGATCGGCGTCTTCACCGCGGAGGACCTCGACGACGTCGCCGCGGTGCCCGACTTCCCGGACCCCGATCTGGCTCGCCCGGTGGGGACCTTCCCGCTCTGCCGCGGGCGGGTGCGTTACGTCGGCGCGCCGCTGGCGGCCGTCGTGGCCGTCGACCGGTACGTGGCCGAGGACGCCGTCGAGCTGCTGTACGCGGATCTCGAGCCGCTGCCGGTACTCGCGTCGATCGACGACGCCCTGGCGCCGGACGCGCCCCGGCTCTACGAGGACTGGCCCGACAACCGGCTCGTGGACGTGCGGCTCGAGGAGGACAAGGACGAGGCCTTCGATCGCCTGCGCACGGTGAGCGGCAGCTACTACATGCAGCGCCACGGCGCCGTGCCGATGGAGCCGCGCGGGACGGTGGCCTCCTACGAGGAGGACCGCCTCACGGTCTGGACCTCGACGCAGTTCCCGCACATCGCCCGGACGATGCTCCACTACGTCCTCGGGATCGCCGAGGGGGACATCAGGGTGGTCGCGCCCGACGTCGGCGGCGGGTTCGGCATCAAGGCCCAGGTCTACCCCGAGGACTACGTCGTCGCCTGGCTCGCTCGCCGGCTCGAGCGTCCCGTTCGCTGGATCGACGACCGCTACGAGCACATGGTCAGCGCCGCCCAGGCGCGCGACGTGCGCATCGACCTCGAGGCGGCGGTGCACGACAACGGCGAGATCGAGGCGCTGCGGGCCTGCGTGTACCACGACGTGGGCTCGGGCGAGGTCTTCCCGAACGGCTTCAACCCCGACTTCGTCGCGGTCGCGTCGCTCACCGGCCAGTACCGGATTCCACGCCAGCAGTCGGGCGTGATCGCCGTTGTCACCAACAAGACCCCGGCCGGCGCCTACCGCGGCTTCGGGCTCCCGGAGTCGTGCTTCGCCATGGAGCGGCTCGTCGACCGGATCGCACAGGAGCTCGGGATCGACCGCGTCGAGCTGCGCAGGCGCCTCACGATCCGCGAGGACGAGCTGCCGTACGTCACCGCCACGGGATCGGAGCTCGACTCGGGCAGCCACCTGGCGGCGCTCGAGAGCGTCGCCGAGCGGGGCGCCGCCGTCCTGGCCGAGCTGCGCGCACAGGAGACGTCGGCCGACATCCGCTACGGGCTCGGGTACGCCACGTACGTCGAGGGCGTCGCGCCCACCTACTTCGGGACCACGGGCCACTGGACGTCGCAGGACGCGTGCGACATCCGCTTCGACCCGGACGGGGGAGTCACCGTTGCGGTCGGGATCTCCGCATACGGCCAGAGCGTGTCGACGATGGTCGCCACCGTCACGGCGCACGAGCTGGGCGTGCCGCTCGAGGACGTCCGGGTGGTGATGGGCGACACCGACCGTGCGCCGTACGGGCTCGGCGCCTGGGGCAGCCGCAGCACGATCGTCGCCTCCGGCGCGATTCACCGCGCGGCCGTCGAGCTGCGCGCCAAGGGCGCGCGGATTGCCGCGCACCTGCTGGAGGCGGCGCCCGAGGACATCGAGTTCGCGGACGGCAGGCTCCACGTGGCCGGCACGCCGAACGCGTCGGTGTCCTGGAGCGACATCGCACACGCGGCGCTGATCAGGATCCACGACCTGCCCGACGGCGTCGAGCCCGGGCTCGAGACGAAGGCGACCTACGCGCCGCCCGGGATCCAGCACGTCCCGCGGGAAGACGGCCGCATGAACGCCTGTCCGACCTACACCAACGCCAGCCACTCGGTGGTCGTGCGCGTGGACCTCGGGACGGGGGACGTGCACGTCGCGCGCTACATCGTGGCCCACGACTGCGGCCGCGTCCTCAACGCCAACATCGTGGACGGCCAGATCCAGGGCGGAGTCGCCCAGGGGATCGGCGGAACGCTGTACGAGGAGTTCGCCTACGACGACGCGGCCCAGCCGCTCGCCACGTCGTTCATGGACTACCTGATCCCGACGGCGAGCGAGATCGGGCCGATGGAGATCGTGCACTTCGAGAGCCCCGCGCCGGGGCTGCCGTGGGGAGCGAAGGGCGCCGGCGAGGCGGGCATCATCGGCCCCGCGCCGGCGATCGCGACGGCCGTCGAGGACGCCCTGTCGGAGTTCGGGATCGACGAGATCGTCGCGACACCGATCACCCCGCGGAGCATCCTGGGCGCGCTGCGCTCGGCGCGCGAGCTGGGGGCGGTCTCGTGAAGCCGCCGCCCTTCGCCTACGCCCGGGCCGGCTCCGTGGAGGACGCGGTGGAGCTGCTGGCCGCGGACGAGGACGCCAAGGTGCTGGCCGGCGGACAGAGCCTGGTGCCGATGCTCAACTTCCGCTTCGCACGGCCGTCGACGCTCGTCGACGTGGCTCACATCGAGGCCCTGCGCGGCATCGAGCGCCGCAACGGCGTGCTGGCCGTCGGCGCCGCCGTGCGCCAGCTGGACGCCGAGCGCTCCCCGCTGGTCGCCGAGGCCTGCCCGCTGATCGGCCAGGCGCTGCGGCACGTCGGCCACCTCCAGATCCGCTCGCGCGGCACGATCGGGGGAAGCGTGGCGCACGCGGACCCCGCCGCCGAGCTGCCCGCGGTGGCGCTGGCGCTGGACGCGGAGCTCGTGGCCGCCGGGCCTGCCGGCCAACGCGTGATCGCTGCCCAGGACTTCTTCGTCGGGCCCTACATGACCACGCTCGAAGACAACGAGGTCCTCGTGGAGACGCGCTTCGGGGTGCTGGACGCGCGGACGGCCTTCGTCGAGTACGCGCGCCGATCCGGCGACTTCGCGCAGGCCGGCATCGCGGTGGCGGTCACCTACGAAGCGGACGGCGTCACCGTCGCCCTCGCACGCCTCGCCGCCATGGGCATCGGCTCGGCGCCGCGCCGGCTCACGGTCACTGAGGAGCGCCTGCAGGGGGAGCGGCTGACCGAGGACCTGATCGGGCGAGCGGCGGCGGAGACGGAGATCGTGGGCGAGGTCCACGACGAGCCGACGCTTTCCTACAAGACCGACCTGCTGCGCACCCTGCTGACGCGCGGCCTGCGGGAGGTGACGGCGTGACGGCGATGCCCGCGGACGTCGTGCCGGTGCGGATCGTGGTGAACGGCGAGCCCGTCGAGGCGAGCGCGCCCGCGCGCAAGCTGCTCGTGGACTTCCTGCGTGAGGACCTGGGCCTCACCGGGACTCACGCCGGGTGCGAGCACGGCGTCTGCGGCGCCTGCACCGTCCTCATCGACGGGCGGCCGGCCAGGTCGTGCATCACGCTCGCCGCGCAGCTCGACGGCAACGACATCGTCACCGTCGAGGGACTGTCGCCGGGCGGCGAGCTGACGCCGATGCAGGAGGCCTTCAAGCAGTGCCACGCCCTCCAGTGCGGCTTTTGCACACCTGGCTTCATCACGACGCTGGCGGGCGTCGATCCGGACGACTACCCGGACGACGCGGCCATCCGCGAGCTGCTGTCGGGAAATCTCTGCCGCTGCACCGGCTACGAGCACATCGTCAAAGCCGTGCGGTTGGCGTGGGGCAGGCAGGAAACGCCGGGGGAGCACGCGCTG